>JAEUQR010000106.1 GCA_016789705.1 Acidobacteriota bacterium
AGAAGTGGAACGAGCCGGTGTCCGTCAGGATGGCCAGATAGACGTGCGTGGCGATCTCGGCGGTGAACGGCACGCCGAGGGCCCGGACGAGGGCGTACACGAGCTCGCCGCAGGCCGCCGCCGATTCGTTCACCCAGTTCACCACGCCGTAGTGCGTGTTCCCCGGGTGGTGATCCACGTTGAGGACGGGCGACCGCTCGAGGCCGCTCACGCCGGTGCGCGAGAGGTCGCTGCACTCCATGATCGCGGCGGCATCGAACGTGTCGGTCACCGCGCGCGTCACCCACAGGCCGTCGACGGCGGGGAAGGGCAGCAGGGAGGCAGGCGGCAGGTCGCACATCACCATGCGCGCGTCTTTGCCCATGGCGCGCAGCGCCAGTGTCAGCGCCATGCCGGAGCCGATGGCGTCGCCGTCGGGACGCTCGTGCGAGGAGACGACGACGCGTGAGGCCTGGCGCAGGCGGGCGACGACCTCGTCGAAGGCCGGGTCGGCCGCCGGATCAGGAACGGCGCGTGTCGTCATCGGCGGCGGGGGCGGCGGCAGCGGCGGCGTCGGACGGGGCGCCCTCGGGCGCCGCCTGCACCCGCGCTGCCTCCTGCTCGTGCAGCTCGTGGAGGATTTCTTCGACGCGCGCGTGCGCGGCGAGGCCTTCGTCGTACTGGAACACGACCTCGGGAGCGCGACGGAGGGCCAGCCGCTCGGCCAGCAGGTGCCGGATGAACTTGGCGGCCCGCTGCAGCGCCTGGGCCGTCTTCTTCTTCTCGGCCGGGCCGCCGAGCAGCGTCCAGTAGACGCGCGCCAGCGAGAGGTCGGGCGTGACCTTCACGCGCGTCACGGTGACGAGTCCCACGCCGGGGTCGGAGACCTCGGTGGCGAGGATCAGGCTGACCTCTTCGCGTACCTGTTCGGCGACGCGCTCGACGCGATGGGTGAGGGCCATGGGGCGATCTTAGTCAGGGAACAGGGAACAGGGAACAGGGAACGGAGCGGGGAGCAGCCAGCGGATGCCGTGGACGGCGGGAGAGGAGCGCGGGCGATGGCAACCCGTCGGGCTGCCATCGCCAAGCTGATCGTTACACGGTGGAAGCGAAGCGTTCCATCTGGAACACTTCGATGACGTCGCCGACCTTGATGTCGTTGTAGCCCGCGAGCGCGATACCGCACTCGAAGCCCGTCTTGACCTCGCTGACGTCGTCCTTGAAGCGGCGCAGCGAGGCGAGTTTGCCTTCCCACACCATCTGGCCGTCGCGGATGAGGCGCACCTGCACGTCGCCCTTGCGGGTGATGACCCCTTCGCTGACCATGCAGCCGGCGATGACGCCCGCCTTCGGCACCTTGAAGGTGTCGCGCACCTGCGCGGCGCCGATGCGCACTTCCTTGAAGGTCGGGTCGAGCAGGCCGGCCATGGCCTTCTCGATTTCCTCGGTCACGTTGTAGATGACCGTGTGGTGGCGGATGTCGACCTTCTCGCGTTCGGCGATGTCCGCCGCATTACGGTCGGGCCGCACGTTGAAGCCGATGATGATGGCGCCGCCGGCGGTGGCGAGCAGCACGTCCGACTCGTTGATGGCGCCGACGCCCGAGTGGATGATCTTGACCTTGACCTTGTCGTTCGACAGCTTGTCGAGCGAGCTGGCCAGCACTTCGGCCGAACCCTGCACGTCGGCCTTGACGATGATCGGCAGTTCCTTCATGCCGCCGTCGGCCATCTGCGCCTGCAGCGACTCGAGCGTCAGGCGGCTGCCCTTGGAGACCAGGGACTTCTCCTTGGCCTTGGCCTGACGGAACATCGCGATCTGCCGCGCCTTGGCCGGGTCCGACACCGTCTGGAACGAGTCGCCGGGGGAGGGCAGCGTTTCGAGACCGAGCACTTCGACCGGCGTCGACGGCCCGGCCGACTTGATGGGCCGGCCGCGGTCATCGATGAGCGCGCGCACGCGGCCGACGACCGGACCGGCGATGATGTTGTCGCCGACGTTCAGCGTGCCGTCCTGCACGAGCACCGTGGCCACCGGGCCGCGGCCGCGATCCAGCTTGGTTTCGAGCACCGTGCCGGCCGCCGCGCGCTTGGGGTTCGCCTTGAGCTCGCTGATTTCCGTGACGAGCAGGATCATCTCGAGCAGCGACTCGAGGTTGGTCTTCTGCTTCGCCGAGACCTCCACGAATACCGTCGTGCCGCCCCAGGCTTCCGGCATCAGGCCGATGTCGGCGAGCTGACGCTTCACGACTTCGGGGTTGGCGCCGGGCTTGTCGATCTTGTTGACGGCCACGATGATCGGCACGTTCGCCAGCTTGGCGTGATCGACCGCTTCGCGGGTCTGCGGCATGACGCCGTCGTCGGCCGCCACCACGAGGATGACGACGTCGGTCACCTTGGCGCCGCGGGCGCGCATCAGGGTGAAGGCGGCATGGCCCGGCGTGTCGAGGAAGACGATGCTCTTGTCTTTCTTCTCGCCGACGCCGCCCACGAGGTAGGCGCCGATGTGCTGGGTGATGCCGCCGGCTTCGCGCTCGGCCACCCGCGTCGTGCGGATCGAGTCGAGCAGCGTGGTCTTGCCGTGGTCGACGTGGCCCATGACGGTGACCACGGGCGCGCGGGCAATCGTGTCTTTGTCGTCGGCCGCTTCCGACGCCACTTCGAGCAGTTCTTCCTCGAAGCTGCGCGTCTCGACTTCGGCGCCGAAGTGGCGCGCGACGTCGCGCGCGGTGTCGATGTCGACCGCCGAGTTGATGGTCATCATCATCCGGCGATCGAGCAGCACCTTCAGCACGTCCTTGACGCGCACGTCGAGCTTGTCCGAGAGGTCCTTGACGGTCATGCCCTCGGCGAGCGTGATCGTGCGGCTGATGGGCGGCAGCGCCACCGGCGGCGGCGCCGGCATCTGTCGCGAACCGCCGTCACGGCGCGGGCCGCCCGTGGGGCGACCGCCGGCGGGGCGGAACGGCATGCCCGGGCGTCCACCCATCGGCGGACGACCCGGCATGCCTGGACGCTGGGGATATTGACCGGGACGCGGTGGAACGCCGGGCTGGCCCGGGCGCACCGGCTGCGAGGGCAGCGGACGTGGGCCTCCGAGCGCCGAGGGCGTCGTGGGATAGGGACGGCCACCCGGGTAGGGCGGACGCGCGCCCATCGGCGGACGCATACCGGGGACCGGAGCCGAGCCCGGCGGGCGCGGCGGCGGTGGCGCCACGATGCGGGCCGGCGGCTGGCTCGGTGGACGCTTCGCAGGCGTCAGCGGACGCGCCTGTGGCACGGCCTGGCCGGGTTCTTCGATGCGCAGCCGGAGGCTGGGCGGCAGGATCCGGCCCGTGGGCGCTGGTGGCGCCGACGGCGCGGCCGGTGCTGCGGGCGCGGCGGCGATGGGGGGCGCCGGTGCCGGCACGGGCTCAGGCGCTGCCACGGGTTCAGGCTGCGGCTCGGCGCCGGGCGCCGGGGCTTCGGCCATCGTCGGCGGGGCGACCGGTGCGGGGGGCGGCGCGACGACCTCTGGCTCAGGCGGTGTCGGTGGCTCGTGGTGCACCTCGGCGGGCGCCTCGGCCATCGCCGGCGGTGCCGCCGGCGGAGCCTCGACCGCGGGCGCCGGCTCGTGGACCTCCGCGTGCGCCGCTGGCGCGTGCGTATCGTGTCCGGGCGTGTCGTGCCCGGGCGCTGACGGCGGACGCACCGCGCGAATGAGACGAGGCGGCGGCAGGGGCGGCCCCGTCGGCTTCGGCGGCTCGGGCGCCTGACCCTTCTTCGTGGACGCCGTCTTGGCCTTGGCGGCCTTGACCGCCGTCTCCGAGAAGATGTCGCCCTTCGGCAGTTCGATGCCCCGCTGCCGCGCCAGTCGTTCGACGAACTGGCGCGCCACGATCTCCTCCACGGTGCTCGAGGCGCTCTTCAGCTCGATGCCGTGGTTCTGCTTGAGCAGCTGGAGGACTTCCTGGCTGGTCGTGCCCAGCAGCTCTGCGACTTTGAAGATCCGGACAGTGGCCAACAGTCACCCCTGAAAAGACGTACTCGCTTACTGATCGTTGCCGCCGGACGTGCCCGCGTCGGGCGCGGTCTCCGGCTCGGCCGCCGGCGTGTCGGCCGCCGCCGTATCATCGCCCGCAGCCGCTTCGTCACCCGCACCCGCTTCGAGGGCGCCGAGCTCCGCTTCGACTTCCTTGCGCTTCTCTTCTTCGCTCTTGATGTCGATCTTCCAGCCGGTCAGCTTGGCCGCAAGGCGCACGTTCTGACCCTTCTTGCCGATCGCGAGCGAGAGCTGGCTGTCTTCCACCAGCACTTCCATCACCTTGTTCTCGTCGTCGGTGATCGAGACGCGCTGCACCTTGGCGGGGCTGAGCGCGTTCATCACGAACTGCACGGGGTCGTCCGACCACTCGACGATGTCGATCTTCTCGCCGCGCAGCTCGCGGATGATCGCCTGCACGCGCGTGCCCTTCATGCCCACGCAGGCGCCCACCGGATCGATGTCGCGCTCGCGCGAGTAGACGGCCACCTTGGCGCGGTCGCCGGCTTCGCGGACGGCGCCGCGGATCATCACCGTGCCGTCGTAGATTTCCGGCACTTCCTGCTCGAACAGCTTGATGAGCAGGGCAGCGTCGGTGCGCGACAGCACCACCTGCGGACCCTTGGCGCTCTTGTTCACGCCGCGAATGACGGCGCGCACGCGGTCGCCCTGGTTGTAGCTCTCGGCCCGTGACTGCTCCTTGCGGGGCAGGATCGCCTCGATGCGGCCGATCTCGACGATCATGTCGCCCTGCTCGAAGCGCTTGACCAGGCCGGTGAGCACTTCGCCGACGCGCTGGTCGAACTCGAGGAACACGTTCTCGCGCTCCGCCTCGCGGACCTTCTGGAAGATGACCTGTTTGGCGGTCTGTGCGGCGATGCGCCCGAGCTTCTCGGTGCTCTGCGGAAACTCGATCTGGTCGCCGACCTCGACGCCCGAGTCACTGCCGTAGATGCCGAGGGCCTCCTCGAGCGAGACCTCGATGGCCGGGTTCGTCACCTCGGCCACGATGGTCTTCACCGCCACGAGTTCCATCTGGCCGGTGTCGGTGTTCAGGCGGGCGCGCAGGTCTTCGCCGGCCTTGTAGTGCTTGCGCGAGGCGGTCAGGTAGGCCTCTTCCATCGCGGCGATGACCACGCCGGGCTCGATGCCCTTTTCCTTGGCCAGCGCCTCGATGGTCTGCATCAACGGGTTGGTCGCCATGTTCCTCAAAACTCCACTTCGAGACGGGCGCGCCGGATGAGCCCCAGCGGCAGCCGAATCAGCTTGCCGCCCTGGTTCTCGAACAGCACGTCGTCGCCATCCACCCCCCGCAGGTGACCCGCGAAGGCCGTCTGCCGGGCAATGGGTTCGGCGGTGACGATCTTCGCCAGCCGTCCCGCAAACCGCTGGTAGTCGTCGCGCGACCGGAGCGGTCTGTCGAGCCCCGGTGACGACACCTCCAACGTGTACTCGTCGGGCACGACGTCGTCGACGTCGAGCACCGCGCTCAGTTCTTCACTCACCTTCTGGCAATGCTCCAGACTCACGCTGTCCTCGGCGGTGGCCGAGGGGCCAGGCCTGTCGAGCACGACCCGCAGTACGTTCCGGCCGGCTTCACGCCCGTACGTCACGTCGAACAGCTCGAGGCCGTACGCCCCGGCGATTCCCGCCGCGAGCTCCCGAATCCGTTCTAGTGGCAGCACGACTTACCCAGAAACAAAAAAGAGTGGGCTACAGCCCACTCTGGTTTTGCCAGATCAGCACCGGACCGTTAAGTCTAGCATCCGGGAGAGTCAGAGGTCCAGAGCCGCCACCGGCCGCGCCACCAGGTCGTAGCCTTCGGCGCCGACGATCTCGACGTCCAGGAACTGGCCGGGCGAAAGTGCGGCCGGATCGGCCTCGGTCAGGTAGACCTGCGGGTCGATCTCGGGCGCCTGCCCCGGCAGCCGGCCCGTGAACACCCACTCATGCTCGGGCGACGGCCCGTCCACGACCACGCGGACGCGCGTGCCCACCTTCGCCTTCTGGCGCTTCGCGACCAGGCGCTTCTGCAGGGCCATGACGCGCTTCTGACGGCGGGTCTTGTCAGCCGCCGGCACGTCGTCCGTGAGCTCGAAGGCCGAGGTGTCTTCCTCGTGGCTGTAGGTGAAGACGCCCACATGGTCGAAGCCCACGGCCGTGATGAAGGCCAGCAGTTCCTCGACGTCGGCCTCGGTTTCGCCCGGGAAGCCCACGATGAAGGTCGTGCGCAGGGCCACGTCGGGCATCTTCGCGCGGATGTTGCCGAGCAGCCGTTCGTAGGAGGCGCGGGTGCCGGGGCGCTTCATACGCTTCAGCACGGCGTCGGACGCATGCTGCAGCGGCAGGTCGATGTAACGGACCACTTTGCGGCTGGCGGCGATGGCGTCGATGGTGGCGTCGGTGATGGTCGTGGGGTAGAGATAGAGCAGGCGCACCCACTCGATGCCGTCCACCTGGTCGAGCGCCTCGATGAGCCGCGGCAGCGCGTCGCGGTCCTTGCGGTCGATGCCGTAGAACGTCGTGTCCTGCGAGACGAGCAGCAGTTCCTTCACGCCACGGGCGGCGAGCTGGTGCGCTTCGGCCACGACCGACTCGATGCTGCGGCTCCGGTAGTGGCCGCGCATCTTCGGAATCACGCAGAACGCGCACTTGTAGTCGCAGCCTTCGGCGATCTTCACGTAGGCGTAGTGCCCCGGCGTGGCGAGCCGTCGCGGCGTGGCGGCGTCGTAGAGATACGTCGGCAGGTCGACGCCGAAAACCGGGGCCGACGGCGTCGCGTCGCTCGGCGCTTGCGGATCGCGTCTGTAGAACGTCAGCGGGGCGGCGCCGGTGGCGCGGGCGGCGGTGGAGCCTGGCTGGATCGCTTCGAGGATGTTCGGGACATCGCCGGTGCCGAGGAGCGCGTCGATCTCGGGGATTTCCTTCTGCAGGCTGTCGCGATACCGCTCGGCCAGGCAGCCGGTGACCACGAGGCGGCCGCCGGTGGCCTTCTTCTTCGCCGCCATCTCGAGAATCGTGTCGATCGATTCCTGCTTGGCGCGGTCGATGAAGGCGCACGTGTTCACGATGACCACGTCGGCGCCGTCGGCATCGGTCGTGATCTCGTGGCCGGCCTGCTCAGCCGTGCCGAGCATCACCTCGGAGTCGACGAGGTTCTTGGGGCAGCCGAGGGAAACGAAACCAATCTTCACAGCAGGGACCAGGGACCGGGGAGCAGAGACCAGGAGCACTGCCGCCGGGCGGCGTCTCGAGACATCCCTTCACTGTACACCGGACACCGCCCGGTCTCCGCTACGGGTAGATCCGGTAGAGCATCCGCGGATACGGAATCGTCTCGCGCAGGTGTTCCAGGCCGCAGATCCACGTGACCACGCGTTCGATGCCCATGCCGAAGCCGCCGTGCGGCACCGTGCCGTAGCGGCGCAGGTCGAGATACCACTCGAAGGCTTCCTGCGGCAGTTCGTGGTCCTTGATGCGCTGGATGAGGATGTCCAGGTCGTCGAGGCGCTGGCCGCCGCCGATGATTTCGCCGTACCCTTCGGGCGCCAGCACGTCCACGCAGAGCGCCTTGTCGGGCTGCTGCGGGTCCGACTTCATGTAGAACGCCTTCACGGCGGCCGGGTAGTGCGTGACGCAGAGCGGTGCGTCGAACTGCTGCGAGAGCACCGTTTCGTCGGTGCCGCCGAGGTCCGTGCCGTGCTGGAAGGGCATGCCCTTCTCGACGAGCAGCCTCGCGGCATCGTCGTAGGTCATGCGCGGGAACGGCGTCTTCACCGCTTCGAGCTTCGTCGTGTCGCGCTCGAGGAACTTCAGTTCAGCCGCGCGTTTGTCGAGCACGCGCGCCACCACGCTCGTGACCAGCCGCTCGGCCAGGTTGATGACGTCGTTCAGGTCGGCGTAGGCCATCTCAGGCTCCACCATCCAGAACTCGGTCAGGTGCCGGCGCGTCTTGCTCTTCTCGGCGCGGAAGGTCGGCCCGAAGCAGTAGACCTTGCCGAGCGCCATCGCGTTGGCCTCGTTGTAGAGCTGTCCGCTCTGCGTGAGGTAGGCGGTGGTGTCGTCGAAGTACTGCACCGGAAAGAGCGTGGTCGTGCCTTCGCAGGCCGCCGGCGTGAAGATCGGCGTGTCGGCGAGGATGAACCCTTCGCTGTTGAAGAAGTCGCGGACGGCGTTCACCACCTCGTGGCGTACCTTCAGGATGGCCGTCTGGCGCTCGGCGCGAATCCACAGGTGGCGACGGTCCATCAGGTAGTCCACGCCGTGTTCCTTCGGCGTGATGGGGTAGTCGTGCGACTGGCCGACGACGTCGAACCCCGAGGCCACGAGTTCGTAGCCACCCTTCGCGCGCGCATCGGCGCGGACGTTGCCGCGCACGACGAGTGACGTCTCCTGCGACAGGTGGTCGGCGGCCTTGAAGGCCTCTTCCCCCACGTCGTTCTTCCCCATCACGACCTGCAGGAAGCCGGTGCCGTCGCGCACCACGAGGAAGTGAATCTTGCCGCTCGAGCGGCGATTGTGCAGCCAGCCCTTGATCTGGACGTCCTGGCCGGCGTGTTCGCCGATGCGGTGGATGGAGATGGTCGGGATGCTCATTGGCTCATCAGCTCGTCGTTGATGCCGAGCGCCTGTTCGAAGCGCTGGCGGGCCTGCGCGGCGCGCGCCAGCACGGCCACGGGCGCGGCCGCCGGGGCGAGTTCGAACGTCCAGGGCCCGGCATAGCCCACTTTGAGGAAGGCCAGCAGCGTGCGGGCCCAGTCGATCGAACCGTCGTAGGGCACGAGATGGTCGTCGCGCGAGCCGCGGTTGTCGTTCACGTGCGTGGCGATGATGTGGCCCGACGCCGCTTCGATCGCATCCACCGGATCGCCGAGCAGGCGGGCGTGGCCGGTGTCGAGGCAGATGCCGGCCACCGGCCAGTCGGTGGCGTCCTCGATGAGCGCCACGAGCGCGTCGGCCGTGGACAGGCGGTTCGTCTGCACTTCGAGCGCCACCTGCACGCCGCGTTCACCGGCGTACGGCATCAGCACGTCGAGGCTGCTTCGGGCCGCGGCGGCGTCGTTGTCGTCGCCGCCGGCAACATGTTCGGGCAGGCCGACGTGCACGACGAGCGTGTCGGCGCGCAGCGCGCGCGCCAGGTCGATCGCGGCCCGGGTCTCCTCGACCGCCGCCGAACGGGCCTCGGCATTCCGGGCGGCGAGTGACAGCGTGCCGTGCCAGCGGCCGTCGTAGGCGAGCGCCGTCGGGGCATGCACGGCGGCCAGCGTGAGCCGCGTGTCGTCGAGCCACTCGCCCAGCCGCTGCACGGCGGCCGGGTCGGCGTAGTCGACGTGCGACTTCAGCGCGAAGAGCTCGACCGCGTCGAAGCCATGCGCCGCAATCTCCACCAGGTGCTCGCGGTCGAGGCGTGCCTGGTGGAAGAGATACGTGGATACGCTGAAGCGGGCGGCGCTCACGATGGGCCGGAATTGTACCGCAGCTCGTCCACCAGCCCGCCGAGCAGCTCGGCCAGGCGGCCGAACCGTGGGTCGCGGTGCAGCGTGCGCTTCACGTAGGTCAGTGTCCGCGGCACGTACTGCATGTAGACCGGATTCCCGCGTGTGGTCGTCTGGTAGCCGAAAGTGCCGAGCGCTTTCAGGTTGCGCTGCAGCGCCATCAGGTCGAAGCGCCGCCGGAACTCGGCGCCCGCCTCCGGCGTGGCCGCCGTGCCGCGCGAGAGCGCGTAGTAGTAGTCGATGAGGTCGTCGACCGCGGCGTCGGGGAGATCGACGTAGGAATCGCGCAGCAGCGACACCAGGTCGTAGGTGTCTGGGCCCATGCGCGCATCCTGGAAATCGATCACGTGCAGGATGCCGTCGTGCCACATCAGGTTGCGGCTGTGATAGTCGCGGTGACACAGCACGCGGGGGTCACCCGCGAGTTCGTCCACGATCGCGGCCCACTCGGCGCGCAGCGCCTCGCGGATCGGCTCTTCGGGCACGGCGCCGCGGTACGCGAGCAGGAAGTGCCGCACGAAGAACTCGAGCTCCCAGGTGAGCTTCTCGTGGTCGAACGCCACGCCGAAGGGCGGGTAGGCCGCCGACGCGAGCGCCGCGCCGCGTTGCTGGATGCGCACGATGAGACCCACGGCCTCGCGGTAGCGTGCGGCACGTTCGGTGGACGAGGCGCCGCCGAGGTGCGCCTGCAGCGTCACGTCGCCGAGATCCTGCTGCGCCAGGATGCCGAGCGCGTCATCGTGGTGCAGCAGCGCCGGGATCGGCACCGGCATGGCGGCGAAGAGCTCGGCGACGCGGACGAAGGGCGCGGTGGCGTAGTCGATCGGACCGGCGTGCACGCTGAGCACGATGGACGGCCGGCCGCGCAACAGCACGCGCACGTAGCGCCGGTCGGAGGCGTCGCCGGTGAGCAGCACCGTGCGCTGCACGCCGGGCGTCAGGGCGTGAAGGTCGAGGTACGCGGCGACGCGCTGGTCGAGATCGGCGGACATCGCGGCCGATTCTACCTGTGGAGGTCGAGCGGTGCGATCCAGAGATCGCCGTCCGCCTCGCCACCTGCGCCGGCCGGCACGAGCGCGCGCGGCACGACGGCGACGCGCGCGAGCCGGCGCCCTGGCGGCACGGTCACGCCGTCGGCGAGCACCGAGTCGCGCACGACGGCGCCGGCGCCGACGGTGACGTCGTTCCAGATGGCCGTGCCCGTGACGTCGGCGTCCCCGGCAATCATCACGTCGTCGCCACGGTCGAGGGCGCGACGCTCGGCGGTGGCCACAGCGCGCACGGTGGCGAGATAGTCGGCCGGCGTGCCGATGTCGTGGAACGCCACCGCGCTCGGCCACACCCGCACGCTGCCGGGATCGCGGGCGATGAGCGCCGGATACAGGGCCTTCAGCGTCTCGGACGGCGCATCCGGGGAGGCGGCCGCGAACGCCGCCCGTTCGGCCACCTGCACGCCGATGAAGTGGACGTGGCGATGATGGGCGTGCGCCGGTGCCGGGGCGTGTCCGGCGCGCGTGACGCCGGCGAATCGGCCGTCCTCGTTCACGGCAAGCGCGTTGTAGCCGGGCCGCGCGTCGGGCGTCGATGCCATGGTCACGAGGGGCTGATGCCGGGCATGCGCGGCGGCCAGGGCCGCCAGGTCGAGGTCGGTGAGGGTGTCGCCGTTCACGATGAACGCCCGGTCGCAGCCCAGCAACTCGAAGGCGCGCCGCGGTCCGCCCCCCGAGCCGAGGACCACCGGTTCCCAGGAGTAGCGGACCTCCACGTCGAGGTCGCGGCCGTGCCCGACGAGGCCCGTGATGCTGGCCGGCAGGTGGTGCAGATTGACGACGACCTTGCGCACACCGGCGGCCGCGAGCCAGCGGATCTGCCGGCGGATGATGGGTTCCCCGGCCACGGGCAGCGCCGCTTTCGCGCGCACCCACGACAGCGGTGCGAGGCGCGTGCCGTATCCGGCGGCCAGCAGGATGGCGGCGTCGATCACGCGGGGCCCGTGCCGAATGTCATGTCGCCCGCGCGCATGGTGTCGCCGGCGGCGGCGAGCCAGAGACTGCGATACGACGCGGTGATGTAGTCGGCGGGCGAGTAGCCAAGGCGCGCCGCCCAGTCGTGGATGGCGGCTTCCTGGCCTTCGATTTCGAGGAACGTGCCGATCGGCGTGTCGTCGATGGCGATGAGCGCGCCGGGGACGTCGAGTTCCTCGCGGAACTTCTCGTAGCGGAAGATGGGCTGGTAGCCGAGCGCGGCGAGGATGGCGAGCAGCCGCTCGGCGCTCGCGGCCGAGGTCTCGAGCTCCTCGCGCACCTTGAGCGGGCCGGGCACGACCACGCCCTTGTAGGTCAGATACGCGTGGCCGTCGTCGTCGCGCACGCGCAGCGCGCAGCCGCGTGACACCAGCGCCGCGTCGGCGGTGTCGACGATGACATCACGCTGCAGGCGTCGCGCCCGGCGCGGCGTGGCGCCCAGCGCGAGAACCCGGACACGGGCCGCCTCGGCACTGGGCACACGCAGCTTGACTTCGCGTTCGACGCCGCCGGCCAGCGCCTACTCCTTGCGGACGGTGACGAAACTTTCCTGGCCGTTGCGGAGCACGAGCAGGAAGGCGGTGGCGCCGGAGCCGACCTTCCCGAGCTCCCGGGCGGCGTCGGCCACGGTCGTGACCGGCCGGCGGTTCACCTGGAGCAACACGTCGCCGCGCGCAAGGCCGCCGCGCTGCGCCGGGCTCCCGGCTTCGACGTCGGTGATGATGACGCCTTCGGTGCCCGAGGGCAGGCGCAGGCGCCGCGCCATCTCCTGGGTGAGCGAACCCACCGTCATGCCGAAGCCCTCGCCGGCCTGTTCTTCGGGCTCCGGCTCGTTGGTGTCGCGCGAGGCGCGGGCCGACTCGGCGTCGAGATTCAGTTCGTCGATGGTGATGCTCAGGCGCTTTTCGACCTTGTCGCGCAGCACTTTCACCGGCACGGTGGAGCCGGGCGCCGTGCGGGTGACGTAGCCCACGAGCTGGTCGCGGTTCTTCACGGCTTTGCCGTTGAACTCGATGATGACGTCGCCGGGTTCGATGCCGGCCTTGGCCGCGGGGCCGCCCGAGTTCACCGACGAGACGAGCGCGCCGGTGCGCTCCTTGAGGCCGAGCATCTCGAGCGAGTCGAGCGGGATGGCGCCCACAGAGACGCCGATGACGCCGCGCGTCACCTTGCCGGTGCGAAGCTGCGGCAGCAGTTCACGCACGGTGTTGATGGGCACCGCGAAGCCGATGCCGATGTTGCCGGCCTGCCGCGAATCGGTGTAGATCGCCGTGTTGATGCCGATGACCTCGCCGCGCACGTTCAGCAGCGGGCCGCCCGAGTTACCGGGGTTGATGGCGGCGTCGGTCTGCAGCACGTCCTGGCTGCGGCCGTCGGTGATGGGGAAGGGACGTTCGGTGGCGCTGATGACGCCGACGCTCACGGTGTGCGCCAGGCCGAACGGGTTGCCGATGGCCATGACCCAGTCGCCGGGCTGCATCTGCGCCGAGTCGCCGAACTTCACTTCGGTGAGCTCGCGCTTCGGCTTCTCGGTGAGCTCGATGAGCGCGCTGTCGGTGAGCTGGTCGCGGCCGACCACCTTGGCGAGGTAGCTCACGTCGGGATCGTCGCCGTAGAACGAGACCTGGATCTTCGTGGCATCCTCGACGACGTGGTTGTTCGTCAGGATGAGCCCCTCTTTGGCGCTGATGACGAAGCCCGTGCCGGCCGCCTGCGTGACCTGCGGCCGCTCCTGCTGCTGACGGCGCTGCTGGCCGCCACCGCCGCCGCCGCCGAAGAAGCGCTCGAGCAGGTCGTCGTCGCCGCCGAAGAACTGTGTCATCTGCGACTGCTTCTGCCGCGACTCGGTGCGGATGTTGACGACGGTCGGACTCATCGACTTCGCGATCGTGCGGAACGTCGAGGCGTCCACCGGGCCAGTCAGCGGCGCGCTGTTCGCCGGCGGCACACCCGCCGTCACGCTCTGCGCGGACGAGGTGGGCGCCAGTTCGAGTTTCGACGCGATGACCATCCCGACCGCGGCCGATGCGACGGCGATGAGCAGGGCGTAGAACAGCGTGGTTTTGCGGGTCGACATCGAGTCCTCCACCTACACCAGCGGCACCACGGCGGTCTGCCGCGGGCCCGTCACCTCGGGGCCGGCCGGGCCCCAGGCGATATTAATTTCCGTGCGCACTCCGAACGTCGGGAAATACAGGCCGGGTTCAATCGTGAAACCCGTGCCCGGGAGCAGCCGGCGTTCGTCCTTCGTTTCGTAGTCATCGAGGTGCGCGCCATTGCCGTGCACCTCTTCTCCGAGGCTGTGTCCCGTACGATGCAGGATGGCGGCGCCGAAGCCCCGCTGCTGCAGCACGGCGCGCGCCGCGGCATCGGCTTCATAGCCGCGCACCTCGCGCCCGGCCGCGGCCGCGGATGTCACGAGGTCGACGGCGGCGTCACGGGCGTCGCGAATGGCCGTGAAGGCCGCCTCGACCGGCGCCGGAATGGCAGGTCCGGTGAAGCCCATCCAGCTGATGTCGGCGTAGACGGCGCGCGGCGTCGTCTGCTTGCCCCAGAGATCGAGCAGCACCACTTCGTTCGGGCCGATCGGCCGCGCGGCGGTGGCCGTGGGCTGGTAGTGCGGGTCGCCGGCGTTTTCCTGGGAGGCGACGATCGGCGCCGAGTCGGTGACCAGGCCTTCCTCGCCGAACCACGTCATCATCGCCGACTGGATGTCGTATTCGGTGGTGGGCACGCGGTCGCGCAGGCGCCGGGCGATGAGCTCGAAGGCGCGGTCCTTGATGCGATACAGCGCCTCGGAGGCGGCGCGATGCGTGGTCAGGCCGCCCTCGGGCCAGATGGCCTCGAACTGCTGCACGAGGTCGCCCGAAGAGACGACGGCCGCGCCGCAGTCGCGCACGAGTTCGATCGTGCCGGCATCGACGCGCGAGACGTACGGTATGGCGGCGCGCGGCGAATACTCCATGGCCACCGTGCCGCAGCCGGCGAGGAGCTGCCGGAGGCCGGCCTCGAGCTCCACTCGGCCGGCGTATTCGAAGGTGCGGCCAGGCAGGTGCGCCAGCGTGCGCTTCTCGATCTTGTGCACGAGGGCCCGCGGCTCACCCTCGGCCGGCACCAGGTAGAACCAGCGCCGGGTGGTCATGTGCCCGGTGGTGGCGAGGCCGGCGACCCGCCGCGACACGGGGTTCGAGCCGTGGAAATCGTAGAGCAGCCAGCCATCGAGCCGGGCCGCGCGGAGGGCCGCCTGTACGGCGGGTACGTCGAGGGACATACGAATTCTGAGTATAGCTCTGGTTGGCGCGGTCAGGCCGGGGCACCACGGCCCACGGACCGATGCCGCTACCTGCTAGGACGCAGCACGGCGGCCGAAAGTTTTTGCCGTCGCGCCGCCCGGCGCCGCCGGCCACGCGCGGTGGCCGGGCAACCGGCACCCGCCGCCCGCCGTCCTATAATCAACGGTGCCGCGCCGTGCACCCGGCCGCCACCCCGACGCGGGCCGCGTCCGGTGAAATCTCTGCCACAGACCAGGATCATGCGCATGACTCGTACGACATGGCTCGTCACGTCGGCTGTTCTCGCGGTCGGCGTCGCTCTTGGCGCCCGGAGCGCGCCTCAGGATCAGGCCATCCAGCCGCCGGTGACCTTCCGGTCGGAAATCAACTACGTCGAGGTGGATGCCCGCGTGCTCGACGGGCAGGGTGCGTTCGTGCCGGGGCTCACGGCCGCCGACTTCCAGGTGCTCGAAGACGGCAAGCCGCAGAAGGTCGACGCGTTTTCGTTCATCAACATCCCGGTCGAGCGCCAGGCGCGTCCGCTCTTCGCCAAGGCGCCCATCGAACGCGACGTAGCCGACAATATCACCGGCTACGACGGCCGCGTCTACGTGATCGTGCTCGACGACCAGCACACGCATCCGCTGCGCAGCCAGCGCCTCAAGGCGGCGGCCCGGCAGTTCGTGCTGCGCTACATGGGCGCCAACGACACGGCGGCCATCGTCTACACGAGCGGCCGGTCGGACGTGGCGCAGGAGTTCACCAACAGCCAGCGCCGGCTGCTGGCCGCGGTGGACAAGTTCATGGGCCGCAAGCTGCGGTCCTCCACGCTCGAACGGCTCGATGAAGAGCAGCGCACGCGCGGCACGCGGCAGCAGGGCGACCGTATCGACGATCCGTTCGACCAGGAGCGCGCCATGGTGGCCCGCACGACGCTCGACTCGCTGCGCAACCTGTCGAACTACCTGGCCGGCATCAGCGGCCGCCGCAAGGCGATCATCTACTTCAGCGAAGGCGTCGACTACGACATCTACGACGTGTTCAGCACGTCAGGCGGTGCCTCGGCCGTGCTGCAGGCCTCGCGTGACGCCGTGGCCGCGGCCACCCGCGCCAACGTGTCGATCTACGGGATCGATCCGCGCGGCCTCGGCGCCATGGCCGACGACATGATCGAGGTGCAGGACACCCCGCAGGACACGTCGCTCAACCTCGGGCTGTCGTCCTTCGGCAACGAACTCCAGCGTTCGCAGGACAGCCTGCGCGTGTTGTCGAATGAGACCGGCGGCTTCGCCGTCGTCAACCAGAACGACATGGCCACAGCCTTCGAGCGCGTCGTCGCCGACAACAGCGCCTACTACCTGCTCGGCTACTACTCGACCAACGAGCGGCGCGACGGCAAGTTCCGCAAGATCGAGGTCAAGGTGACGCGGCCCGGGCTCACCGTGCGCTCGCGCAAGGGCTATGTGGCGGCGCGCGGCCGCAGCGAGGTGAAGGACGACGGCAAGACGGCCCCGGAACTGCGGGCGGCGCTGTCGAGCCCGCTGCCGACGTCGGCCCTGCCGATGGCCCTTTCGGCCGCGGTGTTCAAGGGCGGCGCCGGCAAGGGCGCGGTGGTCCTCTCGACGCTCATTGCGGCGCGTGATCTCGACCTGGTCGAGAAGGACGGCACGTTCAACAACCAGCTCGAGCTCGTCGTCACGGCCGCCGACTACGGCGGCAAGTCGTTCCCCGGCGATCGCGCCACGCTCACCCTGGCCATGAAGCCCGATTCGGTGCAGCGCCTGCGGGCCGGCGGGTTCCGCATCCTGAACGCAATCGATCTGCCGCCCGGCCGCTACCAGCTGCGCGTCGCGGCGCGCGAGACCAACACGAAGCGGGCGGGTTCGGTGGTCTATGACCTCGACGTGCCGGATTTCACGAAGGACAAACTCGCGCTGAGCGGCCTCGCCCTGACCTCGGCGACGAGCGGCCTCATTCCCACGGCGCGGCCGAAGGATCCGCTGGCCAAGATGCTGCCCGGGCCGATGACGACGTATCGCGACTTCGTGCAGGGCGATGAGATCGCTCTCTTCGCCGAGCTCTACGACAACATCAAGCAGGCTCACAAGGTGGATATCGAAACCAGCCTGCGATCCGAAGGCGGCCAGTCTGTGTTCGAGACCAGGGAAGAACGCGACAGCAGCGAGCTGGCCGGCGGCCCCGGCGGCTACGGCTTCACGGCCAGGGTGCCGCTCAAGGACGTCCCGCCCGGGCTGTACGTGCTGCGGGTGACCGGCAAGGCCCGTATCAGCGACCAGGAGCAGGTGACGCGCGAGACGGTGGTGCGGGTGCTGGCGCCGGCGGCGCGCTGAGCGGCGGTCGCGGTACAGACAAACGGCCCGCGGATGCGCTGCATCCGCGGGCCGTGTCGTGTACTGCGCCGGCGGCTTACTTCGGCGTGGTCGCGGCGGGGTTGTCGATCTTCGGCACGACGTTGGTCTTGATGGTGCCGTTCGCGTGCGTGAACTGGTACTGGTTCGTGTCCATGTTCGGGTTGCGCGGCGTGCGCAGCGTGATGGTCACGACCTCGCCAGCCTTGAGCGGGCTGCGGTGGCGATAGACGTCGCCGCCGACGGGGTTGCGCTTCTTGTCGTACCAGTTCTCTTCGACCTTGAGACCGGCGATCGCGCCCGTCGTGGCCGGGTTCCGCACGGTGATGACCGTCACCACCTCGGCGCCCGAGAGCTTCGTGTTCGGCTTGGTGATGTCCAGCGTCGCCTCGCCGCGAATCGGCGGAATGAGCTTGCGCTCCTGGGCCGAGGCCTCACCGGTGACCAGGCCCGCGACTGCAACGGCCAACATGAACTGCCCAAAGCGCTTCATCGACATTTCCTCCGATCGTGCGACGGCGCCCGTGGCCGCCAGCTGGTGTGGAGTATATAGCAGCCCGACCCCGGCGTTCACATCTCGCCGTTCCAGTCTTCCGGTTCGGCCGTGGCCGAGCGGAAGACCTCCAGGTGCCACTTACCGCCGCCCCAGGGCTCGATGACCTCGGTGGCCACCACGTCCACGAGCAGCTCGGCGAAGGTGCGGCCCTCGGGGTCGCCCTCCAGATGGTAGGCCGGATCGTCCCAGGAGAAGTTGGGATAGAGCGTCATCGTGAGGAAGAGGTCGTAGCCGTCGTCCACCACGATGAGCTGGCCGCAGGGCGGCTTCTGGGTCGAGTGGTAGATCAGGTACTTCTCGGCGCTGTGCGCGCGGATGTAGCGCTTGAGGACGAACTCCCGCGCCACGATCTCCTCGACCGCGATCTTCTTGTCCCAGCAATCGGCGCAGTAGCGCTCCTCGCCCTTGGGTTCGGTGACGTCTTTGGCGCCGCAGAGCGCGCAGTGCACCTTGTTGCTCGTGGTCTTGCGGGACATCAGACCATTGTACCGGGCGCCTGTCGGCGAGCGCAATCGGCCACGGCCTAGCGCCCCGCGGCCGGCGCGTAGAGCTTGCGCACGTATTCCTTCAGCATGCGCGCGGTGGAGAAGCGCGGCAGGTTGGTGCGCATGGCTTCACGCACGATCCGCATCCACGCCGCCGGCACGCCCGCCTCGTCGCGATCGTAGAAGGCCGGCACGACGTCCCGTTCGAGCAGCGTGTAGAGCGCCTCGGCATCGGCGCGGTCGGCGGCGTCGTGGTCGTTGGCATCGGCGCCGCCCTCGATGAGCCAGCCGTTGTCGCCGGTGTAGCCCTCGGCCCACCAGCCGTCGCCGATGCTCAGGTGCGGCACACCGTTCAGGGCCGCCTTCATGCCGCTCGTGCCGCTGGCTTCGAGCGGTTTGCGCGGGTTGTTGAGCCAGACGTCGCAGCCCTGCACGAGCAGGTGGGCGACGTGCAGGTCGTAGTCGTCGATGAACGCCACGCGGCCGCCGAACAGCGGGTCGAGGGCCCGGCGGAAGACGCGCTGCAGGTGGTGCTTGGCCGGGTCGTCGGCCGGATGCGCCTTGCCGGCGAAGACGATCTGGACGGGACGCCCGGGCGCGTTCAGGATGCGCGCCAGGCGCTCGATGTCGTGGAAGATGAGCTCCGGCCGCTTGTATTGCGCGAAACGCCGCGCGTAGCCGATCGTCAGGGCATCGGGGTCGAGCATGGCGCCGTGGGTGACGACCCGCGGCGGGGCAACGCGCTCGATCGTCCAGCGCTGGCGGGCGCGCTCGCGGATCCAGCCGAAGAGCGCGTCGCGCAGCGTGAGGCGCACGCGCCACAGTTCGGCGTCGGGAATCGCGTCGAAGCGCTGCCAGGTGGCCGGATCGTCCACCCGCCGGATCCAGTCCTCGCCGAGGTGCGTGTCGAGCAGCTCTCTCACGTTCGCCGCCACCCACGTGGGCACGTGCACGCCGTTGGTGATGGCCTGCACCGGCACCGCGTCGACCGGGCGGTCGGGCCACATGCCCTGCCACATCTCGCGGGTGACGTGCCCGTGCAGTTCGCTCACGGCGTTGATGCCGCCGGCCGCCCGCATGGCGAGCGCGGTCATGTTGAACAGGGAGCCGTGGCCGCTGTCGTGTTCGCCGAGCGCGAGGAAGCGCGCGCGATGCTGGCCCAGGTCGCCCCAGCAGCCGGCGAGATGTGTTTCGACGAGATGGTAGGGAAAGGCGTCGTGGCCGGCGGGCACCGGCGTGTGGGTGGTGAAGACGGTGCTCCTGCGCACCATCTCGAGCGCTTCGTCGAACGACAGCCCCTGTTCGATGTGTTCGCGGATGCGCTGCAGCACGACGAAGGCGGCATGCCCTTCGTTCAGATGCCACACCGCCGGCTCGAGGCCCATGGCCCGCAGCACGCGCACGCCGCCGATGCCCAGAATCACTTCCTGCTGGATGCGTGTTTCGCGGTCGCCGCCGTAGAGGCGCGCCGACAGCTCGCGGTCCCAAGGCGCGTTCTCTTCGAGATCGGTGTCGAGCAGGAAGAGGCGCACGTGCCCGACACGAACCCGCCACACGGCGGCGAGCACCGAGCGGTCACCGAGCGGCACCGCCACCACGCAGGGCTTGCCGTCGGGGGTGATGGCCGTTTCAATCGGCGCATCGGCCCAGTTGATGCGCTCGTAGTGCTCCTGCTGCCAGCCGTCGGTCGAGACGCGCTGATGGAAGTAGCCCTGCGGATACATGAAGCCGATGCCGACGAGCGGCAGGCCGAGGTCGCTCGCTTCTTTGCAGTGGTCGCCGGCGAGCACGCCGAGGCCGCCGGCATAGATCGGCAGCGACTGGTGCAGGGCGAACTCGGCCGAGAAGTAGGCGATCACCTTGCCGCCGAGGTCCGGCCCTTCGGACGTCCACCACGACTGCTCCGGATGACGCGCCGCGTCGAGGCCACTGATCGCGGCGTCGTACATCCGCACGAACGCCGGATCGTCCGCCGCGCGCTGCAGCGTCTCGGCCCCGATCGTGCGCAGCATGCGCGCCGGGTTGTGGGCCGTGGATCGCCAGGCCGCGAGGTCGAGCCGGCGGAAGAGCTGCCGCGCGCCGGGCTGCCAGCTCCACCAGACGTCGGTGGCGAGCTCGCCGATGCGGTGGATGCGGCTGGGGAAAGGAATGGCGAAACGTTCCATATCTGGCAGGACTCAGGGGCTCGGGGCCCGGGACTCAGGTCAACAGGGAGGCCGGCACGGCAGGCGCCAGCCCGGCACAGGCCAATATCGGCTCGTCGCGGCCGGGGCCGCAGTCAGCGCGCATCGGGACAGGCACCGACGAGCAGGGCGAAGCGGGAGAGATCGATGTTCCCGCCCGAGACGACCGCCACCACCTTGCCGGCGCCGGCGCGGCCTGACACTGCCGCGGCGGCCGCGCAGGCGGCGGCCCCCTCGATGATGACGTGCAGCCGGTCGGCCACAAGGGCCATGGCGCTGGCCGCCTCGTCGAGCGTGACGACGAGCGACGCGGCGACCGTGGGCTGCAGCAGCGGCCACATCGAGGGCAGCACCGACTTGCCGCCGGCGCCGTCGACGAACGACGCGCGCCAGGCCTCGAAGCGCTGCGGGGCGCCCGCCGCCAGGGACTGCGCCAGCGGGGCGGCGGTCTCCGGTTCGGCCGCGACGACGCGGACGTCGGGGCGGCGCGCGTGCATCACCGCGCCGATGCCCGAGAGCAGGCCGCCGCCGCCGATGGCCGCCACGACGGTGGAAACGTCAGGAAGGTCCTCGAGGATCTCGAGGCCGGCCGTGGCGTTGCCCGCGATGAACGCATCGTCGTCGAACGGATGCACGAAGTGGCCGTGCATCCGATCCGAACGGTGCGTCTCCACCGTGCGCCAGCATTCGTCGTAGGTGGCGCGCACGACCGTGGCGCCGAGGCGTTCGATGGCCCGCACCTTGGTCTCGGGCGCCGTGTCCATCACAAGCACCGAACACGGCGCGCCCACGGTGCGCGCGGCGAACGCCACGCCCTGCGCCGCGTTGCCGGCGCTCACCGTCCAGACACCATCCGCGAGTTCGGCCGGCGTCAACTGCCGGACGGCGTTCATCGCGCCGCGCAGCTTGAACGAGCCGATGGGCTGCAGGCACTCGAGCTTGAGGTAGATCTCGACGGGCTCGCCGGCCGGCGTCGAGACGGGCACGTGCAGGCGCACGAGCGGCGTGCGCACGACGGCGGAGTAGATGACGGCCGCGGCGTCCTCCACCGCGCGCATCGGAATGTGACGCATGAGTGCGCGATGGTACCACGGGAGGCGTGCCGGTCCGGTGACGCGTCCGCCGCGTAGAATGCGGACGGCGGAGGACGAGGATGACGGCAGTGCGACTGATGGTGTGCGGACTCGTGGCGTGCGGCGTGAGCGTGCTGGCGCAGACGCCGGAGGGGCGTCCGCGGGCGCGCGACCTCGGACTCGCGCCGGGCGTCTTCGCGCCCGGCCCGCTCAACGCCATCACCGACGTGGACGGCGTGCGGGTGGGCCACGTGACGCTCTCGACCGGCGATACGATTCGCACCGGGGTCACGGCCATCGTGCCGCATGGCGGCAATGTCTTCCAGGACAAGGTGCCGGGCGCGGTGTTCGTCGGCAACGCCTTCGGCAAGCTCGCCGGTTCGACCCAGGTGGACGAACTCGGGACCATCGAAACGCCGATCGTGCTCACGAACACGCTGGGCGTGGGCGCGGCTATGGAGGGCGTGGTGCGCTGGACGATCGCCCAGGCCGGTAACGCCGGTGTGCGGTCGGTCAACGCGCTCGTGGGGGAGACGAACGACAGCGGGCTGAACGACATCCGCGCCCTCGCCGTGCGGCCCGACCACGTGGTCGAGGCCATCGGCGCGGCCCGCGGCGGTGCGGTGGCGGAAGGCAGCGTGGGCGCCGGCACGGGCACGCAGGCCTTCGGCTGGAAGGGCGGCATCGGCACCTCGTCGCGGCGGCTCACCGCGGCGCTCGGCGGCTACACCGTCGGCGTGCTCGTGCAGAGCAACTACGGCGGCGTGCTCACGATGGGTGGTGCGCCGGTGGGCCGCGAACTGGGCCGCTACGCCTATGCGCCGAACCCGCGCGGCAACGACGCCGGCGACGGCTCGTGCATGATCGTCGTCGCCACCGATGCGCCGCTCGACGCGCGCGACCTGAAGCGCCTCGCGGCGCGGGCCGTCTTCGGTCTCGCGCGCACGGGCAGTTCCTACAGCAACGGCAGCGGCGATTTCGCGATTGCCTTCTCGACGCACCCGTCACTGCGCGTGACCTTCGGCGCCGAAGCGCCGGTCACGCGCATGGTGCTGCCGACCGACGGCGTGTCGCCGCTCTTCCAGGCGGCGCTCGAAGCCACGGAAGAAGCCGTCTACAACTCGCTGCTGCGGGCAACGACCACGACCGGTCGCGGCACGACCGTCGAGGCGCTGCCCGTGGACCGCGTGCGCGCGATTCTGCAGAAGTACAACCTCGGCGGCCGTTAGGGCGGCACCGCGTCAGCCGCTGAAGCGCTTCTCGGCGGCCGGCGTCATCGAGAGCCCGCCCGTGTGCACGAAGAGCACGCGGCTGCCGGGCGCGATGTCGCCGCGGGCGACGAGGCCCTGCAGCCCCGCGAAGCCCTTGGCCGTGTAGACGGTGTCGAGGAAGAAGCCTTCGACCTCGGCCATGAGACGCATCGCCTCGTCGCTGCCGCGATTGGCCACGCCGTAGCCTTCCTCGGCGAACCCGTAGACGACCGCGTGCGGCGGCACGTCCGCCGCCGTGAGCGGCAGACCGAAGTGGGCGGCCGATTCGAGGAAGAGCGTGGCCGGCGACTTCATCCGGAAGGCTTCCTCCACGGCATACCGTGTCTCGATCGCGATCGGGTGCACGCGGGCGCCGAAGCCGCCGAGCGCGAGGCCCAGCAGGATGCCGGTGGTGGTGGAGCCGGTGCCGTAGGCGACCACCACGTGATCGAAGTCGAAGCGGCCGCCGCGCTGCGCCGCGATTTCGGCGATGCACTGCATGTAGCCGGGTTCGGCTTCGGGCATCGTGCCCCCGCCTGGCACGAAGTAGCCGCCCGTCGAGGCCGTGACCTCCTGGCAGAACGCCTCGAGGCGTGCGCCATCTTCGGGCGTGGGGTCGGCGAAGTTCATCGGGCTGAAGTGCAGGTGGGCGCCGAGATAGTCGAGCAGCAGCAGGTTGCCGTGCCAGTCGGCGGGCGTCGCCGGCCGTTCACCGGCCACGATGCAGTGCACGTCGAGGCCCACGCGCCGGCACGCCGTGGCCGTCATCATCGTGTGGTTCGAGGTGAGCGGCCCGGGCGTGACGACCGACGTGAAGCCCTTCGCGCGGGCGTCGGCGAGCACGTATTCGAGCTTGCGCGTCTTGTTGCCGCCGAGCGCGACGCCGGAGCAGTCGTCGCGCTTCATCCAGAGGTCGACGCCGAGGCGGCGGCTCAGACGCTCGAGCGCGACGAGCGGCGTGGGAAACGTGCCGAGCGGAATGCGGGGCACGCCGGCGAGAAACGTGGTGAGCTGTTCGAGGGACGGCACGGCCGGCATTGTACGGGCGCGAGGGCGGCGGATGAGCAGGCTTGCCGCATCGGCGGCGATTCGATACAATGCGAAGTTCCTGCCGGTCAAAACGACCTTCTTCTTGTGCGGAAGTGGCGGAATTGGCAGACGCGCTAGCCTCAGGAGCTAGTCCGGGCAACCGGGTGAAGGTTCGAGTCCTTTCTTCCGCACCACTCAGTCGGCTTTCGCCTCCTTCGCGGCGCGGAAGCCAGCCTCAGGCACTCGGCCGTCGCCCTCCGGGCCCGGCCTTCGGGCACGAGTCCTTTCTTCCTCGCCTCACTGCTTGGCTTCGCCCTTCGGGCTCAGCCTTCGCGCGCAGGGCGTATCGCACTGCTTGGCTTCGCCTGCGCACAGTCGAGGTTCGGCGCGGGGCGCCCGTCCGCAGGCCGCTGCGTTGGCGTGGGTGTCCGCTCGGCGGCGACTATGAGTCGTCCTCGCACACGCATCCGACACTCGCACCGGGAGTGCGGGTCACACCAGATCAGGGGATGGGGGTCCCCAGAAGCGCTTTGGACAGCGACAAGTCGCCGGGAGGTGCGAGTGTCCGACGCGACTCATCGGAGCCGACGAGCGGACACCACGCCATCGCAGCGGCTTTCGAGGGCGCTCTGCGCTACTTCTTCCAGTCCGGCAGCCGGTCGTTGCCCGCGCCCTGCGTGAGGCGGGTCCACTGGCCGGTGGCGACGTCGATGACGGCCAGGTCCCAGTTCTCGCCCTCGTGGTGTTCGGGACTCACGGAGAAGGCGAGCCGTGTCATGTCTGGCGACCAGGCCGGGTAGTAGCTCCAGAGGCCGGGCACCGTCAGCACCTTCGAGGAGTGCAGGGTGCTTCCGTCGCGCACTTCGAGCGTGGAACGTTCGTTCGCGCCCAGACGCACGTGCGCGAGGCGGCGGCCGTCGGGTGACCATCGCGGCCAGCAGGCGCCGGCCGTCGACGGCACAGGTACGATGGCGCCGCTCGCATCGCGCACGTGCACCTGGAAATCCCAGAAGGCACCCACACGCAACGTCTGCGCGGCGAAGGCCGTGCGCGACGGCGCCGGCGAGACACTCGGCATGATGGCGCGGCCCACGAAGTGGCGCGTGAGCCGCACGGTCGTGCCGGTGGCGATCGTGACCAGGTAGAGGTCGCCGCGGCTGTCGCGGTCGGACGAAAACACCACGCCGCGGCCATCGGGTGTCCACGCTGGATCGGCGTCGAGCGCCGGATCGGTCGTGAGCCGGCGGGCGTTCGTGCCGTCGGCGTTCACGATCCAGATGTCGAGGTCCGGCGCGCCGGTGTCGCGCGACGTGCCGCTGTAGTGGGCGCGGTTCGAGGCGAAGACCACCTGCCGGCCATCCGGCGACCAGCGCGGAGTCTGTTCCGTAGCCGTGCCATCGCCCGTCAGGCGTGCCACGGCGCCGCGTGCGAGATCCAGCGTGTAGAGGCCGGGTCGGCCGGTGAGATCCGATTCGAAGACGACGGTGCCGGCGAGTCCGGCGGGGAAGGGGGCGACGGGCCGCGGCAGAGGTGGCGCCTGCGCATGCGGCAGGGCTGACACGCCGCCGAGCAGGAGCGCGGCGATCGTGGCGAGGCGCCCGGCGCGGCTCGCGGAGGCCATCCCTGTGTATACCGTACGGGGACGGCGGAGTGTTCAGAAACGGACCACGGTGTGCCGGTCACCGTGCCGTTTCAGCACATCAGTGGACCGCCAGGCGGCGGTCGATCGCGTCCACCTCGTCGAGCAGGCGGCGCAGCAGCACGGCGTGCGTCTCGGTGTGCGGCGTGCGGAAGATGGTCCGCACTTCGCGCAGCCAGTGCCGCACATCGCCCACGAATTCGTCGAGTTCCGGCTTGTCGCGCGCGATGTCGGCCGTGGCGCGTTCGATCTTGTTGAGCAGGCTCACCGCCTCCAGCAGCTGTTCGTGCGAGAGGTCCACGTTGCCAGGTCGTCGTCCCATGACGTCGATCCACCGCAAGGCATGTGCCACGGGCCGGGGGCGCCGGGCCGGCGTGTTATCGTCCGGGCGATGACTCCCATCGTGATTGGTGTGGCCGGGGGCTCCGGATCGGGCAAGTCGACGGTCGTGCGGCGCATCGTCGACAGCCTGGGCGACGACCAGGTGAGCGTGCTCGAGCACGATCGCTACTACCGCGACCGCAACGACCTGCGTCTCGAAGAACGCGCCGCCCTCAACTACGACCACCCCGATTCACTCGAAACCGACCTGCTCGTACGGCACGTGCACGCGCTCCGGACGGGCGAGCCCGTCGAAGCGCCGGTCTACGATTTCGCGCGCCACGCGCGCACCGCGGTCACACATCGCGTGGTGCCGCGCCGCGCCCTCATCGTCGAAGGCATTCTGATCTTCGCCGACCCGTCGCTGCGCCCGCTGATGGACATCAAGGTGTTCGTCGACACCGACGACGACACGCGGGTGATTCGCCGGCTGCAGCGCGATGTGGCCGAACGCGGCCGCACGATGGAATCGGTGATCGAGCAGTACCTCGGCACGGTGAAGCCGATGCACCTCGAGTTCGTGGAGCCGAGCAAGCGGTACGCCGACATCATCGTGCCGGTGGGCGGGCACAATGCCGTGGCGGTCGATCTGCTGCTGTCGCTCATCCGCAGCGTGACCGGCGCCGGACGCTGACGGCGGTTACCGGCCGGTGTCGTGCGCCGCTTCGTAGCGGCGGATGGCGTCTTCGTGCTGCAGGATGATGCCGATGTCGTCGAGCCCGGCGAGCAGCCGCTGGCGCGCGCGGTCGTCGACCATGATCGGCGCGTCGATGCCGCCCGGGCCCGTCACACGGCAGGCCTCGAGATCCACCGTGACCTGGCAGCCGGGCGCGGCCTCGGCGGCAGCCACGAGGGCGGTGGCCGTGGCGGGGTCGATGCGCGCGGCCAGGAAGCCGTTGGCCACGGCGTTACTCGCGAAGATGTCGGCGAAGGACGCCGCCAGCACGACGCGGAACCCGTAGTCGTGGAGCGCCCACACGGCGTGTTCGCGCGACGAGCCGCAGCCGAAGTTCGGTCCGCCGACGAGGATCGACGCGCCGGCATAACGCGGGTCGTTCAGCACGAAGGGTTCGCCGTTCGTCCGCCAGTCGAAGAAGAGGGCGTCGGCATACCCCGTGCGGCCGAGCCGCTTCAGGAACTGCTTCGGGATGATCTGGTCGGTGTCGATGTCGGGGCGGGCGAGCGGCGCCACGACGCCGGTGTGTGCGTGAAAGGGCTGCATCAGGTCCGGGCCTACCGGTACGTCCAGTGGCGGATGTCGGTGAAGTGACCGCGGATCGCCGCCGCGGCCGCCATCGCCGGGCTCACGAGGTGCGTGCGTCCGCCCCGGCCCTGGCGTCCTTCGAAGTTGCGGTTGCTGGTCGACGCACAGCGCTGGCCGGCGTCGAGCACATCATCGTTCATGCCAAGGCACATCGAGCAGCCCGGTTCGCGCCACTCGAAGCCGGCGGCGCGCAGGATCTCGTGCAGGCCTTCGGCCTCGGCGGCTTTCTTCACGGGTTGCGACCCGGGCACGACCATGGCGCGCACGTTCGGCGCCACGTGGTGGCCCTTCGCCACGCGCGCGGCCTCGCGCAGATCCTCGAGACGGGCGTTCGTGCACGATCCGATGAACACGCGATCCACCGGGATGCCGTCGATCTTCGCCCCGGGCGCGAGCCCCATGTAGGCGAGGGCCTGCTCGAAGCTGGCGCGCGCCGACCCGGCGAGTGTGGCCGGATCCGGCACGGCGCCGGTGACCGGCACGACCATGTCCGGACGGGTGCCCCACGTCACGAGCGGCACCACCGTCGAGGCGTCGAGCGTGATGACGCGGTCGAACGTGGCGCCGGGGTCGGTCGTGAGCGTGCGCCAGCGGGCCTCGGCCGCCGTCCACGCGTCGCCCTGGGGCGCGTGTTTCCGGCCGCGCAGATAGTCGATGGTCGTGTCGTCCACGGCCACGAGGCTCGAGCGCGCCCCCGCCTCGATGCTCATGTTGCAGAGCGTCATGCGGCCCTCCATCGAGAGGCCGCGGATGGTGTCGCCGGTGAACTCGATGGTGTAGCCGGCGCCGCCGGCACACGTGATCTCGCCGATGACGGCGAGCGCCAGGTCCTTCGCGGTGACACCGGGCGCGAGTGTGCCGGTGACGCGCACTTCCATGGCCTTCGGCTTCGTGAGGACGAGGCACTGCGTGGCGAGCACGTGTTCCACTTCGGAGGTGCCGATGCCGAAGGCGAGCGCGCCGAAGGCGCCGTGCGTCGTCGTGTGGCTGTCGCCACAGACGATGGTCATCCCGGGCTGCGTGAGCCCCTGCTCGGGGCCAATCACGTGCACGATGCCCTGTGCCGGCGAGTCGAGGTCGTGCAGCACGATGCCGTGTTCCGCGCAGTTGGCGCGCAGCGCATCGAGCTGGGCGGCGGCGAGCTGGTCCACGAGCGGCAGGTGCCGCGGCCCGGTCGAGATGTTGTGGTCGAGCGTCGCCACCGTGCGATCCGGGCGCCGCACACTGCGGCCCGCCAGGCGCAGCCCTTCGAAGGCCTGGGGCGTCGTGACTTCGTGGATGAGGTGCAGGTCGATGTAGATGAGGTCGCGGCCGCCGTCGAGGTGTTCGACGACGTGGGCGTCCCAGAGCTTGTCGAGCAGCGTGCGCGGACTAGACGCCATGATAGGACCAGTGACGTTCGAGGGCGTCGGTGACGGCGCGTTCGATGGCGTGGCCGATGTCCGACGTGCTCGTGACGGGGTCACCCGGGCGGGCCAGATCCGCCGGGCGCATCCCCTGCGCGAGCACTTCGCGCGTGGCGGCGTCGATCGCATCCGCCTCGCGCGGCATGTGTTTCGTGTGGCGCAGCAGGAGCGCGATGCAGCCGATGGCGCCGATCGGGTTGGCGATGTCCTTGCCGGCGATGTCGGGCGCCGAGCCGTGCACGGGTTCGTAGAGGGCCACCTTGCCGCCGATGGTCGCCGAGGGCAGCAGGCCGAGCGAGCCCGAGATGACGGCCGCTTCGTCGCTCAGGATGTCGCCGAAGAGGTTGTCGGTCACGACCACGTCGAACTCGGTCGGCGCCGTGGCGAGGCGCATCGCGAACGAGTCCACGTACATGTGCTTCAGTGTGACGTCGGGGTACTCGAGGCCGACGCGCGTGACGGTCTCGCGCCAGAGCCGCGACACCTCCAGCACGTTCGCCTTGTCGACCGACGTGACGAGGCGGCGGCGCAGCCGTGCCTGCTGGAACGCGATGTGCGCCAGCCGCTCCACCTCCGCCACGCTGTAGCGCAGCGTGTTGAAGGCGCCCTGGCCATCGGCGTCGCGGCCGCGCGGCTCGCCGAAGTAGAGGCCACCGAGCAGCTCGCGGACCACCAGCACGTCGGCGCCGCGCACGCGGTCGGCCCGGAGTGGCGAGACATCGAGCACCGGCTCGAAGGCCACCGCCGGACGCAGGTTGGCGAAGCCGCCGAGGGCCGTGCGCAACTGCAGCAGACCGGCTTCTGGCCTCAGGGGCAGCGGGTTCTGATCGAAGGCCGGATCGCCGACGGCGCCGAGGAAGACGGCATCCGCCGCGAGGCACGCGGTCAACGTGTTCTCGGGCAGCGGCACGCCCGTGCTGCGGATGGCGGCGGCGCCGACTGGGTGTTCGGTGACGTCTACCTTGAGACCGGTGACGGCGGCCACGGCATGGAGCACCC
This sequence comes from Acidobacteriota bacterium, assembly GCA_016789705.1. Classification (GTDB taxonomy): domain Bacteria; phylum Acidobacteriota; class Vicinamibacteria; order Vicinamibacterales; family UBA2999; genus CADEFD01. Next base: position 29,425 of record JAEUQR010000106.1, read on the forward strand.
GCATCGCCTGGCGGGTGACCTCCGGGCCGATCCCGTCACCAGCGAGTGTGACCAGTCGAAGTTTCATCGTGGGAGTCTCGCACGCTCGCGCCCACGGCGTCGAATGCCGTGTCGAGTCCGGGCGCGTCGAGATCGCGGATGAGGCCGACGAGTTCGGTGTCGTCGACCGACTTCGCGTAGTCCGTGATCTCGAGCATCTTGGTGTAGAGGCGCCGCAGGTCTTCGACGCGCAGCCGGTGGCCGAGGGCCCGGCACCGCGCATCGAGTCCGCGGAGGCCCGAGTGACGGCCGAGCACCAGCTTCGTCGCCGGCGCGCCGACCGATTCCGGGCGCATGATTTCGTAGGTGAGCGGGTTCTTCACCATGCCGTCCTGGTGGATGCCCGCCTCGTGCGCGAACGCGTTGTCGCCGACGATCGCCTTGTTCGGCTGCACCGGCACGGCGACGACGGCCGAGAGCGCGCGGCTCGTCGGATAGAGCTCTTCGGTATGGATGCGCGTGCGGCAGCCGAGCGTGTCGCCACGGACGTCGATCGCCATCACGATCTCTTCGAGCGCGGCGTTGCCGGCCCGTTCGCCGATGCCGTTCATCGTGCACTCGACCTGGCGCGCGCCGGCTTCGATGGCGGCGAGCGAGTTGGCCACGGCGAGACCGAGGTCGTTGTGGCAATGCGACGAGAGCGTCACGCCCGGGCCCACGCGGGCCGCCACGGCCGAGAACATGCGGCGGATGTCATCGGGCAGGGCGTAGCCCACGGTGTCGGGCAGGTTGATGGTCGTGGCGCCGGCCTCGGCGACCGCCGCCGCCACGTCGCACAGGAAGGCGAGGTCGCTGCGCGTGGCGTCTTCCGCCGAGAATTCCACGTCGGGACAGAGCGCCACGGCCTGACGCACGGCGGCGACCGATCGCGCGATGCATTCCTCGCGCGTGATGCGGAGCTTGGCCGAAAGGTGCAGGTCGGAGGTGGCGAGGAACACGTGGATACGCGGCCGTGCCGCCTGGCGCACGGCGTCCCACGCCGCCGTCACATCCTCGGGCACCGCGCGGGCCAGCGCGGCGATGACGGGCGTGCGCACGGCGCGTGCGACTGCCGCCACCCCTTCGAAGTCGGCGGCCGAGGCGATGGGGAAGCCGGCCTCGATGATGTCCACGCCGAGCTTTTCCAGTTGCCCGGCCAGCCGGACCTTGTCGGCCGGGCTCATGCTGAAGCCGGGGGCCTGTTCGCCGTCACGAAGGGTCGTGTCGAAGATCCGAATGGCGGGGCGGGCACTGGTTCCCATGGCTACGATGTCACACGAGTTTCCATGATAAGTCAAGATGACGCATGATTTATGTTTGATAAGTTTTGCTGTGATTGAACGATTGTTCTGAACACTTGTTACAATGGATAGTTATGGATATACATCAGCTGGAGACCTTCCTGGCCGTGGTGGAAGAAGGCAGCTTCTCCGGGGCCGCCAAAGCCCTCGGCCGGACACAGCCGGCCGTGAGCCAGGTCATCGGCCGTCTCGAAGACGAGCTCGGGCAGCGCCTCTTCGAGCGGCCGGCGCGCCGCGGGGGCATGACGGACGCCGGCAAGGCGCTCGTCGAATACGCGCAGCGCCTCATCACGGTGCGCGAGCAGGCGCGGGTGGCCCTCGAAGACGTGCGCGCGCTGCGGGCCGGGCGTCTGGCCATCGCCGCCAACGAGCTCACCTGTCTCTATCTGCTCCCGGTGCTCGATCGGTTCCGCCGGCTCTATCCCGGTGTGTCGGTGACCGTGCAGCGTTCGCTCGCGAGCCGCGTGCCGGCGAGCGTCCTCGATTACGCCGTGGACCTCGGCGTCACCACCTACCGGCCGGCCGAGCCCGGCCTGCGCGCGATCGTCGTCTACCGCGACCAGCTCGTGTTCGTGGTGCCGCCGTCGCATCCGCTGGCACGGCGTCCGGAGGTCAGCATCACCATGCTCGGCTCCGAGTCGTTCGTCGCCCACCACGTGGCCTCGCCGTTCCGCGACCGCGTGGTCGAAGCGTTCCGCACGCACCGCGTCGCGCTGCAGATGCCGGTCGAGATGCCCACCATCGACGCCATCAAGCGCTTCGTCGCGCTCGGTCACGGCGTCGCACTGCTGCCAGGCATCAGTGTGGAGGACGAACTGCGGCGCGGCGAACTCGTGCGCGTGCCGGTGCCGGAGCTGGCGATGGAGCGGCCGCTGCGGCTGGTGCTGCGCCGCGAAGGCGAGCTGTCTCACGCCGTGCGCGCGTTCCTGTCGGTGGCCGAGCACCACGCGACGACCGCGAAGGGCGCTTACTCGTTCGTGAACGAATAGGCCGCGTCCGGCCGTCCTGTGCGGGGCCATCCGGCGTCCGCTTTCGTCGAGGAGAGTTCCATGCGTCGTTCCCTGGCCCTTCTGAGCGTTCTCCTGTGCGGCCTCGCGGCCGCGCCTCACGCGCAGCCGCCGTCGACTCCGCCCGCCGCGGTCGATCCGGCGCTCTTCGCCGAGCTCGCCTGGCGCAACATCGGCCCGCATCGCGCCAGCCGCACGCGCGCCCTGACGGGCGTCGTGCAGGAGCCGCACACGTTCTACATCGGCGTCTCGAACGGCGGCGTCTGGAAGACGACCGACGCCGGCCGCGCGTGGGCGCCGATCTTCGATCGCGAGAGCACGGGATCCACGGGCGCCATCGCCGTGGCGCCGTCGGATCCGCGCGTGCTCTACGTGGGCACCGGCGAAGCGCACCAGCGGCCCGACCTGTCGGTGGGCAACGGCGTCTATGCCTCGACCGACGCCGGCCGCACGTGGACGCAGCTGCCGCAGCTGCGCGACACGCAGCAGATCACGGCCATCGTCGTGCATCCGCGCGATCCGCGCCACCTGTTCGTGGCGGCCCTCGGGCATCCCTACGGGCCGAACACCGAGCGCGGTGTGTTCCGCTCGCGCGACGGCGGGCAGACATTCGAGCGCGTCCTGTTCGTGAACGAGAACACCGGCGCCGCCGACGTGACAATGGATCCCGAGAATCCCGACGTGCTCTACGCGGCGCTCTGGCAGGCGCGGCAGGGGCCCTGGGAGAACGGTGACTTCCGCGGGGCCGGCAGCGGGCTTTTCAAGTCCACCGACGGCGGCACGACGTGGCGGCCGCTCACGAAGGGCCTGCCGAGCTGGGAGCAGGGGCGGCTCGGGCGCATCGGCGTCACCGTGGCGCCCACGCTGCCGTCGCGGCTCTACGCCGTGGTCGAGGCGCGCGAGGGCGAGGGCATCTATCGCTCTGATGACGCCGGCGAGAGCTGGTACCGCGTGAACAGCGATCCGCGTGTGGTGGCGCGCCCGTCCGACGCCGCCGACATCCAGGTGCACCCGACGAAGCCGGACGTCGTCTTCGTGCCGACGATCGTGGCGTGGAAGTCGGTGGACGGCGGGAAGACCTTCACCGCCTTCCGCGGCGCGCCCGGCGGCGACGACTATCAGGAGCTCTGGATCAACCCGCAGAATCCCGACGTGATGGCGATGTCGTCGGATCAGGGCGCCATCATCAGCCTGAACGGCGGCGCGTCGTGGAGCAGCTGGTACAACCAGCCGACGGCGGCGTTCTATCACGTGTCCACCGACAACGCCTTTCCGTACCGCGTCTGCGGTGGCCAGCAGGAAAGCGGGTCCGCGTGTATCGCCAGCCGCGGCGACGACGGGCAGATCACGTTTCGCGAGTGGCATCCGGTGGGCGTCGAGGAATACGGCTACGTGGCGCCGGATCCGCTGAATCCCGACATCGTTTATGGCGGCAAGGTGAGCCGCTACGACCGGCGCACCGGCCAGGTGCAGCAGGTCGGACCGAAGGCCCTGCGGTCGGCCGACTACCGCGTCGTGCGCACGATGCCGGTGCTCTTCTCGCCGGTCAATCCGCGCAAGCTCTACTTCGCGTCGAACGTGCTCTGGCAGACGCTCGACGGCGGGCAGCAGTGGGCGCAGCTGAGCCCCGATCTCACGCGTGAACGCTGGGACGTGCCGGCGAACGTCGGCGTCTACCGCGGATCCCCCGAAGCGGCGCCGAGCCGCCGCGGCGTCATCTACACGATTGCGCCCTCGCCGCTCGACGAGAAGACGATCTGGGTGGGCACCGACGACGGGCTCGTCCACGTGACGCGGGATGGCGGCGCGCGCTGGACCGACGTGACGCCGCCGGCGCTTGGCCCGTGGTGGAAGGTGTCGCTCATGGACGCGTCTCACTTCGATGCGCAGACGGCGTACGCGGCCGTGAACACCATCCGCCTCGACGACCTGCGCCCGCACCTCTATCGCACGCGCGACGGCGGGAAGACGTGGACCGAGATCGTCGCCGGGATTCCCGACGGCGGCATCATCAACGTCGTGCGCGAAGACCCGCAGCAGCGCGGGCTGCTTTTTGCGGGCTCCGAACAGGCCGTCTACGTGTCGTTCGATGACGGCGACCACTGGCAGTCGCTGCGCGTGAACATGCCGGCCACGTCGATTCGCGATCTGGTCGTGAAGGATGACGATCTCATCGTCGGCACCCACGGCCGTTCGTTCTGGATCCTGGACGACATCACGCCCCTCCGCCAGATCGCGGCCGGCGCGCTCGCGAGGGGTACACACCTCTTCGAACCGCAGGCCGCCTGGCGCTGGCGCTTCAACACCAACACCGACACGCCGCTGCCGCCCGACGAGCCGGCGGGCCAGAATCCGGCCGACGGCGCGCTTATCCACTACCGGCTGACCAGCCCGGCGCGCGACGTGTCGCTCGAGGTGCTGGACGGCGCGGGCGCGGTGGTGCGGCGCTATACGAATCACGACACGCCGGTGCCTCCGGTGCCGGGCCGCAACACACCCGACTACTGGCTGCGGCCGCCGCAGGCGCTCGCCGCGTCGGCCGGGTTGCATCGCCACGTGTGGGATCTGCGGCACGAGGCCCCGGCCGTCGCGTCGTTCTCGTACCCGATTGCCGCCATCTTCCAGGCGACGCCGCAGGTGCCGCGTGGCACCGTCGTGCCGCCCGGACGTTACACCGTGCGACTGACCGTGGACGGCGCGGTGCAGACGGCGCCGCTCATCGTGCGCATGGACCCGCGCGTGAAGACCACGCCGGCCGGGCTCACGCAGCAGTACGCCACGTCGCGGGCCATCGACGCCGCGCTCCGCCGCGTCGCGACCGCCCTCACCGACGTGCGGTCGGCCGTGGCCGCCGGCGGGGACGCCGCCACCCGCGCCCGCGCCGCCGAAACCGCCCTCGCCCGCGCGCAGGGGCAGGCCACGCAGCTGCTGGGCCTCATCGACGCCGCGGACCTGCCGCCCACGCCGCAGATGCTCGCGGCGTGGAAGGAGACGTCCGCCGCCATCGACGCCGCCCTCACCGGCTGGACGGCGGGGAAGTAGGCGATGCGGACCATCGCGCTCACCATCGGCCTGCTCGTCGGCTCGAACATCTTCATGACCTTCGCCTGGTACGCGCATCTGCGTGACATGCAGGCGCGCCCGGTCGTCGTCGCGATTCTCGCCAGCTGGGGCATCGCGTTCTTCGAATACGTGCTGCAGGTGCCGGCCAACCGCATCGGTTTCGGCACGCTGTCACTCGCGCAGCTCAAGGTGATTCAGGAGGTCATCACCCTGAGCGTCTTTGTGCCGTTCGCCGCGTTCTACATGCAGCAGCCGATGAAGCTCGACTTCCTCTGGGCGGCGCTATGCCTGGTCGGGGCGGTGTACTTCGTGTTTCGCGGCTGAACGCCGGCGGCGCAGGGGAGGCGGACGGAGCGGAGGGGCTGGCGGGGGACGTACGGGGTGGTCGAACGTGGAACGACACGACCGGCGGCCCGTGTGAGGCCGCCGGTCGCGCGGGAAGGGTCTACTGCATCGCGCCGGGCACGGGCGCCGGGAAGGCCGGCGCGGCCGGCATCGGGCCCATCAGCTGCGTGAGGACGTCCTGCTTCACCGCGATGGCGAGTGACGTCTTGGCCTTCTGCATGTAGGCGCTGAAGAAGCGGTCGCGGCGCTGGTTGGTGAGTTCTTCGCGCAGCCCGTCGCGGCCGTCGGCGAGCTGCTGCTCGGTGACGTCGGCCCGCTCGACCACGCGCGCGATGACCGCGCCGCTCGGCGTCGTGATGGCGTCGGTCACGCCGCCCTGGGGCAGGGCGAAGGCCGCCTTCTCGACGTCGGCGTTCGGGCCGATGTCGGGCAGGGCCGCGCCGCGCGCGATGAGCTCGGTGGGCTTGGTCTCGAGGCCGGCCTTCTTGACCGCGGCGGCGAAGTCCTTCGCCGCGCGGAGCTCGGCGGCGATGGCGGCGGCGCGCGTCTTGACCAGCTCGGCGGCCTTGTCGCGCACGACATCTTCGCGCACGCGCGCCGTCACTTCGGCGAGCTGCGGGATGTAGGAATCCTGCTTGCCGGCCGGCGTGGCGAACACCCAGCCGCGCGACACGCGCAGCGCCGGCGTCACTTCGCCGTCCTTCATCGTGAACGCGCGGGCGGCCACGTCGGGCGCCGCGCCGAGCTCGCCAATCGGCTCGTCGCGCAGGAAGAGCGGCGACTCCACGACGGTCACGCCGCGCTCCTTCGCCACCTTCTCCATGTCGGCCGGCGACTTGATCGCCGACTCCATCGCCTTGGCGATCTGCTCCGCCTGCTGCTGCGCCTTCTGCCACTTGAGCTGATCGACGATCTCGGGTTTCACCTCGGCCACCGGCCGCGACGTCTCTGGCTGGCTGTCGATCACCTTGATGATGTGGAAGCCGAAGGTCGTCTTCACGAGGCCGCTCACCTCGCCGGCCTTGAGCGCAAAGGCCGCCTGTTCGAACTCCGGCACCATCTGGCCTTTACCGAAGTAGTTGAGGTCGCCGCCGTTCACGGCCGAGCCCTCGTCTTCCGAGTTGGCCCTGGCCAGCGCGGCGAAGTCGGCGCCAGGTGCCTTGACCTGGGTGAGCAGCGCCTCGGCCTTTGCCTTCACGGCGGCTTCGTCCTTGCCCTCGGTCTTGAGCAGGATGTGGCTGGCGCGCACGCGGCCTTCGGTCGTGTACTGCGCCTTGTTCTGGGTGTAGAAAGCCTCGACGTCGGCATCGGGCACCTGCACCGTCTCACGCACCTTCTCGACCTCGAGCAGCGCATACTTGACCTTGCGCTTCTCGCCGATGCGGTAGGTTTCCTTGTTGGCGTCGAAGCGCGCCTGCAGGTCGGCGTCGGTCGCCGTGACCTGACTCTTCATCGAGTCGGCGGTCAGCGGCACGAGCTCGAGCTTCACCTTTTCGTTGCGCTGGCGGAACTCCTGCGCCACGTCGGCGTCGCTCACCGACATCCAGCCGGTGACCGAGGTGCGCAGCTTCTCGGCCAGGATGGCCTGACGCAGCTGCTCCTCGAACTCGCGGGTGGTGAGCGGCGGGTTCTGCATCGAGAGCAGCTGCCGGTAGCGCGTCTCGCCGATGAACTGGCCGTTCTCCATGAACGCCGGCAGCGAGAGAATGCGCTGCCGCACCTCGACGTCGCTCACCGTGAGGTTCTGCTTCCGCGCCTCGGCGACCATCGCCTGCTCGTCGACGAGCGACTGCAGGATCTGCTGATCGATGCCGAGCTGCCGGAGCATCTGCTCGCTGATCTGGCCGCCGTACGCGTTCCGGTACTGCTGGAGCTGGGCGTTGTAACGGCGCTGGAACTCGGCGACGGTGATGCTCTGCCCCTCGACGTCGGCCAGCACGGTGTCGGGCGAGATCCCCGCCGTGGTGACGTTGTTGTTGGGCACGAAGAAGAAAGCGAACGGAATGATGAGGACGGCCAGGCTCCATTTGAGCCAGCCACGGTGCCGCCGCATCCAGTCGAGCGTGGTCATGGGTAGGTTCCTTGAACCGTCGATCCTAACAAGGTTGCGGGCCGATTCCCACACTCCCGTGCAACGGGGGGCGCCGGGCCCCGAAATCGCCCCGATCAGGGCCGAGACGCTGTGGTATAGTCGGCACACTAGACAAGTGCCGGAACGGGCCGAATTCGCCCCAGACTCCCCCAGTCTCGGCTGAAGCCAATGCCACCTTCAGCAGCTGCCCGCGCCGACCTCGCGACCCGTCTCCGCCAGTCGCAGCGTTCCCTCAAGACGCGACTGGCCCGACCTGATGTGCAACTCGCGCTCATGCGATCGGCGCACGAGACGCTCGACCCCGAGGAAATCGGCGAGCTCATCGTCACGAGCGCGGCCCAGTGGCTGCGCACGCCGGCGCTCGCCGTCTACGCGGTGGACATGGACGGCCAGGTGGGCCTGATGGCCTCGCGCGGCCTGTCATCGGCCCTCTCGGCGCCGGCCTCGGCCGTCAGCCGGTGGGTGCTCTCGCACGGCCGCGAATTCGCCAGCCAGGACCTGCGGCACGACCTGCGGGTGCGCGGGGCGGCGGGCGCGGCCTTTGCCGTGCCGCTGCGGTGCCGCGGCCGGGTCGTGGCGGCACTCGTCGCCGTCGAACGGGCGACGTCCAGGGGCGAGCCCCGGCTCGCACAGGCCGCCGCCGATGCCCTGGCCGACATTCTCGAAGGGCCGGCGCTGGCTCTCGACAACGCCCTCGCCATCCGCCGGGCCGAGGCCCTCTCGGTCACCGACGATCTGACCCAGCTCTACAACTCGCGATTCCTGAACCAGGTGCTGCGCCGGGAATCGAAGCGGGCCTCGCGCAGCGGCCGCTCGCTCTCGCTGCTCTTCATCGACCTCGACGGCTTCAAGCGCGTGAACGACTCGTTCGGCCATCTGGCCGGCAGCCGCGCGCTCGTCGAAGCCGCCGGCGTCATCCGCGGGTCGGCACGGGAAACCGATGTCGTCGCCCGTTTCGGCGGCGACGAATTCGCCATCGTGCTGCCGGAGACCGGGTCGGACGGCGCGCTCGGCGTCGCCGACCGCGTGCGCGATCGCGTGCGCGACTTCGTATTCCTGGCGGCTGACGGGCTCGACGTGCGCCTCACCGTGTCGGTGGGCGTGGCGACGCTGCCCGATGCCGCCAGTTCGGCGGAAGAACTCGTGCGCGCGGCAGACGTTGCCATGTATCGCGTCAAGGAAACGGGGAAGGACGGCGTCGCCGTCGCCAACCCCTAGTCAGGAGCCGTCCGCGTGGGTCTTGGATCGATATTTTCCGCCTTCTCCACCGATCTCGCCATCGATCTCGGCACCGCGAACACCTGCGTCTACGCCAAGGGCAAGGGCATCGTGGTCAACGAGCCGTCGATCGTGGCGGTGAACAAGCTGAACGGCCGCGTCGAGGCCGTCGGGCGCGAGGCCAAGGAGATGCTGGGCCGCACGCCGGGCAACATCGTGGCCATCAAGCCGATGAAGGACGGTGTCATCGCCGACTTCGACGTCACCGAGAAGATGCTGACGTACTTCATCAAGAAGGCGCACAACGGCACCGTCTGGGTGCGGCCGCGCATCGTCATCGGCGTGCCGTCGGAAATCACGCAGGTCGAGAAGCGCGCCGTGAAGGACAGCGCCTACCGCGCCAAGGCCAGTGAGGTGCACCTGATCGAGGAAGCCATGGCGGCGGCCATCGGCGCCGGGCTGCCGATCGAGGAGCCGAGCGGGAACATGGTCGTCGACATCGGCGGCGGCACCACCGACATCGCGGTCATCTCGCTGGCCGGCATCGTCTATTCCAAGGCCGTGCGCGTCGCCGGCAACGAGATGGACGAGGCGATCATCCACTACATCAAGAAGGCCTACAACCTGCTCATCGGCGAGCGCACCGCCGAGGCCATCAAGATCGAGATCGGCTCCGCCTTCCCGCTCGAGGAAGTGACGACGATGGAGATCAAGGGCCGCCACCTCATCGAGGGCGTGCCGAAGACGATCACCATCAGCGACGAGGAAATCCGCCTGGCGCTGGCCGAAACGGTCAACGTGATCGTCGACGCGGTGCGCGTGGCGCTCGAGCGCACGCCGCCCGAACTCTCGGCCGACATCGTCGATCGGGGCATCGTGCTCACCGGCGGCGGATCGATGCTGCGCAACCTCGACAAGCGGCTGCGCGAAGAGACGGGCCTGCCGGTGACCAACGCCGAAGATCCGCTGTCGTCGGTCGTGCTTGGCGCCGGCAAGATGCTGTCGAACTTCGACCTCCTCCGAAAGATCGCCATCGACTAGGCCGAGCCCCGGGCCCCGGGCCCCGAGCCCCGGTCCGGGCGACCGAAGGTCGCCTTCCACATGGCACTTGCCGACATCGGTCAGCGTCCGGGGCTCCTGCTCGCAGCGGCCGTGACGCTGCACGTCGGCCTCATCTCGGCGCAGGTGACCACCAGCTCCGGCCGCACCATCTTCCACACGGTGGTGTTCGGCGGTTTCTCGGAAGGGCAGCGCGGCGCGTCCACCGTCGTCGGCGGCGTGCGCAACGTGTGGGACAGCTACTTCGCGCTGCGCGACGTGCGGGCCGAGAACGAGGCGCTGCGCGCCGAGCTGAACGCCCTGCAGGTGCAGCTCCAGGCCGAACGGTCGCGCGCCGAACGCGCCGATGCCTATCGCAGCCTGCTGCAGTTGCGGGCCCGCGTGCCGCTCGAGACCACCGGCGCGGAAGTGATCGCCGCCGGCGTCAGCCCCGAGTTCCGCACCGTCACGATCGACAAGGGCGGGTCTGACGGCGTCGCCGCCGACATGGCCGTCGTGGCACCGTCGGGCGTGGTCGGCCGCGTCACCCAGCCGAGCGCCCGCGCCTCGCTCGTGCAGCTCATCGTCGACCGGAACGCCGCGGCCGGCGCGGTCATCGAGCGGACCCGCGTGCAGGGCATCGTCGTCGGTGTGGGCGACGGCTCGCTGCGCATGGACTTCGCGCCCGCCACCGGCGATGTCGTCGCCGGTGACGTCGTCGTCACCTCGGGCATCGACGGCCTCTATCCCGAGGGCTTCATCCTCGGCACGGTCGAACGCGTCGCCCGTGGTGATGGCCTGTATCACGAGATCGCCGTGCGGCCGGCGGTGGACTTCTCGCGCCTGGAGGACGTGCTCGTCGTGCTCCAGCGGCACGCGCCGGCGGTCGAGGGCGTGAAATGAGGGCGCTCGGCACGCTCGCCGCCCTGGCCGTCGCCGTCCTGGCCCAGTCGGCTTCGGGCGGATTCGAGTGGCGGGGCGCCCCGACGGTGGATCTGGTGCTCGTGGTCGTGGTCTACGTGGCGCTCACCGGCGGACCGGTGGCCGGACTGGCCGCCGGCACGCTCGGAGGACTGGTGCAAGATGCCCTCTCCACCGGTATTCTAGGCATGGGCGGACTGGCCAAGACCGTGGTGGGGTTCCTGGCCGGCCGTTTCGGCACGCAGTTCATCGTCACGGCCACCGTGCCGCGCATCGTGACCTTCGCGGCCGCCACGGCGGCGCACGCCGTGCTCTTCATGGGAGCGTATGCCTTGCTCGGATTGCGGAGCTTTCCCGACCCGATGACCGCCGTGGCCATTCAGGCTGCCGGCAATGGTCTGGCCGGCGTCGTGTGCTTCCAGCTGAGCGAATGGTTGCCGCGCGCCATCGAACGCCGCCGCGCGACACGCGGCATGCGGGTGTCGCGATGACGCGCCGCGGCGGAGGCGCCTGAGCCATGCGCATCGGGACCTTCGGAGTTGTCGAGGACCGGCGCCGCCTGCAGTCGCGCATCACCGCGTTGCGCGTCGTCATGAGCGTCATCTTCGTGCTGCTGCTCGGCGGCTTCTGGTTCTTCCAGGTCTTCCAGCACGCCAAGTTCAAAGAGATGGCCGAGAACAACCACCAGCGCACCCTGCCGCTCAGGGCGCCGCGCGGCGTGATGTTCGACCGCCACGGCGAGGTTCTGGTCGAGAACCGTGCCTCGTTCAACATCTCGATCATGCGCGAGCACTCCCGCGACCTCGATCGCACGATGCGCCTGCTGGCGAAGGTCACCGGCGCCGACGAAGCACAGATGCGCGAGACGGTGGAGCGGCACCGTCGCGAGCCCTCGTACCGGCCGATCGTCGTCGTGCAGGACGCGACGCTCGCGCAGGTGGCGGCCGTCACCGCGCGCCGGCTCGACTTCGAACTGCCAGACGTCGTCGTGCAGCAGGTGCCGACGCGCAGGTATCCGGCCGATGCCCTCGGCGCGCACCTGCTCGGCTATGTCGGGGAAGCGAGCGAGCAGCAGGTCGCGGATGGTGTGGTCGCGACCGGCACCGTGATGGGGCAGTCGGGGCTCGAGCGCACCTACAACGAGATCCTGATGGGCAGCGACGGCGCCCGCCGCGTCGTCGTGAACAGCGTCGGCCGCGAGATCCGCACGCTCGACGAAGAGCCGCCCACCGAAGGCAAACGGATGCAGCTGACGCTCGATGCCTCGATGCAGCGGGCGGCGGAGGAAGGCTTCCGCACCACCGGCTACTGGGGCTCGGCCGTGGTGCTCGAGCCGGCCACCGGCGACGTGCTCACCCTCGTGAGCCTGCCCGCCTACGATCCGAACGCGTTTGCCGCCGGCATCGACAAGGCCACCTGGCAGCAGCTCAACACCGACGAACTCAGGCCGTTGCAGAACCGGGCGATCCAGGGCCGCTATTCCCCCGGGTCGACGTTCAAGGTCGTGATGGCGACGGCGGCGCTCGAAGAGGGCGTCATCACACCCGAGACGAAGATCTTCTGCGCCGGCGGCGGCACGTTCTACGGCCGCTTCTTTCAGTGCCTCGGCCACCACGGCTGGATGGACGTGCGCCACGCGCTCGAGAAGTCCTGCAATACGTTCTTCTACACGGTCGGCAATCAGCTCGGCGTGGACAAGATTCACGACTGGTCCCAGAAGCTCGGCCTCGCGACGAAATCCGGCGTCGACCTGCCGAACGAAGTGGAAAGCATCATTCCCTCCACGGCATGGAAGCAGCAGCGCACCGGCGAGCGCTGGTATCCCGGTGAGACGATCTCGGTGGCCATCGGCCAGGGCCAGGTGTCGGTCACGCCGATGTCGATGGCCGTGATGATGGCCTCGGTCGCGCAGGGCCGCCGCGTGACACCCCGCCTCGTCAAGGCGACGTCGAACGGAGGCACGTGGGAGCAGGTGCAGAACCCGGCGCCCGCGGCGCCGGTCACGCTCAAGCCCGACACCGTGTCGGCCGTGCACGACGGCCTCTGGATGGCGGTGAACGGGGCCGGCACGGCCGTGCGCGCGAAGATCGCCGGCCGCGACGTGGCCGGCAAGACAGGCACAGCGCAGGTGATCTCGCTGCAGGGGCGCCAGCGGGCCCGCGGCACCGGCCGTGACCTGCGCGATCACGGCTGGTTCGTGTTCATGGTGCCGAAGGACAACCCGGAGCTGGCCGGCGTCATCTTCGCCGAACACTCCGAGCACGGCTATCTGGCGGCGCCGATCGCCCGCCACATCATCGAAACCTACTACGCGCGCAAGGAGGGGCGGCCGCTGCCCGTCATGCCCGCGGTGCCCGGCACCCCCGGGTTCCCGGCCGCGCCGGCGCCCGCGCCCGCGCGTCCGGTCGCCGGCGACGGCGCTGACGAGGGCGGCGTCCGCTGACCGTGTTCGAGCGCCGCCTTTCCACGCACCTCGACTGGTCGCTGCTCGTGGCCGTACTGGCGATTGCCGTCATCGGCGTCGTCATGATCTTCAGCGCCACCGGCGGCGCGAGCCGCGAGTACTGGACGCAGATCTACGCCGTGCTCCTCGGCCTCGGCGCGATGGTGGCGTGCATGGTCATCGACTACCGCACGCTCGTCGACAAGGCGCACTGGATCTACCTCGCGCTGCTGCTGGCGCTGCTCGCCGTGATGCTCTTCGGCGTGGTACGAGGCGGGTCGCGCCGCTGGCTCGATCTGGGCGTGTTCAACCTGCAGCCGTCGGAGTTCGCCAAGGCCGGCCTCGCCCTGATTCTCGCCAAGCTGCTCGGCGATCTGCGGCGCACCGCGCCGTCGACGCAGGACCTGTTCCTCGCCGTCGCCCTCACGGCCGGCCCGCTGCTGCTCATCGCCAACGAACCCGACCTCGGCACCGCCGTCACCCTGCTGCCGGTGCTCGGCGTCATCGTGTTCGCCGCCGGCCTGCCGCTGCGCTACCTCGGCATCGCCGCGGTCGTGGCCGTCGTCTCGGCGCCGGTGGCATGGATGTTCGCGCTCCAGGACTACCAGAAGGAGCGCATCGTCACGTTCCTCGACCCCGAACAGGATGCCCGCGGTGCCGGCTATCAGCAGATCCAGGCGCGCATCACGGTGGGCTCGGGCGGTGTCACGGGCAAGGGCTTCATGAAGGGCACGCAGGGCCAGCTGCGTTTCCTGCCCGTGGCCCACAACGACTTCATCTTCTCGGTGCTGGCGGAGGAACAGGGGTTCGTCGGCGTCGTCGTGGCGCTGGGCCTGTACTTCTTCGTCATCATCCGCTCGCTCGACGCGGCCCGGCTGGCCAAGGACCGCGTGGGCGCCTACCTCGTGCTCGGCGTGCTCGCCAGCTTCATGTTCCAGGTCGTCTACAACATCACCATGTCGGCGGGTCTGGCTCCGGTCAAGGGGCTGACCCTGCCGCTGCTCAGTTACGGCGGTTCCTCCATGATCGCCACCCTCGCCGGCTTCGGCCTCATCCTGAACGTGCGGATGCGGCGATTCACGAATTGAGACTCGCATGAACAAGGAAATGATCATCTCGACCAACGGGCACGAAACCCGGGTGGCCATCCTCGAGGACGATCTGCTCGCCGAGGTGTTCGTCGAGCGGGAGCGCAACCGCGGCGTCGTCGGCAACGTCTACAAGGGCCGCGTCTCGAAGGTGCTGCCCGGTATGCAGTCGGCGTTCGTGGACCTCGGGCTCGAGCGCGACGGCTTCCTGTATGTCGCCGACGTCGTCAACACGATGGAAGAGTTCGAGCGCCTGAGCGGCGACGACGACGAAGACGAGCCGGCGGCGGCGCCGTCGGCAGCGGTCGAAGCGATTGGCAGCGGCGCGGCGGAAGTGGCGGCGAGCGCGGCTGGTCCGGCGGCGCCGGTCACGAACGGCGGCGGGGGCGGGCGCGGACGGGGGCGCGGAGGACGTAGCGACCGCGGCGACGCGCAGAAGGGTCTCGAGGCGAAGATCGAAGACCTCGTGAAGGAAGGCCAGGACATCATCGTGCAGGTGGCCAAGGAGCCGCTCGGCACGAAGGGCGCCCGCCTGACCTCGCACGTCACGATGCCCGGGCGGTTCCTGGTCTTCATGCCCACGGTGGATCACGTGGGCGTGTCGCGGAAGATCTCGACCCGCGAGGAACGCAACCGCCTGCGCGGCATCGTCAAGGAGTTCCGCGAGCAGCACCACTTCGGCGGCGGCGTCATCATCCGCACGGCGGCCGAAGGCAAGCCCAAGGAAGACATCGTCTCCGACCTGCAGTACTTCCACCGCGTGTGGACCGAGATGCGCCAGAAGTCGGAATCGAGCCGCGCCCCGGCCGTGGTCTTCCGCGAGGCGAGCCTCGTCGCCAAGCTGCTGCGCGACCTGCTGACCGACGACTACGTCGCCATCCGCATCGACGACGCCCGCGAGTACCAGCGCATCGTCGAGCTGCTCGACCGCATCATGCCGGGCATGTCGGCGCGCGTGAAGCTGCACGACAAGCCGTACCCGATCTTCGAGGAATACGGCGTGCAGGCCGAACTCGACAAGGCGCTCAAGAGCAAGGTGTGGCTGAAGTCGGGCGGCTCGATCGTCATCAACCAGACCGAGGCGCTCGTCGCCATCGACGTCAACACCGGCCGCTACGTCGGCAAGAAGACGACCGGCCGGCTCGAAGACACCATCATCAAGACCAACCTCGAGGCGGCGAAGGAGATCGTGCGGCAGATGCGGCTCAGGGACCTGGGCGGCATCATCGTGCTCGACTTCATCGACATGGAAGAGAAGAAGAACCGCCAGAAGGTCTTCCAGGCGGTGGAGCAGGAGCTGCGGCGCGATCGCTCGCCGTCGAAGGCCCTCCAGGTGTCTGACTTCGGCCTCGTGATCGTGACGAGGAAACGCGTGAAGCAGAGCCTCGAGCGCACGCTGACCGAGCCGTGCCCGTACTGCTCGGGCACCGGCACCATCAAGTCGAGCTCGACCGTGTGTTACGAGATCCTGACCGAAGTGAAGAAGGTGGGGCCGGATCTCGATGGGCTCGGCGTGCTGCTGCGCGTGAATCCGGACATCGCCCGCGCCCTCAAGGACGAGGAGCGCGGTGTGCTGCGCGACCTCAAGCAGATGCTCGGCAAGGACGTCATCGTGAAGGCCGACGTGCAGTTGCACCACGAGCAGTTCGACGTGATGAGCATCGGCGGCTGACGCCGCCCGGCGTCGACGCCGGTACGGAAGAAAAGGGCCGGCTGGATGACCAGCCGGCCCTTCGTGTCTGTGCTTGGCCCCGAGACCCCGGCCCCGCCTCAGAAGCGGAAGATCGCCGAGATGCGGTAGGTGCGGGGCGTCTGAAACGAGCCGCGCGCGGCCGCCTTGCCGTAGTTGTCCACGGCCGTGGCGCAGGCGGCAGTCGCGGTCGAGCCGCAGAACGCCGTGTTGTTCGAGACGATCTTGGCTTCGCGATTGGTCACGTTGAAGACTTCACCCTTGATGCCCACCTGTGTGCGGGCGGGGCCTCGCCAGGTGAGTTCGAGCGAGTTGTCGAGGAACCACTGGAGACCCTCGATGGGGTCCGAGCCGCGCTCGTTGTAGAAGTAGGTGGCGGTGGGGCCCAGATTGCTCAGCGTCCCCGGGACGAGGACGTTGACTGGCCGGGTCTTCTCGTACCGGCGCTTCGAGACGGCTTCGAACAGGCCGCCGATGGCCAGATTGAAGGGGCCGACCGGCCGCACATAGGCGCCGTTCAGCTTGAAGTTGTGCGGGCGGTCGTAAATCGGCCGGCCGTACTTGTTGGCGCCATCCTGCACCTCGGCGCAGGGAATGATGCCGCCGGTGCCCACCGTGGCATCGAGCGTCGTGCGGCACTGGGCGTCGAGGTAGTCGCCAAGGGTCGTGAACGTCGCGTCGAAGTGGTTGCCTTCGGTCCGCGAGAAGGTGTAGCTCGACGCCAGGTTCCAGTTGTTGGCAAATCGCTTCTCGAAGGTCGCCTGAACGCCCCGGTACTTGCGCTCAGCGGGGCCGTAGTTGACCACCTGGCGGTTGATCGACAGGTCGGCGTTGATCGTCCGCACGTCGTCGATGAGATCGTCCCAGCGGCGGCCAATCGCGCGGACGCCCACCGCCATGTTACGGCCGAACTGCCGCTGCAGGCCGATGGTGATTTCGTCCATGTACGAGGGCTTGAGGTCGGGGTTGGGCACGAACGACGAGCCACCGATGCGGACCTGGTTCTGCAGCACGTAGGTGCTGCCGTTCCACACGAAGTTGTCGTAGTTGGCCTGTTGTGGCACGCCGGCGAAGCCGTCCGAGAAGCTCTGGATGATGCCCGTGTAGAAGCGGCCGAAGCTGCCCGTGACGATGGTCTTTCCGTCGCCGGTCACGTTATAGCTGGCCGAGATGCGTGGCGCCAGCGTCGTGGTGTCGACCGTGTCGGCGCCGAGGTCGCTCGTTCCGGTCTGCTTCTCGAGGCGGACGCCCGCCTCCACGAAGATCTTGCTGGTCAGGTCGAACTTGTCGCGCAGGTACAGGGCGTAGTTCTTGCCCTTGGACGTGGAGGCACCGGCCTGGTAGTCGCGACGAAACTGCGGCACGAACGTGCCGGCCGCCTGGTTGAACGATTCGGCGATGTAGTACTGGCTGTTCGGGTAGTTGAACAGCGAACCGGACTCGACGGTCTGGAAGTCGAAGCCGGCCTTCACGTTGTGGCTGCGCGAGCCCACGGTGAAGTAGTAGGTGCTGGCGATGTTGGCCTGCTGGCGGGGCCGATCGACGTAGCCGTCGAAGGTGGCGCCATTGTAGTTCCGGTTGTCGGCCTGGGCGAACACCGGTGCATTCGAGCCGATTCGCCCGTTTTCGAAGGTGGTCACGTCGATCGTCGAGGCATAGGTGCCGCCGGCGGCTTCCACGGTCCAGCGGTCACTGAGGACACCGGTCCACTGGGCCGCCCAGGAGCTCGACGACTGGTTCTGGGAGGTCAGGGCCTCGAGCTCCCCGGCGTTGCCCCAGTAGTCGATGATGAAGCCGTCGGTGGGCGAGCGGAAGTACTTCACCCAGGCCTGGTGCCCGTCGGAAATCTGCACCGTCGCGCGGACGTTCAGGAAGTTGCTCTCGGTGGCCTGTTGGTAATCTTCGGGGATCGGGCCGCCGGTCTGGCGCCGTGGTGTGGTGTTCGTCGAGTACTCGTGGGCGCCGAAGAACCAGGCGCGGTCCTTGAGAAGTGGTCCACCCAGCGTGAACGCGTAGTTCGGATTGATCTGATCGAACTTGACGCGTTCCAGTGACGCGCCGGTGACTTCGCTCTTGGTCGAGTTCTGCTTGTCCCAGTTGTCATTGACCGCGATGTACTTCGCCGAGCCTTCGAACCGGTTGGTGCCGGACTTCGTGATGACGTTGATGATGGCGCCCTGACCGCGGCCGTATTCGACCGAGACCGCCGAGGTCGACACCGACACTTCCTGGATGGCCTCGAAGTTGAGGTTGGCGCCGAAGGTGCCCGTGGTCGGGTCGGTCGTGTCGACCGAGTCCATGATGTAGATGTTGGCGTTGTTCGGCGCGCCGAGCGCGTTCACGTTCGAACTGCCCGTGACTGCGTTGCCGCCGACGACGCCGGGCGTGGCGATGACGAGCGACTGGTAGCTGCGGCCCACGGGCAGGCGCTCGAATTCTTCCCTGCGCACGCGGGTGTTCGCGGTGACGTTCGTCAGGTCGACGATCGGCGTCTCACCGGTGACGGTGACCGTGTCGGTCAGGCCGCCTACTTTGAGCTGCACCGGCACGTTGGTGGTCTTTTCGGTTTCCACCAGGTTGTCGGTGAGCCGCACCGGGGCGAACCCCGAGAGGTTGGCCTCCACGGTGTAGTTCCCGATGGCGAGCGCCGGGAAGATGTAGCGCCCGTTCTCGTCGGTCACCGCCGAGCGCGAGGTGCCGCGCTCCTGAGAGGTGATCGTGACGGTGACGCCGGGGAGCACGCCGCCGCTGGCGTCCTCGACGACACCGGCAATGGTGCCCGTCTGGGCGGGCTGGGCGAAGGCGCGCGTGCCGAGCAGGGCGGTCAGCACCACCGCCAGACACAGGGAAACGCGTCGGAGCATAGTCGTATTCCTCACCAAGGTGGCACCGGGCATCGGCGCCGGACTAACCAAATAAGGGGTTAGACCCAATATATCGGCACTTCGTCCCAAAACAGTGCATGGGGCGACCTGGGCGGGGCGGTGGGGGCGTCGAAACCGTGCAGCGCGAGGCAGGGGCGCCAGGTGACGGGAACGAGTCCTCAGGGACGAATACGGCCACACCACCTGAGCCGTGCGAACTCGCGGACCCGCCGCGGCCCGGCCTCGACGCCCTCGGCCGCGAGCAGCGCCCGCTTGAGGGCGAGCTGGCTGTAGCCGCCGAGTGCCCCGCCGGCAGCAATCACCCGGTGATACGGCAGCCCGGGCCGATCGGCCCGGGCGAGGATGTTGCCCACGGCCCGCGCTGCGCCGGGACGTCCGGCCATGGCGGCCACATCGCCGTACGTCGTGACGCGGCCGGGCGGCACGCGCGACACCACCGTGAGGACGCGGCGCTCGAACGCACCGGCCCCGCGCCTAGCGGCCGATGACGAGCTTGACGCGGAGGCTCGTGCCGCCAAGGTTGTCTTCGCCGAACGCCTTCGAGGCGCCGCCGTCGCCGATGGCGTTGGCCACCGACGTCCATACCACCTCGCCCGCCAGACCCACCCAGCGGTGCAGACGCACTTCGGCGGCGCCCGTCACGTGGAAGCCGTTGAACGACTCGTCCACGTCGTCGCCGTCCTGGGCGAAGGCGGCCGATTCCTCGTAGCGCAGCCGGGTGTAGCCGATGCCGAGCTGGGGGCGAACGCGGGCGCCGAAGAGCGGACGGAAACGCCAGCCGGCCGTGACCTCGAGCGGTGTCATCGTGACGTCGGTGTCGATGCCGAGAGGGAAGACCTGGCCACCGGTCGCCACGAACACCCGCTCGCCGCTCTTCGAGAAGCGGCGCGCTCCGGCTTCGATGACGACCGGGCCCCGCGTGAGGTTGACGCCGCCGCCGAAGTCCTGGCCCTGGCCGCTGCCGAGCACGGCCTTGAACGTCTTCGACGCCGTGAACCACGTCGTGCCGGCCGAGATGAACGGTCGAATCTGCAGCCCGTCGGGATACGCCGCGGCCTGGCGCGCGGCCGGACGGCGCGGCGCGGTCTGCCCGACGGCGGTTGCGGGCAGGCTGACTGCGAGGAGGGCGAGCGCGAACAGCATGGGGCGCATGTCATCGTCTCCTAGCGGGCCAGACCCAGCCCGCGCAGGGTGGCGCGGGGATTGATGAGGCCGGCGCCATGGGCGTCGTCGCGCCCGGGGGAGCCGCGGTCGGTCGCGAACTGCTTCATGGCGGCTTCGATGGCCGCCGGGCTCGTGATGCCCTGCTGGCGCAGCAGGGCCGCGAAGCCCGACACGTGCGGCGCGGCCATCGACGTGCCTTGCAGGAAGTAGTACTGAAACACGTCGAAACGCGGTGCTCTGAACAGGGCCGGTGCCTGCGTGAAGGTGATGGCGAGGTCCTGATCCACCATCTGCTGCAGGATGCCACCCTCGCGCGGCCCCGAGAGGCGCTGGTCGCCGCCAGGCGCCGAGAGTTCCACGTAGCTGCCGGTCGTGGAGTAGTAGGCGCGGTCGAGCGTGCGCCCGACGGCGCCCACCGAGACGGCGCCGTCGATGCTGCCGGTGAAGTCGCCGGCCCGGTTCGCCCGGTTCTGGCCGTTGCCGTCGTTGCCGGCGGAAATGACGACGAACGCGCCCTTCGACACCGCATAACGCACGGCCGCTTCGATGGCCGGCGCCGCGCCGCCGGCTTCGCGGCCGATGCTCATGTTGATGACGTGGGCGCCGTTGTCGGCGGCGTAGCGGATGCCCTGGGCGACGGTGTCGTCGCTGCCGAAGTTCGGGCTGCCGAAGATGAAGTCCCACACCTCGTCGATGACCTTCACCGGCATGATGCGCACGTTGAAGGCCATGCCGGCCACGCCGATGCCGTTGTTGGTCGCCTGGCCGATCGTGCCCGAGACATGCGTGCCGTGGCCGTCGAGGTCGAGCGGCAGGTCGTCGTTCCAGATGAAGTCGCGCGGCGCGACGAAGCGCGACGCGGGTCCGAGATCCGGCGCCGCGGCGAACGGCACGTCCACGAGACCGAGGGCGGGGTAGACCGGGCCGCCGGCTTCGAGCCGGAACGCCGAACCGCGATAACGCACGACCGAGTCGCGGAAGGCGACGCCGCTGTCGAGCACGGCCACCGTCACGTTGCTCGACGCGCCGGGGTTGATGTCCCACGCCCGCTCCATGTCGATGGCGGGGAAGTTCCACTGGAAGGAGTAGAGCGGATCGGTCGGCGTGAACATCGCGTGGTTGCGGTAGCGTGGCTGCGCGTATTCCACGTCGGGCCGGGATTCGAGTGCCGCGGCGACGGCCTCGGGGTCGGCGCCCTCCGGCAGCGCCATGATCTCGAAGTCGGCCCACGACGGCCGGGCGAGGCGTTCACCGCCCACGGCGGCAAGCGCCGCCTGACGTGGCGGGATCGTGTCGTTCCTGAACTTCACGATGACCGACCCGCGGGCGTAGACGGCGCGCGGTTCGCCTGCCGCATCCGCCACGAGGCCGGCACGGTTGCTGCGGTCGACCGGGTCGAGCGGGCCGGCCTCGGGGGCGAGGCCGCGGTCGATGCCCGGCAGCGCGGCCTCTTCGAGCAGCACGCGGGCCGCGGACTCGATGCCGGCCTGGCGGCCCGAAGGCACGGCCACCGTCAGCGCCAGCACTCCCGCGGCCACGATGGCCGACGCAGGTCGTCGTCGAGTCGATGGGGTCATGGCGAACGGTCCTCGCGGTCGGAGGGGCAGGCGCGGTCAGTCTACTGTGCCGGAGCGCGTTGCGTCACGGCGTCGGTCAGCGGGCGGCCCTCGACGTCCCGCATCGGCACGCCGATCGTGGCGGCGAGCGTCGGCGCCAGGTCCGCGGGGGTCACCCGCGTGCCGTAGTGGCCGGCCTGGAACGCCGCGCCGAGGAAGACGAGCGGCACGTGCTGGTCGTAGGTGTGCGGCGACCCATGGGTCGTACCATCGCCGCCGTCCGCTTGATTACCGGGGACGAAGATCCAGTCCGGGGCGGGAACGATCGTGATGTCGCCGCTGCGCTCCGCCACGTGGCCGGCGCGAATGGCGGCGAGCAGGTCCGGCGCCACGTCGTCGTGCGCTGCCGCAAGGTCGCCGTTCCAGACAGCCGTCGCGATGCCGGGGATGGCGCGAAGGGCCGCGATGGCGGGTGCCATGGTCGCCGCCGTCGCTTTCGCCTGTGCCTCGCGCGTGAGGTAGACCTGCGTGTATTCCGCGCGGGCCACATGCGGCCCGGCGCCGAGTTCCGCCAGCGCCTTGTCCACCGCGGTGCGCACCGCGCCGAGCGGCACGCGACCTGCCCGTCCCCCGGCGGCCTGCGTCGCTTCCGGCACCGTCGCCACCCCGTGATCCGACGACAGCGCCAGCACGTAGCGGTCGCGCCCGACCGCGGTGTCGAGGAAGGTCAGCAGGCGCCCGAGCGTGCGGTCGAGGCGGGCCAGCACATCCTGCACTTCGTGACTGTCGGGACCGAACGAGTGGCCGACGTGATCGGTGGCGGAGAAACTCACGCCGAGGAAGTCGGGCACGCCACGCTGCCCGAGCTTGAAGTCGCGCACGGCGGCCTCGGCCATTGCGCCAAGATACGCGTCGGAGTAGGGACTCTCTTCCCACAGGTCTCTGAACGTGCCGGCGGCCGTGCCGGAGAGCGGGTGCGGGAACACCGCCTGCCAGCCGGTGGCGGGACGTTCACCCACGCCGTCATCGCGGCCGGTGTAGGAGTCGGCCGGGTGCAGCCGCTCCCACACGGTGTTGACGTCGTTCGTGTACGGCTGCGCGGTGAGGAAGCGGGCGACCTGACGCCGCGGCCGTCCGTAGGCGCTCGACGTCTGCCAGCCGTTCCCGCCGAACCACGTGACCGCGGTCGCGTCCTTGCCGGCCATCATGATGGCGGAGCGGGCCTTCATGGACATCGTCACGACGCGCGATTCCCGCCGCCATCGCCGCAGGCGCTCGCCGAGCGTCGGCACCTTCAGCTGCACGGCGCTGTGGCCGTCGCCGCCCGAGGCTCCGCCGTAGGTGTAGGTCGTGGCCGACGGATCGGCGGTGCAGGGGCGCACGTCGCCGATATCGCGATGGAACCACTGGTTGAGGATGACGCCGTGAGTCTTCGGCCAGGCGCCCGTGCCGAGCGTGGCGTGCCCGGCGCAGGTGACCGTGTTCAGGTAGGGGTAGAACGTCTGGTCGTAGATGGCGCCCTGCTCGAGCAGGCGCTTGAAGCCGCCGCTCCAGAGCGACGCGTAGCGCGTGAGGTACTCGGCCCGCATCTGGTCGACGACGACCAGCACGAGCAGCGAAGGGCGGCGCGGGGGGGATGGCTGCGCTGCGCGGACCGGCCAGAGGGCGGCGCCGCCGGCGAGGGCGGCCCCGACGAGCGCGGCGGCCAGGCGGCGGGAGGGACGACGGCGCGTGCCGGTCATGGTCGATGGTTCCGGGCGGGTCATCAGAGGTAGGTCAGGGGATCGATGCCGAAGTCCTTCGGATCGACCGGCGCCACGACGGACTTCGGACCGGCGGTCTCGCTGTCCACGTCCCAGAGATTCACGTCGAAGGGCCGCGCCAGGCGCGTGCCCGCCGCGTCGATGATGACGCGCACCCGCGGCCGCCGCGGATCGGGGGCGAACGTGCGGATGACCACGCCCACCTGGCCGGTGTCGAGCCGCACCATGTTGCCGGGCGGGTAGAGCCCCATGAGCTGCGAGAAGCGGCGCACGAGGTGCTGATCGAAGTGGAGGCCGTCGCTCTTCTGCAGCACCGCCAGGATGCGGTCGGTGGCGTGGGCCCCCTGATAGGCGCGCTGCGAGCGCATGGCGTCGTAGACGTCCGAGATACTGCAGAGCATCGTGCCGAGGTTGAGCGAGGCGCGCTTCACGCCCATCGGATAGCCCGAGCCGTCGATGCGCAGGTGATGTTCGAAGGCCACCACCGGCGCGAGCGCCGGAATCTCGGGCGTGCGGCGCAGGATCTCGGCGCCGTCGACGACATGCATCCGCATGATCGCGAATTCGGATTCGGTGAGCCGGTCGGGTTTCGTCAGGATCTCGAGCGGCGTGCGCACCTTGCCGATGTCGTGCATGAGCGCGGCCAGGCCGAACTCACGCAGCAGCGCGCCGTCGATGCCGAGGCTGCGCGCCTGCGCCATGACGAGGATCGAGACGTTCACCATGTGCGTGAACGTGTAGTTGTCGTAGTCCTTGAGCGCGGTGAGCGCCATGAGCGCCGTGCGGTTCTGCGCCACCGCCTGGGCCAGCGAGTCCACGAGCTGCTTGGCCTGGTTGGGATCGGGCATCCCCTCCTTCTGCGTCATCTCCCAGAGCGCGCCGGCAATCGACACGCCGTCGGTGTAGAGGCGGCGGATCGTGGCCACGTCGGCCGCCGAGGCCTCGACGCGCTCGTCGAGCGTGAGACGGCCGACGCGGACGCGCGTGAGGGCGCCGAGCACGGCCAGCGGGTCGGGGATCTGGCCGGGCGCAGTGACGCCGGCGCGCTCGGGATGCGCGAGGGTCTCGATGAGGAGCGCCAGTTCTTCGGGCGGGACGCCGCGATCGAACGTGATGCGTTCGATGCCCACCTGGCGCACGCGCCGCAGCAGCTCCGAGAAGGCCTCGCCGGCGTGCACGAGCGGAATTTCGCCGACCACGACCTCGTTCTCGATGAAGCCGACGGCGAGGCTGGCGTCATCGACGAGCATCTGGTTGGCCGATTCGGCCAGCGCCTTGAGGGCGCGGCCGGCGAGCGGATGTGACGGCGCGTAGAGCTGGTTGGCGCGGACCGCCGCGGTCAGCCGCCGTACGAACTCATCGGCCTGACGCAGCTGGCGTGCAGCATCGCTCACGACTCACTCCTGTGGGACTCCGGCGGGTCCGGCGGCGCGTCCGACGCGTCGGGCTCCGCCGCTGGGGGGGCGGCAGCATCCGCCGCTCGCGGCGACGGACGGGAGGGGGAAGCGAGGGCGGCCTGTGCGGCGGTCTTCGCGCCGTACCGGCCCGATCGCGCCAGCGTTTCGAGGGCCCCGAGCGCGTCGGCCGAGCCGATGGCCCGCAGCGCCTTCACGGCGGCGGTGCGCAGGCGCCTGGCCTGGAAGGGCTTCCACCAGGCGCCACGGCCGGCCGCATCGACCAGCGCACCGATCGTCGTGTCGTCCGACACGCGCAGCGTGCCCAGCGCCTCGACCGCCGAGAGGAACACCTTCTCGGCGCGGCCGCGGATCTGGCCCTGCCGCACGATGAAGGCGAAGAGCGGTGCGGCGCGTTCGTCGCGCAGCGTGCTGATCGAGCCCGTGATCATGTCGCGCGTGCGTTGCGAACCCGAGGTGAGCGCGTCGCGCAGAGCCGCGAACGCCTCGTCGGTGCCCGTCTGCACGATGGCGCGCAGCGCATCGCGCTGCACCTGGAGTTCGTCGTCGTCGAGCAGCTTCAGCAGCAGCGGCAGCGCCTCGGGCCCGCCGACCGCGCGCACGAGCTCGATGGCCGTGCGGCGCACCGAGGCGTTCGGCGAGGCACAGAGTTCGGCGACCCGGGCGCGGGCGGCCGAGCCGAACGAGATGAGCACCTCGCGCAGCCGGCGGATCGTGCGGGCGCCGTCTTCGGCGAGCAGCGCGTCGATGAGCCGGCCGACGACGCCGCGGCCGAGCGACAGGCTGAAGCGGGTGACGCGCGGCATGTCGCCGTCGTCGGCCTGGCGGATGAAGAGCAGCACGTGCGTCATGACCTCGCCCGAGGCGAGCTGGGCGACGCCGTCCTTCGCGGCGCCGGCAAACGGCGAGGCCTGGTCGCGCGACACGTGCAGCAGCGTGTCGAGCAGGTCCTGCGCCGGCGCGAGGTCGCCCACGAGCACGAGCTGCTCGATGCGGGCGAGTGCCAGCACGAGCACCTTGCGCCACTCATCGGGCCGCGACTCCACGACGATGAGGTCGCCGAGCACCTGCTGGTCGAGCCGCCGCACCTGTTCGTCGGAGACCGTGGCGACCCAGGCGGCGACGCGCTCGGGCGGATCGTCGCCGATCTTGTCCATTTCGACGGCGACGACACGCGCCTGCGTGAGGTCGCGCGCGTAGTCCTCCGAGATGTACTTCTCGTCCGAGTAGGACGACAGGATGTCGGCCGCCTGATGCCAGAGTTCGGTGAACTGCGGCTCCCGGCCGAGCGGCCCGGCGGCGGCCTGGCTGGCGGCCAGGTCCAGCACGCGGTCGCGTTGCGTGTGGTCGGGCACCAGGGCCTGGAAGGCCTGGGCGAGGCGCGCCGTGGCGGCGCGGTCGCGCGCCACCGACTGGGCGACGAACTTCGCCACGAGGCTTTCGTCGACGCGCTCGCGCAGTTCGGTCGCCAGGTCGATGCCGTCGGGCTGGCCGTCCTCGTTGACCGGCTGCGGCTCCTCGAGCAGCGACATCACCATCTCGGGCGACATGCGCGGCAGGCTGTTCGCGATGTTCCGCAGGACGCGATCCAGCTGGCCCGGATCGGAGCGGGTGATGAAGGCGGCGAGCGCCTGCAGGAGTTTGGCGAGCTGGGACTTCTGCTTGCTCAGCCAGTAGCCTTCCTGGGCGCCGCGTTCGACGATGCTGTCGACGAACGCGGCCAGCCGCTGCGGTTCGTTCGCGATCTCGAGCAGCGTCGACAGCATCGAGTCGTCGATGTCGGTCTGTTCGCCGGAGAGGTACGCCGAAAGGATGTTCTCCCAGTCGGAATTCTCGTTGCCCGACCGCTCGCGCAGCACCTCGCCGTAGTCGATCTGCCGCACTTCGAGCGGACCGCCGCCACCGGATTCCCAGGCCCGCGTGATGCCGCCTTCGTCGCGGATGTCGGCCGGTGACTGCGCGATCAGCACGAGGAAGGCGTGCCAGGCAGGCGCCTCGAGCGGGCCGACGATGTTCAGTTCGCCGACGCTGTGGGCGTGCAGCATGCCGGCCAGTTCCGTGACCGCCTGATCGGGGCGGGCGAGGGCGCGGCCGCCGACGAGGAGCGTGTCGGGCATCACCGTGATGAGGAACGGCCCGTCGACGACGGCGCGGCTGCCGGCGGTCGTGATGCGGGCAAGCGCGTCCTGGATGGCGGGGTGCGTGGCGGGGTACATCGACACCACACGGGCCGCGGCCTTGCAGGCGCGGGCCAGATCCAGCAGTTTGCTGCTCGTGTCGGCCGACAGCGGCTCGGTCTCGTATGACATGGACGCCGGACGCAGGGTCCGGCGGGGGAAGCCGACCCGCGTAGATTATAGACGTCAACCGGCTGCTATACTGCGCGTCGATTCCATGCGCGCCGTCGACATCATCCGCGCCAAGCGGGACGGCGAGGTCCTGAGTCCCGAGGCGATCGGGGCCTTCATTGCCGGCGTGCTCGACGGCACGTGGGCGGACTACCAGACGTCGGCCCTCCTCATGGCCATCGTCCTGCGCGGGATGACGCCGGAGGAAACGGCCGCCCTGACCGATGCCATGCTGCGCACCGGCCGCCGCGTGGACCTGACCGGCCTGGCCGGTGTGAAAGTGGGCAAACACAGCACCGGCGGCGTCGGCGACAAGGTGTCGGTGGTGCTGGCGCCGCTCGTCGCCGCCTGCGGCGTCATCATGCCGAAGATGTCGGGGCGTGGCCTTGGCCACACCGGCGGCACCCTCGACAAACTGGAGTCGATTCCCGGCTTCCGTATCGGCCTCTCGGTGGACGAGTTCCTCGCCGTGCTCGGCTCGGTGGGCTGTGCGCTCATCGGCCAGACGGCCGACATCGCGCCGGCCGACAAGGTGCTGTACGGCCTGCGTGATGTCACGGCCACGATCGAGAGCGTGCCGCTCATCTCGGCCTCGATCATGAGCAAGAAGCTGGCGGAGGGCAGCAGTGCGCTCGTGCTCGACGTGAAGTGCGGCCGCGGCGCCTTCATGAAGACGCTGCCCGAGGCGCTCGCGCTGGCCCGCTCGCTTGCCGCCATCGGCAAGGCCCACGGCGTGCCGACCGAGGCCGTGGTCACGAGCATGGACGCGCCGCTCGGCCGGGCCGTCGGCAACGCCCTCGAGATCCGGGAATGTGTGGAGACACTCGCCGGGCACGGGCCTCCCGACCTGCTCGAGGTCGTGGAAGCGATCGGCGCGCGTGTGCTGCGCCTGGCGGGCCGCGCCCCTGACGACGCCGCCGCCCTGGCGCAGCTGCGCGCGGCGATCACGTCGGGGGCCGGACGGCGCAAGCTGCGGGACATGGTGGCGGCGCAGGGCGGCGACGTGGCCGTCATCGACGATCCGGCGCGGCTGCCGGCCGCACCGCTCGTGCAGACGATCGAGGCCGGGGCCGACGGCGTCGTCGCGGCCATCGACGCCGAACTCATCGGGCAGGCGGCGGTGCGGCTCGGAGCAGGCCGCGAACGCAAGGGCGACCCGGTGGATCATGCCGCCGGCATCGTGTTGCGGACGGCCGTCGGCGCCGCCGTCAGGTGCGGGCAGCCGCTGCTCGAACTGCACGGCGCCGACCGGACGAAGATGGCAGCGGGCCGTGATGTCGCCACGCGGGCCGTGCGCATCGGCGGCGCGGTGACGGTCGGGCCGCGCGTGCGGGCGTACGTCACGCCCGATGGCGACGTCCGCGAGCCCTGAGGAGATTCGACCGTGTCCGACTACACCGACCGTATCGCGGAAGCCGCCGACGCGCTGCGGGCCCGCGGCATCACCGGCGCCGACGTGGCCATCGTGCTCGGCTCGGGCCTGGGCGCTTTCGCCGACGCCATCGAGGGCGCGGCGCGGGTGCCCTACGGCGAGATTCCACACTGGCCGGCGGCAAAGGTCGTCGGCCACGCCGGCGTGCTCGTGGCCGGCCGGCTGGCCGGCCGCACCGTCATCACACTCGCCGGCCGCGCCCACTTCTACGAAGGCTATCCGCTCACCGACGTCACGTTTGCGATGCGCGTCCTCGGCGCGCTCGGCGTGCCGCGTGTCATCCTCACGAACGCCGCCGGCGGCATCAACACGCGGTTCGCCACCGGCGCGCTGATGCTCATCGACGACCACATCAACCTCATGGGCAGCAACCCGCTCATCGGGCCGTTCGATCCGGCGCTCGGTGCCCGTTTCCCCGACATGACCGAGGTCTACTCGCGGCGCCTGCGCGCGCTGGCGACGGAAGTGGCGGCGACGGCGGGTGTCGCCGTGGAACACGGTGTCTACGTGGCGGTCCACGGCCCGAGCTACGAGACGCCGGCCGAAATCCGCGCCTTTCGCGTGATGGGGGCCGATGCCGTCGGCATGTCCACGGCGCCCGAAGCCATCGTGGCGCGCCAGATGGGCCTCGAGGTGCTCGGCATCTCGTGCATCTCGAACCCGGCGGCCGGGGTCGTCGACGCGCCGCTCAATCACGAGGACGTGATGGCCGTGACGACGCGGGTGCGCGGGCAGTTCATCCAGCTGCTGGAGGGCGTGGTTGGCCGGCTCTGACGCGCTCGTCGACGCCGCCCGCGCGGCCCGGGCCTTCGCGCGCGCGCCGTATTCCGGATTCGCCGTCGGCGCCGCGCTCGAGTGCGCGGACGGCAGCATCGTGAGCGGCTGCAACATCGAGAACGCCACCTACGGCCTCACGGTCTGCGCCGAGCGCGTGGCCCTCCTCAAAGCGCTGTCCGAGGGGCGCGACCGCTTCGTGCGGATCGCGGTCGTGGCCGACACGGACCGGCCCACGCCCCCCTGCGGCCCCTGCCGGCAACTGTTGTGGGAGTACTGCGGCGACATCGAGGTCGTGATGGCCAATCTGGCGCGCGAGACCGGCCGCCATCAGCTTGCGACGCTTCTGCCGATGCCCTTCGACCGCTCACTGCTCGGGCCCGGCCGGTAGCCTCCAGCCCCTTAGAATGTAAGCATGCTCCCGACGATCGCCTGGGATGGCGACGACATCCTGATGATCGACCAGCGCAAGCTGCCTGGTCGCGAGGTCTACGTGCGTTGCAGGACCGGCAACGAGGTGGCGAAGGCCATCACGACGATGGTCATCCGCGGCGCTCCCGCCATCGGCGTGGCAGCGGCCATGGGTCTCGCGCTCGGCGCCCGCCGCAGCACCGCCTCCGGCACCAAGCAGTTCGCCGTCGACTTCCAGCGGCTGGCCGATTCGCTCGCCGCCACCCGGCCCACCGCGGTCAACCTGTTCTGGGCCATCGAGCGCATGAAGCAGGCGCTCGCCACCGGCGTGCAGGCGGGAGAGGGCGTGGTGGAACTCGTCGCGCGGCTGCGCCAGGAGGCCGACCGCATCCACGACGACGACCTCGAGAGCTGCCGCGCGATTGGCCGCCACGGCGCCCCGCTCGTGCCCGATGACGCGCGCATCCTCACGCACTGCAACGCCGGGGCGCTGGCGACCGCCGGCTACGGCACCGCCCTCGGCGTCGTGCGCGGCGCGGTCGATGCCGGCAAACGTGTGGCCGTCTACGCGGATGAAACGCGGCCATTCCTGCAGGGCGCGCGCCTGACGGCGTGGGAACTCGTCAGGGACGGCATTCCCACCACCGTCATCACCGACAACATGGCGGCCGCGATCATGGCGCGCGAACGGGTCGATCTGGTCGTCGTCGGGGCCGACCGCATCGCCGCGAACGGCGATGCCGCCAACAAGATCGGCACCTACGGGCTCGCCCTCGCGGCCCACGCGCATGGCATTCCGTTCTACGTCGCGGCGCCGTGGTCCACGATCGATCTGGCGACGCCGACCGGCGCGGAAATTCCGATCGAGGAGCGGAACGCGAAGGAGGTCACCCACATGGCCGGCACGCAGGTGACGCCCGACGGCGCGTCGGTGCGCAATCCCTCGTTCGACGTGACGCCGCACCGCTACATCACGGCCATCATCACCGAACGCGGCATCCTGCGCCCGCCGTACGTCGAGGCGCTGGCGGACGCGCGGTGATCGTGCTCGGTATCGAGACGTCGTGTGACGAAACGGCGGCCGCGGTCATCGAGGCGGCGCCGGACGGCCGGTGGCACACGCGCGCGAACGTCGTCGCGTCGCAGATCGCGATCCACACCGAGTGGGGCGGTGTCGTGCCCGAGCTGGCCTCGCGCCAGCATGTGCGCGACATCTGCGGCGTCGTCGATCGGGCGCTCGCCGACGCCAGTCTCGGCTGGACGGATCTCGACGGTGTCGCCGTCACGGAAGGGCCCGGCCTCGTCGGGTCGCTGCTCGTCGGCGTGAGTTTCGCCAAGGCCGCGGCGTGGGCGCGCGGCCTGCCGCTCGTCGGCGTGAACCACATCGCCGGGCACATCGAGTCGTTGTGGCTGGCGCACGGGCCGCTGCCGCTGCCGGCCGTGGTGCTGGTGGTGTCGGGCGGTCACACGAGTCTCTACCTCGTGCCAGAGGCCGGTGTGTATCGCCTGCTCGGACGCACGCGCGATGACGCCGCCGGCGAAGCCTACGACAAGGTGGCGAAGCTGCTCGGGCTCGGGTATCCGGGCGGTCCGCTCATCGACCGGCTGGCCGAACGCGGCCGCGACGACGCCGTGGACCTGCCTGTGACGCGCCTCACGCATCCCGATCGCAATGCGCCCGATCGGGATCCCACGTTCGACTTCAGCTTCAGCGGCATCAAGACCGCCGTGCTGCGGCACGTGCGGCAGCGCCAGGCGGCGCTTGGCGTGGACACGTTGCCCGAGCCCGAGATCGCGGACGTCTGCGCCAGCTTCCAGCGCGTGGTCGTGCGCACGCTGCTCACGCGCACGTTCGCTGCGGCCCGCGCGCACGGCGCCGGCGCGGTCGGTGTGGCTGGCGGCGTCTCGGCCAATGCCCGCCTGCGCCGCGAACTCGAGAGCCGCGGCGCCGCCAGCCGCCTGCCGGTGTTCGTGCCGCCGGTGAGCCTTGCGACCGACAACGCCGCGATGATCGCCGCCGCCGGACTGCGTCGCTTCGCGCGGGGCGAGCTGGCGGGCGATCGGCTGAACGCCGTGCCGTCGCTCGGGCTCGGCTGACCCCGATGGCGCGCGATTATCCCGAGGCGCCGGTTGCGGCGGTGGGCGGCGTGGTCATCGACGACGGCGCCGTGCTGCTCGTGCGGCGGGCGTTTCCGCCGCGGCAGGGGGAGTGGTCGCTGCCCGGCGGCCGGCTGGAACTCGGCGAGTCGCTCGCCGATGGCGTCGCGCGCGAGGTGCGCGAGGAAACGGGGCTCGACGTCGACGTCGGCGTGGTCGTGGATGTCTTCGACCGTGTGCATCGCGACGAGGCCGGCCGCGTTCGCTATCACTTCGTCATCGTGGATTTCCTCTGCCGGCCCCGTGGCGGTACGCTCGCCGCTGGTGATGACGCGGCCGAGGTCCGCTGGGTGCCGCGTGCCGATGTCGCCGCGCTCGGCGTCAACGCCTACGCCGTCGGCGTCATCGAGCGCGCTTTTCGCCTGCACGCCGGCCCGCAGGCCGGGTAGGATGTCGGCCATGGCTCTGGACCGCGCGGCTGCCTGGCAGCTCCTCACCGAATGGACCGCGAGCGACAGCCTGCGCAAACACGCGCTGGCCGTCGAGGCCGCCGTGCGCGGCTATGCCCGGCTCGCCGGCGAGAACGAAGACGACTGGGGCGTCGTGGCGCTGCTGCACGACTTCGACTACGAACGCTTCCCGACGCTCGGTGACCACCCGAACAAGGGCTGCGAGCATCTGCGGAGCCTCGGGTATCCGGAGTGGGTGATGCGGGCCATCCTGGCGCATGCCTGGGAAATCACCGGCGTCGATGCCGAAACGCCGCTGGAGAAGGCGCTCGTCGCCTGCGACGAAATGGCCGGCTTCGTCACCGCCGCCTCGCTCGTGCGTCCGAGCCGCAGCGTGCTCGACCTCGAGGCCGCCTCGGTCATCAAGCGCATGAAGGACAAGGCGTTCGCCCGCGCCGTGCCGCGCGAGCACCTGAAGAAGGGCGCCGAGCTCGTGGGGCTGCCCCTCGACCAGCACGTCACCAACGTCATCACGTTCATGCGCGAGAAGGCCGACGACCTCGGCCTGCGCGGCACTCTGTAGGCCACGGGTCGAACGTCGTCCGCGGCACTCTCGTATCTACCAGCGAATGCAGGCGCCCGTATCCCCCCACGACGGCTCCGGCCGGTCCGATGGCGCCGCCGTCGTCGAGTTGCGTGGTGTCAGCGTGATCTACGGCCGCCAGACGGCCCTGCGCGACGTCTCGGCCGCCTTCCCGCCAGGGGCCGTGGGCCTGCTCGGCCCGAACGGAGCGGGGAAGAGCACCATGCTCAAGGCGCTGCTCGGCTTCGTCGTGCCGTCGCAGGGCGAGATGCGTGTGCTTGGGCTCGACGTCGCCACCTCGGCCCTCGACATCCGCGCCCGCCTCGGCTACATGCCGGAAAGTGACGCCCACATCCCCGGCATGTCGGCGGTGGCCTTCGTGGCCTACTGCGGCCAGCTCGCCGGGCTGCCGCCGGCCGACGCCATGCAGCGCGCGCACGAGGTGCTCTACTACGTGGGCCTCGGGGAAGCGCGGTACCGCAACGTCGAAACCTATTCGACGGGCATGAAGCAGCGCATCAAGCTCGCGCAGGCGCTCGTGCACGATCCGGACCTGCTGTTCCTCGACGAGCCCACCAACGGGATGGACCCGAAGGGGCGCGACGAGATGCTCGAACTCATCCGCGATCTCGCGCACAACAAGGGCGTGAACCTCATCGTCTCGTCGCACCTGCTGCCCGACATCGAGTTCACCTGCGATCACGTGATCGTGATGGACAAGGGGGCCGTGGCCACCCAGGGCGCCCTCGACGCGGTGCGCGGTCCGCAGGGCCGCGTGTTCGAGCTGCGGGTGAAGGACGGCGCCGAGCAGATGTTGTCGCTCCTCACCGCCGCCGGCTACGAGGTGCACGACACGCAGGAAGACGTCATGCGGGTCTTCGTGCCCGGCGCGGCCGGCGCCGAGCCGATCTTCCGCCTGGCCGCGGCCAACGGCCTCCAGGTGCGGCACCTGAAGCAGAGCGTGCCCACTCTCGAAGACGCGTTCGCGCGCGCCGTGGGAGCCGACTAGATGCCCATCCACGACCAGGGCTATCAGCGCTACGCCGGTGACCGCGCCCGCACGGGCACGGCCTGGCAGGTCATCGCCAGGGCCGGCATCCGCACGGTGCTGGCCGAGCGCAAGTTCCTGGCGCTGTTGCTCCTGGCCTGGGCGCCGTTCCTCGTGCGGGCCGTGCAGGTCTACGTGGCGGCCAACTACTCGCAGGCCTCGTTCCTGCAGCCGAAGGGCGAGACCTTCCGCGAGTTCCTCGAGACCCAGGCCGTCTTCGTCTTCTTCATCACCATCTACGTGGGGGCCGGGCTCATCGCGTCCGACCGCCGCGCCAACGCGCTGCAGCTCTATCTGGCCAAGCCACTCTCGCGGTGGGAATACGTGGCCGGCAAGATGGCCGTGCTGCTCACCCTGCTCGTGTCGGTCACCTTCCTGCCGGCGATGATGCTGCTGCTCGTGCAGATCGGCTTTGCCGGCTCGTTCACGTTCATCGCGAACAACATCTACCTGCTGCCGGCCATCACGCTCTACTCGCTGGCGCAGGTGCTGCTCGCGTCCTTCACGATGCTCGCGCTCTCGTCGCTCTCGAAGAGCAGCCGCTTCGTAGGCGTGATGTATGCCGGGCTCATCTTCTTCACCGGCGCGCTCTTCAAGGCCGTGCAGGGCATCACCGGCCAGTCGTGGCTGGCGTGGCTCTCGCCCAGTGACGCGCTCGAACAGCTCGGCGACGCGATCTTCCGGCTGCCGCTGCGCTACGACCTGCCGCTCTGGGCGGCCATGGGCGTCGTCGTCGGGCTCATCGTCGCCTCCGGTGTGGTGCTCGAGCGGCGTGTGCGGGCGGTCGAGGTGGTGAGCTGATGGCCGACCTGACCCCCGCCGCCGTGACGCCGATCGTGCAGGCCGAGCACCTGTCGAAGTGGTACGGACAGGTGAGCGGGCTGAACGACGTCACCGTGTCGATTCCGCCCGGCATCACCGGGCTGCTCGGCCCGAACGGCGCCGGCAAGTCCACGTTCATGAAACTCATGACGGGGCAGCTCCAGCCGAGCCAGGGCACCATCCGCGTGCTGGGTACGTCGCTCCGGGATGCGCCGGCCGCGTTTTCCCGCATCGGCTTCTGCCCCGAGCAGGATGCGTTCTACGAGCGGATGACCGGGCTCGAGTGGGTGACGGCGCTCGTCTCGCTGAACGGTCTGTCGCCGACCGAGGCGGAGGCCGCCGCGCGCCGCGCGCTCGACCTGGTCGATCTGGCGGACGCCGCCGGCAAGAAAATCGGTGCCTACAGCAAGGGCATGCGGCAGCGCGTGAAGCTGGCGCAGGCGCTCGTGCACGACCCCGAGGTGCTGATCCTCGACGAGCCGCTCACCGGCATGGATCCGCTGCAGCGGCGCAAGACGATCCGGCTCGTGAAGGACTGGGCGAAGCGCGGCCGGCACGTGATCGTGTCGAGCCACATCCTGCACGAGATCGAGGTGATGACCTCGAACATCCTGCTCATCACGAACGGCCGCATCCTCGCCGAAGGCAACGTCCACCAGATCCGCGAGCTCATCGACACGCACCCGCACACGGTGCACATCAAGGCGGCCGACCCGCGGGCGCTGGCGGCGCGGCTCATCCACGACGAGGGCGTGACGCGCGTGGCCTTCGACACCGGGGCACTCACGGTCGAAACCCGCCAGCCGGACGCCTTCTACCGGCGGATCACCGACCTGGCCGCGTCAGGGGAGGCCGGCGCCATTGCCGAAGTGACCTCGCCCGACGACAACCTGCAGGCCGTCTTCTCGTATCTGGTGCGCCAATGACCGAGCCTGCCGCGCGCCCCGCGCCGCTCTCGACGGCCGCCGCCGCGCGCCGTGTGTTCGATCTCTCGTTCGGCGAGATGTTGTGGTCGCGGCGGACGATCTTCATGGCCCTCGTCGTTGGCGGGCCGGTTTTGCT
The DNA here is from genome assembly GCA_016789705.1 of Acidobacteriota bacterium. GTDB lineage: Bacteria > Acidobacteriota > Vicinamibacteria > Vicinamibacterales > UBA2999 > CADEFD01. Next base: position 65,458 of record JAEUQR010000106.1, read on the forward strand.
CGCCATCATCTTCCGCGTCGTCGAAGCCTTCGGCGCCCCGGCGCTGCGCGTGAACGGCGCCAGGGTTGGCGGCGGCAGCGTGTTCGGCGTGATGATCTGGATGCTCTATATCCGCTTCATCGTGCCGGTGCTCGGCCTCTTCTACGGCACCGCGCTCATGGCCGACGAGGTCGAGGACAAGACGCTCACGTATCTCTTCACCCGGCCCATTCCGCGCGGGGCGGTGCTGCTCGGCAAGTATCTGGCGTATCTCGCCTGCACCTCGCTCGTCGTGCTGCCGTCGGTGATGCTGACCTACTTCCTGACCGTGCCGTTCACCCAGGTGGCCGGGACGTTCCGGTCGCTGGTGCTTGACCTGGCGCTCCTCGGCACCGGCCTGGCCGTCTACGGGGCCGTGTTCGCCTTCGTGGGCGCCCGTCTCAAGCGTCCGCTCGTGAGCGGGCTGGTGTTCGCCTTCGGCTGGGAGCAGCTCGCCCTGGCCCTTCCGGGCTACCTGCGGCAGTTCACGGTGGCGCATCACCTCCAGTCGCTCGTGCCGCACACCATGCCCGCCGACAGCACTCTGAGCGTCATCCAGGGGCTGTTCCGCCAGACCACGTCGGTGGCCGGGGCCCTGACCGCCCTCGGCCTGATGCTGGCCGTGTTCCTCTGGCTGGCCATGCGGACCGTGACCCGGCGGGAGTACGTGCTCGAGCAGTAGCGGGGCCGGTCCGGCGGCCCCCGGGGACGCGCCGGCAGGGACGAACGGCTGAACTTGCCCGGAAGCCACCCCGTATAATCCAACAAGGGGGAAGACCCACATGGCCGCGAAGACCCGCTACTTCGTGCTCACCGCCGCCGGCATCCTGACCGCCGGCCTTACGACTGGCCTCGTTGCGTCCTACATGGGCGGGCTGCCGGTCGCGCTCTCGCGCCAGGCTGGTCCCGAGGATCTCGCCTTCGTCCCCCCTGATGCCATCGCCGTTGGCTACGCCAACGTGCAGGAAGTGATGGCCTCCGAACTTCGCCAGCGCCTGCGCCGTCTGCAGGACGCCAACCCCGACAGCCAGGAACGGCACGATTTCGAAGAAAAGACCGGCGTGAATGTCGAGCGGGACATCGACGCGGTGGTGGGCGCGCTGCTTCCGGCCTCCGGCGACAAGGAGGGCAACCCGCTGGTGCTCGCCCGCGGCCGGTTCGACCAGGTGCGCATCGAAGGGCTCGCCCGCGACCATGGCGGCGACGTGAGTGATTACGAAGGCGTGCGCGTGATTGCACACACCGGCGACGAGAAGACGATGGCCCTCGGGTTTCTCGCCCCCGGGATCGTGGCGGTGGGCAGCATCGAGAGCGTGAAGGGCGCGATTGACGCCAAGCGCTCGGGCCGCAACGTGATGTCGAACACCGAAATCATGCGCCTGGTGGGCGAGCTCGACGGCAACAACGCCTGGGCCGTGGGCCGCTTCGACGCGATGGCCTCGAGCACCGGCCTGCCCGGCGAACTCCAGCAGCGGATGCCCACGTTGTCGTGGTTCTCGGCCGCCGGCCATCTCAATGGCGGCATCAGCGGCACGTTCAAGGCCGAAGCGAAGGATGACGAAGCCGCGAAGAACCTGCGCGACATGATGCGCGGCGTCGTGGCGATGGTGAGGCTGCAGTCAGACAGCAAGCCGGAGATGCGCGCCTTCGTGGATTCGCTGCAGCTTGGCGGCGAGGGAAAGACGGTGGCGGTGGGCTTCTCGGTGCCGGCGGAGATGTTCGACGCCCTCGAGAAGATGCACGAGGCGCGGCGCCCGGCCGAAGAGCGCTAGCCGACGGTCAGGCGGCCGGCGCCGGCGACGACAACAGACGGGAACGGCTGACGCCAGCCACCAACGCGCTACGGCGCGGCGGTGCGCTGGCGTTTCAGCGTGTCGATGAAGGTGGCGATGACCTGCGACACGGGTTCCGACAGGTCCACGAACTCGATGCCGGTGTGATAGCTCACGCCCGACGTGGCGACCGTGCCGATGTGCGAGTGCACGACACGGGCTTTCACCACCACGGAGCGATCGCCGAGCGCCAGCCGGAAGTCGTGCAGCGAGTTGAGCTGGAGCGGCACGCCGATCTCGATGAGCGCGCCCCCGCCACTCAGCTGGCGGATCGCCATCGAGTGGTAGATCTTCACTTCCCCGGTTGCCGGATCGGGCAGCTCGAGGCGCTCGTGGGCGCGCGTGCGATCGTCGGTCATTCGGCTCGTGACTATAACATCAGTGACGGTCGAGCCGGCTCGCTGCGCGGCCCACGCTGCGGCGGCGCGGCGCGACGTCGTCAACGCCCGGCAGCACCTGGCCTTCGGACTCGGTCGTGTAGGTCAGCACCGGCAACTGACGGGTGGCCGGGTCGATCTGCAGCATGCTCAGGAACTGGAACGACGCCGCGTCTTCGATCTTGAGGCAGACGACGAGCAGGTCGGGCGTGTCGTCGAGGATGCAGCCGTAGGGCTCCTGGTCCATGCCGACGAACTCGACCTCGTAGGCCCCGGCGGGCAGCATCGGTTCGACGCGCGGCAGCACGGCGGGACCGCCGCCGACCACCATCACTCGCAGTGCCTCATTCGTGTGGATGTTGGTTGTCACTGGCATCACCCGGTTCCTGTCTCCCTCACCTATCAAGAAGTGGGCCAACCAGGGAATCGGCGCGTGCGGCAGAAAATACAGGGGATTTCGTCAATGGAGGTCGCCACGCCCGGCGCACCGACGGCGCAAGCGACACTTCACGTCACGTTGGGGGCTCGAAGGACTGCGTACGGGGCAGGATCCGGGGCGGGAACGACGGCCGTGCCGTGGCGCCTGCCACGGCACGACCGATGAAGGTGCTCAGAAGCGCAGGCGGGCGCCGAGGAAGGCGCGTCGCGGCTGCACCCACTGCAGGGGCTGGCCGAAGGCCGTGCCGCCCTGGCCGGCCACCAGATCCTGATTGCGCACGCTGTCCTGGTTGTTCAGCACATTGAACAGATCCACGAACACCTCGCCGGCGACTCCGCCGACCTGCTTCACGTATTGGGCGCGCAGGTCGATCTGGCCCCACGACGGGTTCTCGAGCGAGCCGACCGAATCAGGCGCCAGCCAGCGGTCGACGACGCCGCCGAACAGATACGCCTCGGCGGGGGTTACGCGCAGCGGCAGGTTACGGCCCGATGCGAGGAACGTCCGGCTCGCGATGGTGCCGGAGTTCCAGGTCGCCGTCGCGCCGAGCTGCAGGCCGAAGGGGAACGTGTACGAACCGGCGCCCTTCACGACGTTGCGGATGAGGCCGGGCTGCGTGCCGTACTGGTTCGGGGCGCGCGGGTCGAGGAAGAGGACATCGCCCTGGAAGTCGGCGTTGCCGTCGGAATTCGAGTTGCCCTTGCCGTCGTTCCAGTTGTAGGACGAGAGCAGCTGCCAGTTGTTGGCGAAGCGCTTGCGGAACACGAACTCGAGGCCCTGGAAGTTGCGCTTGCCGCCCTTGAGCGTGCCCAGCACGAAGTTCGAGCCGGGGTTCTCGGTGTAGCCGAAGTAGTCGTAGCCGAGGAACAGCGAGTTCGGGGCATTCGGGTCGCCGGGAACGCCGCTGATGCTCGCATACCCGGTCGGGTCCGCATAGAGGTGCAGGTCGTAGTCCTCGAAGATGTTGCGGGTGCGGCGGTTGAAGTAGGCCGCATCGAAGCTCATGTTGTTGCCGAGATCGACGGTGTAGCCGAGCTGCAGCTCGTCGGTGTAGGGCGTCTTCGTCTCGGGCGAGAAGAACGCGTCCTGCACGGTGGCGCCGCCGCGGGTGCGGTAGGTGACGTATTCGCCGAGCGCGAAGACCTGCTCTTCGAGCACCGAGCCGGTGAGCGTGCCGGCGAAGTTCGTCATGTCGTTGCGAATCGGATCGTAGTAGCGGCCCCAGTAGGCCGACGCCTTGTGGCGGCCGTTGCCGAGGACGTCGTAGGCGGCGCTCAGGCGGGGCGCCAGCGCCCAGTCGAACGTGAAGATCTCGTCGCCGGTCGTGGCGTAGTGTTTCCACTGCTCGGCGCGCACGCCCAGGTTGAAGGTGAGGCGGCGGAAGCGCCATTCGTCCTGCGCGAAGAACGACAGGCCGCGCGACTTGGTTTCCTGCGGTCCGAGCTGGGCCTGGAAGTCGCGGTCGTAGCTCGTGTTGAAGACCATCGCTGCGCCGAGTTCGGCCGTGGTGATGGTGCCGTCGCCGTTGGTGTCGTAGGCGGCGTAGAAGCGCGCCCGATCGGGGCGGGCGTTGATGGTGCTGATGAAGCCGGTGAAGTCGCTGGTGTTGGTGACGTCGAACTGCAGGTTCGACCAGCCGCCGGCGGCGATCTGCGCCGCCGTGATGTTGCGACCGTTGTACTGGGGCGCCAGGTTGTAGCGGCCCTGGCCTTCCACGTAGACGGTGTCGCGGAAGTTCTTCGGATTCTCCCAGCTGAAGCCGGTCTTCACGGTGTGCGCGCCGAAGATGCGCTGCAGGGTCGCGCGCACGGCGCTGTTGTCGCGCTGATCGACCAGGTCGCGCCCGAAGCCGCCCTGCTGCTCGTCGGCCAGCGTGCGGACGTCGCTGCCCTGATAGAGCACGTCGATGCGGCTGGCGCGGATGGCCGACAAGTCAGTCACTTCGCCGTTGTGTTTGTTGGCCTGCACCTCGAGCAGTGTGTTGCCCCACACTCGCGTGTAGTTGCCGAGGAAGCGGTGACCGCCCTGTTCACGGGCGCGGTCGCGGGCGTTGGTGATGTTGCGGTCGCGGCGTCCGGAAATCTCGGTGGGGTCGCTCAGGTAGGTGAAGCTCAGGAGGTCGTCGCGGGTGATGGCCCAGCTCGCCTTGGCAAAACCCTGATGCTGGGTGTTGTCGACCGAGCGCAGGAACTGGTTGGTGTCGAGCGCCGCGACGTCGTCCTTGCGGTTGGTGTAGCGGTAGCTGCCGAAGAACCAGGCCTTGTCGCGCAGCAGCCGGCCGCCGAACGTGTAGGCGTTGTCCTTGGTCGAGAACTCCTGCGCCGCGCCGTTCTTGTTCTCGGCGACCAGGTCGCTGTTCTGGAAGAAGTAGTTGGCGGACCCGTGGAAGGTGTTGCTCCCCGACTTGGTGATGACGTTCGAGATGAGGCCGGTGGCGCCGACGAACTCGGCCGGGATGCCGCCGGTGATGACCTTCTGCTCCTGGATGATCTCGGTGTTGAGGTTGGCGCCAAAGGTGCCGGTGACCGGGTCGGTCACGTTCATCCCGTCGAAGTAGAACACGTTGTCGGTCGAGATGCCGACCGCGCCGCCGATGTCGCTGTAGTTCATGCCCGAACGCGACGCCGGATTGCCCGAGCTGTTCTGGTCATCCGGCAGCACGCCGGGCACCAGCTGCAGGTAGCTCTGGTAGCTGCGGCCGGTTGGCAGCGACTCGGTCAACTGCAGGGTGACGTCCTGGCCGCTGATGGCGCTCGTGACATCGACGACCGGAGTCGCAGCCGTCACGGACACCGTCTCGGTGAGCCCGGCAAGTGCCAGAGAGAAGTTGAGCGATGTGGTCTGCCCTGACCGCACGAGGATCTGCGACCGGACCTGATCCTGGAAGCCCGCAAGGACCACGGTGATGGTGTACTGCGCCGACGGCGCCAGCGCTTCGAGTGTGGCCACGCCCTCGGCGTCGGTGACCACCGTGCGGCGGGTGATCGAGTCGGCCGCCTCTGCCGTGACGGTCACGCCCGGCAGGCGTCCCCCGTCTGAGTCGGTGACGATGACCTGCACCGTGCCGGTATTGGCGACCTGAGCGGCCGCTGGGACGGCAAGTCCGCAGGAGAGGGCCACGAGCATGGCACTCATTTGCATCTTCATGTTGATTGCTCCCTGTAGCGAATGGAGTGATGGAACTATTACCGAACGGTTGGTATCTAGAGAAACTCGTGCCATTCGGTGACGAGACAAAACTGGGGAGATTCCGGCAGAAGTGACAGCAAGGCTCGGCTGGCGCTACGGTGAAATTCACCGTTCCGAGCCGGGAGATACCTGTCTCCGATTTTTTGGCGGGCCGGACGCCTGCTCCGGCAGGATGGATTGCCTGTGAGGGGGGACAGGCGGTGGATGAGCTGCCGAGCGGTGGGGCCGGCGCCCGCCCGGCGGCGCCACCGTCCAGCCCCTTGAACGTTCGTTTGATATCATCCCGGCCGAGAGGCGCTATGAAGACGATTGGTGTGCTGGGGTGCGGGTTGATGGGCGCAGGCATTGCGCAGGTCTCGGCGGCCGCCGGCCTGCGCACGATCGTGCTCGAGGTGAACGAGGCGGTGCTGGCCAGGGGCCTCGGCCGCATCGAGAAGTTCCTCGCCACGAGCGTCGAGAAGGGCAAGATGACCGCGGACGAGAAGGCGCGGCTCCTGGCCAACCTCTCGGGCACGACCGCCTACGCGGATCTGAAGGATTGCGACCTGGTCATCGAAGCCATCGTCGAGAACGTCGACGTGAAGCGGCAGGCCTACGCGGCCGTCGAAGCGGTGGTTGGTCCGCACTGCCTGCTGGCGACCAACACGTCGTCGCTCTGCGTCACGGAACTCGCGGCGTCGACGACCCGGCCCGACCGGTTCGGCGGCCTGCACTTCTTCAATCCCGTGCCGCTCATGAAGCTGGTCGAGGTCATCCGCGCGCTGACGACCAGCGACGCGACCCACCAGGCGCTCTTCGCGTTCGCGCAGGCGCTCGGCAAGGAGCCGGTGACGGCGCCCGACCGCGGCGGCTTCATCGTGAACCGCCTGCTCATCCCCTACATGCTCGACGCCATCCGCTGCCTCGAGGGCGGCCTCGGCACGGTCGAGGACATCGACACGGCCATGAAGCTCGGCTGCGGCCATCCGATGGGGCCGTTCACGCTCACCGACTTCGTCGGGCTCGACACCACCTACTTCATCGCCAACATCATGTTCGAGGAGTTCCGCGAAGCGCGCTTCGCGCCGCCGCCGCTGCTGAAGCGGATGGTGCTCGCCGGGCACCTCGGCAAGAAGAGCGGCCGCGGCTTCTACCAGTACTGACCGCCGCGCGCGTGACGCCGCGTCTCAGCGGCGGAGTGTCGCGAGCAGCGTGCGGGCCTGCGCTTTGAAGCGGGCGTCTTCGGGCGCCCACTCCGCGTCGGGCGTGGCATCGATGGCGGCCTGCAGCGTGGCGCGCGCCTCGGTGCGCCGGTCGAGTTCGATGAGCGTCTCGGCCAGGAAGAGCAGCGAGATCACGCTGTCGGGCTTGTAGGTCAGCGCCTTGCGCAGGTGCGTCTCCGACTTGCGCACGTCGCCGCCGAAGAGGCCCGGCACCTTGAAGTACCAACGGCCGAGCGCGCGATCGGGCGAGCCGTCGAGGTAGGCCGGCTGAATGGCCAGCGCCTTCTCGAGCGCCGCCTTGATCGGCGTGCGGTACTTCATCCCCTGGCGCAGTCCGTGCGCGTCGGCGAGCGCGCCCATGTTGGCGGCCATCCAGAAGTGCCCCTCGACCGCCTCTGGCCGCATCGCCATCGCCGCCCGCGCGGCGGCGATGCCCTGTTCGAGCACGCGCTTCTTCTCGTCGGCCGTGCCGGGGCCGTTCGTGCCGAGCCAGTAGCGCGCGCGGGCCAGCTTCCACGCGGCCTCGAAGTCGTCGGCGCGCGCCGCCAGCCGGTCGGCCCAGACCTTCGCGGCAGCGAGCGCACTCGCCGGATGTTCGCGATCGCGATAGAGCGCGTCGGCATCGGCCAGCACCGCGGCGGCCGTCTGTGGCGCCGCGCCCTGAACCGCGGCGCCGCCGGGCAGCGTCATTACCGCAAGGTAAACTACGCACATGCAGGATCTCATCACGCGTCTCCTGGAGGCCGTCGGGGAAGACCCCACCCGCGAAGGCCTGGTGAAGACGCCCGAACGCGTCGCGCGGTCGATGGAATACCTCACGAGCGGCTATCGCACCGACATCGACGACGTGCTCAATGGCGCGCTCTTCACGGTGGACTACAACGAGATGGTCATCGTGCGTGACATCGACTTCTACAGTTTATGTGAACACCACCTGCTGCCGTTCTTCGGGAAGTGCCACGTGGCCTACGTCCCGAACGGTAAGGTGATCGGCCTGAGCAAAGTGCCCCGCCTCGTGGACATGTTCGCCCGCCGTCTGCAGCTCCAGGAGCGGATGACGAATCAGATCGCCGAGACCATCCGCGAAACCATCCAGCCGCTCGGCGTGGCGGTGGTCTGCGAGGGCACGCACCTCTGCATGGCGATGCGCGGCGTGGAGAAGCAGCAGTCCACCACGGTGACGAGCGCCATGCTCGGCGCGTTCAGGAACGACGCGCGCACGCGCGGCGAGTTCCTGCAGCTCATCAAGACCCGCTGAGCGAACCTGCCACCGGCTCAGCGGCGCAGGGCCGTGACGGCCATCGTCCACGCCTCGGTGGCGGCGCGCTCGGCGATGATGATCGCATCCTGCGGTCCACCAGCAAAGTACGTCGCGAGCAGGCCGACAGCCACCACCGGGCCGATCACCATCCAGAACTCCCCATGTCCGCCGATTTTCATAGTGTCATGTCCCACGTCGCTCACGGACGGCGGGCCGCCACCGGGGCGAAGTAGCCGCGGCCGGCGCGGATCGTCACCGCAGGGGCGGTCGTCGTCACACTCACCTCGCGCCAGGCGCCGTCGCGGAGCGAATTCGTCGAGGTGTAGGCCAGCACATAGCGGCGGCGCAGGTCGCCGAGCACGCGTCGATATTCCGCCTCCAGCGAGTCGGTGTCCGCCGGAAACAGGGCCAGGCCGCCCGAGCGCTCTGCCAGCTGCTCGAGCGCGGGGCGGTCGACGCTTGCGCCGAGCCCGATCGCGTAGACGACCGTGTCGGTTTCGCGCAGCAGCGCCAGCACGTCGTCGAGCGTGTGCTGACTCCCCGGACCCGTCCCCGGGTTGTTCTCGTCGCGGCCGTCAGAGAGCAGCACGATCGCCCGCCGTCCCGGCCGCTGCCGCAGGAACGCCATCGAATCGTGCAGGCCGTCGAAGAGCGCCGTCCCGCCGCTGGCGGTCAGCCGTCCGATCGCGTCCAGGGTCGCCTCGCGCCGCTCGGAGAGTTCGTGCTCGAACACGACCCGGTCGGAGAAGCGGATGAGCGCGAGTGGATCGGTCGGCCGCAGGGCGGTCACGAAGGCCCGGGCCGCGTCCTGTGCCGCCGGGAGCGCGCGCCGCATACTGCCGCTCGTGTCGAGCAGCATGGCGATCGAGATCGGGGCCACGGCTTCCTGGAACGTGTCGACCTTCTGGGGCACACCGTCCTCGGTCACGCGCAGGTCGTCGATGGCGAGGTTCGGCGTCGCCCCGGCGACGTCGGCCGCACTGAACTCGATCGTGGCGCGCACGGGGGGAGGCTTCGGGGCGAAGTAGCCCTCTCGAGTCCTGATTCTGTAGTCGGGGTTGACGACCTTGAGCGTGATGGCCCGAAACCGTCCGTCGGCGGCCTGGTTCTCCGGCGTGTAGCTGAGCAGGTACCGCCGGAAGGCGTCGGCGGCCACGGCGGCGTGCACGTCCGGCAGCTCCTCTTCCCGGGTCGGAAAGAACGCGCGCCCGCCCATCTGCGTGGCGATGCGCCGCAGCAGCAGCTCGCCCTTGAGCGAGATGCCGGCCACGCCGCCGATGCCCACGACGTAGACCGTGGCCTGCAGGCGCTGCAGGGCCCGCAGGGCGTCGTCGTACGTCGTCTTGCTCTGCTCGTCGTAGCCGTCGGTGATCAGAATGACGACGTGCCGGCCCTCGATGGCGCTGAACTTGTCGGGCAAGGTGGACAGGGCGTCCAGAATCGCCGTGCCGCCGCGCGAGCGGATCGCACTCACTGCATCGGCGATGGTGGTGGGGTCGTCGGTCGGCCCGGTCGTCGCATCGACCGTGGTCCGGAACGGCGCGATGATCACGCGGTCGCCGGGCCGCAGCTTGGACGCCAGCCGCAGCGCCGCAGCCCGCACCATGCGGATGCGCCGGTTGAGACTCTGGCTGGCATCCACGAGCAGCGTGAAGGTCGTCGGCACCTCCTGCAGCTGCACGAGGTCGAGGGGCTGCGGTGCGCCGTCCTCGAACAGGGTGAAGTCGCCCTTCTCCAGCCAGCCGACATAGCGCCCGTCGGCGTCGACGACGGTGGCTTCGACGAGGACCGACGAGACGGTCGTCTCTTCCAGCACCTCGAGCGGAGGCAGGGTGACTTCGTCACTGGCGATGTCGTCGACGGTGGAGGCCTCGACGCGGATGCGACGCGCCTCGTACGGATTTTCGTCGGTCCACTCCACGGAATACGGCGGGCCGTCCTCGTCGAGGCCGATGAGGGCGTCATCGACGAAGAAGCGGACGGGGAGGCGGCCCTCCGGCGCCGTCGACTGGACCTGTGCGACGACGCGGATGACCCCGGGTACACCGGTCCGCCCGAGCGGCGAGGTCAGACGCACGGTCAGGGGCGCCGGCTGGGCCCAGGCCTCCGTGCCGCTCAGGATCGCGCACAGGCACGCGACGGCCGCGATAGGTCGTGCCATGCGCCTCAGTCCGGAAGGGTGGTCGCCGACTGTTCGTCGAGGAAGTAGCTGTCGCAGGCTCGCAGCAGCAGGCGCTCGGTGAGCACGGCCGGCTCGCCGAGGTAATCGGCGAGGGACATCGCGTGCTCGATGAGGTCGCGCGGATGGCAGCCCCGCAGGGGAATGCCCCGGCGCCGGAAGTAGCTGGTGATCAGGGTGTCGGCCAGGCGTTCGTCGTAGGCGAGTTCCCGCTCGCGGCAGCAACGCTGGAAGATCAGCTTGAAATCGGCGACCGTCGGATTTTCGGCGAACACCTTGTAGCGAATCCGGCGCAGGAACGCTTCATCGACCAGGTCGGCGGGCTTGATGTTGGTGGCGAGCACGACCAGCACGACGAACGGCATCGGCAGTTTCTGGCCGGAGGTCAGCGTCAGGTAGTCGGTCCGGCTCTCGAGCGGCGTGATCCAGCGGTTGAGCAGTTCGACCACGGAGCAGCGCTGCCGGCCGAAGTCGTCGATGACGAGCACGCCGCCGTTGGCCGCCAGCTGGATCGGGGCGCGGTAGGTGCCGCTCGTCGGATCGAAGGCCAGTTCGAGCGAACTCATCACGAGCTCGCCGCCGACGGTCACGAGCGGCCGACGGCACCGCAGCCAGCGACCGTCCGCTCCGTCGCCGGCATCGAGGTCGCTCGACGCCGGCACGTCGCGGGTCTCGTGGATGACCGGATCGTGCACCTGCAGCAGGTGGCCTTCGAAGTCGACGGCGTGCGGGATCGCGATGTCGCCATCCAGCAGGTTCTTGATGCCCTGCGCGATCACGGTCTTGCCGTTGCCCGGCGGGCCGTAGACGAACAGGGAGTGGCCGCTGTTGACGGCGGGGCCGAGCTGGTCGAGCACGCGGTCACTCAGCACGAGATGGGCGAAGCCCTGCTGCACGCGGGCCCGCGTCACCACGCGCTCGACCGTGGCGTCGAAGCGCCGCATGTACTGCTCGTACTGGCGGAACGGCACCGGCGCCGCGCCGACGTAGCGGCTCTGCTCCAGATACAGCATGGCGCGCGAGCGCCCGCCTTCGGTGATGCGGAACGTGAACGACGGACCACCGACGAGGCCGCCGCCCGAGACGTCGCAGAGGTAGGTGCTGCGAAGATGCTGCAGCACCGGCTCGATCACCGAAAAGGGCAGCCCGAGCCGGGTGGCCAGGTCCGAACCCCGTTGTTCGCCTGCCAGGTGCAGGATCTTGACGATCAACTGCAGCAGTGTGTCGAACGACAGACCTGACGCCTCGATGGTGCGGGGAGCCAGGGGCACGACGGGCGGCCTCGCCATGGTGACGTCGGTGCTCATTGGTCGGGCTCCTTTCGCGACAGTGCCACGCGGTTGGCCCGTCGGCAGTAAGCGGTGGCGTCGGCGGTGTGCCCGGCTGCCAGCGCGGTCGTGCACAGATTCCGCCAGGCGTAGGCCGCGCTGCTGTCGAGGGCCACCGCGGCCTCGAACGCGCTGACGGCTTCGTCCCGCAGCGTGAGCGCCCACAGGATCGTGCCGAGTGTGTTGCGTGCCTCGGCTGAACGCGGTGCATGATAGACGGCGGCCGATGCCTCAGGCAGCGCGCGATCCGGGAATCCCCAGTCGCGCCACAGCCGCGCCATCCCGTCGTGCAGCCCGGCATCGTCCCCGTCGTGCCGCAGGCCTTCCGCGAGGTAGTCGAACGCCCGGTCACGCACCCCGGCACTGACGTAGGCCCGGGCGACGTCGAGGTAACGTGCCGAGCTGGGCGCCGCTGCCAGGGCAGCCAGCGCCTGCTGCAGCCGCGGTGACGAGGCCTCGAGGGTGCCGAGATTACTCGAGGCTCGCGACGGCACCGCCCTGATCTTCGGTACGTCCGGCATCGCCGCCCGAGGTGGCCGTTCGAGTCGGCCGTGCACCGGCACCTCGACGCCGCCGAGGTTCACACTCGGCGTTCCCTCGGTCACGAACCGGTCGGCGAACCGGGGGGGACGCGACGCACAGGCTGTCGTGAACACCAGCACCGCCCCGACGGCGGCCAGTGCCGCCCGGCCGCCGCTCGACGCTATTCGCCGCGGTTCAGGCGGTCGCTCCGCCGTTTGAAATACGCAAGCAGCAGCAGCGCTCCGACCACATACATCACGATCTGCCAAGTTTCCACGATGCCTCCTGTTGAATACGTGCACTACGACGACCTGCAGGAACGACGTCACTGCCCGAGGGTGCCCCAGACCAGCTGCCGGAAGATGCGCACCATCGACGGACCGAGAACGACGAGATAAAACGCCGGAAAGAGACAGAACACGAGCGGGAAGAGCAGCTTCACGCCGAGCTTGGCGGCCTTCTCCTCGGCGCGCTGGCGGCGCTTGGTCCGTGACGTCTCGGCGTGCGTGCGCAGGGCCTGACCAAGACTGGTGCCGAAGCGGTCGGTCTGCACGAGCATGGCGACCAGAGACCGGACATCGTCGACCTTGGTGCGCTCGGCGAAGTTCTTGAACGCCTCCATGCGTGGCTTGCCGGCCCGCATCTCCGCGCAGATGATGTCGAACTCGCGCGCCAGCGGCGGATAGGCGATGGCCAGCTCCTCGCCCACGCGGGCCAGCGACTGGTCGATCCCGGAGCCCGCCTCGATGCAGACGATGAGCAGATCGATGGCATCAGGGAGGCCGTTGCGAATCTCGGTGCGACGCTGCTCGATCTTGCGGCCGAGCCAGAACGTGGGCACGAAGTAGACCGCCAGGGCCGCCAGGCCCGAGAAGATCATCGGCGTGCCCCGCCCGAAGAAGTACACGCCCAGGGCGAACACTGCCAGCGGCAACGCCAGCTGCGCGACGACGAACAACACGGCTGGCCACTCGCCGTGGTACCCCGCGGCCGCCATCATGCGCTGCACGCGGTTCATCGACTGCGGCGACTTCGGGACGAACGATCGCGCCCTGCGCACGGCCCGACTCGGCGCATCGCCCATCACCGACTCGAAGCGTTCGGCCGGCCGGCGAGTCCCGGTGACCTCCGACAGGCGCCGTTTGGCATCCTGCGGGTCGGTGAGCCACCACAGCGTCGCCCCGGTGCCGGTGGCGACGGCGACAAACAGCAGTCCGAAGAGCGCGGTAATTTGTGCGTCCATGATTCAGTAATCGATACGCACGAGACGCGAGATGACGTAGGTGCCGATGAGCTGCAGCACGACGGCAGCCACGACCAGGCGGATTCCGATCGGATCGTCAATCAGCACGCGCATGAAGTCGGGCTGGATCACGAAGAGCACGGTCGCGAGCAGCGGCGGCAGGAGCGCGAGAATCCACCCGCTCAGGCGTCCGTGCGCCGACACGACGCGGATCTGCCGCTTGACCTTGAAGCGCTCGCGCATCACCGACGACAGGTTGTTGAGCACCTCGGCCAGATTGCCACCAGACTCGCGCTGCGTCAGCACGGCAGTGACGAAGAATCGGGCGTCGAGCACCGGCACCCGGGTGCCCATGGCGCGCAGCGCGTCGGGGAGCGACAGGCCGAAGTTCTGCTCGTCGTAGACGCGCTTGAACTCGAGGCCGACCGGTGGCGGCAGTTCCTCCGCCGCGATGCCCAGGCCGGTCGTGAAGGCGTGCCCGGCCCGTAGCGACCGGGCGATGAGATCGACGGCTTCGGGAAACTGCTCTTCGAAAAGTTGCAGCCGCCGGCCGCGTCTGAAGCGGACGTAAAGGTACGGCAGCACGGCGCCAATCGCCAGCAGCAGCAGCGCGGCGGCCAGCAGCCGCAGGACGAGCAGGCCGACCGCCCAGCCGATGCCGGCGCTCACGAGGCTCAGGAGCAGGAAGACGCCGACCGTCATCTTGAGATCGGCCTCGACCAGCAGGCGCTCGGTCGCGGCGGTGAACCCCGTGTGGCGCCTGAGCAGGGCATCGAGGGCCGGGACGGCACTGAACTGGGTGGCCGCCGTCGCAACTCCGGCAGCGGCGGAGCGAGGCGTGTTCAGTCGGTCCAGGCGGCTCGTGACCGACCGCGACATGGCGTCTTCCGGCCGGACCACGAGGGCCCAGTAGAGCCCGACGATGACCAGCAGGCAGAAGGCGAAGGTGGAGGCAACAATCAGCATCGGTCTTGTCTCAGTTGACGACCATCCGATGCTCGAAGAGATCGGCCGACAGCGGGAAGCCGGCCTGCGCCAGTTCCTGCGCGCACTTGGGCCGGATGCCGGTGGCGCGGAAGACGCCCTCGACGCGCCCGTCGGCGCTGAGGCCGGTACGCTCGAACAGGAAGATGTCCTGCATGGTGATGACGCCCTGCTCCATACCCGTGATCTCGCTGACCGCGGTGACCCGGCGGCGCCCGTCCGACAGGCGGGTCAGCTGGACCACGACATGGAGGGCCGAGGCCACCTGCTGCCGGATGGCCTTCTCGGGGATGTTGAGGTTGGCCATCGCCACCATGGTGTCGAGCCGGTACAGCGCGTCCCGGGGACTGTTGGCGTGGATGGTCGTCAGACTGCCGTCGTGGCCCGTGTTCATGGCCTGGAGCATGTCCAGGGCCTCTTCGCCACGGACCTCGCCGACGATGATGCGGTCAGGGCGCATGCGCAAGGCGTTGATGACCAGTTGGCGCTGGTGCACGGCACCCTTGCCTTCGATGTTCGACGGCCGCGTCTCGAGGCGCACGACGTGCCGCTGCCGCAGCATCAGTTCGGCGGCGTCCTCGATGGTCACGATGCGCTCGCGGTCGGAGATGAAGCCCGAGAGCACGTTCAGGAAGGTGGTCTTGCCGGCGCCGGTGCCGCCCGAGACCAGCACGTTCAGCCGGGCCCCGACGGCGCCACGCAGGAACTCGAGCATCGGCTGGGTCAACGACTGGCGATCGACCAGGTCGCGGGCGCCGAGCCGGTCGGTGCGGAAGCGCCGGATCGACAGCACGGGGCCGTCGAGCGCCAGCGGCGGAATGATGGCGTTGACGCGCGAGCCGTCGGCCAGCCGGGCATCGACCATCGGGCTCGATTCGTCGACGCGGCGGCCCACCGAGCTGACGATGCGCTCGATGATGCGCAGCAGGTGCGGGGCGTCCTTGAACACGAGCGGGCTCGGTTCCAGCCGGCCCTCCCGCTCGACGTAGATCTGATCGAAGCGGTTGACGAGGATGTCCGAGATCGAGGGGTCGGCCAGCAGCGTCTCGAGCGGTCCGAGTCCGAACAACTCGTGGAACACGTCGGTGATGAGCGCCTCGCGCTCCGACATGCTCAGCGGCACGTTGCTCGACTCGCCCTCGAGCAGCGTCATGATGAGGCTGCGGATTTCGGGCTCGGCCTGCGCCCGCCCGACACGGTTCAGGCGATCGAGGTTGAGGCGGTTGAGCAGCGTGCGGTGCACGCGCTCCTTGGTGTCCTGGTAGTGCGCCTGTCGAACGTCGACGACGCCTCCGGTGACCATCCGTGAGTGTTCAGTCATGCCGATCATTCGCGCAGGCTCCAGTCATCACCGCTTGCCACCCAGTCTGGCGAACAGGCCGCCGCGCGCCGTCTCGCGCGCCACCTGCGGCAGGTTTGCGATCTCGCGGGCGGCCGTCTCGAAGCTCGCGGCCAGCAGGCCCTGGCTCGAGAGCACGAGCGGTTCCCCCTTGTTGAGCGCGGTCACCGCCGTGCGGTAGTCGCTCGGGAAGGTGTAGCTGACCTTGCCGCCGAGCACCCTCTCCACATCCTTGCGGTCGATCTCCGACTGGCTGTCGAAGCGCGAAATCATCAGCTTGATCCGGTTGGCGCCGCAGCGCTGGCGCAAGGCCATCGCCAGGCGGCTGGCGCTGCGCAGCGTCGGCAGCTCCTGATTGGCCACGACCAGCACGGTGTTGGCCGCATCGAGCGACTCGATCACCGAGGAGTCGGAGCGCGTGCAGTCGATGACCACCCAGGGGTAGGCCGACTTGAGGAACTCGATGAGCGCCCGCACGCGCATCACGTCCAGCGTGCCGATGAGCGGGCGATTGGCCGCGGCCAGCAGATCCAGGCCGCAGGGCGTCGGCGTGACCAGCCCCTTGAGGTAGGCGTCGTCGAGCCGCTGGATGTTCTCGAGGGCGTCGAGCACCGTGAAGCGCGGCTCGACGCCCAGGAAGATGGCGGCATCGCCCTGCGCCATGTGCATGTCGACCAGCAGCGTGGGCTCGGCGGTGGCCTTGTGCAGCGCGGTGGCCAGGTTGACGGCGATGGTGGTCGAGCCCACCCCGCCCTTACCGCCGACGACGGCGAAGCACTGCCCGGCGACCGTTCTCGACGAGACCGGGCGCGTCACCCGCCGCAGCGCGTTTTCGACGTCCTGGAGGGCCACCGGCGCCGGCAACCACTCGGTGATGCCGAGCCGCATCGCCTCGAGCATGCCGTTGGGATCGAGCGTGTCGGCGATGACGACCACGCCGGCCGTCGGGAACTGCCGCTTGAGCGGCGCCAGATCGCGCGACGGCGGAACGATGCCTCGCGTGTCGACGAGGAAGGCATCCGGGCCCTTCGCCCCCGGCGGATAGAGACTGCTGACTTCCGACGCTGAGCTCTCGCTGACGCGGTAACCACGGTCGCGCAGTCCGGTGAACAGGTCGCGATCCGACGAACCGAGTAAGGCCACGCTCAGGGACATGTGCGTTACCTGACCAGGATGATGCTGATGACGAAGGCCGACCCGGGCACGCCGCCCGTGCCGGAGTACGGCGATGACGGGTAAGGCATCAGCCGGCCAATGACGTCATTGCCGCGCATCCGCTCGATGAACATGCCGACGATGCGGGTCACCGTCACGGTGGTGTTTCGGCCCCGCGCGGGATCGCGATCCCACACGTCAGGATCGAAGACAGGGACTGCCACCACACGCGGGCTGAGCGCGCAGGGGTTCGCCTGCGACGACATGCAGCCGCCGCTGATGCCGCCGCGCCCGCCGTTGGCCGACGGACTCCAGGTAGCGGTCGGGTCGAGGTTGATCAAGTCCGTCACTCCCTGGTTCGTGGGGCCGATCATGTTGCCGGGCTCCACCGTGAGCACATCGCCCGCCCGAATCACATTCGGCGCGCACTGTGCGATTGCATCGCGGTAGCAGTTCCCGCCTACGCAGCTGGGATTGATGACGACTGGAGAGAACCAACCCGGCTGCAGGGCCTGGTTGGGGTTGCCGGACTTGATTTCGATTTGGAGGCCGTAGTCGAGCTGGACGTCGAATCCGGTCCCGTTGTTGTTGTTGGTCGGCGGCGTGTAGACGTCGGCCGGGTTCAGCACTTGTCCCCGGTTTCGGCCGTTCTGCACGTAGCGTTCGAAACTGTCCAGGTCGTCCCAGCCGGGGGGGCCCTGGTTATTGCGCAACTCGGTCCACTTGTCGGGAATGCCCCACGGCTTGACGCAGTTGGTCGAGTTCCCGAAGATGACCTGCGCGGTGGCGGTGGCCCGCACGCCCTGATTGGTCACGCCGACCAGATTGCCGAAAATGGTCGGCAGGGGATTACCGCCGCCGCGCTGGTTGCGGAAGACGTCGACGCGCACGCAGGAGTTGGTGCCGACGCCCGGCGAGCCGACGGGGCAGGCGGGAAACGTGATGTCGGCACCGGTGATGTCAGGGGGCGCGCCCCAGATTCTGTTCTGCGCCGCGGCGTCGAGCGCCGCGTTGCGCGCCCGCTGCTGGTCGTCGGGGTCGACGAACCCCAGCGACACCGCGGCGGCCATCGCGGCCGCATCGGCCGAGTTCTGCGCCTGGCGACGCGCCGACCACAGCACGCCGTAATCGACCACGAACGCGCTGAACGCGGTCAGGCCGATGAAGGCGATCGCCGTCTGCACGAGAATCGCGCCACGCTCGGACGCCCAGCGAGGACCGCGCGCGGATGACGAGGGTGTCGGGCCAGGGAGAGACATACGTAATCCTTGTGCAGACGCGCTGGACCTACAGCCCGCCGGGGCGACGCGGCGGCACCACCCCGGGCGGCGTCGCCGGCTTGCGCGTGGCCGGCGGCGGCGCGTCTTCGAGGCCGGGGGTCTCGGGCTCCACCTCGGGCACCCCTTCGTTCTCGCTGTCCGAGGGGTTGATGAAGGCCCCGGGGCGCACGGGCAGCGAGGGCACTTCGTCGGGGTCGAGGGCGCGCACCAGGCGCGGCGTGACCAGCACCATCAACTCGGTCTGCTCCGCACGGACGCCGCGGCTCTTGAAGAGGTTGCCGATGATGGGCAGGCGGCTCAGCAGCGGAATCGCCTGGCGGTCGGTCTGGGTGAGGTTGTTCAGCAGGCCGGCGATGGCGAAGGACTGACCGTCGCGCAGCTCGACGTCGGTTTCGGCCCGGCGGGTGTTGAGGGCGGGAATGCGGAAGCCCGAGAGCACGATGCCGTTGGTGAAGTCGAGCGTGCTGACCTCGGGACGCAGCTTCAGGCGGATCACGTCGCCGGCAATCGTCGGGGTGAAGCTGAGGCGGATGCCGAACTCCTTGAAGAGGATCGACAACTGGCCCAGCCCGGTCACGATCGGAATCGGGATTTCGCCGCCGGCGAGGAAGCTGGCTTCCTGGCCGTTGTAGGCAATCAGATTCGGCTCGGCCAGGCTCTGCAGGAACCCGCGGCCCTGCAGGGCCTTGAGCACGCCGCCAATCCCCTGGGTGCGCGAGAACAGGAAGATGTTCAGGAAGTCGGAGAACTCCAGGGACTCGATGTCGCCATCAGTGCTGAAATTCGGACCAGGATACTGCTGCGTCGAGGTGCGGCCGGTGACCTCGTTGCGCGTGCTGAAGAGCGTCAGGCCCGACTGCTGCAGCGCATTGCGGTTCACTTCAGCGAAACGCACCTGCAGCATCACCTGCTTGCTCGGCGAGCCGCTCGGCAGCTCCAGCATGTTGATGACCGACAACTTGGGCATGGCGGCCTTGGCCAGCTCCCCGGCGCGCAGCATGACGTCGTTGCTCGACACCGGGCCCGAGAGGATCACGGCCTCGTCGGTCACGGCCACGTTGATGCTCTCGCCGGCGAAGAGCTGCTGGAAGTTCTGCTGCAGCGTGGTCACGCCGGGATCGACCACGACGTCGAAGTGCTTGCGTTCGGTGGCGCCCCAGACGATGAGGCTGACCGTGCCGGCGCCCTTGCCGTCAACCAGGATCTCGCGCGGCCGCACCACAACGGCGTCGGCCACGGCCGGGTTGGTCACCGCGATGCGCGTGATGTCGAACTCAGTCAGCACTACTGTCGAGCGTCCGGCGGTGAGCAGCACACGTTCTGCGATGTCGGCCGCCTGGCCGCCGGGCGCCTGCGCGGCGATGCCTACCGGGATCAGGGCGGCGCACGCGACGACGGCGACGGCAACGGCAAGAAGATGGAGTCGAACGCGGCTCATTTCACTACCTCTGATGTGCGCTTCGCCGCGCGGATCGTTTCAACCGAGTAGATCGCGGGCGGCGCAGGGGGCGCGGGGGCTTTCACCGGGGGCGGCGCGATACTGCGCCGCGGCGCCGGCACCGTCGAGGGCGGCGGCGGGTCGGCTGCGCCCATGAGCGACGCCAGCCGCATCCCCCTGGTGGCCGTTGGTTCTATGTCCAGCGGATTGCGCAGGGCCAGCGTGATGCGCCCCACCGACGCCGCCAGCGAGATGCGCTCGGCGTCTTCCGGCGTCACCACCAGCGTGACCACCGTGGCCGGCACCGGCCGGCCGTCGCGCGCCGCATCCTGGTCGTACTTGGTGCCGGCGGTGAGGACCAGGACGTTGGTCACGACTACCCGCGACACATTCTGATCCTGCTGTGTCAGTGCGACCACCAGGTCGACACGGGCACCGGGCACGGCGAATCCGGCCACACCCACTACCTCGTCAACCTTCACGGAGACGGCCCGCATGCCGGGAGGAATGGTCGGCGCGAGTCCCGCACCGGCCTGCGCGTCGGCCACCTTCGTGGGTGTCAGCGGTTCGTTCTCGACGACGCCGGCGAGGAGGCCGCGGTTCACCACGCTCTCGACCGTGGAGAAGGCCCCGGGTACCGGGCTCGACTGCGGCCACGACACCAGCTTCACATCGGTGGCGCTCAGCAGCGTGCCCATCGGCAGCGCCTTGGCGGCGACGGCCACCGGATAGCTGCGGACCTCCACTTCGCGTACCGGGATGGCCTGCACCTGGCGGTACACCACGAAGCTGGCCACGCTGGCCACAACCAGTGAAAACAGGAGAACGAGGATCGTGCGGGTGCTTCGAGACATAGTGGCGATCTAGGTGCCCAACTGGCGGCGCATGGTTGACGAAGCGGTCAGCGTGACCGACGCGAGCGAGCCGTTGACCAGCCCGATGAGCGGGCCGATGTAGGGATAGGTGTAGACGTGTGTCACGGTCACCTGCACGCCCGGCCAGGTGCTGCCACCGGCAGCGGGGAGGTTGACGGTCGTGGCCACGGCGGTGACCGCGCCGGGGATGCCGCCCGTGGAGGCGTAGGTCGTGGCCCGTGTCTGCGCGTCGGCGGCCGTATAACCGGGCAGGATGCCTACCCTTGCGCCCTCCATCGCCGCGTTGGTCAGCACGACGTAGCGCTGGAACAGGAAGCCGAAGTCGATGATGCCGAAGAGCAGCAGCAGCAGCAGCGGCGTCACCACCACCATCTCGATGAGTTCAGCGCCGCGCTCCGACTTCCACCGCGGCGCGCCAGTCAGTGTCGCCATAGTGTTGTCACCAAGCCCACGAAGATCGGCAAAGCGTAGGGCAACCGCGGACCCCGCCCGTGTTCGAGCGTCAGTTCCGGCACCGGCCGTACACCTTGGACCCGCCACACCAGGAAGAGCGTGCCGATATTGGAGAAGGCCTGCCGCAGGTAACCATGGGCGAAGCCGACGATGAGGCCCAGCACGCCGCCGGCGACCGCCCCGTAGAGTGCCGTCCACAGGACCGGTGACCAGCCAATCCACGTGCCCAGGGCCGCCATCAGCTTCACGTCGCCGCCGCCCATGCCGCCGAGTGCGAAGAAGGGGAAGAATGCCGCCAGTCCGGCGGCACAACCCAGGAGCGCCGCGGTAAGCCCGTGGCCACTCGGCAGCAGCGTGTGGGCGGCCAGTCCGCACACAACCGCCAGACCGGTCAACACGTTGGGCACCCGCCGGGTCGAGATGTCGGTCGCGCAGGCCACCAGGCCCACGACCACCGCGCACGTCTCGAACGGGTTCATGAGCCGCCCCCGCCGGGATTCGGCGGCACCCACAGGTTCTGCGTGTTTTGGTCGAGCTGCTGATACGAGACGCCGATGCCGGTCGCAATCAGCGGCCACGTGGCGAGGCCGGCAAGGCCGACCGCACCCGTGAGCAGCACGTATTCGATGATGTCTTGCCCGCAC
Organism: Acidobacteriota bacterium; assembly: GCA_016789705.1. Taxonomy (GTDB): domain Bacteria; phylum Acidobacteriota; class Vicinamibacteria; order Vicinamibacterales; family UBA2999; genus CADEFD01. The sequence continues at coordinate 87,216 of JAEUQR010000106.1, forward strand.
TCGTCGCGCAGCAGGAGACAAAGAAGTCGCGGCATCACTGTTGCGCCTCTGAAGAAGGCGAAGGGGCGCGGGAGAGCGGGAGAAGGGGATAGCCCCACCTCTCCCACGCCAGCGCGCGGACTACGAGCCCGCGCCGGGAATCAGGCTCACCTGGCCGCTGACGTTGGTCCACGCGCCCGCCACGGCCGTGCCGATGGCCGGAACGATCGGAATCGCGATCACCGAGATGGCGGCTGCGATGAGCACGTACTCGATGATGTCCTGGCCTTCTTCTTCACGAATCAGTCGCTTAACGAGGTTCATACACAGCTCCAGGTCTTGGGATCTTGGGGACTATTCATGGACGCCCGCGCCAGCCCCACAGCACGCACGCCTCTCGCCGGCCTCCGCTCGATGCCACGTCAATCCTCGTGTGCGGAAAGTCGCCGACGACCGGTGAAGAGCAACCTGTGTGCCACCTTTGCGATCGTCTGTCTACCTTACGAAACGCCGAGCAGTGCAGCAAGGATTATCTGATAAACGCAGGCAATCGACGACACATCGGCCCATCGTGCCCGGTCCAAAAAGTCTACTCGAAGCCGGACAAATGTTCTGCGAATTCCACCGGCCGGGAAAGGCACTCCAGACGGTCACCGACGACCAGACCTGCGACCGCGCAGGTCCCCGCAGGCAGCTCTACAATGGCGAATGCCCTAAGCGCCAGGACGATGCGCCGACGGGGCACATCAGACCGCACTGTCACCACGCGGCCGTCGCGCGCGACGCCGACGATGTCGAGCGGAAACCGCATCCCGAAGGTGTGGATGCCCTGGCAGGGTGCGATGACGAGCGCCTCCCCGGCAGCCAGTCCGTCCCGGCCCAGCAATCCGCGGGTCCGGGCCCGCGAGTCGCCCGCCAGTTCCGCGTTCGTCGCCAGCAGCGCCCCGCCGGGCGCCACGCGCAGCCCCCAGCGCCCGGTCGAGCGGAGCACGGGGTCGAGGAAGTGGCTGCGGCTCATGCGCGCAGCGCGGCGAACGCCGGGAGCACCGCGAACGGCGTCACGAACCGCTCGATCCGTTCGCCGCGCATCGGGATCTTCCCGGCATCGAGGTGCCCCAGGAAGTGGCCGGCCTCGGCGAGATAGTGAATGCGTTCGGGCCGCAGCCCCATGACGCGCGCCGCCGTGGCGTCGACGGCCACCGGGTCGCGGCCGAGCAGCAGCACGCCCGCGTGCTTCGGCGTGCCCAGGATCGGGCCGTCGCCTTCCATCCCCACCACGCCGTCGACGATGGCCAGCTGCGGGCGCACCGTGGCCACGATGTCGAGGATCGACTCGTGGATACCCTGGAAATGCAGCACGTTCTTCGGCCAGCCGTAGACGGCGCCCGGCACCACGCCGAACAGGTTCTTCATGCTGCACGTCACCCCGGCCCAGTGGTGTGTCTTGAGCTTCGGCATCGACACGATGATGTCGGCCCGCAGCAGCGACTGCGGCAGCGCCAGTTCGCCGAGCGTCGTGAACCAGCTGCGCAGCGGCACCGCCTCGACGTCGTCGTGGTTCAAGTCCACGAACGGCACGCGCTCAGACTCCAGTTCCTCGAGCAGCCCCGTGCTGCCCAGCAAGTACTCGAGATCGCGGCGATGGCCAGGGCCCTCGGCCACCATCACCTCGCGAGCGCCCAGCCGGCGGCAGGCCACGGCCGCCCCGATGACGACGCTGGGGTGCGTATTGATGACCGTGCCCGGCTCGTACTCGACCAGGTTCGGCTTGAGCAGCACGCGCCGGCCCAACAGGTCGACGCGCAGTTCACGTAAGCCGCGGGTGATGAGGTCGGCGAAGTCGACGCCGTAGTCGGCCGCCGCCAGGGCGACCACGGGAGATTCGTCCGCTCGCGCGAAGTCGCCGCGCCGGTAGGGCGCCGCCCGGCAGCCCGCGGCTGCGAGCACGGCCCCGGCCGACAGGGCGGCGAACTCACGTCTGGTCACGGTGCCCGGAGATCTCATGCCGAGGCTCCTCTCGGCAGCGCCAATCCGCGCGGCCGGCCGCCGCGAACGACCGCATCGAGGGCGCACGCTGCCATGCCCAGCGTGGCGATGTTGGACGTCAGCTGCGCACTCACGCACCGTTCAATGAGGGCGGGAACCAAGGCGTCCACGGAGCGGCCGACGGCGAGCACGGCGATGACCGACAGGGCCAGCGCCATCGTCGAGCCTTCGAGCAGCGCGTGCTGCTCGAGATGGGCGAGAGCCGCCGTGACGAGCGGGTCGTTCGCCTGGTCCTGCAGCGCGAGCACGCCCACCGCAGTGGGCGGCACGTGGGCCGGCAGCGCCTGGCCGTAGACGGTGCCGTTACCGAAGTTCCAGCCGCCGCCGGCGCACGCGCGGTCCCGCATCACCCGTTCGGCGACATCGAGGCGGAGACGCGCCCCGCCAAAGTCGGCCGCCCACTGCTTGAGCGCGATCATGCACCACGCCGTCGGCTCGACCCAGGTGAAGGTGCCCGCCGTCCACGACCAGCCCTGGAGCGTCGTGTCCTGCCGGATGACCGGCGAGCTGTCGATGACGACGCCCCGCGCGTCAACGAGTGCCCTGACGATTCGGCGCGTGAGCTCGTGCGCGCGCTCGCGCTCAGCGCTGGCCGAGAGCGCCGCCAGCGCGTTGAAGGCATAGTTGACCTGCCGGGTCGACGGTTCCACGAGCAACCCGCCGGGCGCCGCCCACGCGGGCAGCGGCGTCGCCTCGACCGGGAGCGTCGTGCCGAGCAGTGCCCAGGCCGTGGGCTCCAGCCGGCTCTGTTTGCCGCGGTAGTACGGCCAGCCGCCATCACCGTTGCGCGACTGGTGGAGTGCCGCAACTACGCGCGTGTGGGCATCGCGGGCGCGGCTGGTCATGGCTCGATCAAGACGCGAGTGACGTAACGGACCGGCACGTTGTCGCGTGTGGCCGGCGCGAACTGCCAGGCCTTGGCCGCGGCCAGCATCATCGAATGCCGATACGCCGACGCCCTGCTCATGGCCGTGCCACGCAGACGCACGGCCTCGACCGTGCCCGACTCGCTGATCAGAAGCTCGACGTACACACCGTCGACGCGCACACCGGGCGGCGGGAACGCCGACCTGGGCATTCGAGGGAACACCATCTCCGGCGGCTCGACGCCGACGCTCCGCCACGTGTAGACCGGCGCTGCGATCGGCGCGGAGGCTGCTGCGGATGCTGGCGGTGCTTCGGGAGCGGGCCGTGTGGGCGAGTCGTCGGGCGCCACCGCCCCGCGTGACGGGCGACCCGCGTCGTCTGACGGGCTGGTTGACAGTTCGGCTGCCGGATGCGTGGAGTCTTGTGGCGGCGCACCGTTCACGGACGCCGACGCGCGCGGCCGCGGCCGGCTGAGGACGATGTCGGTGTCGCGCCGGCCGACCTCGTCGCGTCGTTCGACGGGGGGCAGGAGTTCAGGGGTGGCGAGCGGGGCGGCCGCCTGCAGCGCGTCCGGTTCCGGAGCGTCTGCCGGCGTCGATGGCGGACGACGCGTTATCCATAGGCCCAGGCCGATCGTGCCCGCGAGCAGCGCGGCTACCGACGCTGCCCTCAAGACTCCGGTGCGTCGCGCCGCCGGCGCCGACGCGTCCGGCGCAACCGCCGCGGCTGAAGACGGAGGCGCGACCTTGGCGGCTACGCGGTCGCCGACCTGCGCGCGCAGGGCGGCCATGTCGTCCGGGACGACCGCGGTGGTGACGACTGGCGCCGGCAGCGCCGCGACGCGCTGCGGTGCGGCACGCTCAAGGTCGTCCTCGGCAGAGATCGCGCGCAGCGCCACGGCAGCGATGTCGGCGCGGCGGCTGGGCCGCGAGAACATGGCGAGGGCATCACCGAGCGATACCGGTGGCGGGCCGTAGGCGACGGCCTCGAGCTCCGCAGGCATCTCGCGGCCGGCGAGCAGGGCCCGCAGCACTTCAAGGTCGGCATTGGGCTGGTCACGCTCTGCCGCAAAGGGCAACTGGACCTCGCCGAGCGGCGTCAGCAGGCAGGCGTCCGGGTCAATGCGCGGCGCGGGTTGTCCGGGCGCTCGGCTGTCGCCGCGTCGCGCGGCCACCTCGCCCACGATCGCCACCGCCTCCTGCCATGAGACCTGCACCTGCAGTTCCAGGACACGCGAAACGGAGATGCGACGCGAGACCATTGGCTGGTGAGGCCCCAAGAAGGGAAGCCCCGATTCAAGCCTACTGGAAACTCACGAACACCGGTATGCGTTTTGGGGGCAATTTGGCAGGGTCATGCAGCTTGGCCGTCGTTTCGCGGAGTTGCGGGCCAACACACGCATTCGCCGGCGCTCGCGGGTAATCACGGCTCGAGCGGCACGCGGAGTTCGTAACGCACGGCAGCGCCCTGCCGCCGCGCGGGTTCGAACTGCCAGGCCTTGGCCGCGGCCAGAAGCATGCGCTGGCGATACAAGGACTGCCCGGCCGGCGGCGTCTTCGCGTGCAGCCGCACCCGTTCGACAGTGCCCCGCTCGTCGACGAGCACGGTGAGGAACGGCCATTCGGCGGGCGCCTCGGAACCCGGGGCGAGGACGAAGGCCGGGAGCTGTTGGCGCAGCATGACCGGCGGCGTGACGTCGGGATCGTTGGCCGAGTACTGGACAGCGCGGGCGCTGCGGCCAGCGGACGCCGGCATGACGGGCATCGAGGGCGCCGGCGACGACACGCGTGGCACCGGGGCGCCAATCGATGCCGCGGCAGGCACTCCGCCCGTCAGGGCTGTAGCGTCGCCGTTGTCGGCAGATGGCGGCATCGGCGCGCCGGGGGCCGCGATGGCGACCGGGGCGGGCGCGACGAGTGCCGTGGTGGCCGGGGGCGCTGCCTCGCCGGCGTCGCCGGTTCCGGTCGCGCGCCGTGCGCGCCGTGCGACGGCGGGCGCCTGCGGGACCCCCGGCGCTGGGGTTGACGGGGCGTTGGCCGCCGTGCTGGCTGGTGAGCTGGCCGCCGGCGTGGCGAGCGAAGCCGCCGGCGCAGCGGCCGAACCGGCCTGGGCGTTCGTGGACGGCGGCGACGGCCGCCATACGACAGTGGCCACGGCCGTCACTGCCGCGATAACCACCGCCGCGCGGCCGAGGGTCCGCGGGGCGGGGACGGCCGCACGCCAATTCAAAAGGCGCGCGAAGCTGGCCGATCGCCGCGGGTTCTGCTTGTCGCGTTCAACCGCCCGCATCCGTAGCCGCTGCAGCTCGGCATCCGGGGCTGCCGGTTGCGGGGCGTTGGCGACAGGCGGTGCGGCTTTGGGCACGACGGCCGGCAGCGGGGCTGCGGCGACCGACGGCGCGGTGAGCGAGGGCATGACGGCCGGCTGGGTGGCCACCTGCGGACGCCTCATGGGCGCCCACCGGCGCGCCCCTTTCTCGGGAAGCGCCACCACGGCCGGCGGCCTCGAAGGACCCGTCGCAGCGACGCCAGCGGCCACGACCGGCGCGGGTGACAGCGCCAGCGCGGCGAGTCTGGCAATGATGGGGCGCCGCGGGCCGGACGAGAACGCCGCGAGTTCACCGAAGAGATCGTCGGGGCGTCGTTGCGCGAGGGCAATGAGCGCGGCTGGTGCCTCGCGGCTGCGGAGCACCAGCCGCAAGAGGTCGGCCACCGCGTGCGGCTCCTCGGTGGCCGCCGTGTCTGGCAGATCGATTTCGCCCGCCGTCGTGAGGAAGCACGCCTCCGGCGTGACGAGCGACGGGCTGTTGTTCATGGCCGCGTTGACGTCGCTGACCATCGCGACTTCCTGCACCACCGCAACGGCATCCTGCCAGGTGATCGGGACGTCCGCCTCGAGAAGGCGCGCGATGGAGATGCGTGTCGAGTCCATGGTCAGGGCGGAGGTACCCACCCATCTTCCCATGAGCCTACACGAAACCGGCGGTCCCGGATCGGCTGGACCGGGCACGGCCCCGCGTGCCCGGCGGCACGCGGGACGCGGCGGCCGGGTCAGAAACGGAACGCGACGTTGAAGCGGATGTTGCGCGGGCCGTGGACCAGAGCCGGTGACCCGAACCGGGCCAGGGTGTCGATGGCACCGGCGGGGTCGCCGTTCTGGCGCAGATTGATGGTGCCGCCCAGCGTGCGGGCGTCCCAGAACACGTTGTTGTTGGTGACGTCGTTGAAGTCGACCGACGCTTCGAGCTCACGCGCGCCGCCGAAGCGCACCGTCTTGAACACGCGCACGTCGGCCACCGTGCGGCGGGGCAGGCGGTAGGACCCGAGCGGCTCGACGTTGACCGTTTCTGGCCGGCGAGCGGGCCGGTGACGTTGATGAGCGTGTTCGGGTCGACGTTCACGCTGAGACCCTTGATGCGGCTGCGCGCGAACGTGTAGCCGGCCACCATCTGCCAGCGGTTCGGCATCCGCTTGGTGGCGGTGATCTCGAGGCCGTTGCAGGTCTGACGGTAGCTGCGGTCGTTCGTGAAGCAGGTCTGGTTCACGGCCGTGGAGGTGCGGTTGTAGAACTGGAGCGTGCCGTCGTCGCCCGTGCCGAGCACGCCGTCACGGCCGGCGTCGGCCCGGGTCGTGAGGAACGTGTCGAACGGATGGGCAGGATTCGAGGTCGCTTCTGGATTGCGCTCGACGTGCAGACGCCAGTCGCGGAACGACGTGAACATGTGCAGCTTGTTCCTGAGCAACGGGCCGGCCGGCGCTGACGTTGACGTTGACGTCGGACACGAAGCCCACGCCGTTGGTCGTCGGGCCGAAGCCGCACTTGAGCGGGTTGTCGTCGATGTTCTGGCCCTGCGCGGCGTCGCCGAGCCAGGCGAAGGTGGCGCGGCCGTTCCACTGCTCGCCGCCGCTCTTGGTGACCGTGTTGGCGCTCGTCGTGTCGATGACCGGCGAGGCGCCGGTCACCGTGACCATCTCGGCCACCGTGGCGAGCGGCATCTGCAGGTCGAGCGGCACGGTCGCGTCCACCTGCACGGTGACGTTCTCGCGCGCCATGGTCTTGAACCCCTGCAGTTCGAGGGCGCACCGAGTACACACCCGGGGACGCGTTCATCGTCGAAGTCAGTTAAGCTGATGCCCATGCGCCTCGTTCTGGTCGCGCTCGCGCTCGCGCTTGTGGCCGCGCCGGTTCAGGCGCAGACGAAGAAGACGCCGGCCCGGCGTCCCGCTCCCGCCCGCAAGGTACCGGCGCGTCCGTCCGCACCCGTGCCACTCACGCGCGTGCCGGCGACGCTCGTCTGTCCGTCGGAACTCGGGGACGGCGTCACGACGAAGCGCCGCTTCTGCGACGTGCTCACGGGGCTCGACCCCAGGGCCGGCGTGGTCATCACCGTGCCGCCGCATCGCGGTCCCGTGACGCTCTCCTTCGAAGTGCACAACCGGCACACCTATTCGGCAGAGCTCGTGAAGAAGAAGCAGGGCTACCGGCGTTACACGGCCACGATTGGCGTGCTGCTCATGGACGGCACACTCATCGACCGTGCGGTGGTCGATTCGGAGTTCCGCACGGAGCGCGACTTGTACGACCGCGTGGGCGGTGGTGCCGGCCCGGGCGGCGTGAAGGCCGTGGCACCCACGGGCGCCGAGTTCGTGCAGTTCACCCTGCCCGAAGGCACGGTCGAAGCGAGCGTGCTCGGTGAACGTCTGACGGTGGTGCGGCCCGATGGCACCGATCAGTTCACGGCGCCCGGTCGCCCCGTCGCCACGATCAGCAACGTGATGCTGGAGTACCGGCCGGGTCCGCCGCCGAAGAAGCGCTGACGGCCGTCAGCCGATCGCCGCGCGGTAGCAGCCGAGGATTGCCGCCGCCGAGCGGTCGATGTCGTCGTCGGTCGTGGCCCAGTTCGAGACCGAGATCCGCATCGCCTCGTGGCCCTGCCAGGTGGCGCCGCCCGCCCAGCACGTGCCGTCCGCCTGCACGCGCGCGATGACGTCGCGTGTCATGTCCGCCGAAGGCGTGCCGTCCGGGCGGTCGAACGCGACGAGCACCTGATTGAGCGCGACGTCGTTCAGGATGCGGAGCCCGGGTTCGATCCGCAGCCGATCGGCCATCCGCCGCGCCAGCCGGCACGTGCGGTCGATGAGATCGCGAATGCCCTCGGCGCCGAGTGCCTGGATGAGCGCGTAGACGGCCAGCACACGCGAGCGGCGCGACGATTCCGGCACCCAGTCCATGCCCACACGTTCCTCGTCGTCGCCGCGCTGCAGGTACGACGCGCGCAGGCTCATCGCGGCGCGGTGCGGCGCCGGGTGGGCCACGATGGCGAAGCCCGAGTCGTAGGGCACGTTCAGCCACTTGTGCGCGTCGGTGGCCCAGGAATCGGCGGCGGCGAGGCCGGCCACCTGCGCGGCGAGCGAGGGCACAGCCGCCGCCCACAGCCCGAAGGCGCCGTCCACGTGGACCCAGGCGCCGCGCGCGTGCGCGAGCGGGATGAGCGCGTCCATCGGGTCGGAGGCGCCGGTGCTGACGTTGCCGGCCTGCAGACACACGAGGCACGGCCCGTCGATGGCGGCGAGCGCCGCGGCGAGCGCGTCAGGACGCATCCGGCCCTGGCCGTCGACCGCGACGCGCACGAGTTCGCTCGTGCCGAAGCCGAGCATCCGCAGGCTGCCGACGGTGGAGATGTGTACCTCGTCACCGACGACCACCGTGACGCGGGGCGCGCGCTGCAGGCCGTCGCGTTCGACGTCCCAGCCGGCCCGCCGCAGCACTTCATGCCGGCCGGCGGCCAGGCAGGTGAAGTTCGCCATGTGACAACCGGTCACGAAGCCCACGCTCGCGCCACCGGGCAGTCCGAGCAGTTCCACCACCCAGCCGGCCACGATGTCCTCGAGCACGGCCACGGCCGGCGCCATCACGTAGAGCGCGCCGTTCTGATCCCACGCCGTGCCCAGCCACTCGGCCGCGACCGTCACCGGCACGGCGCCGCCGGTGACGAAGCCGAAGTAGCGCGGACCCACCGTGGCGACGAGCCCCGGATCGACGGCGCGGGCCATGGCGGCGATGACGTGCGCCGGGTCCTGGCCGCGGGCGGGGAGCGGACCGCCGAGGGCGGCCTTGAGCGACTCGTGCGACGGCGTGCCGCCGACGTGGCGCCTATCGACGCCATCGAGATACGTCACGGCCCGCAGGGCGGCCGACATCAGCAGTTCGCGGCTGGACATGCGCCATCGTATCCCGCGCCGGGAGATACTAGGGCGCCCGTGACGCCGCTCGTCAGCATCCTCGTCCCCGTCTTCAACGAGTCGACCACCGTCGCCGCCGTCATCCGGCGCCTGCTCGAGGTGCCGCTGCCGGCGCCGCGCGAGATCCTCGTCGTGAACGACGGCTCGACCGACGGCACGCGTGAGGTCCTCGACGGGCTGCCGGCCGACGCCTGCGTCCGCATCATCCACGCGTCGGAGAACGGCGGCAAGGGCCGGGCGCTCCGGATTGGCCTCGCCGAGGCGCGCGGCACGGTCATCGCGATCCAGGACGCCGACCTCGAGCTCGACCCGGCGCAGCTGGCGGCACTCGTCGCGCCGATCCTCGACGGGACGGCCCGCGTCGTCTATGGCTCGCGCTTCCTCGAACCGACGTCGGCCGCGCCGCTCATCACGGTGGTGGCCAACCGCGCGCTCACCGCGGTGACGAACCTGCTGTACGGCTCGCGGATCACCGACATGGAGACCTGCTACAAGATCATGGACACGGCGGTGGCGCGCAGTCTGGATCTCGAGTCGGATCGCTTCGACATCGAGCCCGAGATCACGGCCAAGCTGCTGCGCCGCGGCCACACGATCGTCGAACGGCCCGTGCGCTTCGAGCCGCGCAGCCGTGCCCAGGGCAAGAAGATCGGCTGGCGTGACGGCGTCCGCGCCCTGCAGGTGCTCGTCAAGTACCGCTGGTCATGATCGCGGGCCGCCTGCCGCTCGTCGCCGCGATCGCCGTGAGCCTCGCGCTCGGCCTCACCGCCTGGCGTGCACGCACGGCGGCGGTGGGCGGCTCCGATTCGGCCTGTTTCGCGCTCATGACGCGCGCCTACGTCGAGGGGCGCTGGCAACCGGAGAGTCCGCTGGCGCTCGCTGCGCCGTGGCCCGACGCAACGCGTGTGGCCGCGCCCGGGGGCTTCCTGCCGTCGGCCGCGCGCCCTGGCGCCGCCGTGCCCGTCTGCACACCCGGCTACAGCCTGCTCGTGGCGCCGCTCGCCGCCGTGGCCGGACTCGACGCCGTGCATCACGTGCCGCCACTGGCGGCGGCGATGCTCGCGTGGCTGACGTTCGTCGTGACGCGCCGCCTCGCCCCGGCGTGGGCCGGCGTGGGTGCCGCCCTGCTCGTGGCGACGTCGCCGGTGGTGCTCTTCATGGCCGTGCAGCCGATGAACGACATCACGACCGGCGCGGTCTGGACGGGCGTCGCCGCGATGCTCCTCGCCGGCCGTCCCCTGGCGACGGGCCTGCTCATCGGCGTGGGGCTGCTCATTCGGCCCAACCTCGCGCCGGCGGCCGTCGTGGCCGTCGTCGGCCTCGGTGTGATCGCCGTACCGGGCGCCGCGGCCGGGCGTCTGGCCCGCGTGTGGCGGACGATGACGGTGGCGAGTCTGGCGGCGGCGCCGGGCGTGCTCGCGGTGCTCGCGCTCAACTGGTCGCTCTACGGGTCGCCCGCGCAGTCGGGCTACGGCAGCCTCGACGTGCTGTTCGCGTGGGCGCACGTGCCGGACAACGTCTGGCGCTATGGCCGCACCTGGGTGACGACGTCGACGCCGGTTGTCGCCCTTGCACTCGTGGCGCCATTCCTTGTCGCGCCGGCCGCGCGCCGCGGCGCGTGGGTCGTCGCGGCGCTCGCCGCCGGGCTCTCGGTGGTGTATCTCGCGTATCGCCCGTTCCCCGAGTGGTGGTACCTGCGGTTCCTGCTGCCGGCCGTGGTGCTCGGACACGTGCTCGCCGTGAGCGCGCTTGCGGCGATCGCCGCGCGCCTGGGTGGCCGCGTCCCGAGGTTCGTGGCCGCGGCCGTCGTCCTCGGGATGGCCGTGACGGGCGTGCGTCGCCCCGAAACGGCCGAGGCGTTCGGTCTGGCACGCCTCGAAGCGCGCTTTGCGTTGACCTCACGCGTCGTCAGGGAGCGGCTGCCCGCACGCGCGGTGCTCGTCACCGGGTGGGACAGCGGCGCCGTGCGGTTCCAGCCCGGGGTCGAGGTGGTGATGTGGGACGCACTCGATCCCGCCTGGCTCGACCGCGCCATCGACTGGCTGCGGGAGAATGGCCGCGCCCCGGTCATCGTGCTCGAGGCGTGGGAAGCGGAGGCGTTTCGCGCGCGGTTCGCCGGCGCCATCCACGGCGGTCTCGACTGGCCGCCGCGATTCGATCTCGATCGCCGCGTGCAGATCTACCTGCCGGAGGATCGCGCCCGCTACCTGGCGGGGGAGACGATCGCGACCGAACGTGTCTTCGCCGCGCGCCCGGGCGACCGCGCCGCCCGCCGCGGTCCGCTATAGTGAGCGGAGATTCGGAGGCTGCCTTGACCGAGACTCCAGCCATCCGCGTGCGCCCGGCCACCCGCCAGGATGCCGACGCCATCACGCGTATCTACAACGAGGGCATCCGCGGCCGCGGGGCGACCTTCGAGACGCGCGAACGCGCCGTGAGCGACGTGCTGCCATGGTTCGACGACGCGCGGTTTCCGATTCTGGTGGCGACCGAGGGGGACGCCGTCGTCGGCTGGGCCGCCGCGTCCTCGTACCGCGGCCGCGCGTGTTACGCCGGCATCGCCGAGTATTCGATCTACGTGGCCACGAGCCACCACGGGCGCGGCATCGGGCGGGCGCTCATGCCGGTGTTTCTCGACACGCTCGCGGCGGCGGGCTTCTGGAAGGTGCTGTCGCGTCTCTTTCCGGAGAACACCGCCTCACGTGCGCTCTGCGCGCGCTTCGGCTTTCGCGAGGTGGGTGTCTACGAACGGCACGCGCAGCTCGATGGCCGATGGCGTGACGTCGTGATCGTCGAGCGGCTGTTGGGCACGGCAACGCAGCATGTGGAGGCGTCCGGCACCGGCGAGATCGCCGCGACCAGCCGGTTGCGGCGATGATGTGGGAAGGTGCGTAGAGACAGGGGCCGTGACGCCCAGGCCCGCAAAGTGGACGAAGGCAGCAGGCGACATCCTCAACAATATGCGGTGGTGTGGTCCGCGGGCCCAACAGGTGAATGTCCAGCAATCGGCGCGTCGCCAGTAGTCGCCGATCGCAGTGACGCTCGACCGGTGCCGTCCCGTTGCTGCGACGCTTGAGGATCTCCGCCGTCTGTTGGGCGGGCGATGCGGAGTGCCGCCCACACGACCGGGATGGCGGCGAAGGCGTCCAGCACGTAGTGGTATCCCAGCAAGAACGTACTCAGTACGACCAAAACGCCCGCTGGCACAAGCATCCAGAACAGGGGCCGGCAGCGTCGCACAAGCAGCGGCAGATATAACCCGACGACTACGTGAAGACTGGGCAGCGCCACGAAGTACGCCACTTCCGGTGTCGCGCCCATCAGTCTCACGCTGTCGAAGCTCGATGCCATTGACGTCATGAGCGTGCCCGTCTCTGTCTGGCGGTAGGCTTGGTCGAGAGAGTCCGGGAACACGATGCAGGGCCCTGCCGTGGGAAACACCGCAAAGACGATCAACGCGAACGCGTAGGCGGTGAACAGCCCCGCGAGGGCCGGCCCCAGGCGGTTAGGCTCGCGAAGTACGAAGTAGACGAGCACGACTAGTAAGAGAGGGAACGCCAAGAGGTAGCCGGATTCGAGCATGGCAAAAACCCAAGGCGCGCGAACGATCGGATAGACCCCTCGGTAGCCCTGGGCTAGACCCAGCTGCTCGTACAACCAGACGTCCGCCTGCATCAACACCGCGTCCATCGTGACGGTTGGCGCGCCGATGGCCGCCAGAATGTTGCCATTCCACACGGTGCCGTAGCCCGCGGCGACCGTTACGGACGCCACGGCCGAGGTGCTCGCAGTGTGTCTTGTCAGGAGTTCTCGACGTAATAACCAGCACGTGATCGCTGCAGGGGCAAACCACGCAAGTGGGGAGCGGAACGTAACGACCAGAAGAACGCCGACCACCAGACTGGCGGCCCATGTCGTCGGTCCCCAGCCGGTGCGTTCCACGACGACGGCGGCGCCCACGATCGACACGGCGAGTGGCAGCACGACGACGACAAGGTAGAGCATCAGGCCCGCAGGACTGGCAGGGCTGCGTCCGAGCGCCAGGAGCCCGGCGGTCGAAACAACGTACGCCCCAACCAGAAGGCCAGCGAGACGCGGCAGATGCCGGAACGCACTGAGCACCGCCATCGTTCGGATTTACGCCTCTTCGCCGAGGTGCAGCTGGCGTTCGGTAGCCGCGAACTTCGCCGCCGCCTCGGCTTCGGGCATGGCGAGCGACACCACGATACCCACGACGAAGCTGAGCGGGATCGAGATGATGCCCGGATTGCGCAGCGGCACGAGCGCCGAGGTGTGCTTCAGCAGGTCGACCTGGATGGTGGGCGAGAAGTAGATGAGGAGCAGCGCCGAGGCCGTGCCCACCACGATCGAGGCCACGGCGCCCCTCGTGGTGAACGGCTTCCAGAACATCGACAGCAGCAGGGCGGGGAAGTTGGCGCTCGCGGCAATCGCAAACGCCAGGCCCACCATGTAGGCCACGTTCTGGCCCTTGAAGGCGATGCCGAGCAGGATCGACACGATGGCCAGCAGAATCGTGGCGCCGCGCGCCACGAGGAGCTGCTCGCCGCCATCCGCGTGGCCGCGCCGCACGACGCTCACCCAGATGTCGTGCGAGAGCGCCGCCGCGCCGGCGAGTGTCAGTCCGGCGACCACGGCGAGAATCGTCGCAAACGCCACGGCGGCGATGAACCCCAGGAAGGCCTGACCGCCGACGGCCTCGGCCAGCAGCGGCGCCGCCATGTTGCCGCCGGCGTCGATAGCGCGGATGGCGTCCTGGCCCACGATCACCATCGCCCCGAAGCCGAGGATGAAGGTGAAGAGGTAGAAGAGGCCGATGGCCGCCGTGGCGTAGGCGACCGACACACGCGCGGTGCGGGCATCGGGCACCGTGTAGAAGCGCATCAGGATGTGCGGCAGGCCCGCCGTGCCGAACATGAGGGCGATGCCGAGCGAGATGGCGTCGATCGGATCGGAGACGAGACGTCCGGGCGCGAGCACCGACGGACCGAACGTCGCGGCCGCATCGGCGAAGAGCGCCAGCGGGTTGAACGCATACTGTGCGAGCACCATGAGCGCCAGCAGCGCGGCGCCGCTCATGAGCAGCACCGCCTTCACGATCTGCACCCAGGTCGTGGCCAGCATGCCGCCGAAGAGCACGTAGGCCAGCATGACCGCCCCGACGATGATGACCGCCATTTCGTACGACAGGCCGAACAGCAGGCGGATCAGGTTGCCCGCGCCTACCATCTGGGCGATGAGATAGAAGGCGATGACGGCCAGGCCGCCGAAGGCCGAGGCGACCCGCACCGGCCGCTGCTGCAGACGGAACGCGACCACGTCGGCGAAAGTGTAGCGGCCGAGGTTGCGCAGCGGTTCGGCGATGAGGCAGAGCACCACCGGCCAGCCCACCAGGAAGCCGATCGAGTAGATGAGGCCGTCGAAACCCGAGAGCGCGACCAGCCCGGCGATGCCGAGGAAGCTCGCGGCGCTCATGTAGTCGCCGGCGAGCGCCAGCCCGTTCTGCACGGCCGTGACCGAGCGGCCGGCGGCGTAAAAGTCTTCGGTTGTCTTCGTGCGCCTCGCCGCGAACCACGTGATGCCGAGCGAGGCGGCAATGAAGACGAAGAAGAAGAGCATCGCGAGCGCGTTCGGCTCGCCAATCGCGCCGCTCATCGCCGGCCTCCGCGGATGACCGCGACTTCGCGGTCGTAGTGGTCATTGGCCCAGCGCACGTAGACAAGAATGAGCGCCCAGGCCGCGAGAATCACCAGCACCCCAAGGGCGATACCGATGCTCAGGCCCGGCGCCAGCAGCCGGCCGAGGAACCCCTTGCCGTAGGCGATGAGCAGGATGAAGACCACGTAGATGGCGGTCATTGCGGCGGTGAGGCCGAGACCGATGCGCCAGCGGGCCGCGGCGAGTGTTTCGAGCGCGGCGTGATTGGACGACGAAGGTGATGACATGGGCACCAGACCGGAAGGAAGCGGCGCGGCATCATAGAACGCGACGCACGGAGGCGCAACGCAGTTGTAAACGCTGTGTTATAGTCCGCCGCAGTTTCGAGCGTGACACACGTCAGTGGTCGCGTCGGAACGCGACAAATCCGCGTTCGTGCAGCGTTCGTGAGTGTCTCCGCAGGCGGAGAAGGGGGCGGTTATGCGTGTGCGTGCGTTTGGTCTCTGGGCAGCAGCCCTCCTGTTGTCCGCGTCCACGGTCTTCGCGCAGGAGGCCACGATCATCGGCACGGTGACGGATGAGAGCAAAGGTGTCCTGCCGGGCGTCACCGTCACGGCCACCTCCCTCGCCAACGGACGGACGTTCTCGGATGTCAGCAACGAACGCGGCGACTACCGCATCGTCGGCGTGCCGGCCGGCCGCTACAAGGTGCAGGCGGAGCTGTCCGGCTTCGCCACCGTGATCGTCCCCGACGTCGAACTGCTCGTCGGTCAGAACCGCACGGTGCCGTTTGCCATGCAGGTGGCGTCGCTGAGCGAAACGCTCACCGTGACCGGCGAGGCGCCGCTCGTCGATGTGTCGTCCTCGCAGGTGGCCGGCAACGTCGATCGCCGGCAGATGGAAGAACTGCCCCTCCAGGGCCGCAACTGGATGGAGCTGGCGATGCAGGTCAAGGGCATCACCTCGAACGCGGTCGACACGAATCCGGTGCGCGACCGCCAGTTCCAGTTGAACCTCGACGGGCAGGAGATCACGCAGCAGGTGGCCGGCGGCGGCTTCGGCCAGCCGCGCTTCAGCCGTGAAGCCATCGCCGAGTTCCAGGTGATCACCAACCTGTTCGACATCACGCAGGGCCGCTCGCTCGGCATCCAGGTGCAGGCGATCTCGCGCTCGGGCACGAACAACGTCGATGGCAGCGTCTACGGCTACTTCCGCGATGACCGGCTGAACGCCAAGGACTTCATCGCCAACCGCGTGCTGCCGTACGAGAACCAGCAGCTCGGTGCGGCCATCGGCGGCCCGATCGTCAAGGACAAGGTCCACTACTTCCTGAGCTACGAGCGCGAGAACGAACCGAACACGATCATCACGACGCCGAACGCGCTGCCCGGCTTCACGTGGACGTTCCCGACCAAGCTCGTGCAGAACAGCTTCCTCGGCCGCGCCGACTGGCAGATGGCGGCGCGCGACCACCTCACCACACGCGTCTCCTACTGGGACTGGGACAATCCGTTCACGCAGGTGGCGGGCACCGAACATCCGTCGCAGGTCGCCAAGCGGTCGCGCCGGGCCTTCAACGTCGCCAACACCTGGTCGCGCGTGCTGACCGACACGACGGTGCAGGAAGTGAAGGTGGGCTACAGCCACTTCGACTGGAAGAACCAGCTGGCGGTGGACGCGCTGAAGGACTCGCCGAACTACGTGTTCCCGACCATCACCATCGGGCAGCGCCGCAACTACCCGCAGGAGTTCTACCAGAACACGTTCAGCTTCCGGTACGACCTGACCACGTCGAAGGGCAAGCACGATCTCAAGGCCGGCGTCGAGTTCCTGCGCTGGAAGGACACGGGCTCGTGGCAGCTGCTCTCGCGCGGCGAGTTCATCTTCTCGTCGACGCCGGCGGATCTGGCGCGACGCTTCCCGTTCGACGCGTGGAACGACCCGAGCCGCTGGGACCTGACCGGCCTCGACGCCACGGTGTCGCGCTTCGACCAGAACTTCGGCGACTGGACCATCGAGATTCCCCGTCCCACCGTGGCCATCTGGATTGGCGACACCTGGAAGATCAGCAACTCTTTCTCGCTGAACGGCGGCATCCGGTGGGATGCCGACTTCGGCGCGCTCGATCCGCCCTTCGTCGACACGCCGATCGCGTTCAATCCGCGCGCCGGCTACGTGCCGAACACGGCGCTCGATCCGGGTGAGCGGCTGTATCCCGGCGGCCTGCGCGATATCAAGAACATCGCACCGCGTGGCGGGTTCACCTGGAACGTGGGGGGCAATGGCAACCTCGTCATCCGAGGTGGCAGCGGCCTCTACTTCAGCATCCCCGACTCGAACACCACGTTCAGTCAGCAGTCGTTCAACAGCGACCGCATTCTCACGAACTCGTTCCCGAACGACGGTCTGCCCGGGTTCATCGCCAATCCCACCCGGGGTGTCACCGCCGATGCCATCCTGAACGGCCAGGTGCCGCTGCCGGCGCAGGGTCCGCGTGTCATCGCCCACGACTACAAGATGCCCTACACGTGGCAGAGTTCGATTGGCTTCCAGACGCAGTTCGGCGAGCGCATCGGGTTCGAGGCCGACGTCACGCACTGGAAGGGCGAGAACTTCGCGCGCCAGCGCGATCCGAACCTCCAGTTCAACCCGGTCACCGGCTACAACATCGCGCCCACCGCGGCGACGCGTCCCGACCCGCGGTTCGGCGAGATCCAGTGGCTCGAGTCCACCGGCAAGGCCGACTTCGCGGCCGTGTCGAGCGGCATCACGAAGCGCTACGCGAACAACTGGCAGGCCAGCCTCAGTTACACGCTGGTGCTCTTCCAGAACGACAACACCACGAACTTCCAGTACCGCGCCAACAATCCATTCGACCCGGATGCCGACTGGGGCCGCTCAACCGAGTTCCAGCGTCACACGCTGCGCCTGAACGCCATCTATCGTCTGCCGTTCGACATCAACCTGTCGGGCGCGTATCTGTTCGGGTCGGGGAACTACTACCAGACCACCTTCGGCGCCAATCCGTTCGGGCCGGTGTCGAGCGCGAACCGCTACGTGACGGCGCCAGTGACCGTGCCGTCCGATGTCGCCGACCGCTTCGACGGGCCGACGTCGTTCGCCGTGGGTGACCTCATCCCGCGCAACGCCCTCAAGGGCCTGCCGCTGCACCGTATCGACATGCGGCTCGCGAAGGACATCCCGCTGCCGAACGGACTGCGCCTCGGCCTCATCGTCGAGGGCTTCAACCTCCTCAACCACAAGAACTACGGCGCCTATCAGAGCGTCATCAACAACGCCGGGTTCGGCCAGCCGCGCCAGAACCTGCAGAACGCCTATCAGCCGCGCGTCGGCCAGGTGGCCTTCAAGCTGTCGTTCTAAGCCGCGGGCTCAGGACATCGGAACACGGGCTCGGCCACGCGAGTGGTCGAGCCCGTGTTGCGTACGGCGGCGTCAGCGCACGCGGCTGACCGGCACGTCATGAGTACGGGCGAAGGAGTCCCAGTCGTCGCAGGTCCGCCCGCGCATGACGTCGTGCAGGGGCGCGTCGAGGGGCAGGCCGAGGGCGGCGTAGAAGCGGTCCCTGAAATGGGGTTCGAGCGCGGCGACCGCCACGACGCCATCCGCCGCCGCATAGACGCCGTATGCGGGATCGGCGCCGCCGAAACGGCCGTCCGGCCCGGCCAGGCCATGACGGCGAGGCGCGGTGAAGGGGACGAGCGCATCGCGAAGCCCCACGACGCGGTGGGTGCCGGCGGGTTCGCGCAGGGCCAGCAGCACGGCCGTCACGGCGTCGGCCGCGCCGGCAAGATCGGCGAGGAACGTGCCCGGCAGCTCCGCCCGCAGCAGGCCGGCGTCGGCCTGGTAGGTCACGTCGTGACCGGGCCGGTCGGGCGCCGACGTGTCGCCCACGATCGTGACCACGCGCAGGTGCGGATGCCGCGCGCGCAGGGCGTCGGGTGCGAGCCCGAGGCGCGACAGCGCCGCCGGGCGCTGGCTCATGATGACCACATCGGCGCGTGACAGGCACGGTTCGAGCGCCGCCCGGCCGTCGCCGGTCTTGAGATCGATCGGCATGATGGTGACGCCGGCGTGCAGCGCGTCGTACCAAGCGCGGGAGTACAGGGTGAGCGGGTCGCCGCCGGGCGGCTCCACTTTCACGGCCGTGGCGCCCTCCGCCACGAGGCGGGCCACGGCCACCGGGCCGCGCACGTTGAGCGCGAGCGACAGAAGCGAGACGCCAGAGAGTGCAGGCACGCCGGCAGTCTACCGAATGTAGACTGCACGCATGCTGAACCGCCTGCTCCCGGCCGCTGGCGCGGTGGCCGCCGCCGTCACCGCGTGCACGCTCGTCCTGCGCGCGCAGACCCCGGCGGCGCCGCCCGCGCCGCTGATGCTCACGAACGCCTCGGTCGTGGATGTCGCCAGCGGCGAGATTCAGCGCGGACAGACGATCGTGCTGCGCGATGGCCGCATCGTGTCGATCGGCACCGCGGCGCCGCCGTTCGGCACGGCGCCGGCGCGGGTCGATCTCGGTGGGCGGTACGTCGTGCCGGGGCTCATCGACGCGCACGTGCACATCGCGACGCCGGCAGCCATGCGGGCCGCGCTCGACAGCGGCGTCACGACGGCGCGCAGCGCCGGCGTCTCGCACTTCGAGGACGTGGGGTTGCGCGACCTGGTGAAGAAGGGCTATCTGCCCGGCCCGGATCTGCTCGCGGCCGGGTATCACGTGCGGCCGCAGCCGGCGTCCGAGGCGTTTCTGGACGCGCCGGACCTGGGCGACCTGATGAAAGGACTCACGACGCCCGACGCGCTGCGCCGCTTCGTGCGCTTCAATCTGAGCCGCGGCGCCGACTGGATCAAGGTGCTCGCCACCGAACGCGCCGGCACGCCCGACACCGATCCACGCAAGCAGGTCTATACCGAGTCGGAACTGGCGCTCGTCGTGAGCGAGGCCGGCGCCCGCGGCGCCGCCGTGCTGGCGCACGCGCATGGGGCGGAAGGCGCGCTCGCCGCCGTGCGCGCCGGCGTGCGTTCGATCGAACACGGCACCTATCTCTCCGACGAGACGCTGAAGCTCATGGTGACGAAGAACGCGTATTTCGTGCCGACGGCCGACGTCGTGAACGATCTCGCCGAGGCGGGTGGTGACTACGACAACGCCGGGCTGCAGCGGCGCGGCCAGATGATGAAGCCCGTGCTCGTCGAGACGATTCGGCGGGCCCGCGCCGCCGGCGTGAAGATCGTGACCGGGTCCGATACGGCGTACGGCCCGGCCAGCATGGCGCGCGTGTCGCGCGAGATCCTCGAACTCATCGACGCCGGGCTGCCGGCGCTCGCGGCACTCCAGGCCGCCACCAGCCTGAATGCGGAGATGCTGCGCCTCGAGACCCAGGTGGGGCTGCTGCGGCCGGGTTTCGAGGCCGACCTCGTGGTGGTGGATGCCAACCCGCTCGATCGTCCGCGCACGCTGCTCGATCCGCTCTACGTCGTCAGCAATGGTCGAGTGGCCCTCGATCGCCTGAACTTCGGCCGGTAACCGTTGGTGCTCGCGGGGGCTGCCCGTCGAGCGGGAGTGAGACATGAACATACGCATCAGGATGGCGGCGGTGATGATGTGCCTGGCCGGTGCTCCGGCGTTCGCCCAGCACGAGAACCACGGCGGCGCGCCGCTCTCCGCCGATCAGATCGGTCTCGTTGACTTCCAGACGTCCTGCAGCCCGGCCCTCAAGGCCGACATGAACCGGGCGGTGGCGCTGCTGCACTCGTTCTGGTTCCCGGAATCGCGCCGGGAGTTCGAAGCCATCGCCGCCAGGGATCCGCAGTGTGCGATGGCGCACTGGGGCGTGGCCCTGACGCATTGGGGCAACCCGTTTGGCGGGCTCCGTACTCCGCAGACCATTGCCACGGGCAGGGCCGCCATCGCGAAGGCGCAGGCCACGGGCACGCCGACGCGCCGCGAGAAGGGCTACATCGACGCCGCGGCCGGGCTGTTCGCGAGCGACGACGTCACCACGCAGCGGGCGCGCATCGAGGCCTTCGAGCAGGCGATGGGGCAGGTCGCGAAGGACAACCCGGAGGACGTCGAGGCGCGCATCTTCTGGGCGCTCGCCGTGGCGCAGACGGCGACGCCCACCGACAAGACGTACGCCGCGAACCTGAAGTCGGCGGAGATCCTCGAAGTGCTGTTCAAGAAGATGCCGGCGCATCCCGGGCTGGCGCACTACATCATTCACGCCTACGACACGCCGCCGCTGGCGCCGCGCGGGCTCGATGCCGCGCGCCGCTACGCGTCGATTGCCCCGGCCGTGCCGCACGCCCTGCACATGCCCTCGCACACCTTCACCCGCGTGGGCGAGTGGAAGTCGTCGGTCGAGACCAACCGGCGGTCGGCCGAGGCGGCCCGCAAGGCCGGCGGGCTGGCCGGCGCCGGCGAGGAGCTGCACGCGCTCGACTACCAGACCTATGCCTACATGCAGCTCGCTGACGACGCCGCGGCGAAGGCCGCGCACGACCGCGCGGTGTCGTTCGAAGCGGGCGCCGTGGGCGGTCCGTATGCGTTCGCCCTCGCGGCGATTCCGGCTCGCTTCGCCCTCGAGCGCGAGGCGTGGACGGAGGCCGCCGCGCTCACGGTGCGGCCGTCGCCGTCGGCCCCGTATACCGAGGCCATCACCCACTTCGCGCGGGCGATTGGCGCGGCCCGCGCCGGCACGCCGGCGGCCGCTGCCGCCGACATCGACCGCCTGGCCGCGATCCAGAAGCTGCTCGTCGTGACGAAGGACTCGTACTGGGCCGAGCAGGTCGACATCCAGCGGCAGGTGGCCCAGGCGTGGAAGGTGTTCGCCGAGGGCGACAAGGGGAAGGGGGTGGAGCTGCTGTCGGCGGCCGCTGACGCCGAGGACCTGACGGACAAGTCGGCCGTGTCGCCGGGACCGATCGCGCCGGCGCGCGAGCTGCTGGGGTTCATGCTGCTCGAGGCAGGCCGCGGTCAGGAGGCGCTCGTGGCGTTCCAGAAGACGATGGCCAAGGAGCCGGGACGTTTCCTGGGACTGTACGGCGCGGGCCGTGCGGCCGAGGCCACCGGCAACAAGGCCGCGGCGGCGGCGTTCTACAAGCAGCTGCTCGCGATGGTGGGGCCCGCGCCGTCCGGGCGTCCGGCGCTTGCGCACGCCAGACAGATGGCGTCGGCCCGGTAGCGCCCGTTACGCGCGGAGCACGGCGGTGACGGCGGCCACCATGTCGGCCGTCGTCGCCGTGCCGCCGAGATCCGGCGTGCGCACACGGCCCTCGGCGAGCACGCGCTCGATCGCGCCGACCATCGCGCGGCTGGCGTCGGCCTCGCCCAGGTGCTCGAGCATCAGGGCCGCCGCCCAGATCGCCCCGATGGGATTGGCGACGGCCCGGCCGGCGATGTCGGGCGCCGAACCGTGGATCGGTTCGAACATCGACGGGTACTCGCGCGTCGGGTTGAGATTTGCGCCGGGGGCAACGCCGAGCGATCCGGAGACCGCGGCGCCGAGGTCCGTCAGGATGTCGCCGAACAGGTTCGACGCCACCATGACGTCGAGTGTCTGCGGATGTGTGACCATGCGCGCGGCGAGCGCGTCCACGTGGTACTTGCGGATGGTGAGGGCGGGGAAGTCACGCGCCACCTCGTCCACGACTTCGTCCCACAGCACCATCGAGTGCTGGAGCGCGTTCGACTTCGTCGCGCTCGCCAGCAGCTTCCGCGGCCGTGCCATGGCCAGTTCGCAGGCGTAGCGCACCACGCGGTCGATGCCGCGCCTGGTGAAGAGGCCGGTCTGTTCGGCGACTTCATGCGGCGTGCCGCGGTGCAGACGTCCGCCGAGGCCGGCGTATTCCCCTTCCGAGTTCTCGCGCACGCAGACCCAGTCGATGTCCGCCGGACCGCGATCGCGCAGCGGCCCGGGCACACCGGCCAGCAGGCGCATCGGCCGCAGGTTCACGAACTGCTCGAAGCGCTGGCGGATGGGCAGGATGAGTTCCCACACCGAGACGTGATCGGGCACCGTGGGGGCACCGATGGCGCCGAGGTAGATCGCATCCGCCGGCCGCAGGTGCTCGAGGGCATCGGCCGGCATCATGCGGCCCTCGGCGAGGTAGTACTCGCAGCCCCACGGGTGGTCGGTCGTGGTCACGCCGAAGCCGTGCCGCGCGGCGGCTGCCTGCACGACGGCCAGGGCCGCGGGGGTGACTTCCTTGCCGATGCCGTCGCCGGCGATGACTGCGATCTGATGCTGGCGCATGGGTGCGGCCCTACATGCCTGGGGGGATGAAGCGGCCGTCGGCGGCCGTCCAGCCGCCGTCCACGAAGAGTGTGGCCCCGGTCACGTAGCTCGCGGCATCCGACAACAGGAACACCGTGGGGCCGGCCATTTCGTCCGGACGGGCCCAGCGGTTCATCGGGTTCTTGGTGGCGTAGGCCTGGTACCACGCCTCGTTGGCCTTGATCGGCGCGGTGAGCGGCGTTTCGGTCACGCCCGGGCCGATGACGTTCACGCGCACGCCCCGTGGCGCCCACTCGGTGGCCGCGGACTTCGCCAGCTGCACGATGCCCGCCTTGGTCATGCCGTACACCGACTGGCCAGGCTCGGTCACGAGCGCGCGAATCGAGCTGAAGAGCACGATACTGCCCGAGCCCTGCGCCGTCATGAGGCGGCCCGCGGCGGTGAGCACGTTGAAGTTGCCGCGCAGGTTCACGGCGACGACCTTGTCGAACTCCTCGCCGGTGTACTGCAGTATCGGCTTGCGCACGTTGATGGCCGGCGTGCAGACGAGGCCATCGAGACGGCCGTGGGTGGTGACGAGCCCCGTGAGGGCCGCGGTCACACCCGCCTCGTCGTTGATGTCGAAGGCCAGTCCCTCGGCCCGGAGGCCCGCCGCGCTGAGGGCGTTCGCCGTGGCCTCGGCGCTCTCGGCCTTCAGATCGCAGCAGATGGTGTGGCCACCCTGGACGGCCACACATTCGGCCACCGCGGCGCCGATGCCGCTGCCGGCGCCGATGACCGCCACCACCTTGCCGTCCAGTCGAAACACGTCTGCCTTCACGGGAATGTACCTCGCGCGTGGAGATAGGGGATGCGCCGGTTCATCGCTTCGGCAGGTCGCGGGCCGCCGGGATGTTCGGGATGCCGGTGGCTTCGGTCGCCGCGCGCACGATGGCCTTCGCCATCACCTCCGCCGCCAGGGCGCCGATCTGCGTGATGTTGGCCTGACCGTTCCACGTGCCGGTGGCGAGCGAGAACACGGTGTCGCCGTCGCCCATCGTGTGGGCGGGGAAGATGGCGCGGGCGAAGCCGTCGTCGGCCATGAGCGCCATGCGGTGTGCGTCGGCCTTGCTCAGCTTCGCGTTGGTCGC
>JAEUQR010000097.1 GCA_016789705.1 Acidobacteriota bacterium
CGGCGCGGGCGGCCGGCGCCCCCGCGCCACGTACGGGCGTGGCGGCGACCGGGCCGGTGGGCTACGATGCGGACATGAGCGAACGAGTCGTCGTCCACCTGCCGCCGATGCCCCAGCCGAAGGACTTCGGCCTGGATGCGAAGACGCCGGCCGGTAGCCCCGCCGCCGACCGATACGAGAAGGCGCTGGAAGTCTGGGAGCGCGTGGTCGACGGCATCGCCCGGCGCATCGGCAAGAAGCGCTGAGCGTGGGCCCGTCCCGAGTCACGCCCCACTGGGCCCGCGTCGCGCTGGCGCTGGCGCTCCTGAACGCGTCGCTCACCCTCGTCAACGTCTGGCCCACGCCCTTCGTGCGCCTGAGCGGCGACCTGTCGCTCGAGGTGCTGGGGGCGTGCGCCCTCCTCGTGCTGCTGCACCGTGTGGTGGCGCCGCGCCGCCGCGCCGTGGCGCGCGTGCTGGCCGGCCTCTGGGTGCTGCTCACGATTGGTCGCTACGCCGATGTGACGGCGCAGTCGATGTGGGGACGCCCCATCAACCTGTACTGGGACGTGCCGCACCTGCCGTCGGTGGGCGCGATGCTCGCGACCGTGGCCTCCTGGGGCACGATCGCGGCGGTGGTCGCGGCCCTGGTCGTCGTGCCCTCACTGCTGTTCCTGCCGCTGCGCTGGGCGTTCGGCACAGTGATTGACGGCGCCGCCGATCCGCGCGTCCGCCGGGCGGTGCTCGGCCTGGGCGTGCTGGCGGTGGTCTGGGGCGGCGTGCAGCGCCTCGACACGGAACGAGTGCCGCAGTGGCCGGGTGTGGCCACGCCTGTGACGGCCGTCTGGGCCGCGCAGGCACGCCAGTACGCCTTCGAGGCGAGCGGTGCCGGCGTGCGGGAGCTCGGGCCGGCGCCGGCCATCGACTCGACGTTCGCCCGCGTGCAGGGCGCCGACGTCCTGCTCCTCTTCGTCGAGTCGTATGGCAGCGTGAGCTGGGAGCGCGCCGCCTTCGCCGAGGCGCTGGCGCCCGTGCGCGCGACACTCGACGAGGCCATCCGCAGCACGGGCCGCACGGTGGTGTCGACCTATCTCGACTCTCCGACCTTCGGCGGCGAGTCGTGGCTGGCGCACATCAGCCTGCTCTCGGGCACTGAAGTGCGCGACGGCGCCACCAACACGCGCCTCATGGCGCAGCAGCGCGACACGATGGTGAAGGCGTTCTCGCGGGGCGGCTACCGCACGGTGGCGGTGATGCCCGGCATCCGCGGCCGCTGGAGAGAAGGCGCCTTCTACGGCTTCGACGAGATCTTCGACGCCGACAAACTCGCCTACAACGGGCCGTCGTTCGGCTGGTGGGACATCACCGACCAGTTCGCGCTGGCGCGTCTCGATGCGCTCGAACTCGCCGCCACCGGCCGGAAGCCGGTGTTCGCGGTGTTCCCGACCATCAGCACGCACACGCCCTTCACGCCGGCGCCGCCGTATCAGCCCGACTGGGCGCGCGTGCTCACGAAGAACCCGATCGACGAGGCGGACCTGGCGGCAGCCTGGGCGGTGCCCACCGACTGGCTGGATCTGAGCCCGGGCTACGTGCGCGCCATGACCTACGCCTACCAGACCTTCGCCGGGTATCTCACGCTGCGCCGCGATCGCGACTTCGTGTTCATCCTCGTCGGCGATCACCAGCCGCCGGCGCTCGTGAGCGGGGAAGGGGCGCCGTGGCACGTGCCGATGCACGTCGTCACGTCGCGGCCGGCGGTGCGCGACGCGCTCCTCGCGCAGGGATTCCGTCCGGGCCTGCGGCCCGAACGCCCGGTGACGTCGCCCATGCATCTCGCGCTGCCGCGCCTGCTCGACGCCTTCGGCAGCCGCTGACGCCGTGCTCTTCACCGCGCCGTCCTTCCTCTTCATCTTCCTGCCGGTGGTGCTGGCGCTGCACCTCGCGCCGCATCCGGTCTGGCGCAACACGCTGCTGCTCGCGGCGAGCGTGGTCTTCTATGCGTCGGGCGCCGGCGCCTTCACCACGCTCATCCTCGCCTCGATTGCCGGCAACTACCTGGCGGCGCTGGCGATCGACCGCTGGCGCGACGGCGCCCGGGGACGCTGGCTGCTGCGCGGCACGATCGCCGCCAATCTCGCCGTGCTCGTGGTGTTCAAGTACACCGGCTTCCTCGGCGCGAACCTCAATGCCGCGCTCGGGTGGCTGGGCCTGAGCGCGTGGCCGATCCCCTCCGTCACGCTTCCGATTGGCATCTCCTTCTTCACCTTCCACGCCATTTCGTATGTCGTGGACGTGGCGCGGCAGGACGCCGTGGCGCAGAAGCGGCCGATGGAAGCCGCGCTCTACCTGCTGTTCTTCCCGCAGCTCATCGCCGGCCCGATCATCCGCTACCGCGAGATCGCCGATCAGCTGCCCGTCCGCACCGTCACGCTCGACGACATGGCGTACGGCGTTCGGCGTTTCGTCATCGGTCTCGCCAAGAAGATGCTCATCGCCAACACGCTGGCACTGCCGGCCGACCGCATCTTCGCGCTCGCCCCGGCCGATCTCACGACCGGCACGGCGTGGCTCGGGGTCGTCTGCTACACGCTGCAGCTCTACTTCGACTTCTCGGGCTACTCCGACATGGCGCTCGGGCTCGGGCGGATGTTCGGCTTCCGGTTCCCCGAGAACTTCCGGTATCCCTACGCCGCGACCTCCGTGCAGGACTTCTGGCGGCGCTGGCATCTGTCGCTGTCGGCCTGGTTCCGCGACTATCTGTACGTGCCGCTCGGCGGCAACCGGGTGGCGCCGGTCCGCGTCTACCTGAACCTCGTCACGGTGTTCGCGCTCTGCGGGCTGTGGCACGGCGCCAACTGGACGTTCGTGGTGTGGGGCCTGTTCCACGGGTTCTTCCTCGTGGTCGAGCGCATGGCGGGCCAGGCGCGCCGCTCGACCGCGACCGGCGCGTGGCGCCTGGCCGGTCACGCCTACGCGCTCGTCGTCGTGATGGTGGGGTGGGTGTTCTTCCGGGCGGCGTCGCTGACCGAGGCCATGCAGATGCTGTCGGCGATGGCTGGTGTGTCGTCGGCACCGATGCCCGTTTACGACGCCATCTGGTTCGTCAACCCGGAGGTGGCGCTGGCGCTCGTGGCCGGTGCGGTCGGGGCGACGCCGATCGCGCCGCGCCTCGCGCGGGCGCTCGCCGTCGGTGATGTGGCGGGGGCGGCGCCGTCGTGGCTGCCGGGCGGCACGTCGGCTGGCGTGGTCGTCGTGCTGTCGGTCCTCTTCGCGGTGTCGGTGCTCCTGAGCGCCGCCGGCACCTACAGTCCGTTCATCTACTTCCGCTTCTGATGCCGCCGCCCCCGATGTCCGTTGCCTCGCCCGTGCGCCATCTCGCCCCGTGGGCGGGCCGGCTGCTCGTGACGCTCTTCGTCGTGGCGATCGCGCTGCCGGGTCTCGCGACCGGTCTGGGCCTCGGGCAGGAGACGCAGGGCAACGAAGCCGAGACGACGGGCGCGAGCCTGATGGCCCGGGCCGCGTGGTTCGACGCGCACTTCGCGTTCCGCGACCGCTTCGTGCAGGCGCAGTCGTGGCTGCGGTATCAGCTGCTTGGCGTGTCGTCGCTGGCGACCGTGTGGAAAGGGCGCGACGGCTGGTGGTTCCTCGCCGACGACGGCGGCGTCGAGGCGATGCTCAACGAACATCCATTCACTCCGTCCGAGC
Organism: Acidobacteriota bacterium; assembly: GCA_016789705.1. GTDB lineage: Bacteria > Acidobacteriota > Vicinamibacteria > Vicinamibacterales > UBA2999 > CADEFD01. Next base: position 3,687 of record JAEUQR010000097.1, read on the forward strand.
TCGAGACCTGGCGCGAGACGCTGCAGCACACACGCGACTTCCTCGCCACCCGCGGCATCGCCCATGTCTTCGTCATCGCGCCCGACAAGGCGACGATCTATCCGGAAGGCCTGCCCGCCGGTCTGCATCCGCGTCCCGCGCCGACGCGCACCGACCAGCTCGTCGACGAGCTGCGCGCGCGTTCGACCGTGACGGTCGTGGACCTGCGCGACGGCCTGCTGGCGGCGCGCGACGGCGGCGCGCCGCTCTTCCACCGCACCGACACCCACTGGAATGACGTGGGCGCCGCGGTGGGCTATCGCCAGATCCTTCACGCGCTGGCCGGACGTGTGCCCGGGCTCCCGCCAGCGGTCGGGCCCGAAGGCTTCGCGCTCGCACCCGTGGCCGCCAGCGGTGCCGATCTCGCGACGATGCTTCGCCTGGAAGTCACACTGACCGAAGACGACCAGCGTCTTGCGCCGAACCGGTCGCGCCGCGCCCGCCTCATCGAGCCGAGCGGTGATGCCAAACGGTTCGCCGTGCCGCGCGTCGTCACGGTGGTGGACGACCCGGGGCTGCCGCGGGCCGTCGTCTATCGCGATTCGTTCGGGTCGGCGCTCGTGCCCTTCCTCGCCGAGCATTTCTCGCGGATGGTCACGCTGTGGGAGTACGACGTCGTGCCGGCGACGGTCCGCGAGGAGCAGCCGCAGGTGGTCATCCAGCAGTGGGTGGGCCGCCGGCTCTACAACCGCGCGCCGTACGATGCGGTGGCCGCCGATCCGGCCGCCATGGCTGACATCGCCGCGTATCAGGCGGCTAGCAGTAGCGCGGCGGCGCGTCGATGAGCACGAGCCGGCGCCGCAGGTCGTCGTAGACCTCGGCGCCGAGGGCGGCGCGCAGGCGGCCGGCGTCGAGCGGCGCCGTGAGATCCGCGGCGAGCGCGACTGACTCGGGAAGGTAGCGCCGGCAGGCGCCGAACTCTTCCTCGTACTCGGGCGTCGGGAACTGCAGCGTGAGCGTGGAGGACGGGCCGTCGCGGTGCACCGCGTAGAGCGGGTTCACGGCGAGCGTGCCGCTGACCGCCGTGGACGGCGGTACCTGGCGGCGCGCGAACACGCCGGGCTCGCGGCTTGCGACCAGCGTGAACGACGGCTCGGTGCCGAGCGCGTCCGGAGCGACGTGCCGCGTCAGGTCCACGGTGGCGCGTTCCACGACGTCATCGAAGAGCACGCTGTCGGGAAAGAGACGCGGCGAGTGCGGCGCGAAGAGATCGGCGTAGCCGGCCGGCGTGAGCGTCATGCCGGCGGAGAAGTTCTCGCCGAGCGCGCTGTGCAGGTGCGGCATCACGAGCGTGCCGCCCGGGCCCACGAGACGCATCAGCTCCTCGGCCAGGGCGCGCCGCCGCCAGATGTAGGGGAAGGCGTCTGACAGCATCACGAGCGATGCCAGGCCGCGCACGAGTGGCAGCGGGTCGTTCGCATCGCAGCAGACCGGCAAGGCTCGCGGCGCCGTGAAGCGCGCGGCGAGCCACAGCTTCCAGTAGTAGAGATCCGCGATGATGGTGCCGCCCGGGCCGTTGCCGCGCAGGTCGGTAAGCAGGCGCGTGAGGTGCCCGGCGCCGCCGCAGACATCCACCACCCAGCCGTCTACCGTGCCCGACGCCTGGGCGATCGCCCGCAGTACAGCCGAGGCCGTCACGAAGGTGGGGTCCGACAGGCGATGGACGAAGTAGGTGCCTTCGGCGTCGGGACTCAGGATGTCGAGCGCCTCACGATAGGTGGCGGCGTCGCCGCGGGCGACGAGCGCCTCGAATGCGGCGCGTCGCGGCGCGTCGAGGTCGAGCATCAGGTCGAGGGCGTGGTCGTGCTGCCCGGCTTCGATGGCGTTCATCGCCGCCCGCTCGCGGTCGCCGGCGATGACGACGGGAATCCCGCCGACGACCGGATAAGCGCAGCACGCGCAGCCGACGACGGCGGACATGATGCGGTCACCCTCGCGCTGCACGGGCAGGCTGTCCACGAGCGTGAGGGCGGTGCCGCAGAACGGGCAGCGCAGAAGCGCGAGCAGCGATGGATCCATGGCGGACTCAGGCGGAAGCGGCGGCCGGCGGTGTGCCGATCCGATCGAGCAACGTGAGGCCCGCGGCGCCGACGTCGGCCCGGCGATAGTGTTCACGCGCGATGAGCGCGGCCTCCTCCGCGGTCAGCGCGGCAAACGCGCTCCCGACGAACTGCGACGCGTGGCAGCGGATGGCGGCGAGTTTCCTCGCGGCGAGCGGACCGGCGTCGATGACCAGCGTGGGGGGCAGCGCCGCGGCGCCGAAGGCGTCGGCGTCGTGCAGGCCCGGCACCACGTCGGCACCGCCCGCGCGGGCGGCCACCGCGCGCATCTGTCCGGGCGGCAGCGAGACGTAGAAGAGCGCCGGCGCGGCCTGGCCGAGCGCCGTCACGACCGCCGTGACGCGCTCGTGCACGGTGATGTGGTCCGGGTGCCAGTACAGGCCGTCGGCATCGAAGGTGATGACCACATCGGGCCGGTGAGTCGCGATGAGCGCGCGGATGTCGCGGTCGATGGCGGCCGGGTCGAGCCATGGCAGCATGCCGTCGGCGTGGTCGAGCGCCACGGCCGCCTCGGCGCCGAGCGTGCGGGCGGCAGCCGAGAATTCGCCGGCGCGCCGCGCGCCGAGGGCGGCGGCGTCACCGTCGTTCGGGCCGGCTTCGCCGCGTGTCAGCGAGACGAGCACCACGCGGGCGCCGAGCGCTGCGGCTCGGGCGAGACATCCGCCGCAGGCGAGCGACTCGTCGTCGGGATGCGCGAACACCCCGAGGATGACCGGCGCGGCCGTGGCCATCGTCAGCGCGGGCCTCCGCCCGCGCCGAGGATCGTGTGATAGATCGCCTCATAGGCGGCGACCATGCGCGCCAGGCCGAATCGCGCCACCGTGGTCGTGCGGATGACCTGCCGGTCGAGCGCGAGCACACGCGGCAGGCCGGCGGCGAGCGCGTCGAGCGTCGGGAAGACGCCGCCGGTCACGTCGTGGTCGACGATCTCGCCGACGGCGCCCATGTTCAGGGCGGCGACCGGCGTACCGCAGGCGAGCGCCTCGGCCAGCACGAGGCCGAACGGCTCGGGCTTCTGCACCGGATAGAGCAGCGCGCGGGCGCCGCCAAGGAGCGCTGCTTTCGCCGCCCCGTTCACTTCCCCCGCGTAGACGACCGACGTGCCATCGACGAACGGCGCCACCACCTCGCGGTAGTAGTCGTTGGCCTCGGCGGCGAGGTGGAGCGGCAGGCCGGCGCGGCGCGCCACCTCGATCGCTTCGAGCACGCCCTTGCCGGCGGTGAAGCGGCCGAGGAAGAGCAGGTAGTCGCCGGGTGTCGCCTGGAAGGGCAGGGCGTCGGTATCGACGCCGTGATGCACGGTGCCGACGACGCGCAGTCCGTCGAGCCGGCGCGCCTGTTCGCGCGACACGGCCACGAACGGCGCTTCGGGATACCGCCGCCAGATGGCCACTTCGTCGTCGGCCGGCGCGTAGTGCACCGTGTGCAGCACCGGAGTCGTGACGAGACGGCCGAAGGCGAGCGACAGCGGGTAGTACTCCGACTGGCAGTGGATGACGTCGAACTGGCCGGCGCGTTCGAGGGCCGCCGCCGTGTTCATGAGCTCACAGAGCTCCCACGCCCAGAGCGTCTCGTCGTCGCGGTAGCCGCGCGCGAACGTCGCATGCAGCGTGGCGCGCGTGGTCGAGTCGCCGGCGGCGAAGAGCGTCACCTCGTGACCGCGGGCGACGAGTCCGTCGGTGAGCTGCGCGGTCAGCAGCTCGATCGACCCCGATCGCGGCGGCGGCACGGATGTCGCGACCGGCGCCACCTGGGCGATCCGCAGCGGACGCGTCATCGGGTGGCCGTCTCGAGAAAGCGGGGCAGCACGCGGGCCGCGTCGAAACACTCGACCGCGATCTCGGCGGCGCGCCGGGCGTGCCGCGCGTAGTCGGCCTGGATGCGGTCGAGCCCGGCCAGCGCTTCGTCCGGCGTCGAGAACGCGAGCAGGCCGTCCCCCGCGGGCAGGTGCGCGCTCCAGCCGGTGTCCTGCACGAGGGCCGGACGTCCGGCGGCGAGGTAACACTCCGTGCGGTCGCTGAACCAGCCCGAGCGGCGCGACACGTAGGCATGTTTGGCCACGCCGAACTCGCCACGCGAGCCCTGGATGTAGGCCCGGTAGTCCCAGAGGTGCCGCGACACGCCCATGCCGTCCACGGTGCGCCAGCCGTGTGCGTGCAGCAGATCCTGCGGACCGTTCACGGCCAGCTCGATCGGGTGGGGCGTCCGCGCGGCGACGTCCATGAACTTCATGAACTCGATGTTCTTGTTGCCGTCGACGTCGGCGAAGCTCTCGATCCTCCACGTCATGACGGTCGTGAAGCGGTCACCGGCCGTGCCGTCGGCCGTGCGCCAGAGGTCGGTCACGACCGGCTGCCACGTCTTGTGCCACGTGAAGCCGCAAGTCGGAACGTCGCAGGCCGGCGTGCCGATGTTGGCGCCGAAGGTGAAGAGGTGGTGGAAGCGGCGGAAGAAGTCCACGTAGGACTCGTCGCCCTTGGCGAGCGCCAGCTGCGTGAAGACCGGATCGGTGTCGACGAAGACGGCGCGCGGAATCCGCGCGTACTCGTCACGCCAGAACCACGAGCCGCCCGAGAGGTTGATGAAGAGGTCGGCGTCGGCGCAGAAGGCGGCCACGGTCTCGCGCGAGGCGCCATGCCACGTCGTGTCCCAGTTCACGAAGCTCCAGCGGTCGCCGAGGTCGAAGGGGGCGAGGGCCTCGTGGATGTAGCGCGTGCCGTAGCCCGGGTCCTTCGACAGGGTGTTCTCGACCGGGTCGTAGATGCACTCGCCGGTGTCTTCCACGTAGAAGACCTCGTGGCCGAGCGCGCGCAGGCCGAGCAGGTACATGAGCGAGCACCAGGTCACCCCGCCGAAGGGGTAGCGCGCGATGATGCCGGCGACGACGATCTTCATCGGGCCTCGGGTCTCACAGGGCGTGCATGACCTCGTCGACCGACTCGGGCTCGTCGAGCGAGTGGCCGATCGACAGGCGGGCGCACATGCGGCGGTAGAGATCGTTGCCGGCGAGGAGCTCGTCGTGGGTGCCCTGGGCCACGAGGCGGCCCTCGTGGAGCACGAGGATGCGGTCGGCGTCGCGGATCGTCGAGAGGCGGTGCGCGATGACGATGGTGGTGCGGCCGGCGCGCAGGCGGCGCAGGGCGCTGAAGACCGTGGCCTCGGAGATGGCGTCGAGTGACGACGTCGGCTCGTCGAGCACGAGGACGCGGGCGTTCTTCAGCAGGGCGCGGGCGATGCTGAGGCGCTGGCGCTCGCCGCCCGAGAGCGTGCCGCCGGCTTCGGCGAGCGGCGTGTCGTAACCGCGCGGCAGCCGGGCGATGAAGGCGTCCACGTGCGCGGCGCGCGCTGCCTCCGCCACCTCGGCGTCGGTGGCCGTCAGGCGGCCGTAGCGGATGTTGTCGCCGATGGTCGTGCCGAAGAGCACGGCGTCCTGCGGCACGAGCGCGATCTGCTCGCGCAGCGACCGCAGGCTGTAGTCGGCGACATCGACGCCGTCGATGAGCACCCGTCCGCCGCTCGGTGTGAAGAAGCGCGGGATGAGGTTCACGAGCGTGGACTTGCCGGCGCCGGTGAGGCCGACGAGCGCCACCATCTCGCCCGGCCGCGCCACGAAGCTGATGCCGTCGAGGATGCGGCGATCGGCGTCGTAGGCGAAGCTCACGTCCTCGAACCGCACGTCGCCCGTGATCGCCGCGGCGTCGCGTCCGCCGCCGGCATCCGCCGTTTCGGGCGTGAGCGCCAGGATCTCGCGCACCCGGCGCGCACTCGCCACGGCCTGCTGCAGTGAGCCGGCCGTGTGCGCGATCGACGAGAGCGGCGTGTACACGGCGGTGAGGTAGGCGAGCACCACGAGCAGGCTGCCCACGGTGAGCGTGCCGTCGAGCACGTGCATGCCGCCCACGGTCAGGATGAGCGCGGTGCCGACGAGCGTGATGATGCTGAGGGCGATGCCGAAGAGTGATTCCTGCCAGGTGAGCCGCAGGCGCGCCTGCATGGTCTCCTCGCCCACGGCCGTGAAGCGTCCGATCTCGTGGCGCTCGCGGGCGAAGCTCTTGACGACGCGCACCGATGACAGGATCTCGAACATGCGGTCGACGAGCGAGGACTCCGCCTGCTTCACCTTCTCGGCGCGGTCGATCATCTTCGTCGAGTAGTAGCGCAGGCTGGCGTACAGGAACGGCACGACCGAGAGCGAGAGCAGCGCGAGCGAGAGATCGAGCTGCACGAGGATGGCGAACATCACCGTGAGCTTGAGCGCCGAGACCGCGAGCGGGAAGACGCCGCCCATCGCCAGGTCGTTCACGCAGTAGGCGTCGGCCTCGAGGCGGTAGACCGAATCGGCCGTGCGTGTCGTGATGTGGTGGCGCAGGCCGAGCGAGAGCAGGTGATCGAGCAGGCGCGCGCGCAGGTCGTAGACGATGCGCTGACCGGTCTGCACCTGGAGCTGCGTGTGCCACATGAGCACGGCTTCGAGCGCGAGCTGCAGCAGCAGGCCGCCGACCGCGATGGTGACGAGCAAGGCGACCGGGTTCGGTCCGAGCACGCGGTCCGCGGCGGCGGCGAGGAGCGCCGGCAGCGGTTCGTCGCCGAGCACGCTGTCGATGATCGTCTTGAGCGGCCACGGGGCCAGCGCGCCGAGCGCCACCTCGACGATCGAGAGTGCCGTGATGGCGGCCACTCTGGCGCGATAGGGCCGCAGGAACGAGAGCGTCCAGCGGAGCAGATTCACGCCCGCCTCTTGTGCGGGGGGCGTGGCGACGGTGCCGGCGTGGTGGCGCGCGGCGGACGCAGGGCCGGGCGCGGCCGGATGGCCGGTGGCGGCGCGGCACTCTGCACGATCGGCCGGCGCGATGGCAGGGGACGCGCGGTCGTCAGGTCCTGATAGAGGAAGAGGCCGCTCACGACGGTGCTGGCCGCCATGAGGACGGCCGTCGCCGCCTGGCCTTTCTGGAGCGCGCCGGACGCCTGCCACCGCATCGCCGGTCCGCTCGGGCCCGACATGGCGACGAGCCCTGTCTGCGCGCCGACGCGCGAGAGGGCGTGGTCGAGCACGGTGAGGCTGCGTGTGGCCTGCCAGGCGGTACGGGCCATGAGTGCGCCCACGATGATGACCGCGCCGAGGCTCGCCGACGGCCAGCGCAGGGCGATGGCGGCACTCGTGGCGCTCAAGAGTCCCACGGCGAGCAGCGCTGCGCGCACGAGGCCCTGCACATTCGGCTGCAGCCGCGCGCCGACGCGGCAGAGGCAGCGTCCGCGGTCGTGTTCTTCGACGAGCGTGCGCACGTGCAGCCAGCCCCAGCGGCCCACCGCGATGCTGAGGTCGCGGTCGGCGTGCCAGCCTTCGTCGACGTGCACGCGCAGCGACGGTCGCGCCGCCCGCAGACTCGAGGCGAGCGCGGTCAGGAAGGCCGGCGGCGCCATCCATGCCTCGTTCCAGAACGCCCATTCGACGGTGCCGCCCACCTGGAGCCGCGCCGAGCCGAGGATCGTCGCGGGCGACGGGGCCGGAGCGCGCCACGGGACGCCGGTCGTATGAGGCGAGTCGCCGACGTCGGGGGGATCGGCCAGCCCGCGCAGGCGGCCGAGGATGCGGGCGATCGGCTGCAGCACGTGCAGCCAGGCGATGAGCAGGCGGTACTGCCAGCGGCTCCGCGTCGGCGAGGCGTGCGGAATGGGCGGCGCGGTCGCAAGGTCCGACCGCCACGCGAAGGCGGCGCAGCGGCCGAGCGTCGTGCCCCAGCCGACGAGGCCGGCTGCCGCGAGCAGCCAGGCGGCGTCACCCGGGCGGATGAGCAGCGTGAGCAGCCCGGCCACGAGCAGCAGCGTCGAGCCGACCATCCAGGCCGGCGAGTGCGGCAGGAACTGGAAGGGATGGGCGTCGGTGCGATAGACCGACGGAAAGGCCGCCGTGCCGAAGATGCCCGTGTTCACGCGCCGGCCGGCGAGCGCGGCGACAAACGGCAGCGCACTGTAGATCCGGCCGCGCCACAACATCTGGCCGCCCACGAACTTCTCGGGGTGATGGGCCTCGAGCCAGGTTTCCCCTTCGCCGTAGCCGGCCTGCTGCCGCCAGTATCCCTTCACCGTCGCGCGGTGGTGATGCCAGACGAGCGCCGAGGGCGCGAATCCAATCACCTCTCCTCGTGCCTGGAGGCGCCAGCAGATGTCCACGTCGTCGCCGGCGCGGAGGTAGACGGGGTTGAAGCCGTCGATGGCTTCGAGGGCCGACTTGCGGAACGCCATGTTGCAGCCGGGCACGTGTTCGGCGACGCGGTCGTCGAGCAGCACGTGCGTGGGGCCACCGGGCGCGCGCGCCACGGCCTGGGCGATCCAGCCATCGTCTTCCGGGACGACGTTCGGTCCGCCCGAGCCGGCCATCGTGCCGCGCAGCATCGGCTGCACGAGATACGTGAGCCAGTCGGGATCGACCCGCACGTCGGCGTCGGTGTAGGCCACGATCTCGCCACGTGCCTCCGCGATGCCGAGGTTGCGCGCCGCAGCGAGGCCGCCGTTCGGAATGCGGATGAGGCGCACGTGGGGATAGCGGCGCGTGATCTCGGCGGTGGCATCGCGCGAGCCGTCATCGACGACGATCGTCTCGTAGTCGGGGTAGGTGAGCGCCGCGAGCGAGCGCAGGCAGTCGTCGATGGTGTCGGCGGCGTTGTAGGCGCAGACCACGACCGAGACCTTCGGCCACGTCGCCTGCACCTCGGCCGGATAGGGCGCCTCGGCAAAGACACGCGTCACGGCCGCGAGCGCCGGCTTCGGCTGTCGCGCGCGGTCGACGAGGCCGAACGCCCAGTCGTCCACGTCGTGACCGCCGCGCCACCACTCGTCGGTCCACGCGAAGGCAATCGCGCCAGCCGCGCCTTCCGCATAGGCGGCGGCGAGTTGCGCGGCGGTGAGCCGCGCCTGGCCGTCTAGCCCCTCGCGGATGCTGTCGGCGCCTGCCTCCGTCAGCAGCAGCGGCTTGGCGCCCGCCAGGTGCTGCAGGCGTCCGAGGTAGGCGCGCAGGTCCTTCTCGCGATGCAGGTAGACGTTGAAGGCGCAGACGTCGAAGAAGCCGAGGTCCAGATACTCCGTCGGCGGGAAGTTCGCGTAGGTGAGCAGCGCCGCCGGCGCCGCCGCCTTCGCCTCGTCGTAGAGCCCGCGCAGGAACTGCTCGATGCGCGGGGCGCCGTGCCAGCGCACGACGCCGGGCGGAATCTCGTTGCCGAGCGCGACGAGCAGCGTCGCGGGATGGGCGGCCAGGCGCCGGACCTCGGCCGCCACGTCGTGGCGGATCCGCCGGGTGAGCGCGGCGTCGTCGAGGAACGCCACGTGCTGCATCCAGGGCAGGCCGGCCATCAGCCGCAGGCCCTGCGCGGCGGCGGCGTCGAGGATGTCGTCGGTCGGCGGCGTGTAGGTGCGGACGGTGTTCACGCCGGCCGCGGCCATGGCCGCGAAGTCGGCCTGCACGCGGGCGAGCGGCGGGTACTGCCGGCCCGACGCGTCAGGTGCGAACGTGCCGTAGGTCACGCCCTTCACGAGAAAGCGCCGGCCGTCGACTTCGAGGAACTTCCCGCGTACGCGCGCGTCGGTGGACATGTACTCCTGAGAACCGGGCAGACTTCCTATTCTACGCCCGGCGCCCCGATTCGGTCTCGCGGCAGCGGGTGGTGGCAGGTATCCTTGGGGCCCGTGCCCTCAATGGCGGATACGACTCCTCGAGACGCGTCGCGGTTCCGCCGGTCGTGGTGGCCGGGTGCCCTGCCGGCCGCCGTGGCGGCCGTATGGGCCGGGCTCCTCGGGCTCGCGGGCGCTGCGGCTCAGGCGCCGTCGACGCCTGCGTCCGGCGACCTCACTCTCTCGATTCTCGGCACGACCGACCTGCACGGCTACGTGTTCCCGCGCGAGGGACGCGGCGGGCTGGCGGTGTTCGGCGGCTACCTGGCGAACCTGCGGGCGGCCCGGGCGGCCGACGGCGGTGGCGTCGTGCTCCTGGATGCCGGGGACACGTACCTCGGCGGCATCGAGTCGAACATGTCGGAAGGCGCGGTGGTCGTCGATGCCTTCAATGCCCTCGGCTACACCGCCGGCGCGCTGGGCAACCATGACCTCGAGTACGGGGCGGTCGACCACTGGCCCTTCGGCACGGGCACGGGCGATCCGCGCGGCGCCATCAAGGCGCTGGCGCGCCGGGCGCGGTACCCGATGCTGGCGGCGAATCTCACCGAATCGGCGGCGCTCACGCCGGTGGACTGGCCGAACGTGATGCCCTCGGCGCTCGTGACCGTGGCCGGCGTGCGGGTGGGGCTCGTGGGCGTGATGACCTACGACGCGCTGTCGCTCACGCTGGCGGCCAATGTGGTCGGCCTGGCCACGACGCCGCTCGTCGGCGCCATCGTGCGCGAGGCCACCGCGGTGCGTGGCCTTGGCGCGCAGGTGGTGGTGGCCGTGGCGCACGCGGGCGGCTCCTGCGGCGCCTTCAGCGCGCCGGAGGACCTCACGTCGTGTGACGACACCTCGGAAATCTTCGACGTAGCGCGGCGCCTGCCGGCCGGCCTCGTTGATGTCATCGTCGCCGGCCATACGCACGACGGGCTCGCACACCGCGTGGCCGGCATCCCGATCGTGCAGGCCTTCTCCTGGGGACGCGCCTTCAGCCGTGTGGACCTGCGCGTGTCGCGGCCCACGGGCACCGTGCGCGCGGCCACGATCTTCGCGCCACAGGAGATCTGCGCCTGGCAGGACGCGGCGTCGGGCGTCTGCGTGCCGGCCGCCTCGGCCACGACGGCGGTGGCGCGGTACGAAGGACGTCCCGTCACGCCGCGCGCGGCCGTGAACGACGCCATGGCGCCGCAGCTTGCGCGCGTGGATGGATGGCGTCGCACCCCGCTCGGCGTGGCGCTCGACGGACCGCTCGGGCGCGGCCCCGGCGATGCGGAGTCGCCGCTTGGCAACCTCTTCGCCGATGCGCTCGCCGCGGCCGTGCCCGGCAGCGACGGCGCCCTCAGCTACGGCGCCGGCCCCGGCGGCCTGCGGGCGGATCTGGCGGCGGGGCCGCTCACCGTTGGCGGGCTCTACGATTCCTTCCCCTTCGACAACCGCCTCGTCGCGCTCGGGCTGCGCGGCGCCGACCTGCGCGCGCTGCTGCGCGACCACCTGCAGCGGCCACGGTGGCGCGCGCGGGCGCTCGGGGTGTCGGGGCTGCGGCTCGAGATCGGCTGTCGCGGCGGCCGCGACGATGTCGAGATCACGCGCGCCTCCGGTCAGCCGATCGCAGACGACGAACCGCTCACGATCGTCGTGCCCGACTTCCTCGCCGCGCGCGTCCGCGCACTGACACGTCCGGGGGCGGATGCCATCACGTCGGCGCCGAGCGATCGGCAGGTGCGTGACGCGGCGCTCACGTGGGTGCGCGGGCGCCGCGACCTGACCACCGCGGCGTTCGTCGTGCCCGGCGCGCCACGCTGGACGCGCACCGAGGCGTCCGTCGCCGGCTGCCAGACCGGCCCCGGCGTGCGCTGAACCCGCCTAGTAGCGGTCGCTCGCCTGCGTCGGCGCCATCGGCCAGACGGGTGCCGTCTGGCCGTTCACCGTGAGTCCGCCCTGCGAGAACATCGCCACGAACCTGAGCATGCCGGCGGGGAAGCTCAACACCGGTGCCGACACGGCGTCGAGCGCCGCGACGTGCGCGGCGGTGAGCGTGGTGTCGAGCCCGGCGAGGTTCTGCTCGAGCTGATCGAGCCGTCGCGCGCCGATGATCGTCGAGGCGACACCGTCGCGTCCCTGCACCCACGCGAGAGCGACGGAGGCGGGACTCGCGCCCACGTCGGCGCCGATGCGCTGCAGTTCGTCGACGATCCGGTAGGTGCGTTCGGTGAGGAAGTCGGTGACGCGGGCGCCGCGGTCGGCCGTGATCGTGCCGGCATTCGCGCGCGTGTACTTGCCCGAGAGCGCGCCGCCGCGCAGCGGCGACCAGGGCGTCACGCCGAGGCCGAGTTCACGGGCCATCGGCATGAGCTCGCCTTCGACGGTGCGCTCGACGAGCGAGTACTCGATCTGGAGCGCGATGAGCGGCGTCCAGCCGCGGAAGAGCGCCATGGTCTGCGCCTGCGCCACCTTCCACGCCGGCGTGTCCGAGAAGCCGATGTGGCGCACCTTCCCGGCGCGCACGAGATCGTCGAGCGCGCGCATCGTTTCCTCGATGGGCGTGTGCGCGTCCCAGCAGTGCATCCAGTAAAGGTCGATGTAGTCGGTCCTGAGCCGGCGCAGCGACTGTTCGCAGGCCGCCTGCAGCGACTTGCGGCCGGCGCCGCCGCCATTCGGATCCCCCGGATAGAGATTCGACAGGAACTTCGTGGCGAGCACGACGCGGTCGCGCCGGCCTGGTGCCTTCGCCAGGGCGTCGCCGATGATCACTTCCGAATGGCCGCGTGTGTAGGCGTTGGCGGTGTCGATGAAGTTGCCGCCGCGGTCCAGATAGTGCGCGAGGATGGCTTCCGACTCGGCCACCGGGGAGCCCCAGCCCCAGTCGTCGCCGAAGGTCATCGTGCCCAGGCACATCGGGCTCACGCGCAGCCCGGAGCGGCCAAGTGTCACGTAGTGGTCAAGTGGCATGGCGCCGAGTATAGCCGTGCCGGACGAGGCGGCCGATCTGGCGGCATTGGCCGATCGTGATCGCGCTCGTGCGCGAATGGGCGCATGATAGGCGGAGAAAGCGAGGGATGTCATGCCCGAGCCCACGACGCCGCCCACCCAGAAGTGCGCGCACCCGAGCTGCGACTGCCCCGTGCCGGCGGGGACGAAGTACTGCAGCGATTACTGCCGGAAGGCCCCCGAAACCGAGCTGCACTGCAACTGCATGCATCCCGGCTGCCGGTAGCCATGCGTCGAGCCATGCAAACGGGGCGACGCGCCCGCGGCGTCACCCGGCGGTCGGCGTGTGCCCGCCGGCGGCGCGGGCCGCGACGAGCAGGCGGTAGCGCACGACGCCACGCTGGTACATCCGTTCGAGTCGCAGCCCGCCGAGCAGGGCGCCCATCAGCACGCCGGCGGGTGTGAGCGCGAGCAGCGCCGCGGCGGCCCGCGCCACGAGCACGAGTCCCGCCAGCGCGGCCCGGTGCCGGGCCCGCACGCGTGGCGTCAGGTCTTCGTCGTGACACACGGTGAGGCCGGCGGCCGCGAGTGCGGTGGCGAGCGTGGTGTCCGCGGCGACGGCCGGGCACAGCCAGCCGGCGCGAAAGCCGGTGAAATCGGCATCGCCCCACGGCAGGGTGTCGCGCGGCACGTCGTCCACGAGCAGCAGACGGCCGCCCGGCCGGAGGCGCGCCGCCAGCCGCGCGACCGTCGCGGCCGGGTCCGGCGCGTGCGCCAGCGACTCGATGGCCACGATGAGGTCCACGCCCGTGGGAAGCAGATCCGTCAGGTCTTCGTCGTAGTCGCGCACCGCAAAGCGACAGACCTCGCCGAGGCCGCGCCGCATGGCTTCCGCCGTGGCGCGCGCGCACTGGGTGTCGCTGAGCGTGATGCCGGTGTAGCGTCCGCCCAGCCGCGACTGCAGGTAGAAGGTCGTGCCGCCCAGTCCGCAGCCGGCGTCGAGCACGTCGTCGGGCGCACCGCCCGTGGCCATCACCGCGTCGAGCACCCGCGCGTGCAGCACGTCCCCCGACACGGTGCCGTCGTCGCCGCGCAGGTGCCGGTGCACCGTGAGCGTCTCCTGCCCGGTGTCGTGGGCGAGGCCGCGAGCGGCATCCTGGAAGCGCGACAGCCAGGCGTAATAGCGGGCGATGCTCATCGGCCTACGGCGTGAAGTGACAGGCGCTCACGTGACCCGGTCCGATGTCGCGCATCGGCGGCGGCGTCGACGCGCAGAGCGCTTCGGCGCGCGGGCACCGCGTGCGGAACACGCAGCCCGAGGGCGGGTTGACCGGGCTCGGCATGTCGCCCTTGAGCGCCACCCGCACCCGCCGCCGCGAGGGGTCGGGCACCGGCACTGCCGAGAGCAGCGCCTGCGTGTAGGGGTGAGCCGGGCGCGCGTACAGGTCGCCGGCGCCGGCCATCTCCATGACCTTGCCCAGGTACATCACGATCACGCGATCGCAGATGTGCTCGACGACGGCCAGATCGTGGGCGATGAAGAGCATCGTCAGGCCGAATCGCGTCTTCAGGTCCTCGAGCAGGTTGATGACCTGCGCCTGGATCGACACGTCCAGTGCCGACACTGGTTCATCCGCCACGAGGAACTCCGGCTCCACGGCCAGCGCCCGCGCGATGACGATGCGCTGCCGTTGCCCGCCCGAGAATTCGTGGGGATAACGATCGAGGTGATCCGGCGACAGGCCCACCTGTTCGAGCAGCGCCGCCATGCGGTCCGTCCGGTCGGCGCGGGTGCCGATGCCGTGGAGCGCGAGCGCGTGGCTCAGCACGTCGCGCACCTTCTCGCGGGGATTGAGGCTCGCGTACGGGTCCTGGAACACCAGCTGCATCCGCTTGCGGAACAGGCGCAGCGGCTCGCGCGAGAGTTGCAGCACATCGGTGTCGTCGAAGGCGACCGTGCCGGCGGTGGCCTCTTCGAGCCGCAGCACGAGGCGGCCCGCCGTCGTCTTGCCGGAGCCGCTTTCGCCGACGAGGCCCACGACTTCGCCGCGGTTGACGGTGAAGCTGACGCCATCGACGGCCTTCAGGTGCCCGACCACGCGGTTGAAGACGCCGCCGTGAATGGGGAAGTGCTTGACGAGCCCGTCGACGCGCAGGAGTACGGTGCTCATGCGCGGCCTCCAGGCGCGAGTGTCAAATCCGGCCAGCGCAGGCAGCGCACCTCGTGGCCGGCCGCGGCCGTGTCGAGCGGCGGCGGCGTCGTGGTGCAGCGCGGCTCGACATGCGCGCACCTGGTCGAGAACCGGCAGCCGGCCGGCAATTGCGTGAGCGACGGGACGTGACCGGGGATCGCGTGCAGCGGCTGCCCGTCACGGGCGCGGCCCAGCCGTGGGATCGAGCCGAGCAGGCCGGCGGTGTAAGGCATGCGTGGCGCCGCGTACAGTTCGGCGACCGGCGCGGCTTCGACCACCTGGCCCGCGTACATGACCATCACGCGGTCGGCGATCTGGGCCACCACGCCGAGGTCGTGCGTGATGAAGACCATCGCCATGCCGAGCTGCGCCTGCAGGTCCTGCATCAGATCGAGGATCTGCGCCTGGATGGTGACGTCGAGCGCCGTCGTGGGCTCGTCGGCGATGAGCACGCTCGGCCGGCACGCGAGCGCCATCGCGATCATCACGCGCTGCCGCATGCCGCCCGAGAGCTGGTGGGGATAGCTGCCGGCGCGCCGGGCCGGCTCGGGGATGCCCACGAGCGCCAGCATCTCGACGGCGTGCGCGTGGGCGGCGTCGTGGCCGAGCCCTTCGTGACAGCGCACGACCTCGGCGATCTGGGCGCCGACGGTGTGCACCGGATTGAGGCTCGTCATCGGCTCCTGGAAGATCATGCCGATGTGGCGACCGCGCACGGCGCGCATGTCGTCGTCGGGGAGCGTCGTGAGCTCGCGGCCGCGCAGACGGATCGAGCCGCGGCTGATGCGGCCGGAACGGGCCGGCAGCAGCCGCATGATCGAGAGCGCCGTCACCGACTTGCCCGAGCCGCTCTCGCCGACGATGGCCAGCGTCTCACCGGCGTCGACGCGCAGGCTGACGCCGTCGACGGCCGTCACCTCGCCGCTTCCGGCCGACCTGAAGACCGTCTGCAGGTCGGTGACCTCGAGCAGCGGGGCACCCGCCACGGCCGCGGTGTCGCTCATCGCAGGCCGAGTTCGTCGAGGGCCTGGGCCACGCCGTCGAGGTGCGTGAGGTGCATGGAGGCGTAGTTCGGCGCCAGCACCACGCCGTCGCCGCCGGCGCGGTAGGTGGCGAGCACCGACCGGCGCACGATGTCGGTCGAGCAGCGCGCCGTGTCGGGGCGCGTGCGCGGCGCGTCCACGCCGATCCCCATGTAGACCTTCGCGCGTCCCTCGACGCCCTTCACCGCCTCCACGCACTGCCCGTGCACGTAGGTGTCGGGATCCATGCCGGCGGCGACAAGCTGCGCGAACGGGGCTTCGTGCAGGCCGAGCACGCGGAAGAGCGCCGTCGTGGCCTCGTCGGGCGTGAAGTCGCGCAGCACGGTCTTGCGCAGGAAGCCGAGCTCCTTCGTCCAGACCTCGCCGGCCTGGTGCTGGTAGGTGATCGGCTTCACGAAGTCGGCGTACCGCGTCTGCTCCGCCCACGGCCACTGGGCGCGGCGCAGCAGGTTGAAGTGGTTGCGGTTCCACACGTTCAGGCCAAAGGGCAGCGTGGGCTTGCACCACTTCACGAGCCCGCAGAGTTCGCGGTCGAGGTCCTTGTTGCGCTCGAGCCAGAACTTCTCCCAGACCAGCACTTCGGGATTGTCGAGCAGCGTGCGCAGGAAGGTGATGAGCGTGCCGTCGACGAACGACTTGCCGGCGGCGGCTTCCTGCATGAAGTCGTACAGGCGCAGCAGGGCCTGGCGGCAGGCCTCGACGTTCACGCCGCGGTCCTGCGCCTCGCGCCGTGCCGCCGGCGAGAAGTCGCCGGGCGCGCCGCCCTGAATCAGCGTGTCGAGCGGCGAGTTCCGCTCGTTGCACCACATCACGCCGTCGATGGCGTGGTTGCGCACCTGGTCCTCAATCATCGAGTGAATCCAGGTGCGATACCCCGGATGCGACGTCGACGGCTCGCTGCCGAAGCGGCCGAGGAGGTCGATCTCCATCGCCTGCGCCAGCGTGGGAATCTCGACGGCGGCGGCCGAGCCGTGGCCCGCGTACTTGAAGAAGGGCTCCATCAGCTCGATGTAGACCTGCATACCGCGGGCGTGCGCGGCCGGCACGACCATCTGCAGGATGTCCTTCCCCGCGAACTCGGGGTCGCGACTCCGGTAGTCGGCCATGAAGGTGTCGCGGTAGTAGCGCGGGTCGGGGTCGAAGTAGGCGCCGCCGCGCATCTGATACGGCGCGGGCACACCGTGGTCGGGCCAGCCGTCGAGCGCGTGGCTGATGGAGCGTCCGCTCTTGAGCCCCAGCCAGCTCACCGTTCCGAGCATCAGCACGTTCACGCCGACGCGGTGCTGCAACGTGTCGAGCACGGTCTCGACGCCTTCGTCGACGAAGCTGATGGGGCTGATCTGGATACCGACGAATCTCTGCATACTGGGGTCAGACCCTATTCTGGCCCTGGCGCGAATGGGGGCTGACCCCACTATGCACCATGGGCGAATTCTGCGATCCGGGCCATCGCCTCGCGGATGAGCGGCAGCGGCTGCAGGTAACTGATGCGGATGTAGTCGGTGCTGGTGTCGCCGAACATCGTGCCCGGAAACACCATCACCCCGGTCTCGCGCAGCAGCCGCTCGCAGAACTCTGGGGCGGGCAGGCCCGACGACGAGATGTTCGTGTAGATGTAGAAGGCGCCGCCCGGGTGGCCGTAGGTGAAGCCGGCCGCGGTCAGCGCCGGCATCAGCCACGCGCGCCGTTCGGCATAGTCGGCGAGCATCTGCTGAACCGGCTCCTGTGGGCCGGTGAGCGCCGCGAGCGCGGCGTACTGGCTGATGGTGCAGGTGTTGATCGAGAGCGTGTGGCGCGGCTCGGTCACCTGCGCCACGAAGTCGCCGGGGGCCGCGAGATACCCGACGCGCCAGCCGGTCATCGCGTAGGTCTTCGAGAAGCCGTTCAGCGTCACCGTGCGCTCACGCATGCCCGGCAGCGTCGCGATCGAGAGATGCGCGTTCGGCGCGTAAATCATGCGCGCGTAGATCTCGTCGGCGACGACGAGCAGGTCGTAACGGATCGCGAGGTCGGCGATGGCGCGGATCGCGGCGGGGGGTGTGACGGCGCCGGTGGGATTGTTCGGCGAGGTCAGCACGAACATCCGCGTGCGCGGGGTGACGCGGCGCTCGATTTCGGCGACGTCGAGCGCGAAGTCGTCCTTCTCGTAGGTCGGCACCGGCACCGGCACGCCGCCGCAGAGGCGCACCGCCGTGTCGTAGGTCGTGAAGCGCGGGCTCGTGATGAGCACTTCGTCGCCGGGCGCGCAGAGGCCCAGCATCGTCAGCATGATGCCTTCCTGCGCCCCGGCCGTGACGACGATCTCGTCGGCGCCGTAGTCGAGCCCGTGCGCCGCCTTGAGATCGGCGGCAATCGCCGTGCGCAGCGCCGGCAGCCCCGTGGGTCCCGTGTAGTGATGATGATTGGCGTCGATGGCCGCCTTGGCCGCCGCCACGATGTGGCTCGGCGTATGAAAGTCGGGGTCGCCGCGGCCGAGCGCGATCACGTTCGGCATGCCGGCGGCGAGCGCCAGCATGCGTGTGCGGAACGCGCCGTCTTCCTCGACGATACGCGGCGCGAGCCGCGAGGCCAGCAGGCTCATCCGTGCATCCTCTTGCCGTTCACGAAGGTCATCCGCACACGTTCGAGCGCGAAGAGATCCTGGTCCGGATTGCCGTCGACGACGATGAGGTCCGCGGCCTTGCCGGGCGCGAGCGTGCCGATGACCTGCTCCATGCGCGAGACCCGCGAGGCGCGGACCGTAATCGAGGCGAGCGCGTCCATCGCGTCGGCGCACACGCCCACCTTCACCATGTGCGCGAGCTCCGGCGCGATGACGTCGTGCTCCACGGCGGGGCTGCCGGCATCGGTGCCGAACACGATCGGCACGCCAGCCTTCGCCGCCCGTACAAGGCCCTCATAGCGGGCGGGATTGGCGACTGCCTTCTGCCGTTCCTCGACCTTCCAGTCGGGAATGCCGAACTTCTTCGCGACGGCCGGCTGGCTCTGCTGCACGAGGGGCGCAAAGGTCGTGACGATTGGAATCTTCTTCTCGAGCAGCAGGGCGACGGTGGAGTCGGACATCGAGCCGCCGTGTTCGACGCAGTCCACGCCGAATCGCGCCACCCGTTCGATGCAGGCGTCGTAGGTGGCATGCGCCGTGATGGGCAGGTTGTTGCGGTGCGCCTCGTCGATGACGGCGTACAGTTCCTCGTCGGTGAACTCGAGCGTGTCGTGGCAGGCCATGATCTTGATGAGGTCGGCGCCGCCCTTCACCTGCTCGCGCACGGCGCGCCGCATCTCGTCGGCACCGCTGGCCTCGCGGCACACCCAGTACGTGTGGCCACCGGTCTGAATGATGGCGTTGCCGCACACCTTGAGCCGCGGCCCCGGGAAGATGCCTTGCTCGATGGCCTGTTTCGAGAACAGGTTCATGTCGTGGAAGCCGAGGTCGCGCACCAGGGTGACGCCGGCGCGCAGGCTCTTCAGCATGTTGGCCGCGGCCTTGAACGCCGAGATCGGCCGCGGGTCGTCCATCGACTGCCGCGCCAGGTCGTGGATGCCGTCCCAGTTCAGGTGCGCGTGGCTGTTGATGAGCCCCGGCATGATCGTGCCGCCGGTGGCGATGACCGTGCCGCGGTCGGAGGGCATCTCGGCGCGGGCGCCGACGGCCACGATCGTCCCGGCATCGATTTCGACGAAGCCGTCCTCGATGACCGGGCCCGCCATCGTGAGCACGCGGCCCGTGAAGACCAGGTGCGGCTGCGGCAGGTCGAACATCGGCTTCGTGATCTTCTGGTAGCGCCAGGCGGCAGGTTCGGGCATGGGTGGGACTCCGTGATAGCGCCGCGGCGCGCGTCGGCTCGGGGCGGCGTGTGCGGCATTCTCGATGAAAACAGCGTGGGCTGTCGAACGGTGGGCGGCCGCGCCGCTGTTCAGAGCGTCAGGTCCTCACCGTCGCGGGGGATGCGCACGGTCGAGCGGACGCCGGCGCGACGGAGGCCCTCGCGCAGATCGGCGCGTGTCAGCACGCAGTGATTCACCGCCTCCATGTGGACGGCGATTACGGTCGCACGCGGGGCCGCCCGGCAGACTTCCACCACGTCGCCGAGGCCCATGATGATGAGCCCGCCTTCGAGGAACTGCGCTGCGCCCGCGTTCACCACGATGACGTCCGGCGCATGGGCCTCGATGGCGTCGGCGACTTCCGGACACCACGTGGTGTCGCCCGCGATGTAGATCGTCGGCAGTCCCTCGCGGGCGAGGACGTACCCCGACACCGTGCCCATGCGCTGGCCGATGTCGCCGTGGCCGTGCCGGCCGCCGGTGCGCGCGATCGTGATGCCGTCCCACGTCACCATCGACTCGACCGCTCGCGCCGCGGTGAAGCCTGCCGTCGTGACGCGCTCGAGGTCCGTGGGCTGGACGAACAGCGTGCCGCCTTTCGGCAGCAGCTCACGCGCCACCGGATCCCAGTGATCGACGTGCAGGTGCGTGAGCAGCGTCGCATCGACGCCGGCGACGACCTGCGCCGCAGGCATCGGCAGCTCGATGAGCGGGTTGGGCCGTGGATTCGGCGTGTTATTGAACGCCGGCAGCGCGCCGGCGGGGCTCAGGAACGGATCGAGCAGCAGCGTGCGTCCACCGTAGCGGATGATCGATGTGGCGTTGCGCACGAGCTGCAGGCGGGCTGGGCCGGTCGTGTTCGCGCCACGGGCCTGCGCCTGCGCAGGGCCCCGCACAGCGGCACTCGCCGGCGTGGCCGCCAGGGCCGAGGCGGCCGTTGCTGTCAGGAAGTCGCGTCGGGTCATGGCGCCGCCGTGTCTCAGAGGAAGAGCATCCGCGTCTCGGGCGGATGGGTGGATTGAAAACGACTGGCGACCTCGACGGCGCCGTTGCCGGTGATGAGCGTCTCGATGGTACGCCAGCCGTCGTGGCCCGGGCGATAGATGCCGGGCTCGCACGAGAAGACCATGCCGGGCGCTGCCGGTGTCGTGTCGCCGGGTGCGAGCCACGGCGCTTCGTGGCCCTCGACGCCCATGCCATGACCGATGCGGTGGCGGATCGTGTCGCCGAGGCCGGCCGCACGGATCGGCGCGAGCGCCGCGGTGTTGACCTCGGCGCAGGGGAGTCCGCGGGCGAGGGCGTCGATGGTCGCGCAGGTCGCCTCGTCCATCGCCCGCATGACGAGCCGCTGTTTCGTCGTGGGCGTGCCGCACACGAACGTGGCGCCGCTTTCAGCGTGATAGCCGCCAAGGCTGCAGCCGATGCCGGCAATCACGGGCTCGCCGGGACGCGGCTGCCGGGCCTGCACCGCGCCGTGCGGCAGGGCCGCGCGCGGCCCCGAGTGCACCGAGGCCGTGATGCCGACCTTCGTGCCCTGGAACGCCGGGCCGTGCGTGGCCATCAGCGCCGCGCGTGCGTGACCGGTGGCGTCGGCCATGAGATCCAGTTCCGTGCCGCCCTGGTGGATGATGTCGGCGCCGGCGGCGAGCAGGCGTTCGAGCACGCGATCGGCGAAGCGGGCCGCTTCGCGGATGAGGGCGCGTTCGGCGTCGTGTTTCACGACGCGTTCGTGGCGCACGTAGTCCGCAAGGTCCAGATGCGCGAGCCGCGCCCGCGCGTTGTCCACGAGACGCCCCTCCAGCGCATCGATGCCGAGACGTCGCGCGCCGGTCTCGCCGATCATCCAGAGCACGGGCGGCACCTCGCCCGGGAACTCGTCGTAGGTCGTGACCCTCACGCCCGGCACATCGAGCGCGTTTTCGAGTTCGAGCTGCGGCACGAGCAGCTGCGCATCGCCCTCGACCGGCAGCCACAGCCCCATCGGCCGCTCGTTCACGGAGAAGTGCCAGCCGGTGGCGTAGGTCACGTTGCCCGGCGCGAGCACGAGCAGCCCGTCGAGGCCGGCCGCGGCGGCCCGTGCCCGCAGGCGATCGCGCACCGTGGCGCGGAACGCCGGAGCGAGCGGCGCCAGCGCCGGCGCTGTCACAGACGCGCCTCGCGCCACGGCCCGACGACACTCAGCGTCTCCCGCACGCCCAGTTCCTGGCCGAGTGCCGTGAGGTCCACGAGCACGCCGTTGTCGAGCGGCACGCCGACGGCGAGTTTCGTCGCCACGCGGCGCGCCTCCTGTTCGCCGGGAATCAGCACTTCGTCGACGCCGGGACGCCGCGCCCGCGACTTCACCATGCGCGCGAAGTCGTCCATGCGGCGCGTGAACTCGTCGAGCGGCATGAACCACGCGATATCGATGGCGGTGAGCGTGTGGCTCACGTCGAGCTTCGCCGGGTCGGCGTAGGGGGTGAGGCCGTAGCCGCCGCCGCCGATGACGCCGGTGAGCACGTCGGTCATGAACGCGAGGCCGTAGCCCTTGTAGGTGCCGATGCCGAGCAGCGCGCCGGCCATCGCCGCGTTCGGGTCGTCGGTCTCGTGGCCATCGGGCGTGAGCGCCCAGTCGCGCGGCATCGGCCGTCCCTCGCGGGCATGCCACTGCATCATGCCCTTGCCGGCGGTCGTGAGCGCGATGTCGAGCACGGCGGGGAAGCCCAGACCGGTGGGCGCGGCGATGCCCCACGGGTTCGTGCCGACGGCGCCTTCACGTGCGCCCCACGGCGCCATCTCGGGGCCGGCGTTGGTGAAGGCGATGCCGAGGCAGCCGGCGTCGGACGCCTGGCACGCGTGCACGGCGCTCGATCCGAAGTGGGTGGAGTTGCGCACGACCACCTGGCCGATGCCGCACACCTTGGCTTTCTCGATGGCGAGCCTCATCGCCCGCGCGGCGGCCACGGTGCCGATGCCGTTGTGCGCGTCGACGAGCGCGAGCGCGGGGCTTTCCTTGACGACCTCCCACGGCGCGCGCGGGTCGACCTGCTTGTCGCGCAGCCGCTCCTGGTAGCGGCGCAGGCGCCGCACGCCCTGGCCGTGGCCGGGATGGAAGCGCAGTTCGGAGAAGACGAGCGCGCGGCCGAAGATGGCGGCGTCCTCGTCAGTGAGGCCGAGGGCGCGGAAGACGGCGATCGTGAAGGTTTCGAGACTGTCGCGCGTGACCGCGGTCATCGCAATGGTCGTGGACATCAGGGCTCCAGGGCGAGCAGGTCGGCGAGGTTGGCGCCGGACTCGTCGAAGCTCCCGAGTTCGCCGGCCGGTGCCGTGAGCAGCACGGTGATGCCCGGACCGTAGCCGGCGCGTGGACCGTCCGTGCTGCAGACGACGCCGATCGCGCGGGCGCCGCGCAGGTAGCCGTGATTGAAGCGGCTGTCGGTGTCGTCGAGGGCGACGATGTCGCCCAGACGCAGGCGGTCGAGACCGAGCTCCGCGAGCAGCGCGCGATCGGTGGATTGCATGTGCACGCTGCCGCCCTCGGACGTGAGCCCCAGTCCCGCGCCCACGAGGTGCGCGGGGATCCGCGCGGTCACGCCGATGAGCACGCGCCCGTTGTCTTCCCGCGCCGGCAGCACGCCGAGCAGGTCGGGTGACAGGCTGCGGAGCGCGATGGCCGGGTGCGCGGTGAACGTCATGCCCACCCCCTCCGCGCGCACCACGATCTGATCGCCCACCGCCATGGTCGCGCGGGCCGCCTTCGGCAGATGCACGATGAGCTGTTCGGAGAACCGGCCCGACTTGCCCGTGACCACGCCGCGCGTGCCGGCCGCCTGGCCGGTCATCACCGTGGCGCGATTGCCGACACACGCATAGGTGATGAGGCCGCGGTTCTTCGTGTCCTCCGCGTGCCGGATGCTCACGCCCGGGTGGATGCAGTCGGCGGCCCAGCCGAAGGCGCGGTCGCCGACCGACACGTTGTAGACGAGGCCGCCCCATGCCGGCAGCAGGAATGCCGTGCCGTCGGCGGCGAGCCGGTACGGTTCGGCCGGCAGCGCCGGCAGGCTCGGGTGCGCGACGGCGCCGGCCACGGACACGGCGATGAGATCGGCGCGATTGGTGGCAATCGTGTGGGCGGTCATGACGTCTTCCGGATGGCGAGCGTGGTGGCGATATTGGCGGCCGGGTCGATCGTGAAGTCCAGCGCCTCGGCCGGTCCGGTGATGAGGGTGAGGATGCCGGGGCCGTGGCCCGTGAGCACCGAATCGCCGTGGATGCAGAGGCAGATGGCCACCCAGCCGGGTCGATACGAGCGGCCGAAGCGGTGGTCGACGTCGCGGATGGCGATGAGGTCGCCGAGCCGCATCTGGTCGATGCCGAGTTCGGCCATGAGCGCGCGGTCGCCAGACATCAGATCCTGATCGACGAACTCGGCGTTGAGTTCCGCGCCAGAGCCCATGATGCGCGGCGGCAGTTCCATGGCGACCGGGCAGATGACACGGCCGCCCTCGACGCGCAGGCCAAAGGCCTCCGCGAGCGCCGGGCTCGTCTTCTTGAACTCGAGCGCGGGATGGCCTTCGAGCTTCAGGCCGCGGCCTTTCGCCCGGATCTGGATGGTGTCGCCGATGGTCATGCGCTCGAGGACGTCTGGCGGGAAGTCCACGAGCAGCCGGGCGTGTTCGCCGGTCACGATGCCGCGGGCGCCCCGTGCCAGGCCGCTCGTGACCTCGGCCTCATTGCCGATGCAGGTCAGGTAGTGGAGCGCGTAGTCGGCGCGTTCGTCGGCGTGTGCGATCGAGACGCCGGGCTCGACGTGGTCGCCGGCCCAGCCGAACGCCCGGTCGCCGACGCGGGCGTTGTAGACGATGCCGTACATCCCGGGCAGCGTCGTGGCCCGGCCGTCGGGCCAGTGCAGGTACGCGCCCTGCCGGATGGCCGGCTGGCTCACCTGGCCGGCCACGGCCATCTCGACCAGCTCGCTGGTGTTCCACTTCAGGCCGTCGTCCATACGTCCTCTTCCGTCCGGCCTTCAGAAAGCCGGATTGGCGTGTCGCCGGTCGACAATATACAGTGTGCGGCAACTGCTGCCGTCTCGAATCGTGCGGCAGCCGGGGAGCAGGTCTCGCAGACGATGGGCTACGCCGCATTTCTCGACCGCATCGGTCAGGTCAACGACCTGATCAACGCCAAGCAGATCCTGGCCTGGGACGCCCGCACGATGATGCCGCCAGGCGGCGCCGAGACCCGCGCCAAGCAGGAGGCCACGCTCACGGTGATGGCCCGTGACCTGCTGGTGTCGGACGACACCCGGCGCCTGCTCGACCAGGCCGAGGCCGAAGTCGCGCACCTGCCGGCCGATGCCGTGGAACGCGCACAGTGCGTGCAGGCGCGCCAGGCCATCGACTACCACCTGCGGATTCCCGGCGCGCTCGTGGCCAAACGCGCGGAGCTCGGCGCCATCGGCCACGAAGTCTGGGCGCACGCGCGCGCCGAGAGCAACTTCGCCGCCTTCGTGCCGACGCTCGAAGCGACCGTGGCGCTCAATCGCGAAATGGCCGAGTGCATCGGCTACGAGGCGCACCCCTACGATGCGCTGATGTACCGCTTCGAGCCTGGGGAAACCGTGGCTTCGCTGCAGCCGCTCTTCGCCACGCTGCGCGCCGCGATGCTGCCGCTCGTGCGCGCCATCGGCGCCCGGCCGGCGCCGCGCATCGACTTCCTGCAGCGCGCCTATCCGAAGGACGCCCAGCTCGCCTTCGGTCTGTCGATGGCGACGAAGATCGGCTACGACCTCAACCGCGGCCGCCTCGACACCACCGTGCATCCCTTCGAGGTGTCGTTCACGCGCAACGACGTCCGCATCACGACGCGCATCAACGAGTACTGGATGCCGTCGAGCCTGTTCGGCTCGCTGCACGAAGCCGGCCACGCGCTCTACGAGCAGTACGCCGACCCGGCCTTCGTGCGCACGCCGCTCGCGACCGACCTCGTCGGGCTCTACGCCGTGAGCGGTGTGAGTTTCGGCGCGCACGAGAGCCAGTCGCGGCTCTTCGAGAACCACGTCGGCCGCAGCCGCGAGTTCTGGGAGCTGAACTTCCCGGAAGCGCGGGCCGCCTTCCCGGAGCAGCTCGCCGATGTCGATGCCGAGACGTTCTGGCGCGGCGTGAACCGCGTGGCGCCCGGGCTCATCCGCGTCGAAGCCGACGAGCTGACGTACGACTTCCACATCATGCTGCGCGTCGATATCGAGGCCGCGCTCATCGACGGCAGCCTGAAGGTGACGGACCTGCCGGCGGCGTGGAACGCCAAGATCAAGGAGTACCTCGGCCTCGACGTGCCGAACGACCGCCTCGGTGTGCTGCAGGACGTGCACTGGTCGTCGGGGCAGATCGGCACCTTCTGCAACTACACGATCGGGAACGTCATGGCCGGGCAGCTCTTCAAGACCGCCGTGAAAGACACCCGGGTCGCCGCCGGTCTCGCCGCCGCCAACTACACGCCGCTGCGCGAGTGGATGACGGAGCACGTGCACCAGCACGGCCGCCGCTACACCCGGAACGAGCTGCTCGTGCGGGCCACCGGCCGCACGCTCGACCCGGCCCCCTACATCGCGCACCTGACCAGCAAGTACTCGACCATCTACGGACTCTGAGGCCGATGCTCACCACTCGTCTCGCGCATCGCGCGGCGCTCAAGGACGCCCGCGTCAACACCCGGCTGCAGGACATCGCCGACAGCCTCACGGACGTCATCCGCATGGGCCGCGGCGATCCGGACTTCGACACGCCGGCGCACATCGTGCAGGCGGGGCAGGAGGCGCTGGCGAAGGGTGCCACGCACTACACGCACGCGCAGGGCATCCTGCCGCTGCGGCAGGCGATCGTGAAAGACATCCTGGCGCGCGGCGGCGCCAGCTACACGCCCGAGCAGATCGTCGTGACGCCCGGGGCGCAGCAGGCGCTCTTCACCGTGGCGCTCGGCCTGCTCGATCCGGGCGACGAGATGGTGGCGGCCTGTCCGGGCTATCACCCGTATCACCAGGCGGCGGAGCTGGCCGGCGGGCGGGTGGTCGACATCCGCACGACCATGGCGACGAACTTCACGCTGACGGCCGAGATGGTCGAAGCGCACATCACGCCGAAGACGAAGATCGTCGTCGTCGTGAATCCGAGTAACCCCACGGGGACGGTGACGCCGCCCGAGGAAGTGGCGCGGATTGCGGAGGTGGCGCGCCGTCACGATCTGCTCGTCATCTCGGATGAGATCTACGCGCAGCTGACCTACGGTGGGGCGCTGGTGCAGCCCGTGGCGTCACTGCCGGGCATGGCCGAACGCACCATCACCATTTCGGGGTTCTCGAAGACCTACGCCATGACAGGCTGGCGCATCGGCTATTTCGCCGCGCCGCCGGATCTGGTGCCCGCGCTGAACGCCATTCACAACGGCCTGGCGATTTCGACGGCGGCGGTCAGCCAGCACGCCGCGCTCGCCGCACTCACCGGCCCACAGGACTGCGTGGAGGACATGCGCCGCACCTACGACGAGCGGCGCGCGGCCCTCTGCGAAGGCCTGGCGTCGATGGGGATTCCGTACGCCGATCCACAGGGCGCCTTCTTCGTCTACGCCAACGTGTCGAGCGTGGGCCTGGGCGCGACCGCGTTCTGCGAGAAGCTGCTGCGCGAGGGCCAGGTGCTGGTGTTCCCGGGTGTGGTCTACGGCGACTACACCGACGACTTCGTGCGCCTGTCGCTCACGCAGCCGGTGGCGAAGATCCGCGAGGCCTGCGCGCGCATGGCGGGCGTCGTGGCCTCGATTCGGGGGAAGGCATGAAGTCCGACAATCCGAACGTGAAGAGCATCAAGCACATGGCCTTTGCCGTGCGTGATGCCGCGGCGGCGCTCGCCGCCTACGCCCGCTTCCTGCACGTGCCGGCGACGACCGAGCTGAAGGTGTATCCGAAGTCGCAGAACCGCGTGGCGCTCTTCAATCTGGGCGGCATCGAGTACCAGCTCTGCGAATCGCTGCAGCCCGATGGCCGCTTCGCCACGTGGATCAACCAGCGTGGCGCCGAAGGCCTGCATCACATCTGCTACGAAGTGGACGACATCGACGCGGCGCTCGCGCATGCGCAGGCGCAGGGCGCGTCGCTGCGGATCTGCCAGGCGTGCCAGAAGTTCGGCTCGCACCCGCACCCGGAAGGCTGGGTCGCGTTCCTCGACAACGAGGCCGGCGGCATCGAGATCGAGTTCATGCAGGTCTACACGCCCGAACAGCTCAAGAAGTATCAGGAATTCCAGGGGATCTGATGATGTCCGCTGCCAGAACCGTCACCGTCGGCACTGCCACTGCCGCCCCCGGCACGATCGTCCGGGGCGCGATTCCCGTCACGACCCTCGCCGGCGGCACGCCGCTCGAGATTCCCGTCGTCGTCATCAACGGCGCCCAGGGCGGTCCCTGCTTCTGGGTGGATGGCGCCATCCATGGTGACGAGCCCGAAGGGCCGCTGGCCTGCCAGATCGCGATGCGCGAGATCGACCCGGCGCAGCTCTCGGGCACCGTCGTGCTCGTGCCGGTGATGAACGTGCCGGCGTTCGAAGCGGCGCAGCGCGGCAACCCGCTCGATACCTTCAGCTACGACATGAACCGCATCTACCCGGGGCGGGCGAACGGCTACCTCACCGAACGCATGGCGGCGGCGCACGCCGCGGCGATGGTGGCGAACGCCGACTTCGAGATCTCGATCCACTCGGGCGGCGCGCACTCGTTCCTCGACAAGGCGATTTTCGTCGACGAGTCGCCGGCGTCGGTGGAGCTGGCGACGGCGATGGGGCCCGGCTGGGGCTGCATCATGTCGTCGTTCAATCCGAAGGGCAGCCCGATGGCCCACATGAAGGACTCGGGCAAGGTGGGGATCACGGTGGAGCTCGGCGGCCGCTCGGCCACGTCACCCACGGAGTTCGCGCGCGTGGGCCGCGAGCTCGCGAACTCGATCCTGAACATCCTGCGGCACTACAGGATGTATCCGGGCGCCGCGGCCTACCCGTCGCCGCGCTACAAGGGTCAGCAGGAAGCGCTGCTCGCGGCGGCGTCGGGCCTGTTCCTGCCGGCGCCCGGCGTCGGCTTCCTCACCCTGATGAAGAAGGGCGACGCCATCGCCCGCATCACCAACATCTTCGGCGACACGCTGGCGGAGCTCGTGGCGCCGGCCGACGGCATGATCTTCGGGCTCCGCGCGCTGCCGAACGTGACGACGGGCGAGTGGTGCTGCTTCTTCTGCAAAGTGGAAGGGACGCGGGACTAGGCCCGCGGTGACGAACGACGTGACAACGGCGCGCGATTTCGTGGGTTACGGCGAGACGCCGCCCGATGTCTCCTGGCCGGGCGGGGCCCGCCTCGCCGTGAACGTCGTCCTCAACTACGAAGAGGGCTCGGAGTACTCGATCGAAGACGGCGACGGCCGCTCCGACCCGACGCTCACCGAGGTGGCGCAGGCGCGCGTGCCCCAGGGAATGCGCGATCTGGGCGCCGAGAGCATGTTCGAGTACGGCAGCCGCGTCGGCTTCTGGCGGCTGTACCGGCTGTTCCGCGATCGCGGGCTGCCTCTCACGGTGTTCGCCGCCGCGCTCGCGCTCGAGCGCAATCCGGCGGCGGCGCGCGCGATTGCCGCTACTGACTGGGACGTGGTGTGCCACGGCTGGCGCTGGGTCGAGCAGTACCTGCTCGACGAGGCCACCGAGCGGCAGCATATCGCCCGCGCGCACGAGAGCCTCTCACGCCTCATCGGCCGCGCGCCCGAGGGCTGGTACTGCCGCTACGCGCCCTCGCCGAATACGCGCCGGCTGCTCGTCGAACACGGCGGCTTCCACTACGACAGTGACG
Organism: Acidobacteriota bacterium; assembly: GCA_016789705.1. Classification (GTDB taxonomy): domain Bacteria; phylum Acidobacteriota; class Vicinamibacteria; order Vicinamibacterales; family UBA2999; genus CADEFD01. The sequence continues at coordinate 33,282 of JAEUQR010000097.1, forward strand.
CTTACAACGACGAACTGCCGTACTGGGTGACCGTGGACCGCCGCGCGCACCTCGTCATCCCGTACTCGCTCGCCACCAACGACGCCAAGCTCGTGGGCGGCCCGCTCGTGACCGGCCGCGCTTTCGGCGAGTTCCTGATCGACAGCTTCGAGGAACTGCTGGCCGACGCGCGGCATCAGCCGCGCATGATGTCGGTGGGGCTGCACGCGCGCATCGCGGGCCAGCCGGGCCGCATCGGCGGCGTGCGCGCGTTCCTCGATCACATCAAGGGCCGGCCCGGCGCGTGGCTGTGCCGCCGCAGCGACATCGCCGCACACTGGCGGGTGCACGTGCCGCCACCGGGAGGCACGCGGTGAGGGTGCCGCTGCGGGCGCCGGATGCCGGCCTCTTCGCGCCGTTCGGCGCGTTCATCGACGCGCCCGAGCGTGTCGGGGTGCGGCGGATGTACAGCGATTGGCTCGCAGCCGTGCCCGGGCTGGCGCCGCAATTCCACACCAACCGCGTGGCGGCGTCCTCGCTGCCGCTGACGATCGACCGCGTCGAGCGCCACCCCCACGCCCCGCAAGTCTTCCTGCCGCTCGACGTGAGTCGCTACGTAGTGACCGTGATGGCGGCCGATGCAGCCGGCGCGCCCGACCCGGTCTCGGCGCTGGCGTTCCTGCTACCGCCGACGCTCGGCGTCGTCTATCGCGCGGGCGTCTGGCATGCCGGCATGACGGCGCTCGACCGCGAGGCGAGCTTCGGGGTGATGATGTGGCGCGGCGCCTCCGATGACGATGTCTTCGCCGCCATTCCACCGGTACATGTCGTGGCGCCGGCCGCGGCCGGGGCTGCGGGAGGCGCGCATGGCTGACCACGTGATCGGACACGCCGGGGCGGCGAGCGCCGCCGTGTCGTCGCTTGCGCCCATCGAGCAGACGCCGCTCAAGGTGCAGATTGCCGACCAGCTCAGGCGCGCCATCGTGACCGGCCGCCTGCGTCCCGGGGCCGTGCTCGTCGAAACAGCGCTCGCCGAGCAGCTGAACGTCAGCCGCGCGCCGATCCGCGAGGCGGTGCAGATTCTCGAGAACGACGGTCTGGTCGAAACCGCCGCCTACAAGGGCAAGCGCGTCAAGCCGCTCACCATTCGCGAGGTCGTCGAGACCTGCGAGATGCGCACGGTGTTCGAGGTCACGGCCGCGCGCCGCATCCTCGCGCAGGGCACCGCAGTCGAGACCCTCTGGCAGCCGTGCCAGGCGATGGCGGAGGCCGCCGCGGCCGGCGACCGCGAGGCGCTCGTGGCCGCCGACGAGACGTTCCACCGGATGCTCATCGCCCTGTCGGGCCATGCGCTCCTGATGCAGCTCTGGGCCGGCCTCTATCTGCGCATCCATCAGATCATGTCGCTGCGCAACGACCGCGACGTCAACCTCGTCGACATCGCCGCCAATCATCCGCCGATCGTGCGCGCGCTCGCGGCGCGCGACGGCGCGCTGGCCGAACGGCTCATCGGCGAACACACGCACGCGCTCGCCAGTTTCGATCCGGCTGCCGTGGCGGAGCAGGACGCGTGAGCGCGCCCGCCTCCGTGCTCGTGACCGGCGCCGGCGGCTTCGTCGGCAGCGCGCTCGCCGAAGGGTTCGCGGCGCTCGGCTGGCGCGTGACCGCGCTCGACCCCGACTTCGATGCGGCGACGCGCGAACGCCTGCGCGGCTGCGCCCTCGTCACGGCAGCGCTCGGCGACACCGCGCCGCCTGACCTGCCGCCGGCGACGCTCGTGGTCCACGCCGCGGCCGTGACGACCGCCGCCGCCGACCTCGGCTGGACGCCGGCGGCGCATGTCGCGGCCAATGTGCGGCCGCTCGTCGCCATGCTCGAGTACGCAGCCCGCACGCGCCCGGCGGCGTTCGTGTTCCTCAGTTCGAGCGGCGTCTTCGCCGCGGGTGACGGCGGAGACGTGCTGACCGACGCCGACGTGCCCACGGGCACGTCGCCTTATGCCGCGGCCAAGCGGGCCGGGGAACTGCTCACCGTGGCGGCGCTCGACGGCGTCTTGGCTGCGCACGTCGTCCGCCTCGGTTACCTCTACGGCCCGCACGAGGCGGCGCGGCCCACGCGGGCGCGTCCATCGGCGGTGGCGCGCTGGCTGGCGGCGGCGCGCCACGGGCAGCCGCTCCTCGTGCCGGCGGATGACCCGCGGCGCGACTGGACGTTCACGCCCGACCTGGCACCGGCGCTGGCGCGGCTCGTCGCGCATCCGCCTGCCGGGCGGGTCGTGCACCTCTGCAGCCCGTTCACGCGGTCCGACAGCGCTATGGCCGCGCTGATTGCGGCGCACGTCCGTGGTGCGGTGTGCGCGACCGGGCCGGCCATCGGGCCGGCGAAGGCGCCGATGCGCGCGTCGGACCTGACGCCTCTCGGACTGCGGTGGACGTCGCCCGACGTGGCGCTGGCGCAGCTCGTGGCGACCGAGGTCGCGGCATGACGCCCGTGCGCGTCATCCTCGTCGGACTGGGCGCCCGCGCCCGCATCTGGCGGCGTGTCATCGGCGCGCGCCCCGACTGCGCCATCGTCGGGCTCGTCGACACCCGGCCCGACGTGGTCGCCGCGGCCGTCGCCGAGACGCCCGGGGCCGTCGGCGGCGAGACGCTCGCCGAAGTCACGGCGCGCGTGGCCGCCGATGCCGTCATCCTGAGCACGCCGCCGGGCGGGCGCGGCGCGCAGATCGCCGCGGCCTGCGCCGCCAGACTCGCCATCCTGGCCGAGAAGCCGCTCGCCGACAGCGTCGAGGCGGCCGAGGCGCACGTGGCGGCCGCCGAGCGGGCCGGCGTGGCGCTGACCGTCGGCTTGAACTTCCGCTACCTCGCCGTGACCCGTGCCCTCAAGGCGCTGCTCGCGGCCGATCGCATGGGCCGGGCCGAGTTCGCGCACTTCACCTACGAACGCTGGCGCGACGGCCATCAGCCGCACCTGAACAAGTACCCGCTCACGATGGATCAGCCGATGCTCTGGGAGCAGTCGATCCATCACTTCGACCTGATGCGATTCGTCTACGACGCCGAGCCGGTCGCCGTCTCGGCCCGCACGTTCAACCCGTCGTGGTCGATGTATCGTGGCGACGCCAACGTCTCGGCCCTCATCACGTTCAGCGGTGGCCTCGAAGTGACCTACCAGGGGACGTGGGCCGGCAACTGGCAGCCGATGACCTTCAACTGGCGCACCGAGACGCGGCGCGGCGTCGTCATACAGGCCGACATGTTCGGCGCGCTCGGGTATGCCCATCGCGATGACGCGGTCCTGACGCCCGTCACGTTGCCGCCGAACGAGCCGTGGGTCGACGACGCGGCGGCGCTCCTCGACGACTTCGTCGCCCACGTGCGTGACGGGGCCGCGCTGGCGTGCCCCGGCGCCGATCACGTGCGTTCCCTGCGGATGGTCGCGGCCTGCATCGAATCGTCGATGACCGGCCGCGCCGTCGATCCCAGAAGCCCAGGACTGCAAAGGACGAGCCCCTCATGAAACTCCGCTATCTCGCGGCCCTCGCGGCCGGCCTGGCCCTCATCGGTGCGGTCGTGATGATGACGCGCGGCGGATCGCCGGCGGGCGGCACGGCCCGGACGATCGTGGTCGGCCTGAGCGCCGACATCGCGACGTTCGAGCCGGCCAACATCTCGAGCCGCGACAACATGAACATCGCGCACCACATCTTCGCGTCGCTGTTCACGCTGGATGCCGACGGAAAACACGTGCCCAATCTGGCGCGCGAGATGACGGTCTCCGAGGATGGGCTGGCCTACACCTACACGTTGCGCGACGGGCTCACCTGCCACGACGGCGAGGCGCTGACGGCGGAGGACGTCGCCTACTCGTTCACCCGCATCGCCGACCCGGCGAACAAGTTCACCGGCAACGCGCCCGGGTTCGTCTTCAGCTCGATCGGCTTCCGCGGCGCCGAGGCGCTCGACCCGCAGCACGTGCGGATCACGATCGCCAGGAAGAACCCGATCGCCTTCGGCCTGCTGACCGAGATCAGCATCCACTGCAAGGACAGCTACGAGAAGATGAGCCTCGACCAGGCGGCGACGTCGCCCATCGGCTCCGGGCCGTACCGGCTCGTGTCGTGGTCGCGCGGCTCCGAGATCGTGCTCGAGAAGGTGGGGGAGGCGGCGGTCGCCTACGACCGTATCGTCTGGCGAATCATCCCCGAGGCCTCGACGCGCGCCGCTGAACTGATGGCCGGGAACGTCGACATCATCGCCAACGTGGCGCCAGACCAGATCGCCGCCATCAACGCCTCGAACGTCGCCGCCGTGCAGTCGGTCACGAGCACGCGCCGCATGTTCGTCGGCTTCAACCAGGCCGAGCAGTTCGCCACGACGGCCGGCGGCCGGGCCATCCGCGACGCGAAGGTGCGCCGCGCCCTGCAGTACGCCGTGGACGTGCCGACGATCTGCCGCCAGTTACTGCAGGTCGAGTGCCAGCGCGCCACCGGGCTCGTGAACGCCGTGAATGCCAACAAGATGCTCACGCCCTATCCCTTCGAGCCGGCCACCGCCGAACGCCTGCTCGACGAGGCCGGCTGGCCGCGTGTGGGCGGCAGGATGCGGTTCGCGATCACGCTGCAGGCGGGCCGTGGGCGCTATCTCAACGACGTCAACGTCGTGCAGGCCATCGGCCAGTACCTGCGCGACGTGGGCGTGGACGTGAACGTCGAGCTGCTCGAGTGGGCCAGCGTGTTCCAGCCGCTCCTGCGCACGCGCACCGCCGGTCCGCTCTTCTTCATGGGCACCGGGGGCGGTCTGTGGAGCCCGATCTACGACATGAACGACCTGGCGCGGGTGGATTCCGGCACCAACTACGCCAACTGGGCG
>JAEUQR010000036.1 GCA_016789705.1 Acidobacteriota bacterium
ACCGCGGCACGGGGAACTTCGCGAGCTTGCGCTGCAGCGACCGGCGGTGCATCGAGAGGGCCCGCGCGGCCTCCGAGATGTTGCCGCCGCAATCGGCCAGCACGCGCTGGATGTGCTCCCATTCGACGCGCGCAAGCGACGGCGTGTCGAGGGCGAGCTCACGCGGACGCGCCGCCAGCCCGTGTTCGAACGCCTCGAGCACGCGATCGGCGTCGGTGGGCTTCGTGAGGTAGTGCACGGCACCGAGACGGATCGCCTCGAGCGCGGTGGCGATGCTGCCATAGCCGGTGAGCACGACGACGGCCGTGGCCGGATCGATCGCCTTCAGTTCGCGCACCACGTCCAGCCCCGACATGTCGGGCAGGCGCAGGTCGACGACGGCCATCTCGGGGCTGTCGTGCTGCGCCTGGGCGATTGCGGCGGCGCCGTCGGCCACGCCGCGGGCGTCGTAGCCGCGCCGCTCGAGCGCCGAGACGAGCATCGTCCGGAACGGCTCGTCGTCCTCGACGACGAGCACGGTCTGCAGGATCCGGGAGACATCCTTCATCGCGCGGGCAACTCCAGCACCACGGACGTCCCGTGGCCGACGTGCGACTGCACCGTGAGCGTGCCGCCCATCTGATCGGCGAACGCGCGGGCGAGGAACAGCCCCAGGCCGAGGCCGGCGCCGTACGGTTTGGTCGTGAAGAACGGTTCGCCGGCGCGGGCCGCGGTGTCGGGCGGCATGCCGTGGCCGCGATCGATCACTTCGAGACGGACGCCGGCGCCCTGCTCCACCTTGAGCAGCACGGACTCGCCGGGCGGCGAGGCGTCAAAGGCGTTCTGCACGAGCGCCACGACGGCCTGGCGCAGCGGCTCGGCCGGCGCCGCAATCGGCCGCGGCACGGCCGGCAGCGCCACGTCGAGGCGGCGCGCGCGGGCCTCGCCCACGCGGGCGCGCACGTCGTTCACGAGACGCGCGACGGCAATCTCCGCATCGGCGGCCGAGGCCGACGCCGCCCGGCCGCTCATCTGATCGAGCACGTGGGTGCAGCGGTCGATCTCGCGGCGGATGACGCGCAGGTACTCGGCGGAGGCCGGATCGGCCGACCCGCCCACGGCGCGTTCGAGTTCGGCCGAGGCGGTGCGGATGGTGCTGAGCGGCGTGGCGAGTTCGTGCGCGGCGCCGGCGCCGAGCGAGAGCAACGCCGCCAGGCGCTCGCTGCGCGCCGTCGCCGCGCGGGCGTCGTCGAGCTCCGCTTCACGCTGCGCCAGCGCTTCGGAGACGCGGCCGACGAAGTGGGCGATGAGGCCGGCGGCGGCCGAGAGCGCCACCCACATGCCGGCGAGGTGCAGCGTGAGCGTGTGTTCGGCGGATTCGGCGTCGGTGTAGTGCAGCGGTTGATGCCAGAAGAACGTCAGCGCGTAGAGCGCCACCGACACACCGGCCAGCGCCACCGCCCAGCGATGCCCGAGCGTCACGGCCGCCAGCGTGATACCGACCAGGTAGACCGTGCTGAACGGGTTCATCGGGCCGCCGACGAAATACAGGATGCCGGTGAGCAGGAGGCTGTCGATCAGCAGCGACCCGCCGATGACGCCACGGCTCGGATCCGGCGACCGCAACTGGAAGGCGAGCACCGCATTGGTAGCGGCGAGCGCCGCGAGCAGCGTCGCAATCGGACCGACGGGCACGTGCACGCGCCAGAGCGTGGCGGCGGCCAGCACCGCGAGCGCGAGCGCCACGACCGACACCCAGCGCAGGCGCACGAGCCACGGCAGCACAACGAGTGCGGCGCGGGCGGGCGCGGGGGTGACGGCGGTGCCTGGCATTGGTCTGTTTCGTCGCGCGGCGTGGCGCGAGCGTTCGCTAGCGGCGCGTGGCCTCGGCCGGCGGCACGGTGACACGCGCGGTCTTCACGGTGCCCTGCCGCCACGCCACGATCACGTCGGCGCCCACTCGCGCCATCATCGGAATGCCGGTGGCGCGTCCGCTCGACGCGGTGGCCACGGTGAGCGCCGCCTGCCGACCGGCGCGCGTGACCGACCGCATGCGGATGTCGCCCACGCCGTCGGCCGTCTTCTCGAGCCAGCTTACGAGCGCGCGGCCATCTTCGAGCAGCAGCACGTCGGGCCAGCCCACGGGCGTGCCGTCGTCAATCACGATGGGGGCCGAGAAGGTGGCGCCGGCATCACTCGAGAAGGCGATCTTCACGCGCGCCTGGTTCCCGGCCGCGGTGAACCATGCCACCGCCACGTCGCGGCCCCGCGCCGCCACGGCCGGACCGTTCGTGGGGCAACCGCCGATCGTCCAGCCGTCGCGGTGCACCGGTGCCGGCGCCGTCCACGTGCCGTTCACGCGGCGCACGATCGAGATGTCGCGAATTTCGCCGGGCTCGTGATCGCGGTAGACCGCGATCGGCCCCTCGGACGTCTCCGCCATATCGGTGCTGCAGCACGAGCACGCGTCCTGGTCCACGATCTGGCGCGACACTTCCCTGCCGTCGGGGCCGAAGCGCGCGATGCCCACCGTCTTCACGTGTTCGTGCTCGTCACTCGACCCGTCGTCCGGGTGGAGCGGCGTGAGGTACACCGCGTCCACTCCGCGCGACGTGGGCAGAAACGACAGGAAGCCGGCGTAGTCGGAGACGTTCTGGAAGCCTTCCTCGAACTGTGTCGCCCACGACGCGCCCCTGTCGGTCGAGGTGGCCACACGGATGCCGTAGCCGTAGGACCCGGTCTTCTTCCCTGTGTTCACGAGCCAGTGGACGTAGAGCCGGCCATCGGGCGCGGCCGTGAGCGACGGATGATCGGCCCAGTTCACGAACCAGTTGGCGCCCTGCGCGATCTGCACGGCCGGCTGCCAGGTGGTGCCCTCGAGCCGCGAGAACTTCAGCGCGTGCCCGCCGGCAGGCACGGGCTCGATCCACACGAGGTACGTGCGGCCGTCGGCCGCCGTCGTGAGCGAATACATGCCGCTGTCGGCGCCGGCCGGCGTGGGCAGTGTCTGCACCGCGCTCCGGGCCTCCAATCCGAGGAGCGTGCAGACGACGAGGCCTGTGGCCGCGAGCGGTCGGGGTCGCATGGCGCCATTGTCGCGCACTTGCCCGCCCGGCGCGCGTGCGGCGAAATGACGCAACGCGGCGGCACGCGGCCGTTACCATGGGCCATGTCCGCCGTGCCCGAGTTCCCGCTGCAGGGGGTCAGGTGCCAGCTCAGACGCTGGCTCCCGGATGACCTGCCCTCGCTCGTGCGCCACGCCAACAACCCGGCCGTGGCCGCCCAGCTCCGTGACGTCTTCCCGCACCCCTACACGGTCTCCGACGGACGCGCCTTCATCGAATACGCCGCCGGCGGCATGCCGCCCACGGCGCTTGCCATCGTGGTGGACGGCGCGGCGTGCGGCGGCACCGGCGTGATTCCAGGACGCGGCAACGAACGGCGCACGGCCGAGATCGGCTACTGGCTCGGCGAGACTTGCTGGGGCCGCGGCATCGCCCCCGAGGCCCTGGCGCTCACGACACGCTACGCGGTCGAGGCCTTCGGCGTGGCGCGCCTCGAAGCATTCGTCATCGCCTCGAACGCACGGTCGCGGCGGGTGCTGGAAAAGGCCGGCTACGTGAACGAGGGGCTGCGCCGGCAGAGCTTCCTCAAGCACGGCGTGCTGCACGACCAGTGCTGTTACGCGTGGGTGACACCATGAACGACTCGCCGCGTGAGTGGAACGCCACGTCGTACCACCAGGTGTCGGCGCCACAGACGAACTGGGGACAGCGAGTGCTGGGCCGCCTCGCCCTCGCTGGCGATGAACGCGTGGTCGATGCCGGCTGCGGCAGTGGACGCCTCACCGCCGCGCTCCTCGAACGCCTGCCGCGCGGGCACGTCGTGGCGCTCGACCGCTCGTGGAACATGCTGATGGTGGCGAGCACGAACCTGCGTCCGACGTTCGGCGAGCGCGTGTCATTCGTGCAGGCGGCGCTGCCCGACGTGCCGATGGCCCGCTGGGCCGACGTCGTCTTCAGCACCGCGACGTTCCACTGGATCGAGGATCATGCCGCGCTCTTCGCGAACATCCACCGCGCGCTCGCCCCCGGCGGACGCCTGCACGCGCAGTGCGGCGGCGGCCCGAACCTCGCCGCGGCACACGCGCTGGCGGACACCGTGATGGCCGAGGCGCCCTTCGCGCCGTACTTCGCCGACTGGACGGGCGTGTGGCAGTTCGCGTCGGCCGACGACACGGCCGGGCGGCTCGCGCGTGCCGGCTTCACGGACATCGACGCACACCTCGAGGCCGCGCCGACCACCCTCGCCTCGGCCGACGACTACAAGGCCTTCGTCACGACCGTGATCTACCATCCGCACCTCGCGCGGTTGCCCGAGGCCCTGCACGCACGGTTCATCGACGAGGTGACGGCCCGCGCGGCGGCCACGGATCCGCCGTTCACCCTTGACTACTGGAGACTCAACATAACGGCCCGCCGGCCGTGACGGGCGGCTACAGGGGCGGTAGCGAGCCGCCGAGAAACAAAGTGTGAAGCACCTCACCCTCGCCGTCGCCGTCGCCTCCGCCGTGCTGCTGACCCTGCCGTCGCCCGTGGCTGCGCAGGAAGAGCGCGCCACCCTGACCGGGCGCGTGACCGACGGGTCGGGCGGTGCGCTGCCGGGTGTCACCGTCACCATCGCGGCCAGCACGGCCGGCATCGCGCCGGTCAGTGTCGTGACCGACGGCGTGGGCCAGTACCTGACGCCGCCGCTTGCGCCCGGCGCCTACGCCGTGACCTTCTCGCTCTCGGGCTTCGCGGCCGAAACCCGCAACGGCGTCACCCTCCGCGCGAGCGACGTCTTCCTGCTCGACGCCCAGCTCCAGGTGGCACAGCTCACCGAATCCGTGCAGGTCGTCGCCGCGAACCCCATCCCGCCGCCCCCGCCGCCGGTGCCGCCCGTGAAGCTCGAAGCGCCGCGGCGTCCCACGATCGTGCCGGTGCCCAAAGAGGTGCTGGCGTCGGTGTGCGGCCCCGGCCGCTCGAACGATGGCGCGCTCTCGATCGGCAAGCTGCTTGCCCACCGCGACGAACCGTCACGGCGCCTCTACGGCAACGGCGACGTGCTCGTGCTCGACGTCGGCGCCGACATCGGCCTCGTGAGCGGCCAGAACCTCGTCGTGCGGCGCAACTTCCGCATCGGCGACAAGGGCATGCCGAAATCCCGCGCCAGCTTCGGCGAACAGACGGCCGGTCTCATCCAGATCGTCGAGGTGAGCCCGCTCTCGTCGGTGGCCGTCGTGGTCTACACGTGCGGCGAGCTCTTCGCGGGCGACACCGTGGAGCCCTTCGACGCGCTGCCGGTGATGACGGCCAGGGGCCTCGGCGCGCCGCAGTTCGACGACCCGGCGCACATCGTGCTCGGTGAACACGGCCAGACCCTGGGCGCGGCGCGCGCGCTCATGGTGATCGACCGCGGCACGAGCGCCGGCGCCGAACGCGGCCAGCGGCTCACGGTGTTCCGCCGCGCGCTTGGCGATCGCGGTCCAGTGCAGGCGATTGCCGATGCCATCATCGTGGCTGTGCGCGCCGATTCGGCCACCATCCGTATCGAACGGACGAGTGATGCGGTGAGCGTGGGCGACTTCGTGGCGCTTCACCGCTGAGCCGCCCGGGCCTCGCGCGCGGCCGCGCGGGCACGCGCGGCGTCCAATGTGCCATGCCGCACGCCGGCTCCTTCTCGCGTCGCGCGCTGCTCGCCCGGGCGGCGTTCACCGTAGCCGCCGCCGCAGGCGCGCAGGCGCAGCCCTCGTCGCCCACCCGCATGACCACGCGCCCCATTCCATCCTCCGGCGAACCGCTGCCCGTCATCGGCCTCGGCACCTACCGCGGCTTCGACGTCGCGCCGGGGTCCGCGGACTACCAAGCGTTGCCCGGCGTGCTCGACGCGCTCGTCGCCGCCGGCGGCACCGTGATCGACAGCTCGCCGATGTACGGACGCGCGGAAGAGACCACGGGCGAACTGCTCGCGGCGCGGTCGCCGCGCCCCAGGGTATTCCTCGCCACCAAGGTGTGGACCACGGGCCGCGAGGCGGGCCGCGCGCAGATGGAGACGTCGTTCCGCCTGCTGCGCGCGCGCACCATCGATCTGATGCAGATCCACAACCTCGTGGACTGGCGCACGCACCTGCCCTCGCTGCGCCGCGCGAAGGACGAGGGCCGCATCCGCTACGTCGGCATCACCCACTACACGCCGTCCGCCTATCGCGACGTCGAAGCCGTGCTCCGCGCCGAGCCCCTGGATTTCCTGCAGATCAACTACGCCGTCGATGACCGGGCCGCGGAAGCGCGTCTGCTCCCGCTCGCGCAGGACAAGGGTGTGGCGGTGCTCGTGAACATGCCGTTCGGCGGCGGCGGTCTGCTGCGCCGCCTGCGCGACCGGCCGCTGCCGGGCTGGGCGGCCGAGGCAGGCGCCACGAGCTGGGCGCAGCTCGCCCTGCGCTTCGTGTTGACCCACCCGGCCGTGACCTGCACGATTCCGGGCACCGGCTCGCCGCGCAACATGGCCGACAACGCCGCCGCCGGCGCCGCGCCGCCCCTGAGCGCCGCCGAACGCCAGGCCGTCATCGACGCTGTCGCCCGCTGATCCGGCGGTATCGCGTCCCCTGGGCCCTGGGTCCCTGTTCCCTGTTCCCCGACAGATTGCAAATCCACCAATTTAGATACGTTGCTTGGCGATATAGGCTAATCCCGAGGGGTTCGCCGATGTCCACACCACCCGCGACCGCGCCGTCCGCCACATCCGCCGCCACGCCGCGGCGGCACGAAGTGACGCGCGCCACGATGACGATCGAGGGGCATCCGCTCACCGATGTCTCGCTGGCGGGCTGGGCCTACGGGCCGCCGCTCGGCACGGCGCCCGTCACGGTCGTGGTGGGCGGCATCACCGCCTCACCCTTTCCTCTCGGTGATGGCCGTGCCGACGACGCGGGCGGTACCGAGCCGTGGTGGCCGGCGCTCTTTGCGCCCGACCTCATCGACATCTCGACGACGACGGTGGTGTGTCCGTGCTGGCCCGGCAACGGCTCGACGTGGCAGGGCTTCGAGACGGCCAGCGCGGGCCTCTCGGTGCTCGGGCTCGCGGACCTCGTGGCGGCGTGGCTCGACGGCATCGGCTGCACGTCGCCGGTCACCTTCGTGGGCGCGAGCCTGGGCGGCATGGTGGGTGTGGCCTTCGCCACGCGTTACCCCGATCGCTGTCGCACGCTCATCACGATCTCGGCCGGCCTGCGTCCTGATGGCTGGGGCACGGCCACGCGCCACCTGCAACGCGAGCTCGTGCGCGACGGGCTCAGGAACGGCGACGTCACCACCGGGATGATCCGCGCCCGCCAGCTCGGCATGCTGACGTATCGCGGCCGCATCGAACTCGACACGCGCTTCGGCAGCTTCACGCCCGGCCTCGAACGTCCGCCGGTGGCCGATTACCTCGACTTCCACGGCCGGCGCTTCGCCGAGCGCTTCCCGGTGCGCACCTTCCTCTTCCTGAGCGAGGCCATCGATCGCGGCTCGATCGGCGTGGACGCGCGGGCGCGGCGGGCGGCGCTCGAACGCGTCACCGCTGACACGATCGTCGTGGGCGTGCCGGGGGACATGCTCTTCCCGTGGGGCCTGCAGGTGGAACTGCACCGCGAACTCCAGGCCGCCGGCGCGCAGTCGTCACTCTGGACGCTCGATTCGGTGTTCGGCCACGACGCCTTCCTCGCCGATCAGGAGAAGCTCGCCGATCTGCTCCGCGGCGCCCGCGCCTTCGGCGGCCCGGTGGCGGCCCTGCCGCGGCCGCGGTTCGACGGCGTGGGTATCGAGCCCGTGCGCGAGTTGCGGATCGGTATGGTGGGCTGCGGCACGGTGGGCGGCGGCCTGCTCGAGATGATCGACCGCCAGCAGCGCGCGCTGGCGGATCGTTACGGCGTGCGCTTCCGCGTCACGCGGCTCGCCGTGCGCGATCTCGCGAAGGCGCGGCCCGCGCTGGCCGACGGGATTCCGCGCACGACCGACGCGCTCGAACTCGTGAGCGATCCCGATGTGGACGTGGTGGTGGAAGTGGCCGGCGGCACCGCCGTGGAGCCGATTCTCACGGCAGCCCTCGCCGCGGGCAAACCCGTGGTCACGGCCAACAAGACGCTTCTCGCCTCGAAACTCGCGGATCTTGGCGTGCTCGCCGAACGCACCGCCACGCCGCTCTACTGCGAGGCCGCGGCCGCCGCGGCGCTGCCCATCATCCGCCACCTCGCCCTGCGGGCCGACGAAGTGCAGAGCCTCGCGGGCATCGTGAACGGCACGAGCAACTTCGTGATGACGCGCCTCGAACAGGAACTCTCGCTCGACGAAGCGGTGGCCGACGCCCAGGCGCGCGGCTTCGCCGAAGCCGATCCGGCGGCCGACCTCGACGGCCTCGACGCCGCCGCCAAGCTCTCGATCCTCGCCTACCGGGCCTTCGGCGCATGGGTGCGCCCCGACGGCTTCCCGGTGCGCGGCATCCGCGAGCTCACGCCGGCCGACTGCGACCTGGCGGAATCGATGGGCTGCCGCATCCGCCAGATCGCACGCGCCGCGCGCGTGGGCGACGCCCTCGACATGGCCGTCGAGCCGATGTTGCTGCCGGCGTGGCATCTGCTCGCTTCGGTGGAGGAGGAGTACAACGCCGTCTACCTGAAGTGTGAGTCGTCGGGCGACCTGAGCCTGTTCGGCAAGGGGGCAGGCGCGCTGCCAACAGCCACCGCCGTGCTGGGCGACCTCATCGATCTCGCGCAGCACAACTCGGTGCGCTGGCCCGTGCCGCAGGCCGCCGCCCTCGCCGGGGTGGACGGGCGCCCGGCCACCACGCGCCGGCACTATCTGCGGGTCACCGGCGAGCCGCACCCGGGCCTCGACCGCCGCATCGACAGCCTCGTGCGCCGCGCCGGCCTCACGGTGCAGAACCGCGCCAGCCGCGGCACCGGCGACACCGTGCACCTCGGCTACATCGTCTCGGACGGCACGGCCGCCACCATCGATGCGGTGCGGCAGGACGTGGCACGTCTGGCCCGCGTGCATGCCGCCCTCACGCTCGGAGTGCACGAATGAGCGCGCTGGCGCCGTATCTCGATCCCGCAGCGTGTCCCGCCGAGCCGCCGCCGTTCGCGGCGATGGCTCCGGCGACGCGCGCGCTCCACGACGCACTCGACGCGCACGCGCGACAGAGCGGCGTGCCGTACCTGCATCCGGACGAACCGACCGTGCAGCAGGATCTCTTCGGCTCGGCGCGCGTCATCGCCTGGCAGGAAGGCAAAGCCGCGTTCCTCTTCGCGGCCGAAGGCTGCTGGTCGGAACTGCCGCCGCTCTACGCGCGCTATGGCACCGGACCGACCGGTGCACTCATCGCGCGCCTCAAGACGCTCGAAGGCGCCGGCGCATCGCTCGTGTGCGACTCGGGAATGCAGGCCACCGAGATCGTCTTCGACACGCTCATGACACCCG
>JAEUQR010000044.1 GCA_016789705.1 Acidobacteriota bacterium
GGGCCGGCCATGACGTGACGGTCGTCACGCCGCGGTATCGCGGCCTCGCGGCCGGACAGTGGATCGCGGATGTCAGCGCCACGGTGGCCGGCACCACCTTCACCGCCGGTCTCTTCGCCGAACCGCTGGGGCCGGGCGCGCAGGTGCTCTTCGTGGACTGCCCGCCGCTTTTTGGCCGCGCCGGGCTCTACAACGCCGGTGGCCAGGACTTCGACGACAACCCGCTCCGCTTCGCGTTCCTGACCATCGCCGCGCTCGAGTGGGCGGCCGCAGAAGCCACGCCGATTCAGGTGGTGCACGCGCACGACTGGCAGGCCGGACTCACCGGCGCCTACCTCGCGCAGTACTTCGCGCGGCATCCGGCGCTCGCCCGGGTGCCGACGGTGTTCACGATCCACAACCTCGCGTATCAAGGCATCAGCGACAAGGCGTGGCTGCCACGGCTGGGGCTCGGCTGGGACCTCTTCACCGTGGACGGCCTCGAGTTCTGGGACCGCCTCAGCTTTCTCAAGGCGGGCGTCAACTTCTCGGACGCGATCACCACCGTGAGCCCGACCTATGCCGGGGAGATCCAGCGGCCCGAATACGGTGCCGGCTTCGACGGCGTCATCCGCCGCCGCGCCGCGGCGCTCACGGGCATCCTCAACGGCATTGACACCGATGTCTGGAATCCGGCCGCCGATCCGTTGCTGCCGATGCCCTTCACGGCGAAGACGCTGGCGGGGAAGGCGCTCGCGAAACGAGCCGTGCTCGAGGCGTTCGGCCTGCCCGTGACCGACGAGGCGCTGGCGCGACCGCTCGTCGGCATCGTCTCGCGCCTGGTGGACCAGAAGGGCTTCGACCTCGTGGCGCAGGTGGCCGACTCGCTCATCGAGATGGGCCCGGCCTTCGTCGTGCTGGGGAGCGGCGATGGTCGCTACGAGCAGCTCTGGCGGGCCCTCGCGGCGCGCCGTCCGGCCTCGGTGGGGGTGCACATCGGTTTCGACGAGCGGCTGGCGCATCTGGTCGAGGGCGGCGCCGACATGTTCCTGATGCCGTCGCGCTACGAGCCGTGCGGCCTGAACCAGATGTACAGCCAGCGCTACGGCACCGTGCCGGTGGTACGGGCCACCGGGGGCCTCGTGGACTCCGTTGTCCCGTGGGATGCGGCGACGAAGAAGGGCACCGGCTTCCTGTTTGCCGACTACACGGGCGATGCGATGCTCGGCGCCCTCGCGCAGGCGCTGAGCGTGTTCGGGCGTCCACCCGAATGGAAACGCCTGCAGCAGAACGGGATGAAGGCCGACTTCTCGTGGGACCGCTCGGCGCGGGCCTATGTCAAGGTGTATAAAGGAGTGATCGCCGCTCGACGAACGCGACGCCCGAAGGCCCCCGCGGCCCGGACGTGAACCCGCCGACCCGGGGCTGGCATCGAACAGACGAGGGATACATGGCTTCGGACAAGATCAAGACGCTCGGTGACGGGGACTTCGACGCGGCGGTGAAGAACGGCGTGGTGCTGGTGGACTTCTGGGCCGAATGGTGCGCGCCCTGCCGTCGTCTCGCTCCCACCGTGGATCAGCTGGCCGAAGACTATGCGGGCAAGGTCACCGTGGCGAAGATGAACATCGACGAGCACCCGGCCACACCGAGCAAGTTCATGGTGCGCGGCATTCCGACGCTGCTGCTCTTCAAGAACGGCGACCTCAAGGAAACCGTCGTGGGTCTGGCGGCCAAGGACGATCTGGCCAAGTTGATCGACAAGCACCTGTGAGCGCCCCGACCAGCACGCACCGCGCCGTCGTCGTCATCGGCTCGGGCCCGGCCGGTCTCACGGCCGCGCTCTACACGGGACGCGCCAATCTCAACCCGCTCGTCATCGAAGGCATCGAGGCCGGTGGCCAGCTGATGCTCACGACGATGGTCGAGAACTGGCCGGGCTATCGCGACGGCATCCTCGGGCCGGATCTGATGTCCGAACTGCGTGCACAGGCCTTGCGCTTCGGCGCCGAGTTCCTGCAGGGCGACGTCTCGTCGGTCGACATGTCGGCACGGCCCTTCAGGATTCAGGTGGGGAAGACCACCTACACGGCCGATGCGCTCATCGTCGCGACCGGCGCCTCGGCCAAGTGGCTCGATCTCGGTGTGGACAAGCAGCTCTCGGGCCGCGGCGTGTCCACCTGTGCGACCTGCGACGGGTTCTTCTTCAAGGGTAAACATGTGGCGGTCGTCGGCGGCGGCGATACCGCGATGGAAGAAGCCATCTATCTCTCGAAGCTGTGCTCGAAGGTCACGGTGATTCACCGCCGCGACTCGCTGCGCGCCTCGAAGGTGATGCAGGACAAGGCGCTCAACGATCCGAAGATCGAGTTCCTCTGGAACAAGGCCGTCACCGACATCAAGGACGTGACGAAGGGCGAAGTCACCGGCCTCGTGCTGACGGACACGGTGACTGGCGCCGTGAGCGAGCTGCCGATCGATGGCGTCTTCATCGGCATCGGCCACACCCCCAACACGAAGCTCTTCCAGGGGCAGCTGACGCTCAACGAGTCGGGTTACATCGAGACCCACCACGGCTCGAAGACGAACATCCCCGGCGTGTTCGCAGCTGGCGACGTGCAGGATCACGTGTACCGTCAGGCCGTCACGGCCGCCGGATCCGGCTGCATGGCCGCGATCGACGCGGAACGCTTCCTGAGCGGCGTCGGACACTGAGGGGCAGGGGCTCGTCCCTGTTCGCGTCCTAGTCGATCCAGCCGCCGCCGAGCACCTCGTCGCCGTCGTAGAAGACGGCCGCCTGGCCGGGCGTGACGGCCGACTGCGGCGTCGTGAACTCGACCTCGGCGCGGCCGAGGTCGAGCGCCCGCACGCGGGCCGGGGCCGCCTGATGGCGATGGCGGATCTGCACGTCGGCGTCGACGGTCGCCGAAGGCGCCTGGCCGGCGATCCAGTTCACGCGTGAGACCGCGAAGGTCGTGCGCTCGAGCGCCTCGCGCGGGCCCACGGTGACCCGCTGACGCCCGGCATCGATGTTTACGACGTAGAGCGGCACACCCGCCGAGAGGCCCAGCCCTTTACGCTGGCCGATGGTGAAGCGGTGCACGCCGCCGTGCGCGCCCACGGTGTCGCCCTGCTGATTCACGATCGCGCCCGTCGTCGCGAGTGCCGGCGTATCGCGTTCGAGAAAGGCCGCGTAGTCGCCATCGGGCACGAAGCAGATCTCCTGGCTGTCGGGCTTGCCGGCCACGTCGAGTCCCATGCGCGCGGCGGCCAGCCTGACGTCGTCCTTCGCCAGATCGCCCACGGGGAAGAGCGCCTGCGCCAGTTGCGCCTGCGTGAGCGAGAACAGGAAGTAGCTCTGGTCCTTGGCGCGATCGCGGCCGCGCCGCAGATGGAGGCGTCCGTCGCCGTCGTCGGTGATGCGGGCGTAGTGCCCGGTGGCGAGATGCGACGCGCCGTAGCCGCCGGCGCGTGTCAGCAACTCGCTGAACTTCACCTCGCTGTTGCAGTGCGCGCACGGAATCGGCGTCCGTCCGCGCGCGTACTCGGCGACGAAGTTCTGCTGCACGTGCCGGTGGAAGTGCGACTCGAAGTTGACGATGTAGTGCGGGAAGCCGAGGTGCGCGGCGACACGGCGGGCATCGTGCAGGTCGTCAATCGTGCAGCAGGTCCCGAAGCCGCTGCTGTTGTCGTAGAGCTGCATCGACACGCCGACCACCTCGTGGCCGGCTTCCGCGAGAAGCCCGGCCGCGACCGACGAATCCACGCCGCCCGACATCGCTACGACGATCCGCATTCGGTTGCCCTTCAATCCTGGCCGCTAGCCGCTAGTCCCTATGCCCGCGACGCCAGTCCGCGGAGTTTGGTCACGAGGGCTGGCATGACCGACACCACGTGATCGATCTCCGCCTCCGTGTTCGACGCGCCCAGGCTGAATCGCAGCGAGTTGAGCGTGCGCGCGTGCGGGAAGCCCATCGCCTTGAGCACGTGCGACGGCTCGAGCGTGCCAGACGAGCAGGCCGACCCCGACGACACCGCAATGCCTTCGAGATCGAGCGCGATGAGGAGCGATTCCGACTCCACGCGATCGACGCTGATGTTGGTGGTGTTCGGCACGCGCGGGCCCGAGCCGTTCACGGCGGTGTGCGGCACGCGCGCGAGGATGCCCTGCTCGAGGCGGTCACGCAGCGCAGAGACGCGCGGCGCGGTCTCGGCCATCGTCTGACGCGCGTGGTCGGCGGCCGCGCCCATCGCCGCGAGCGCCGGCACGTTCTCGGTGCCGGCACGGCGGGTGCGTTCCTGCCGTCCACCGGTCATGAACGGCACGAGGCGCACGCCGCGGCGAATCCAGAGCGCGCCGGCGCCCTTCGCGCCGCCGAACTTGTGCGCCGAGATCGAGAGCAGATCGACGCCGAGGGCGGCGACGTCAACCGGCAGCTTGCCGGCCGTCTGCACCGCGTCGGCATGAAAGAGCGCGCCGCGGCTCTTCGCCAGCGCGGCGAGCGCGGCAATCGGCTGCAGGGTGCCGATCTCGTTGTTCGCGTGCATCACCGAGACGAGCGCGGTGTCGTCGGTCAGGGCCGCGGCCAGCGCGTCCGGTTCGACGACGCCACGTTCGCCGACCGGCAGATGCGTGACGCGGATGCCACGGCGGGCGAGGGCCTTCGCCGTCTGCAGGACGGCCTCGTGTTCGATGCTCGAGATGATGAGGTGGCGGCGGCCGGCCGGTTCGAGCGCCTCCATCGCGCCGCGCACCGCGGCATTGTCGGCCTCGGTGCCGCCGCCGGTGAAGACGATCTCGGAGGGCTCGGCGCCGAGCAGGGCCGCGACCGAGGCTCGAGCGCCATCGAGCACGGCCTTGGCCTGCTGGCCGAAGTGGTGGACGCTCGATGCATTACCCCAGACATCCCGCGCCACACTACAGAAGCGATCGAGAGCGGGCGATACAAGGGGCGTCGTGGCGTTGTGATCCAGGTAGATGCGTGGCACGACTTCATGATCGTAGCAAACGCCCTAACCCTCAGCAACAAAAGGACTAGACACCTATTTCGAGCGGCGCCTATACTGGCAGGGCTTCAGTCCTGAGCCCATCTCCCAGGTGAATCACGGCGAGCAGCGCGGGCGTAGGTGTGCCCGTTTTCAGGGGAGGTTTCAGCAATGTGGAAGCGTGACGAGTCGCCCAAGCCGGCGCCACCGGCTCCGGCACCCGCGCCAGCAGCGACGCCGGCGCACACACCTGCCGTCCCCAGTGGCGGCGATTTTCGCCCGCAGACTGCGAGGGACAACGTGAACATCGGCAAGTCGGTCTTCATCAAGGGAGAGCTCAGCGGCAGCGAGGACCTCACGATCGAGGGCAACGTCGAGGGGCGCATCGAGCTGAAGGACAACACGCTCACGATCGGCCCGAACGGCAAGATCCGCGCCGAGGTGTTCGCCAAGCAGGTGATCGTGCTCGGTGAAGTCACCGGCAACGTCACCGCGTCGGAGAAGGTCGACATCCGCGACAACGGCTCGGTGGACGGCGACGTCACCTCGCCGCGCGTGGCCATCGCCGAGGGTGCGCACTTCCGCGGCGCCATCGACATGCAGCGTGCCGGCCAGGGCGCCAAGCCCAAGCCTGCCGCGGCTCCGGCAGCTCCGGCTGCCGCACCCGCGCCCGCCAAGGCCGGCGCCTAGATACGCTTCCTGACGCGAGGCCGGTGTCCCCCCGGCCTCGCCGAAGAGTCATGCTGTGGCTGGCGGACTGAACGACCTCTTCTCGCGACTGGGTGGGCGACGTGGCGACGCCGCCAGCGATACCCCTGCGCCCTCGGCAACGGCCGACCCCGAACTCGTCTATCCCACCAAGGCACTGCCGAAGTTCCTGGCGAACATGGCCGCCAAGCCGTCGCCGGCGCTGCTCGACCTGGGCCCCGTCGTGGGTGGCAACGTGTCGTTCTTCGGCGAAGAGCTCGGTTGCCGCATCCGCGTCGAAGACGTGATGGCCGATATCGAACGCTTCACCGCGGCCGGGACGCTCGACCAGCTGCCGGAGTTCTTCCGCACGCGCTTCAAGAGTGAACCCGGCACCATCGACGGCATCCTCTGCTGGGACGTGTTCGACTACCTCGAAAAGGGCGCGGCCGCGTCGCTGGCCGCCGCGCTCACACGCCTGCTCGGCGCCGACGGCTCGCTGCTCGGGTTCTTCAGCACCGCCACCGACCCGGGGCGCGCGCACTACACGAAGTACATCGTGGTCGACCAGGGCAACCTGCGCTACCGCACCTACCCCGGCACCCGCGTGCGTCAGCGCAGCCTGCAGAATCGCGACATCATCAAGCTCTTCGAGAGCCTGCGGGTGTCGGATTCGTTCCTGATGAAGACGAACATCCGCGAGATCATCTTCCGCAAACCGGCCTATCTTGCCGGGCTCTAGCGTGCGCCGGCCGGCGTTTCACGACCGGCGCGCCCGCGCACTTCGCGGCAGTGGCGGGCACACGCAGCATCGTGCGCAGCCGCGCGGCCGTATGCTACGATTGCCGGTCGCTCGCTAAGTCTTTGTTCCGCACGGGGTTGGCCCGCGCCGATAGCAAGCGTCCGACACCGGGTCAATCCCATGGAATCAGATCTCTCCCTCGAGTTCCTCCGCGTGGTCGAGCAGGCCGCGATCGCCTGCGCTCACACCATGGGACAGGGCGACCGCCACGGATCCGACCAGGCGGCCGTCGAAGCGATGCGGCGCGAACTCGACACCGTGCCGATCGACGGCACGATCGTCATCGGCGAAGGCGAACGCGACGAAGCGCCGATGCTCTTCATCGGCGAGAAGGTCGGCCTGGCCGGCAAGGCCAACGGTGGCGGCCGCAGCTACGACAAGGTCGACATCGCCGTCGATCCGCTCGAAGGCACCAACCTCTGTGCCACCGGCGCGCCGAACGCCATTGCCGTGCTGGCCGCTTCGGACGAAGGCGGCCTGCTGCACGCGCCCGACCTCTACATGGAGAAGCTCGTCGTCGGGCCGAGCTCGAAGCACCTGGTCGATCTCGATGCGCCGGTGCGCGAGAACCTGCGCGCCATCGCCCGCGCCCTTGGCCGCCAGATCGACGAACTGACGGTCGTCGTGCTCGACCGGCCGCGGCACGAGAAGCTGATTCACGACATCCGCGAAACCGGCGCGCGTATCCGTCTCATCGGCGATGGCGACCTTTCGGCCGGTATCGCCGCCGCGGTCTCGGGCAGCGGCGTCCATGCGGTGATGGGCACGGGCGGCGCGCCCGAAGGCGTGCTCACGGCGGCCGCGATGCGCTGCCTGAACGGCGAGATCTTCGCCCGCCTCGTCATCGCCAAGCCAGAGGACGAAGAGCGCTGCAAGGCCATGGGCATCACCGACCCGAAGCGCATCTACAAGTCCGAGGACCTGGCGCGCGGCAAGCACATCATCTTCGCTGCCACCGGCGTGACCGACGGCAGCCTGCTCAAGGGCGTGCGCTTCTTCGGCGACGGCATCCGCATGAGCTCGATCGTGATGCAGAACAACCCGCATCGCATCCGCTTCATCGACAGCATCCAGGTCTACGCCGGTCCGTCGGTCAAGATCCGCTTCTAGCCGCCGCCGGTGACTGCGACGCCCGACACCGTCGCGGCCGGGGCGTTCAACCCCCGGCGGAACGTGCTCGCGGCTGCCGCAGCCAACGGGATCGGCTTTGCGGGCTTCACGATCGTGATGCCGTTCCTGCCGCTGTACATCCGTGAGCTCGGCGTGCAGGACGTCGCTGACATCGCCCTCTGGACGGGGCTCACGCTCGGGGCGACCCCGGCCGTCACCGCTATCAGCGCGCCGCTCTGGGGACGCGTGGGTGACCGCTACGGCAGCAAGCTGCTCGTCATCCGGTCGCTGGGCGCGTTCGTGTTGACCAAGGCGGCCATGGGATTCGTGACCGCGCCGTGGCAGCTCTTCGCGCTTCGGGCCCTGCTCGGCGTCTTTGCCGGCTACGGCGCGCTCACCGTGTCGATGGCGGCCGAGTCGGTGCCGCGGGAACGGATGGCCGCCGCCATCGGCACCGTGCAGGTGGCGCAGCGGCTCGGCCCGGCCATCGGGCCAATCGTCGGCGGACTGCTCGCGCCGCTCGTCGGCCTGCGGGCGACGTTCTTCGTCGCCGCGGCGTTCTACCTCGTGGCCGTGCTGCTCATCGCCGCCGTCTACCGAGAGCCGCGCACCAGGCAGGCGCGCGCCGCGTCACGCGGTCTGCGCGAGGTGTTCCGCGAACTCTCCGCCACGCCGGGCTTCTGGATGGTCTTCGCCGTCATCCTCGGCTTGCAACTCGTCGATCGCAGCTTCGGTCCGATCCTGCCGCTCTACGTGGAGCGGCTGGTGCCGGCCGCGCGTGTGCCGTTCGTCTCGGGCGTGCTCTTCTCGGTGGCGGCGTTCTTCGCGGCGCTGGGCCACCGCGTGGCGGCGCCGCTGCTCGACCGCTGCACGCCGCGCGGACTCATCGCCGGTTCGTCCCTCGCCACCGCGGCCGGGCTCCTGGTCCTCATTTTCGTGCCGTCGATTGCCGCCTTCGCCGTGGCGCTGGCCATCTCGGGCGTGGCCATCGGCATCGGCATGACGGCGGCCTTCACGTCGGGGGGCGCGCTGCTGCCGGCCGATGCGCACGCCACCGGTTTCGGCCTGATGATGACGGCGTCGCTCATCGGCCTGGCGGCCAGCCCGATCGTGGCCGGGTTCATCAGCGGCCCGGAACTGGCGGTCGTCTTCGAAGCCGACGTCGCGCTGCTCGTCGTGCTGGCGGCGTGTGTGTGGGCCTGGATGGCGCGCGGCCGGGCCGAGCACGCGCACTAGCGGCTACTCGTCGCTTGCCGGCGGCGCGCGATGCTTCTGTTTGCGCAGCGGCCGCTTCGTCTTGTCTTCATGCCGGCCGCCGGTCTGGCGGGGCAGTGGCACGCGCGGCAACTTCGGCTTGCGCGTCGCCGCTTTCGCCCGCGCCATCGTCAGTGCGCCTCGACCGCGGCGGCGCCAGCGACCGGCGCGCGATGCGGCTCGTGGGGGTGCCAGCCGCTGACGAGCATCAGCACCGCGAACCCGATGACGTAGGCGAGCGCGACGTGCCAGCCGTGCCGCAGCCACTGTGCCACGGACTTGCCCTCGGGAAAGACGTTCGTCACGGCGACGCCCGCCGACGAACCGAACCAGACCATCGAGCCGCCGTATCCGACCGCGTAGGCGAGCACGCCCCAGTCGTAGCCGCCCTGACGCAGCGCGAGCGCCGTGAGCGGGATGTTGTCGAAGACCGCCGACACGAAGCCGAGCCCGAAGGCGGTCTGCCATGACGCCGCCGGCAGACGCTCGACCGGCATCATCGACGCCGCGAGCACGAGCGAGAGCAGGAAGACGGCGCCGGTGACGGCGCTCGGCAGCACCGTCCAGTCGGGCTTCCGGTAACCGGCGGTGAGCAGGATCGCCGCCCACAGCGCGACGCCGAGCACCGGGAACTGATTGGCGAGATCCGGCGCCGTGGCGTTCACCCCGATGTTGGCGGCGAGCGCCGCCCCGAGCATCACGGCCACGACGCCGATCCGCGCCCAGTCGATCGGGTGCGCGTGGTCACCGGCAGGACGCATCGGCGCAAACGCATGCTGCTGGCGCGCGGCGATGAGTCCGCAGACCGCCAGGGCCGGCAGCGCCGCGACATAGGCGTGCGTGACGTCGAGCGGCGAGACGCCGTCGATCCACATCATGGTCGTGGTGGTGTCGCCGACGACGCTGCCCGAACCGCCGGCGTTCGAGGCGGCCACGATGGCGGCGAGGTAGCCGACGTGCACCGTTGGA
>JAEUQR010000064.1 GCA_016789705.1 Acidobacteriota bacterium
GTGTCGTTCACGGCGCAGCCGGGTGAGATCACCGCCATCATCGGCGGCACCGGCGCCGGCAAGTCCACGCTCGCCGGCCTCATTCCGCGCTTCTACGACGTCAACCACGGCCGCGTGCTCGTCGACGGCGTGGACGTGCGCGAGTGGCGGCAGGAGGCGCTGCGCGCCGGCATCGGCTACGTGCCGCAGAAGACGGTGCTCTTCTCGGGCACGATCGCGAGCAACATCCGCTTCGGCCACGAGGCGGCGAGCGACGACGACCTGAGGCGCGCCGCGCGCGTGGCGCAGGCGAGCGAGTTCATCGACGCGATGCCCGAGGGCTACGAGGCCCCGGTGGCCCAGGGCGGCACCAATCTCTCGGGCGGACAGAAGCAGCGGCTGGCGATTGCCCGGGCCCTCGTGCGCCAGGCCGCCATCTACGTGTTCGACGACAGCTTCTCGGCGCTCGACTTCGCCACCGACGCGCGGCTGCGGGCGGCGCTCAGAGCCGAGACCACGGCGGCGACGGTGTTCGTGGTGTCACAGCGCATCGGCACGGTGATGGGCGCCGACCGCATCATCGTGCTCGACGAGGGCCGGGTGGCCGGCATCGGCCGCCACGCCGAGCTGATGCGCACCTGCGAGGTCTATCGCGAAATCGCCGAGTCGCAGGCCTCGCGTGAGGACGTGGCTTGAGCGCCTCGCGCCCGTCCGCCACGCGTCCGGCGCCCTCCCCCAGCCCGTTCGGGCGCGGCCCGATGGCCGGCCTGGCCCTGCCGACCGAGAAGGCCCGCGACTTCAAAGGCACGCTGCGCCGGCTGGCGCGGTATCTCGCGCCGCACCGCGCGACGCTGGCCGTGGTGTTCGCCGCCGGTGTCATCTCCACGCTCTTCAGCGTCATCGGCCCGAAGCTCATGGGGGCGGTGACCACCACGATCTTCGAGGGGTACCTCGGCCGCCGCCTCGGCGGCGCCGGCATCGACTTCGCGGCGGTGAGCGGCACGCTCGGCACGCTGCTCGTGCTCTACGTCGTGAGCGCGGCCTTCCAGTACGGGCAGCAGTACCTGATGTCGGGCGTCGCCCAGCGCACGATCTACGCGCTGCGCCAGGCGGTGGAGGCCAAGTTCAGCCGGCTGCCGCTGCGCTACTTCGACTCGAAGACGCACGGCGAGATCCTGAGCCGCGCCGTCAACGACCTCGACAACATCAGCGGCACCCTGCAGCAGAACCTCACGCAGCTGCTCACGTCGCTGCTGACCGTCATCGGCATCATCGTCATGATGCTCACGATCAGCTGGGTCCTCACGATCGTGGTGGTACTCACGCTGCCCCTGAGCGTGATGATCGTGACGCGGATCGCGAAGCGGTCGCAGGGGTTCTTCGCGCGCCAGCAGCAGGCGCTCGGCGACCTCAACGGCCACGTGGCGGAGATGTACGCCGGCCACGCCCTGGTCACGGCGTTCGGCCACGAGGCGCGCGCCATCAGCCGGTTCGCCACGCTCAACAGCACCTACTACGAAGGCGCCTGGCGGGCCCAGTTCGTCACCGGCATCATGTATCCGGTGATGATGTTCGTGGGCAACCTGGGCTACGTAGCCGTGGCCGTCGTCGGCGGCCTGCTCGTGACCAGGCGCGCCATCGCCATCGGTGACGTGCAGGCCTTCATCCAGTACAGCCGCCAGTTCTCGATGCCGATCTCGCAGTTGAGCAGCATCGCCAACACCATCCAGCTCACCGTGGCCTCGGCCGAACGGGTGTTCGAGCTGCTCGACGAAGCCGAAGAACCGGCCGACGCCCCCGGTGCCACGGCCATCACCGTGCCGCGCGGCGACGTGCGCTTCGAGCACGTGGCCTTCAGCTACACACCCGACACGCCGCTCATCGACGACATGACGCTCGAGGTCGCTCCCGGGCAGATGGTGGCCATCGTCGGGCCCACCGGCGCCGGGAAGACCACGCTCGTGAACCTGCTGATGCGCTTCTACGACGTCAACGCCGGCGCCATCCGGGTGGACGGCGTGGACATCCGCGACCTCGGCCGCGGCCACCTGCGACGGCTGTTCGGCATGGTGCTGCAGGACGCGTGGCTGTTCTCGGGCACCATCCGCGACAACATCGCCTACGGCCGCGAGGACGCGACGGACGAGGCCGTGGTGCAGGCGGCGAAGGCCGCGCAGGCCGATCACTTCATTCGCACGCTGCCCGAGAACTATCAGACGCGCATCAACGAAGAGGCGACGAACCTGTCGCAGGGGCAGAAGCAGCTGCTGACGATCGCCCGCGCCGTGCTGGCCGACCCGGCCATCCTCATCCTCGACGAAGCGACGAGCAGCGTCGACACACGCACCGAGGTGCTCATCCAGGACGCGATGGCGCACCTGATGCGCGGCCGCACCACCTTCGTCATCGCCCATCGCCTCTCGACCATCCGGAAGGCCGACGTGATCCTGATGATGGAGCACGGCCGGATCGTCGAGAAGGGCACGCACGAGGCGCTCGTCGCCGCCGGCGGCCGCTACGCGGCGCTCTATCAGAGTCAGTTCGCCGGCGCGACGTTGGCGGGCTGATTCTGCTACAAAATGAGCGGCATTCGTGGAGGAGGTCCCATGAGAGTGATCGCGGTGGTGGCGGCGCTGGCCGTCCTCGGAAGTCCCATGCGCGCGGCAGCGCAGGGCGACCCGTCCATCAGCAGCGCCGAGCCCTTCAAGCTCGGCACGTTCGAGATCGCCGGTGAGCCCCGCATCGGCATCGTGCTTCGCGACGCACTGGTCGTCGAGCTCGCCGCGGCCAACCGGGCGCTCGAGCGCGATCCCGCCTATCCGCCGGTGCCGATGCCGCCGACGATGGTCGATCTCATCGGCCGCTACGAGTACGGCATGAGGACGCGGCTCTACGAGATCGTGAATTCGGTCGTACGCGGCAGCCGCCTCACTGGCGCGCAGCGTCCGCCCTGGGTGCACGACGTGAAGAGCGTCGACATCCTGGCGCCGCTCATGCCCGGCAAGATGCTGAACGCCGCCGTGAACTTCTATACGCACGTCGGTGAAACGGGCACCGCCGAGGAACAGAAGAAGGCCGAGGCCGAACGGCGCGCCAAACGCGGCGTGCCCTACCTCTTCATCAAGCCGACGCGCGGCGCCGTCGTCGGTGACGGCGACAACGTGGTCATCCCGCATGGCCGCGACCGCGTGGACTGGGAAGTGGAACTCGGCATCGTCATCGGCCGCGCCGCCAAGTACGTGCCGGCGGACAAGGCCGCCGAACACATCTTCGGTTACATGGTCACCGTGGACGTCTCCGACCGCGGGGGCCGGCCGCCCGACTCCCGGCCCGGCTCCGACTGGTTCGTCGGCAAGGGCCACGACACGTTCGCGCCGATGGGGCCATGGATCGTGCCGAAGGAGTTCTACGGCGATCCGATGAAGCGCCTGCGACAGACGCTGACGATCGACGGCAAGGTGATGCAGGAGGCCGGCGCCTCCGACATGATCCACTCGATCTACGAACTCATCGAGTACGGCTCGTCGATCATCACGCTCTACCCGGGCGATGTCGTGAACAACGGCACGTCGGGTGGCACCGGCATGGGCCAGGCCTATCGCGGCGCGGAACGGTTCCTGAAGCCGGGCGAGACATTCACGGCGTCCATTGACGGCATCGGCTCGATCACGATGAACGTGGTCGGCGAACCGGCGCCGGCCGGCGGCACGGGGTCACGGCTGCCGGCGGTGAGCTCCTACCGCAAGCAGTAGCGCCAGACCGTGGCGAGGCGGCCCAGACGGCTGCCTCGCCGCCGTTCGTCCCAGCCGAATCACTCCGCGTCCAACGAATCGCCAGCCACTCCCGTCTAACGCGGGCGTGAGCACCCTGCTGCGCGACGTCGCCTACGCCCTTCGCAAGTTCCGCTCCGCCCGGGTCTTCACAGCCACGGCCGTGCTGACGCTGGCCCTCGGCATCGGCGGCACGACCGCCATCTTCACGCTCATCCACGCGGTGATGCTGAAGTCGCTGCCGGTCGGGGACCCCTCCCGGCTGTATCGCATCGGCGACGGCGACAACTGCTGCGTGCAGGGCGGCCCGCAGGACCGCTGGGGCATGTTCTCGTTCCCGCTCTTCGAGCGCCTCAGGGCCGAGACTCCCGAGTTCGACGCCGTCACCGCCTTCCAGGCCGGCAGCGGCCGCATGAGCGTGCGGCGCGAGGGCACGAACGACGCGCCGCGGCCGCACCGCACCACCTACGTCACCGGCAACTACTTCGAGACGCTCGGCATCAACGCCTTCGCCGGCCGCGTCTTCGGCGCGCCGGACGACACACCGGCATCGGCGCCGGTCGTGGTGCTGGCGTATCACTCGTGGCAGGGCCTCTACGGCGGCGATCCGTCGGTCGTCGGCGCGACGCTGCTCATCGAAGGCCGCGCCTTCACGGTGGCCGGCGTCGGGCCGCCGGGCTTCTACGGCGAGACGCTCAAGGCGAACCCGCCGGACCTGTGGGTGCCGCTGCAGCAGGAGCCGCTCATCGCCGGCGGCGAGACGTCGCTGCTGCGCCAACCGATCTCGTCCTGGCTGCGCGTCATCGGGCGGCTGCGGCCTGGGGCCACGGTGGCCGGCATGGACGCCCGGCTCACCGGGCTGCTGCGCCAGTGGATGCAACACGAAGCCGGGTATCCGCCGAACTGGATGGCCACGGTCGAGCGCGTGCTGCCGCAGCAGGTCATCGCGGTCGTGCCGGCCGGCGCCGGCGTGGGCGTGATGAAGGAACAGTACGGGCGAAGCCTGCAGATCCTGCTCGCCGTCTGCGGCCTCGTGCTGCTCATCGCCTGCGCCAACGTGGCCAACCTGCTGCTGGCGCGCGCGGTGGCGCGCCGCGGGCAGACCGCCGTGCGGCTCGCCATGGGCGCCTCACGCCGCGAGATCGTGACCGAGGCGCTCGTCGAAAGCGTGCTGCTCGCCGTGGGCGGAGCGCTCGCCGGCCTGCTCGTGGCCATGGGCGCCGCGCGGCTGCTCGTGTCGCTGGCGTTTGCCGGCGCCACGCTCATTCCGATCGACACGACGCCCTCGCCGCTCGTGCTGGCCTTTGCCAGCGGTCTCGCGCTCGTGACCGGCCTGCTCTTCGGCGCCGCCCCGGCGTGGCTGGCCACACGCACCGATCCCATCGAGGCGCTGCGCGGCGCCGGCCGCACCGCTGGCGACCGGTCGTCGTTCGCGCGCACGGCGCTGCTGGTAGTGCAGGCGACGCTGTCGGTCGTGCTCGTGGCCGGCTCGACGATGCTCGGGCGCAGCCTGGGCAATCTCGAGGGCCAGGACTTCGCCTTCGAGCAGGACGGCCGCGCGATCGTCTCGGTGGGCCGGCCCTCGCCGTCGATGACCGGTGAGCGCCTGGGCGCGCTCTACCGCAACATCGAGGAGCGGCTCGAGGCGCTGCCAGGTGTCACCGGCGCGAGCCTCGCGCTCTACAACCCGCTCACCGACAACTGGGGCGAGGGCGTCATCATCGCCGGCAAGCCGCTGGCCGAACCCGGCGAGCAGACCGGTGCGTCATGGGATCGCGTCAGTGCCGGCTACCTGCAGGACCTCGGCGTGCAGATCGTAAAGGGCCGGCACCTGAGCGAGGCCGACACGGCCACGTCGGAACTCGTAGCCGTGGTGAACGAAGCCTTCGTGAAACGGTTCTTCAAGGACGGCGAGGACCCGCTCGATCAGCACTTCGGCTTGAACCTGCCGGAGGTGGCCAACACGTTCCGCATCGTCGGCGTGGTGCGCGATGCACGCTTCGCCGGCTTCCAGCTCGATCGGCCGATGCGACCGATGTTCTTCGTGCCACTGGCGCAGACGGTGCCGTACGAGAACCCGCTGATGCGCCGCGTCGAGACGGCGTCGCACTACGTGGGCGGCATCCTGCTCGTCACGAACGCGCCCCTGGGAGTGCTCGAGCCGCAGGTGGCGCGCGTGCTCGCCGACGCCGATCCCAACCTCGTCGTCACGAACATCCGCACACTGCGCGAGCAGGTGGAGCGCACCTTCGACCAGCCGCGGGCCGTCGCCAGCCTCGCCGGGCTCTTCGGCGCGGTGGCGCTCGTGCTCGCCGCCATCGGTCTCTACGGTGTGACGGCCTATTCGGTGGCCCGCCGCACGAGCGAGATCGGCGTGCGCATGGCGCTTGGCGCCGACCGCGGCAACGTGATGAGCCTCGTGCTCGGCGGCGCGTTCCGCCGCGTGGGCGCCGGGCTGCTACTGGGCCTCCCTCTCGCGGTGGGCGCCGGATATCTGCTGTCGGCACAGCTCTACGGCGTGGCGTTCTGGGATCCGGTGGCCCTGCTCGTCGCCACGGGATCTCTTGCACTGGCGGCCTTCGCGGCGTCGGTCGTGCCGGCCTCACGGGCGGCGGGGCTGGCGCCGATGAAAGCACTGCGCACCGAGTAGGCGCTGGCCGAGTCGGACGCGCGCGAGTAGAATCGCCGCGTGAGCCACCCCATCCGATGACGCTCGGTGCCGGCAGCCGACTCGGCGCGTACGAAATCGTCGGCGCCATTGGCTCCGGTGGGATGGGGGACGTGTATCGAGCGCGCGATACGCGCCTCGGGCGCGAGGTAGCCCTCAAGTTCCTGCCGGGCGACCTTGCCCTCGATCCCGATCGCCGGGCGCGGTTCGATCGCGAGGCCCGCGCGCTCGCCGCGCTCAACCATCCGGGCATCGTCAGCATCTACGCCATCGAGACGGAGGGCGGACAACCCTTCATCGCGATGGAGTGCGTGGAAGGCCGGGTGCTCACCGACGTGATCCCGAAGGACGGTCTGCCGCTCGACCGCCTGCTCGCGATGGCCACGCAGGTCGCCGGCGCCGTCGCCGCGGCTCACGTGCACGGCATCGTGCATCGCGACCTGAAACCCGCCAACGTGATGGTGGGGCCGCGCGACGTCGTGAAGGTGCTCGACTTCGGTCTCGCCAAAGCGCTCGACGCGAACGCGTCGAGGGCGACGGCGGAGACGGCGGCGCTGGCGCCGGACACTACCGGCGAAGGCCGCATCCTCGGCACGGTGGCCTACATGTCGCCAGAGCAGGCCGAAGGCCGCACGGTGGACACGCGTTCCGACATCTTCTCGCTGGGCGTGCTCTTCTACGAAATGGCCGTCGGTGAGCGTCCCTTCAAGGGCGACACGAGCCTGTCGGTGCTCTCCGCGATCCTGAGGGACAATCCGCGACCCCTCCTCGAGGTCAACCCGACATTGCCGCGCGAACTTGCCCGGGTCGTGCGGCGGTGCCTGGCGAAGGATCCCGACGATCGCTACCAGTCCGCGGCCGACTTGCGCAACGACCTCGACGATCTGCGCCAGGCGTCGCTCAGTGGAGAGCTGCGGCTTCCCGCGTCGATCCCCGTAGCGTCGAAGGCCTCTTCGAGCCGATGGGCGCTCGCCGCGGGACTGGCCGTGGCGGTGCTGAGTGGCCTGGCGGGCGTCGCGTGGCGC
>JAEUQR010000098.1 GCA_016789705.1 Acidobacteriota bacterium
CAGCCGGGCCGCGACCCGATGCGCTCGAACCTGCCCACGCCGGCGCCGGTGCCGGTGATGGACGTCTCGTCGGTGCAGTTCCTCGGCGAGGAGTGCCCGATCCGCTGAGTTCGCGCGCACGCGGCGGAATGCGCCGCCCGCCGGCAGGCGGCGATAGTAGGGCATGGTCACCGCCCCGATCGCGCCGGCAGCCCTCGACACCTACGACTGGCCCGCGGCACACGCGGACCTCGATCAGCAGGGCTGGGCGATGTTGCCCGGCCTGCTCGATCCCGCCACCTGCGACGAGGTGTCGTCGTGGTACGACACCAGCGCCCGCTTCCGCAGCCGTGTTGTGATGGCGCGGCACGGCTTCGGACAGGGCGAGTATCAGTACTTCGCCTATCCCCTGCCGGCGCTCGTGGCGACCCTGCGCGAGGCGCTCTATCCGCGGCTCGTGCCGGTGGCGCGCGCGTGGAACGCGCGGCTGGGCCTCGAGACGGCGTATCCCGCGACACTCGCCGAGTACACCGCCGCGTGTCATGCCGCCGGACAGCTCCGCCCTACACCGCTGCTGCTCCGCTACCGTGAGGGCGACTACAACGCCCTGCACCAGGACCTCTACGGCGCGCTGGTGTTCCCGCTGCAGGTGGCCGTGCTGCTCTCGGAACCGGGGCGCGATTTCACCGGCGGCGAGTTCGTGGTGACCGAGCAGCGCCCGCGGATGCAGTCACGCGCCGCGGTCGTGCCACTGCGCCAGGGGGACGCCGTGATCTTCGCCGTGCACCATCGTCCGGTGACCGGCACCCGCGGCGCCTACCGGGTGAATCTGCGGCACGGCGTGAGCCGCGTCAGGAGCGGCCTTCGGCACACGCTCGGCGTCATCTTCCACGACGCGACGTAGGCGCCTATGCCCGCTCCAGCTCTTCGATGAGCGGCTTCGCGCTGGCCAGGGCCGACCGATGCACCATGACCCGTACACCTTGCGAGAATGCCAGGCCCGGGCGCATGGTGAACGCGTGCTCGTCGGGCACATAGGCTTCGATCCCATGGCCGCCGAGCACTGACCGCCAGAGGTATGCCTGCTGCACCGAGTAGGCGAGGCCCGCTTCGACCCAGTCGTCGTCGCTCATCGCGGTATCGTCGAATCTCTTGAGCTCGCTGGACTCTGGTCCCTGGCTCAGCGCGAAGCCAGACGAATGGCCGCCGCGGCCATCAGGGTGTACATCGCTATCGTCGGCGCCATCTGCCAGTCGAACTCCAACGGCAGCAGGGCCAGTCCGACGGCGCCAGACACAACCGAGATCCCGATGAGCAGCGCCGAGCGGCGGCGCGCGCGGGGCCCCAGTTCGCCGATGCGCAGGTCCGGTTGGATGTTGCCGCCAAGATAGTGGCCCGGATCCAGACGGTGCTCGGCCCATTCCTGATAGACACGGAGCGCTCCGGGATGTGGTGCCTGCGATGAAGGCCGCTCCGTGGTCATGCTGTCGAGAATGTCGACCGCCCGTTCGCGGTCCGCCGGCCGCACCATCACGCGCATCCCGCCCGGCGCCGTGAGCCCGCCACTGCGGAGCACCGCGTCTTCCTCCGGCAGGTGGACGTCGATGCCCGAGTCGGCGAGGCGGGCTCGCATGGCGTCCGCCTGGTAGGCGTAGTGCGCCACTCGTGCCACCACCCACTCGTCGTCACTCATCACATCCTCTACGGAATGGTCGTGGACGTTTCGATCGACGGGCCGGACGCGCCACACGCATTGGTCGCGAACATGCGGATGAAGTACGGGCCGCGGGCCACGTAGCCTGAAGCGGCCGTGAGCGTGCCGGGCAGGCCCGCCGCGAAGCGATCGGTGGCGCCGCTCGTGGTGCCGGCCTGCACGATGTACGTCGTGGGAATGGCGCCGCTCGCCGGCGCGTTCCAGCGCAGCGTGAGGCGGCCCGGCTGCGCGGAGGCCACGACGCCAGTCGGCACGGCGGGAATGGTGCACGTGCCGGGCTGCGCCACGAGCACGGCTTCGTTCGACGCCACGCCGGCCCCCGCGGCATTCACAGCCACCACCCGCACGTAGTAGGTGCCCGGCGGCGCGTTTGCGGTGAACGTGCGCACGGTGGACGGCAGCGGCAGCACGCCGATATCGCTCAGGCCCGGCGCGCTGCCCGCGCGCACCTCATAGCCAGTAATGATCGGCCCCTGCGGATTTTCGGTCCACCGCATTGCGACCGCCGTGTCCTGCACGGTGGCCAGGAGCGCCAGTGGCGAGAGCGGCGGTCCGGCCTGGCCAGTGGCGAACTGCACTTCGTTCGACGGCGCGCTCACTCCGGCCGCCGTCTGCGCGCGCAGGCGCACGAAGAAGACCCCATTCGGCGCGTTGAAGACGGTGTAGCTGAGCACGTCGCCCGTGTTGATCACGGCAATCGTCTGCCCGGGCGCCGTGCCGGCTTCGAGGCGATAACCCGTCACGGGTTCGGCGGCGGTCGAGGCCGGCGCCTGCCAGGTGAACGTGACGCGGTTCCTCGTGACGACGGCGCCGAGACCCAGCGGTGGCCCGGGCACGGCCGACGGGCCCACCGTGACCACGAACGACGCCGTGCTCGTGAGCGTGCCGTCACTGGCGGTGAGCGTGATCGTGCTCGTGCCGTAGACGCCGATGCTCGACACGGTGATGCTGGCGTTGCCGAGGCTGTCGGGCGCCTCGACCTGCACGCGGTTCTGCGGAATGACGGCGGGATTCGAAGAGGTGGCCGTGAGCGTCACGGGCGAGCCCTGCGGGTCGGCCACGACGAAGCGCAGCACGCCGCTCGAGGCGCCCGAGCCGGCATCGAAGATCGTGCGGTCGCCGGGCGCGCCGGCGAAGGCCGGCGGCGCCGACGTCGAGACGCCCACTGTGAGCCCCCCGGCGAGTGTCGTCGTCTGTCCGTCGGGATTCGTGATCGTGACGGTGCGCACACCGGCGGCCGCGCCTGTCGTGTTGAGCACGAGCGTGAGCGACGTGGGGCTGGTGACGACGATGTTCGTGACGACGACGCCCGTTCCGCTCACCGTGGCGCCGATGCGGCGCGCGAAGCCGGGCCCCGGATCGAAGAAGCCGCGGCCGCCGCTGGCGGTGCCGGTGACCTGCACGAGGAGCGTGCCCACGCCGGCATCGACGACCGCCGGAGAGAGGCCGGCAATCGCCGGTGGCGGCGGCGCCAGCAGGCGCACGAGGCGCACGGCGTACGAGTTGGTGGCGTTGACGTACTGCTGCAGCGTCCAGAACGTCATGTCGTCGTCGGGATCGACGCTCGTGTAGGAATAGTCGCCCCAGCGCTGCGAGGTGTCGGGCGTGGACTGCTGGTTGTAGCTGAACGACGTGTTGTTGCTGTAGGCCTGCGGCGCATCCATGACGCCGGCGGCATCGGTGGCGAGGCGGCCGGTGAAGGCCGTGTTGACGCGCGTGGTGGCGCCGCCCATCGACATGCCGAGCGCCACGTGCCCCTGCCCGTTGGGCATGATGGCGCCCATCCAGTAGTGCACCGGGTTCGACGGGGTGTTGTCGAACACGGTGCCCGACTGCACGATCGAGGGCGTGGCCTCGAGCCCGCCGAGTTCGTACCAGCGCACGGCGTTGCGGCCGCCGGTGGCGACAGCCTGGCCCGTGGTGTCCACGTCGATCTGCTGCGACGTCCACAGCCGGCCGTTGCGGATGACCGCCTGCAGCAGCCGGTCGTCGAGGCCGTCGAGCGGGAGCGTGCCACCGGGATGCGGCACGTCCAGCGGCAGCGCCGTGGGTGCGACGCCGATGGCGATGGGGCCCGAGATCGAGGGCGCGGCGGCCGGGCTGTTGATGCGGTGCATCACCAGGCTGCCGAAGAACGCGTTGTCGACGCCGATGACGAAGCCGGCGTTGGTGTTGCTGTCGACGTTGTCCACGCCCTGCGGCGAGTAAATCCCGTTGCTGTTGAAGGACGGCAACACGCCGTCGAACTGCGCCACCGACAGGATGCCGCCGACGAGCGCGGCCTTGTTGAGCACGTAGACCGAGACCGAATCGAACCCGAGGTTGTTGAGGTCGGCGCCGCAGAACTGGTTGACGCCGACGTACAGCGCGTCTTCGTCGATGCCGAGCGACGGATAGTCGGCCAGGCAGCCGAATGCGCCGCTGCCGGCCTCGGTGCGGGTATTCGCCCACTGGAACTGCCGCCAGACCGTGCCCGCCGTGATCGTCGGGCCGTCGCTCACGGCGAGGAGGAAGCGATTCGGCACGGCGACTGTGATCATCAGCACGACCCAGCGGCTGGTGCGGCGGTCGTAGCGCACGCGCGGGTCGGTCGTGACACCGGCGCCGCGCAGTGCCGGCGGGAAGAACACGTCGGTATCGGCATCGAGCGCGCCGTCGGCCACACCCGTGCTCTTGTCGATCGTGCGAATGCGGCCGTTCAGCCCCACGAGATACTGCGTGGGGCCGATGTCGCCCATCGTGTCGGGCGGCAGCGCGCCGGTATCGGCGATGGTCGCCACGTCCACGTTGGGCGACGCCGCCGTCTGCGCCACGGCGGGCGCGGTCGCGCGGTCAGCCACGGGCGGCGCATCCGCGGCCACCGGCGCGAGCGTCAGCGGACTCTGCGAAAGCAGCGTGCGCGCCGGCTTCTGCTTCTTCGCCCGCGGCCGGGTGCGCCAGTCCATCGCCACGGCACCGCGCGCCGCCTGCTCGGCCATCGCCTCGGCCGTGCGGCGGGTGACCGCCGCGCCCCCCGTCCACACCGCTGCCGGTGTGTTCACGCGTGTCATCCCCACCGGGCCATCCACGCCGGGCACCGCCGGACGCTCCACGGCCACCGGCGCCAGGCGCTGCAACATGCGCCGCGAGGGCGCGTCCGCGGTCTCGCTGGAGCAGGAGGCGACGAGAGCTGCGAGTCCCAGCAGGACGAAGAGGCGAGGCGAGTGGGACATGTGCATCAATAGACCCGGAGTTAAGAGTTTCGGCTCCTCGCCGGCCCGGCGTTAGCGCCAGCCCGTCCGCAGACCGATCGAAGGGCTGCTACGATGCCGGAGCATGCCGTCCGCCGTTCCCGGGTTCACGCCGAAGACCCTGACGTTCCTGCGCGCCCTCAAGCGCAACAACCGCCGCGAGTGGTTCCACGAACGCCGCGCCGACTACGACCAGCACGTGCACGCCCCCATGGTCACCATTGTGGAACAGCTCGCCCTCGACTTCGCAAAGGTGGCGCCCGACTTCGTCGCCACGCCGAAACTCTCGATGTTCCGGCCGTGGCGCGACACCCGCTTCAGCAGCAACAAGGCGCCGCTCAAGACGAACGTGGCGGCCGTGTTCCCGCACCGCGCACTCGGGCGGATGCAGGGCGCCGGCCTCTACTTCGAGGTCTCGACCGAGTCCGTGTGGATTGGCGGCGGGCTCTACGCGCCGGATGCGCCGATGTTGTACGCCGTGCGCCAGCACATCGCCGACCACCACCGCAAACTCGCGAAGATCGTCGCCGCGCCGAGGTTCAAGGCGCTGCTCGGCACGGTGCAGGGCACGACCTCCACGCGCATGCCGCGGGGGTTCGACGCCGCCCACCCGGCGGCCGACCTGCTGCGCCACAAGCAGTTCCTCGCGGCGCGCGAGGAAGCCCCGGCGTTCGCCGCGCGGCCGGACTTCTACACGCAGCTGCTCGCCACCTTCACCGCGATGGCACCCTTCGTGAGCTTCCTGAACGAGCCGATTGTCGAGATGCGTCGCGCCCTGGACCGTGATCCGCTGATGGCGGAGCGCGCCGCCCGCGGCCGGCGCGACGACGACTGACCCCTGACGCGCTTGCGGCGCGGCGGCGTCGGTGATGTAGTGGAGTCAGAACAGGAGGGGCTCATGCTCCCGCGTCGTTTCGCCCGCCTACTCGCCGCCTGCGCCGTGGCCGCTGCCGTGGCCGCCACGCCGTCGATCGGCCGCACACAGACACCGCCGCAGATCGTCATCGGCGCCACCGTGGCACAGCGGCAGGAAGCGGCCCGCACGCTCATCCCGCTGCTGAAGGACGTGCGGACGCACGCGCAGCCGGGCGCCACGGTGAAACCCGGCACGGTGCCGAACTCGCCGTTTGCCGGCACCCAGACCACCCTCTTCGCCTTCACGCTGAGCAAACGCTCCGTGCCGGTGGACCTGCGCGTGGTCACGGCGATGAACCGCCTGCTCGACTGGAACATCGGCGCGAGCGGCCACGACGATCTGGCGCAGCTCTTCGACAAGTGGCTCGTCGAGCTCGAAGCGCGGTCCACGGGCGCCATGCGCCTCAGCGGCGGCGGGCTCTGCGACGTGAACTGCGTGGTGAAGCGGATGACGACGCTCGACGAGACGTGGGGCAGTTCGCCGCGTAACCGCGCCGACGTGCGTGACGAGCTGCTGCTCGACGCGCTCAAGGTGGCGGTGCTCGAGAAGTAGCGTCAGCGCGCCGATCCCGGCCGCTTCGCTGGCGTGGTGTTCAGTCGTCGGCTCCGATGAGTCGCGTCGGTCACTCGCGCCTTCCGGCGACTTGCGCCCGCACGAACCCTCAGGGGGCCCCTATCCCCTGCCCTAATGACACGCGCACTCCCGGCGCGAGTGTCGGATCTCAGCGCGACGACGACTCATAGTCGCCGCCGCCTGAACACCACGCCAGCGAAGCGGCCGTGCCTGATGTCTCAGATCGGCTTCGGCAGGGTTCCCTGAATCCATCTCAGGAGCGTGCAGGAGCTTCAATGAGGCCTCCGCTCTTCAGCGGAGGAAACCCGCGTCAAACTCGCGCAGCGCGACGGCGATCGCCTGCTTCAATGAGGCCTCCGCTCTTCAGCGGAGGAAACCATCCCCCACTCCACGATACTGTTGTCCTGAACGATGCTTCAATGAGGCCTCCGCTCTTCAGCGGAGGAAACGCGAAGCGGTGGAGGACGGCGCGCTGTCCATCACCGCTTCAATGAGGCCTCCGCTCTTCAGCGGAGGAAACGCCGACGGGCGCCTGCCAGTAGCCGTTGACGGCCATGCTTCAATGAGGCCTCCGCTCTTCAGTGAAGCGTACCGGGTTCGTCGGAGACCAGATTCGTTGAATCAGGCCACCTTGGCCTGCGCATAGTACTGCGCTTCGAACTCCGCCGGCGGGATGTGGCCGATCGGTCCCAGCAAGCGACGGTTGTTGAACCAGTCGACCCAGACGAGCGTGGCGAACTCGACGGCCTCCAGCGCGCGCCACGGCCCCTTGCGTTGAATCACCTCCGTCTTGAAGAGCCC
>JAEUQR010000142.1 GCA_016789705.1 Acidobacteriota bacterium
CTCGAGAAGTGGGGCGAGCCACTCAAGGATCTCGGCTGGAGGATGGCAAGCCCACGCAGCGTCGGCGCGACCGACCACGCCTCGTTCGATCAGGCCGGACTGCCGGGCTTCCAGTTCATCCAGGAGCGCCTCGAATACAACTCGCGTTCGCACCACTCGAACATGGACACGTTCGATCGCGTGCAGAAGGCGGACGTGGAACAGCAGGGCGCGGTGGCCGCGGTGTTCGCCTGGCAGGCGGCCAACTGGCCCGAGAAGCTGCCGAGAAAGCCCGCCGCCCAGCACTGAGTCGCGCGTGGGCCGCCGAACGCCGAGTCGCGGGTGAGCCGGCGGCGCTACTGGGTGACGGGCTGGCGGAACGCCAGCGCCACGTAGGCCACCGACGGCACGGCGGCGCCACGCACCGTGGCCGGGCGGAACGACAGCGCGTCCACGGCGGTGAGCGCGAGGCCATCGAAGGCCGGCGCGGACCGCACGAGGCGCCGGCGCATCACCGACCCGTCCACGCCAAGCTGCACCTCGACGAGCACCACGCCGTCGAACATCGCGTTCACCGGATAGTCGGGCATCCGCGCCGCCCCGGCCGGGGCAGGCACGTCCTCCGACGGCGCGCCCACGTTCTTCGGCGGCTGGCCGAGCGTGGCCGCGAAGAGCGCCGGCGGACGGAACAGTCCGACGACGAGCACCTTGGACGGCGCGGGCTTGCGCGTGCGGTCGTCGACGGGCTGACCGGCCGGCGGGATGGCGGCGTCCTCCGCCGGCTCGAAGCTCCACGACCGCACGGCGGCCGAGAGCGATTCGGTGAAGGGCGGTGTGTCGCGGAAGGGCTTCACGGCCGACACGCGGCCTTCGGCGTTCACCGCCACCTCGAGGAACACCTCGCCGCCGGCCACGGCCATCACCGGAATCGCCGGCAGCGGACCGCCCTGAAGCGACGCGGCCTCGACGAGCCGCCGGGGCGTGGAGAGATCGGGGGCCGCGCCATCCTCCGGCCAGGCCGGCACCTCGGTGGGCGTCGTGACCGGATAGTCCGCGCGCAGGTCGCTGTCGCTCATGACGCGCGCCGGCGACGTGATGGCCTTGCGGCGCGCGGCTTCCTCGGCGGCCACCTGGCCCAGCGACTGGGCGGTGGCCGGCGCGGCGCCGAGCACGAGCACCAGGCCGATGACGGGGATGGGCGAACGCATGACGGCCTCCTCGCGAACTCAGGGTCCTGCAGTCACTATACGGGAAGCGGGCGGCGCTTCACGCAAGCGACGCGGGCAGCGTCTGCGGCTCGCTCCACGACCCGAGCGGCGCGAGGCGCGGCGACCGCTTGTGCTGGTGGCGGTCCATCCGCCTCAGCACTTCGTCCAGGAACCGGATGGCCTCCACCTGGTGCGGCCCCTTGTTGAGCATCACGCACTCGGCGCGCTGGCCCATGGCCGCGTCGGTCGCCTCGCTGCGGCTGGCGGCGCCGTCGCGCACGAGCGAGTCGAGCACCTGCGTGGCCCAGATGACCGGCACGTGCGCGGCCTCGCAGATCCAGAGGATCTGTTCCTGGATCTCCGACAACCGGGCCAGGCCGATCTCGACCGCGAGGTCGCCGCGCGCGATCATCACCGCCACCGGCTGGCGGCCGCCGGCCGTCACGATGAGGCGCGGCAGGTTGCGCACGGCGAGCGCGGTTTCGATCTTGAGCACGACCGGCGGCAGGGGACGGCCGCGCCGGCGGCGCAGGAGCTCCTGTTGCAGATGCACGACGTCCTCGGGCCGTTGCACGAACGAGTAGCCGATGCAGTCGGCGTGGGCGGCCACGAAGTCGAGGGCCTCGAGGTCCTGCGCGGTGAGCGCCGGGATGTCGAGCTCGACGCCCGGCAGGTTGATGCCTTTTTCGGCCCGCAGGCGTTCGCCGCGGTCGCGGGCGTGGGTCACCTCGAGCACGGCCCGCCCGTCGCGCGCCTCGATCACGCGGGCGCCGAGTTTGCCGTCGTCGACCCACACGATGGCGCCGGGCACGAGCCGGCGGACGATCTCGGCGTGCGAGACGACCGCCTGCACGCGGGCCTCGCGCACGCGCAACGGCGCTTCGACGAGCTCGAAGCGGTCGCCGCGCAGCAGCCGGATCTTCCCGGCCGGCGCCACCTTCGTGAGCCGCACCTTCGGCCCGCCGAGGTCCATCAGCACGGCGCAGGTGCGGCCGGCCGCCTGCGCTTCGCGGCGCACGTTGGCGATGATGGCGCGCCACACGTCCGGGTCGTCGTGCGCGCAGTTGATGCGCGCGCAGTCGCCGCCGGCCTCGAGCATCCGCCGCACCAGCATGCGGTTCGTGGCCGCTTCGGCCGGCATCGTCATCATGATGCGCGTGCGCGGCCCGAGCGGATCGGCGCCGAAGATGCGGTGCTGGGCGCGAGTGATCGCGCGGTGGCCGCGGGTGTCGACCTCCGCCGTCCGCCGGCGCCGGCCCGCCGACCCGGCGAGGCAGGCGAGCGTGTTGCGCACGGCGGCGAGCGCCGGCAGCACGCCGGCTTCGCTGCGTCCGAGCGACGACAGCCCCAGGGCCGAGAGGCCCTCCTGCAGCCGGCGGATGTCGCGCCGCCTGAGCGCCAGATAACAGGCGAGGTTGGTGGCGGCCGCCGTGAACGCGCGCCGTCGCAGCACCGGAGACCACAGGCGCAGCGTCGCCGCGCCCTCGCGCGCGACCTCGGTGTGGAGCCGCGCAACCGCCGAATGGAGTTCACTGACCCGCATGCCTCGACCGTACGCGTCACGGCCGGGCCGGCACAAACAGATAAACCGAGCGGTCAGCCCGCAGGTTTTCGATGGCGTTACTTGAGCAGCCCGACGATCGG
This sequence comes from Acidobacteriota bacterium, assembly GCA_016789705.1. Lineage (GTDB taxonomy): Bacteria > Acidobacteriota > Vicinamibacteria > Vicinamibacterales > UBA2999 > CADEFD01. The sequence goes on from JAEUQR010000142.1 coordinate 2,832, forward strand.
CACGCCGTCCACGCCGGGCATCTCGAAGCCGAGCAACCGCGCCACGGTAGGCGCGATGTCGATCTGGCGCAGGCGCGGCAGCGGCACACCGGCGCGCACGCCGGCGCCGGCGGCGATGAAGCCGGTGTGCATCCGCGTCTCGGTCGGCAGGAAGCCGTGGGCGCCGCGGCGCGTGGTGCCGACGAGCACGCTGTCCTGCTCGACGCTGTCAGAGACGTAGTAGCCCTCGGCCGGCTCGATGAAGAACGCCGCCTCGGGATACGCTCCGAGCGCATCGAGCTCGGCGCGTGACACGACGCGGAAGATGCCGCGGTAGCGGCCTGCGGCCAGCTCGCGGAAACGGGCTTCGACACGGGCGGCGAGCGCTGTGTCGCCCGGATCTTTCAGGCGGATCGCGGTGGCGTGGGCCGCCACCTGCCACGTCTGCACGCGGCCACGCGCGTCGGTCGTGAGCCAGCCGCCTTCGCGCAGGACCACGTTCGGCTGGATGAGCGCGTGGACGCGCGAGAAGCCGTGATCGCCCGTGACAAGGAAGGTCGTGCGGGCGCGGATGCCGGCCTCGTCGGCCGCGCGCACGATCGCCCCGACGTGCGCGTCGATCCGCTGGATGGCGTCGCGGGCGGCCGGCGAGCCCGGGCCCTCCGCGTGCTGCGCGGTGTCGGTCTCCATCAGGTGAATCATCAGCAGGTTCGGCCGCGACGTGCGGATGATGTGCGCGGCCATCGCCGCCGTGAAGCGGTCGCGTTCGATGGCGTTGCGGTTGGCGTTCTCGCCGTAGCCGCCGAGCGTGGTCACGACGGCATCCACGAGGCCGGGCGTCGAGTCGCGGCGAGCCCGCGCGAGCCAGGTGGAATCCGGTGGCGCCTGGTTCGATTCCGGAAAGAGCACGTCCATCGTGGCGCCGACGGTCACGGGCCACGACGCCCCGGCAGTCGTGAGTCCGTGCCCCTTCGCGCGGTCCCAGAGGGCCGGCACCTTCATCGCGCTGTATTCGTAGTACCACCGCGGCGACCCGGCCGGCGGATCGAACATCGTGTTGCCGACGATGCCGTGACGGGCCGGCGCGACGCCGGTGGCAATCGACGTATGCGAGGGATACGTCATCGAGGGATGACTGACCTCGACGCCTTCGGCCGACGACCCGGCCTCCCGCAGCGCCTGCAGGTTCGGCAGACGCACGCCTTCGCGCTCCGAGTCGAGATACATCGCCGGACGAAAGCCGTCGATCGAGATGACGACGACGTGGTCGGCGGCCCGCGGCGAGGCCGGCACCTGTGCGGCCGGAGCCTGGGCCTCCATCCGCGGAGCGCTGGCGGCGACCAGGGCCGCGAGGCCCGCCACCAGGGCGAGACGGCGAATCGTGACGAACGAAGACAGCAACGAGCGCGCGTGCATGCCTCGACAGTATCGCGAGAGACGTCCGGCGACGAAGCGACGCCTCCTCATGGGCATAATGACGAACGCGGAGTCTGCCTCATGAAGCCATCTCGTCTGCTCGTCGCCGTCGCTCTCACCCTCGTTGCCACCGTGCCGCTGCCCGCCAGACAGCCGGCCGCGCTGCAGTCGTCGGATCTCGCCGGCCTCAGGCTGCGCAACATCGGCCCGGCCACGATGTCGGGCCGCGTCGTCGACATGGACGTGGTCGAGTCAGACCCGTTCACGATGTACGTGGCCTCCTCGACCGGCGGCGTCTTCCGCACGACCGACAACGGCGTCACGTGGACGCCGGTCTTCGAGCGCGAGGCGGTCCACTCGGTGGGCGACATCGCGGTCTTCCAGCCGGATCCGCGCATCCTCTGGGTGGGGACGGGCGAACGGGCGAACCGCCAGAGCGTGAGCTGGGGCGACGGCGTCTACAAGTCCACCGACGCCGGCCGCACGTGGACCAACGTGGGGCTGCCCACGAGCCGGCACATCGGCCGCATCCAGCTCCATCCCACCAATCCCGACATCGCCTACGTGGCCGCGCAGGGATCGGTGTGGGGG
>JAEUQR010000145.1 GCA_016789705.1 Acidobacteriota bacterium
TGAGCGAAGGCAACGGCCACGTGCCCGAGAACCTGCCGCTCGTGCTCGCGGGCGGCGCGAACGGTCGCCTCACCGGCGGCCGCCACATCAGGTATCCGAAGGGCACGCCGCTCGCCAACTTCCACCTGGCGCTGCTCGACAAGCTCGGTGTGCCGGTGGACAAACACGGCAACAGCACCGGCCGCGTGAGCCTCGACTGATGCTCTTCGGCGACGTCCGCGCGACGTTCTGGGGCAGACCCCATGCGCGTCTTGTAAGGGGTCTGACCCCAAGGCGTGCCATCGTGGCCACGGTGGCGATAGTTGCGATGTGCGCGTCCGTGGCTCAGGCCGGTCCGCTCGTGGACGCCGTGAAGCGGCGCGACGCCGCCGAGGTGCGGGCGCTCCTCGCCGACAAGGTCGACGTGAACGCGCGCGAGGGCGACGGCGCGACGGCGCTGCACTGGGCGGTGAGTCAGGAAGAGACGACGCTCGTGGCGCTGCTGCTCGACGCCGGCGCCATCCCCGGCGTGGCGAACGACCTCGGCGTGACGCCGCTGCATCTTGCGAGCGCGCTTGGCCACGCGGGCTTCGTCACGCGGCTGCTTGCGGCCGGCGCCGGCGCGGATCCCGCGACGCCCGTGGGTGTCACGCCGCTCATGGAGGCCGCGCGCGTGGGCAGCGTGGGCGCCGTGCGCGCGCTCCTCGGGAAGGGCGCCGCCGCCAGCGCGCGCGAGACCGAGCGCGGGCAGACGGCGCTCATGTGGGCGGTCGCGCGCCGCCAGGCCGACGTCGTCGCCGCGCTGCTCGCGGCCGGCGCGGACGTGCGCGCGCGCACCGTCGCCCGCACGGTGACGGTGATGCTCGACCGCGGTCCGGGCCGCGAAGCGAAGACGTCGATGCAGCACGGCGCGCAGGTGCAGCAGGGCGGCTTCACCGCGCTCCACTTCGCCGCGCAGGTGGGCGATGCGGCCTCGGCGGCGCTGCTCGCGGACCACGGCGCCCCGCTCGACGAGCCCGCTGCCGACGGCAACACACCACTCGTGCTGGCGACCTTCTCCGGCCACGGCGAGGTGGCGCGCCTGCTGCTCGCGCGCGGGGCCGACGCGAACGCCGCCGGCGCCGGTTACACCGCGCTCCACGCCGCGGCGCTCCGCGGTGACGTCGAGACCACGCAGGCGCTCCTCGCGAAAGGAGCCGATCCCAATGTCCGGCTCACGAAGGGCAGCCCGGTGCGCCGCTTCGCCTCGCAGTGGGCGCTGCCGCGCACGTTCACCGGCGCCACGCCGCTCTTGGTCGCGGCGGCCTATCGCGAGGCCGCGGTGGCACGCGTGCTCGTCGCCGCGGGCGCGCAGCCGAATCTCGCCATCGAGAGCGGACTCACGCCGCTGCTCGTCGCCGGCGGCGTCGCCTTCGAGAAGGAAGTGCGGCCGACGGATCTCGCGCGCTGGAATCTCGTGGACTCCGACTTCCCTGAGGTGCCCACAGCCGAGACGGACGTCCACGACACGCTCGCCGCGCTCGTCGCCGCCGGCGCGAACGTGAACGCCACCGACGCCAACGGCACGACCGCACTCCATCCCGCCGCGTCGAACGGCTGGATCACGGTGATCCAGCTGCTCGCGGATGCCGGTGCGAAGCTCGACATCGAGAACAAGAACGGCGTCACCCCGCTCGCGCTCGCCGAGCCGCGCGAAGACGGCCGCACGAAGCGCGGTCTGGGCTCGAAAGCCGCGCAGGAACTCCTGCAGAAACTGCTCGCCGCCCCGCGCTGATTTGTAACGGGGTCTGTCACGGTCATCGCGTGTAACGCGGCCTGTCCCCCGGTGGCCGCGCGAGGCGGGAGCACACGCATGACATGCGGTCGAGACGGCTCGTGACCGTGACAGACCCCGGTGACAATCGGTGACCGTGACAGACCCGGTTACAAATCAGCAGATGCGTGGCAGCTGCTCGCCGCTGAGCATGTCCATCACGCGTGTGGCGCCGATGCTGCTGCGCAGCGTCACGAGGCCGGCCGGCGTCTCGCCCGCGCTGCCGATGCGCACGGCGCCGCTCGACACCTCGAACCCGCGCAGCACGGCGAGCGCGCGGTCTGCGTCGTCGGCCGGCAGGATGACCACGAAGCGGCCTTCGTTCGCCACGTAGCACGGGTCGAAGCCGAGCACCTCACACGCGCCGCGGACGTCTTCGCGCACGGGGATGGCCCGTTCATCGAGATGCAGGTGCAGTCCTGACGCGGTGGCAATCTCGACCATCGCGCTCGCGAGGCCCCCGCGCGTGAGATCCCGCATGCAGTGCACGTCGAGGCCTTCGTCGAGAAGCGCCAGTGCCGGCGCCGCCACCGGCGCGCAGTCGCTCTCGATGGCAGACTCGAACTCCAGGCCCTCGCGCGCGGCCATCACCGCCATGCCGTGTCGGCCCAAATCGCCAGACACGATCACGACATCGCCGGCGCGTACACTGAGCGGCGCAATCACGCGCGCGTGTTCCACCAGGCCCACGCCCGCCGTGTTCACGTACAGCCCGTCGCCCTTGCCGCGATCGACGACCTTGGTGTCGCCCGTCACCACCGTGACGCCGGCCACATCCGCGGCCCGGCGCATCGACTGCACGACACGCCAGAGCGTCTCCATCGGCAGCCCTTCCTCGATGATGAAGCCGCACGACAGGTATTGCGGACGCGCCCCGCACATGGCCAGGTCGTTGACCGTGCCGTTCACCGCGAGCGCGCCGATGTCGCTGCCGGGAAAGAAGAGCGGCCGCACCACGTAGCTGTCGGTCGAGAACGCGAGTCTCGCGCCGCCCAGGTCCAGCCGCGCGCCGTCGTGCCGGGCGCCGAGCGCGGGGTTGCCGAACGCCGGGATGAACAGGTCTTCGATGAGCTGATCGGTCAGCCGGCCACCGCCGCCGTGCGCGAGCTGCACTTCGGGATAGCGGCTGATCGGGATCGGACACACCGCGCCGGCGAAGCGGTCAGCCGCCAACTTGCACCCCCGCACGACCAGGGCCAACCGCCGTCTCCACGAGCCCGAGCCGCCGGTAGCGATAGTAGGCGGCGCACGCCCCTTCACTCGACACCATCGTGGCGCCCAGCGGATGTTCCGGCGTGCAGCGGGTGCCGAAGGCGGCGCAGTCGGGCGGCTTGATGAGCCCCTGCATGATGCGGCCGCTCTCACATTCGGCCGGCTCGTCGGTGGTCTGGTCGGCCACGCCGAAGCGCTCTTCCGCATCGAACTCGCGATACGCCTCGGCCAGGCCGAGACCGCTCTGCGGGATCTCGCCCACGCCGCGCCACTTGCGCGGCACCACCTGGAACACGCGCGACACGAGGTCACGCGCCGGCACGTTGCCCTCGCGCCTGACCGCCCGCGTGTATTGGTTCTCCACGTCGGCCCGGCCTTCTTCGAGCTGCTTCACGCACATGTAGACACCCTGCAGGATGTCGAGCGGCTCGAACCCGGTGACCACAACCGGCACTCTGTACTTCTCGACGATCGGCTCGTACTCCGTGTAACCCATCACCGCGCAGACGTGTCCGGCGGCGAGGAAGCCCTGCACGCGGCATTCGGGCGACGACAGGATGGCGTCCATCGCCGGCGGCACGAGCACATGCGACATCAGCACCGAGAAGTTCCTGACGCCGCCGCGCGCCGCCTGGAACACGGCCATGGCGTTGGCGGGCGCCGTGGTTTCGAAGCCCACGGCGAAGAACACGACCTGCTTCGACGGATTGGCGCGGGCGAGCTCCACGGCGTCGAGCGGCGAGTACACGATACGCACGTCGCCGCCGCGTGCCTTCACGCTCAGCAGATCGGTCGCCGTGCCTGGCACGCGCAGCATGTCGCCGAACGAACAGAAGATCACGTCGGGCCGCGCCGCGATCTCAATCGCCTTCTCGATGATCTCGAGCGGCGTCACGCACACCGGGCAGCCGGGCCCGTGCACGAGGGTCACCCCGGGCGGCAGGAGCGCGTCCACGCCGAACTTGACGATGGCGTGCGTCTGGCCGCCGCACACTTCCATGAGCGTCCACGGGCGGGTGGTGATGCGGGCGAGCGCGCGGGCGTACTGCGCCGCGGCCGCACCGTCGCGGTACTCGTCCATGAACCTCACGACGGCACCTCCTCGATCTCCGCCAGGTCGCCCATCTCCTTGAGGTAGGCGAACACCTGCCGCGCCTCGGCCTCATCCACCGTGGAGATGGCGAAGCCCACATGGACGAGCACGTAATCGCCCACCGACGCCTCCGGCACGTAGCTCAGGTTGACGCGTTTGACGATGCCGGCGAAGTCCACCCGGCCGGCGCGCAACACCGGGTCGTCGCCCTCGATGCTCAGGATCCGTCCCGGAACCGCCAGACACATGATGCCGTCTCCCCGCTGCTGCCGTGCCGTGTCACCGGCGGATTACGAACCCCGGCTCCGGCGCGTGCACCGGGTGCACGCCGTCGGCGGGCTGGTCCGCGGTGTCTTCCTCGTGCGCGCGCAGCCACGCCACGATCTGTCCTGCCGCAATCCCGCCGTCGTTCGGCGGCAGCCGCTGATGCGAATAGGCGCGCGTACCGGCGGTGTCGAGCCGCGCGGCCGTGGCCTCCGTGAGATAGCGGTTCTGGAAGCAGCCGCCGGTCAGGAGCAGCCGCGACTCACCCAGGGCGAGCGCCACCGCGGCGGCCATCTCGGCGAGCGCGTTGTGCAGGCGCGCGGCCATCGTGCCCACGGGGACCGCGGCGTCCACATCGGCGAGGAGCGCGTCGACGAGCGGCGCCCAGTCCACGACGAGTGGCGGCGCCTCCCAGGAGCCCAGCCGCCAGGCGGGCTCGGCCGGTGCGAGCGCGAAGGGATACGCCTCGTGCACGGCGGCATCCACCAGCTCTTCGAGCTGCATCGCCGCCTGTCCCTCGAAGTGCATCACCTGCCGCACGCCCATGATGGCCACGGCGGCATCGATGAGCCGGCCGATGCTCGAGGTGACCGGCGCGTTCAGGCCGCGGCCTGCCGCCTGCGTGAGCACCCGCCACTCGTCAGCCGTGAAGGCGGCCGGCTGCAGCGCGCGCCAGCGCGCCAGCGCGTCGCCGCCACGCGCGAGCAGCAGGCCGAGGGCGGCGCGTCGTGGCTCGCGCACCGCCGTGTCGCCCCCGGGCAGCCGGAACGGGCGCAGGCAGGCCACGCGCTCGAAACCGTGCGCGGTCGTGCGCAGGAACTCGCCGCCCCACACCGTGCCGTCGGCGCCGTAGCCACTGCCGTCCCACACCGCGCCCACGACCGTGCCGGTCAGGTCGTTGTCGGCCATGCAGGCCGCGAGATGCGCGTAGTGATGCTGCACGCCGAAGACGGGCAGGCCACTCGCGCGGCCGTGTTGCGTCGACAGATAGTCGGGATGCAGGTCCACGGCCACGGCCTCCGGCGTCACCTCGTAGAGGCGCGACAGGCTGTCGAGGGCCGCGTGGAAGGCATCGAGCGCGCGCGCCGTCGAGAGGTCACCGATATGCTGGCTGACGACGAGGTGTGCGCCGGTGCTGAGGGCGACGGTGTTCTTGAGGTGCGCGCCAAGACCGGCCACCGGCGGCGCCTCGTGGCCGAGCTCGATCGGCCACGGCGCGTAGCCGCGCGCCCGCCGCAGCATCAGCGGACGTTCGCGCACGACGCGCACGACCGAGTCGTCCACGTGGCGCACGATCGGGCGGTTGTGCACCAGGAACAGATCCGCGATGCCGCCGAGGCGTTCCACGACCTCGTCTTCGTCGATGCAGATCGGCTCTTCGGCGTGATTGCCGCTCGTCGCCACGATCGGGCGGCGCAGATCGCGCATGAGCAGGACGTGGAGCGGCGTATAGGGCAGCATCACGCCGAGCTGACGGCTGCCCGGTGCGACCGATGGCGCAAGCGTGAACGGCGGGTGGAGCGCCGGTGCTCCCGTGCGCGCCGTCACGAGCACGATCGGGGCTTCCGGTGAGGCGAGCAGCCGGGCCTCATCGGGCCCGAGCACCGCGTGCTGCTGCACGCACTCGAGATCGGGGCACATGATCGCGAACGGCTTCTCGTCGCGATGCTTGCGCTCGCGCAGCCGCCGCACGGCCGCGTCATCCGTGGCGTCCACGAGCAGTTGGAACCCGCCGAGCCCCTTGACCGCCACGATCTGCCCGGCGCGGATGGCATTGGCGGCCGCCATCACCGCGGCGTCGCGGCTGGCGACCACGGCGCCCGTCGCATCCCGCAGCGCCACCTGAGGCCCGCAGACCGGGCAGGCGTTCGGCTCGGCGTGGAAGCGGCGATCGAGCGGGTCGTGATACTCGCGTTCACACGCGTGGCACATGACGAAGTCGCGCATCGAGGTGTTGGCGCGGTCGTACGGCAGCCGTTCGATGATGCTGTAGCGCGGCCCGCAGTTGGTGCAGTTGATGAACGGATACCGGTAGCGGCGATTGTTCGGGTCGAGGAGCTCGCCGCGGCACGACTCGCAGAGTGCGATGTCGGGCATCACGACGGCGGTCGGATGCGCCGAGGCCTCGCTCTCGTGGATGGCGAACTCCGGCAGGCCGGCCGGATCGAGCCACGACCCCTCGATACCCTGGATGGCGGCGCGCGGCGGACGTTCACGTTCGAGCGCCAGGCGGAAGTCGTCGAGCTGGGCCCGCTCGCCTTCCACCTCGATGACGACGCCGTGCGAGGAGTTGTGCACCCAGCCGCGCAGCCGGCGTTCATGGGCGAGCCGGTAGACGAAGGGGCGGAACCCCACGCCCTGCACGGCGCCGCGCACGACCAGCCGCAGCCGCTCAGCCACGCCGCCTCCCGGCCTGTGCGGCGAGCCACTCGCTCCACTCGGCGATGCCCTCGCCGCTGCGGCACGACGTCTCGAAGACCTGCAGGTCAGGATTGGCGAGCCGGGCGTGCCGCCGGATCGCCGCGACGTCGGCGTCCACGTACGGCACGAGGTCGACCTTGTTGATGACGAGCACCGAGGCGCGCTGGAACATCGCCGGGTACTTGAGCGGCTTGTCGTCGCCTTCCGTCACACTCAGCACGACCACCTTGAGGTCCTCGCCGAGGTCGAAGTTCGCCGGGCACACGAGGTTGCCGACGTTCTCGATGACGAGCACGTCCGTGCCGGCGAGGTCGAGGCGGCTGAGCGCGTCCTGCACGAGGCGCGCTTCCAGATGACAGCCGCCGTTGGTCACGATCTGCACGACCGGCACGCCGTACTTCGCCACGCGCTGGGCGTCGAGGTCCGTCTGCACGTCGCCTTCCACCACGGCCAGGCGCAGGACGCCGTCCAGATGGGCGATGGTGCGCTCGAGCAGCGCGGTCTTCCCCGCCCCCGGCGAGCTCACCATGTTGATCGTGAACACGCCCTGGCGCACGAGGGCGTCGCGGTTCATGGCGGCGAAGGCGTCGTTCTTCTCGAGCACCTTTCGTTCGATGGTGACGACGCTCATACCAGGGCCTCCAGTGCTTCGGCGTCGGCCGGCGCGGGCAGCTCGTCGTCCGCCAGTTCCACCGCGTCCACGTGCAGTTCCTGGCCGTGGGTCATGCGCACGACGCGGCTGCCGCAGACCGGGCATCCGGCACCGGGCGCCGCGGTGGGGAACGTGGCGTCGCAGTCGAGACAGCAGGCCTCGGCCGCGACACGCGTCATCACGAGCTCGGCCGATTCCCACACCGTGCCGGCGACCACCGCGCTGAAGCAGAACTCGAGCGAGTCGGGCACGACACCCGCCAGCTCGCCGATGCGCACGTGCACCGACCGCACGCGCCCCGCCTGCGCGGCCGGCACGTGGCGGCCCACCATCGCGACGATCTCCTGGGCCAGCGCCAGTTCATGCATGGCCCACCGCCTGCTGCCGGGCGAGTGCCGCAATCACCGCCTCGCGCACGGCCGGCAGCGCCGCCTGCACCGCCGGCGAGAGCGTGAGGTGCATGGGCGTGATCTCGTCGATCGACACGGTGACGAGGTCGATGTCGGGGAGCGCGCCCGTGAGCTGCGCGGCCTCCACCAGATCCCGCAGGCCGATGTCGTGCGCGGTCAGCGCCCGTGGAAAGTCTGACGCGTACTTCGGACGCAGCGTGGTCACGGTGCCAGCCGGCTGGCCGTCCATGGTGGCGTCGATCATGACGAGCGGCTCGTCCGACGACAGGTAGTCGAGCAGGTGGAAGCCGCCGGTGCCGCCGTCGAGCAGGCAGACGCCGTCCGGCCAGGCCTCCTGCTGGAGGAACTCGATGGCGCGCACGCCCACGCCTTCGTCCCCCATGAGCAGATTGCCGATGCCGAGCACGAGACGGGTGGCCATGACGCGTGCCTCTAGCGGTGCTCGACCTGGTGTTCGACGAAGCGCGACCCGCCCACCATGGACGAGAGTTCGCCGCGCGACTCCACCACGTCGTGGTAGAGCACGAGGTAGACGTGCACGGCGGCGAAGAGCAGGAACGCCCACGTGCCGGCGTGGTGCCACAGCCGCACACCGGCGTCACCGCCCATGAGCGGCGAGACCCACGCGAAGAGACCGGGTAGCCAGGCCGCGCTCATCGGCGCATAGAGCGCGAAGCCGGTTGCGATCTGGAACGCGCTCAGGAGGAAGATGCACGCGTAGGTGGTCGCCGCCATCGGGTTGTGGCCCACGAAGTCGAGCGGCGGCTTCTGGAGCTGCAGGACGTCGGTGCGGATGACGGCCCACAGCTCGCGGAAGAACGTGCCGAACCGGCCCACGGGGATGAAGGCCGACCAGCGGGCGTGGCTGTTGCCGACGAACATCCAGTAGAGGCGCAGCACGAGGGCGAACGTGAAGATGTACGCCGCCGCGAAGTGCACGAAGCGCACGGTGCCGAACCAGTAGCCGGCATACGCCTCGCGTGTGGACATGACGGCCACCGGCGCGCCGATCATGAGTCCGGTCGCGGCCAGCGCCACGACGGCGAGCGCCGTCACCCAGTGATAGAGGCGCACCGGCCACTCCCAGAGATACACGCGCCGGAAGATGTGCTTCGCCATGGTCCACCTCCGTCAGAAGGTCTCGAGGCGGTGCACGGTGCTGCCGTGCTCGTCGTGGATGTGGACGGCGCACGCGAGGCACGGGTCGAACGAGTGGATCGTGCGCAGCACTTCCACCGGCTGATCCGGGTTCGCGATCGGCGTGCCCACGAGCGAGGCCTCGTAGGCGGAACGCTGGCCCTGCGCATCGCGCGGGGAGGCGTTCCAGGTGCTCGGCACGACCAGCTGGTAGTTGTCGATCTTCTGGTCGCGGATGACGATCCAGTGCGCGAGCGCGCCGCGTGGCGCTTCGGTGAGGCCGACGCCCTTCGCTTCGGCCGGCCACGAGGCCGGATCCCAGCGCGTGGTATCCGCCGTGCGCACCTCGCCGCGTTTGATGTTGCCGAGGAGCTGGTTGTAGAACTCCTTCGCCCAGCCCGCCACGAGCTTCGTCTCGAGGCCGCGCGCGGCCGTGCGGCCGAGCGTGGAGAAGAGCGCCGTGACCGGCACGTCCAGGGTCCTGAGCGTGGAATCGACGACGTCTTTCACTTCCTGGCTGCCCGAGGCGTAGGCGACGAGCACCCGCGCGAGCGGCCCGACCTCCATCGGCTGGCCCTTCCAGCGCGGCGTCTTCAGCCACGAGTATTTCTTCGAGACGTCGAGTTCCTCATACGGCGGCTTCGGCCCCGTGTAGTGGAGCGTCGTTTCGCCCTCCCACGGGTGCAGGCCGGCGCCGTCGCCGGCGGCGTAGTCGTACCAGGAGTTGTTGACGAACTCCTGCACCTGCATCGGGTCCTTGCCGTCCACCGGCAGCACCTCGGCCAGGTTGCGGTTGAGGATGATGCCGCGCGGGAACTTGAAGCTCGCCACATCGGCGTAGCCGTTGACCGGCAGGTCGCCGTAGGCCATGTAGTTGCTGAGCCCGCCGCCAATCGCGCCCCAGTCCTTGTAGAACCCGGCAATGGCCAGGAGATCCGGGATGTAGACCTGCTCGACGAACTGCTGGGCGTCGTCGAAGAGTTTGCCGACGTGCGCCAGCCGTTCGGCGTTGATGGCATTGGCCTCGTCGATGTTGAGCGAACACGGCACGCCGCCGACGAGGTAGTTCGGGTGCGGGTTCTTGCCGCCGAAGATCGTGTGCACTTTCACGATCTCCTTCTGCCACTCGAGCGCTTCGAGGTAGTGCGCCACGCCGATGAGGTTCACCTCCGCTGGCAGCTTGTAGGCGGAGTGGCCCCAGTAGGCGTTGGCGAAGATGCCGAGCTGGCCGGAATCGACGAACGTCTTGAGGCGCTTCTGCAGGTCCGAGAAGTAGCCCGGCGACGACTTCGGCCAGTTCGAGAGGCTCTGCGCGAGTTCCGACGTCTTCTTCGGATCGGCCGAAAGCGCGCTCACGACGTCCACCCAGTCGAGCGCGTGCAGGTGGTAGAAGTGCACGACGTGGTCCTGCAGGTACTGCGCGCAGAACATCAGGTTGCGGATGAGATCGGCGTTCGGCGGCACGGTGATGCCGAGCGCGTCTTCCACCGCGCGCACCGAGGCGAGCGCGTGGACGGTCGTGCAGACGCCGCAGGCGCGCTCCACGAAGGCCCAGGCGTCGCGCGGGTCGCGGCCCTTCAGGATGAGCTCGAAGCCGCGCACCATGGTGCCGGAGCTGAAGGCGTCGGTGACGACGCCGTCCTGCACGGCGATTTCGATGCGCAGGTGCCCTTCGATGCGTGTCACCGGGTCGATGACGATACGGCTGGCCATGAGGGCCTCCTTACGGTTGCCTGGCGTCGCGTTCCTGTTCGCCGATCACGCCGCTCTTGCGAGCCGCCGTGAGGGCCACGTGGGCGCCGATGCCCACGGCCGTGACGGTCGCCGCGGCGAGCCCCACCTTGTCGGCCGTCTGCTCGATGCCGAAGCCGGGGAAGTTCGTGAGCCGGTTGTAGAAGGGACCGTTGTCCCAGAAGTTCTCTTCGGAGCAGCCGATGCAGCCATGGCCGCTCCGGATCGGGAAGCTCGTGCCGCCGTTCCAGCCGGTGACGGCGCAGGCGTTGTAGGTGGACGGCCCGCGGCAGCCCATCTTGTAGAGGCAGTAGCCCTTGCGCGCGTTGTCGTCGTCCCACGACTCCACGAAGAGGCCGGCGTCGTAGTTGGGGCGGCGGTAGCAGGTGTCGTGCACACGACGCGAGTAGAACGCCAGCGGCCGGCCCACGCGATCCAGTTTCGGGATGGTGTCGAAGGCGAGCAGGTGCACCACCGTCGCCGCCATGACCTCGCCAATCGGCGGGCAGCCCGGCACCTTGATGATGGGCTTCCCGGTGATGAGTTTGTGGATGGGCGTGGCGCCGGTGGGATTGGGCTTCGCGGCCTGGATGCAGCCGTTCGACGCGCAACTGCCCCAGCCGATGATGGCCTTGGCGCCCTCGGCCGCTTCCTGGCAGATGTCGAGCGCCGTGCGGCCCCCGATGCAGCAGTAAGCGCCATCGGCGCCGGTAGGGATCGAGCCTTCGACCAGCATCAGATACTGGCCGCGGTACTTCGTCATCGTGTCGTGCAGGGCCTTCTCGGCCTGATGCCCGGCGGCTGCCTGCAGCGTTTCGGTGTAGTCGAGCGAAATTTTGTCGAGGATGACGTCCGAGACGATCGGGTGCGACGAGCGGATGAACGACTCGCTGCAGCAGGTGCATTCCTGGAAGTGGAACCAGACCACCGGGAGTCGGGGCTTGGTTTCGAGGGCGTGGACCACCTGGCCCACCTGGGAGGACTCGAGGCCGGCCGCGGCGGCCAGCCAGGAGCAGAACTTGAGGAAGTCGCGCCGCGAGTGCCCGAGGAGGGCGGCGTGTTCCCAAATCGTGGGCGGCGTGAGCATGGGACCCCCTTGTCTTCGCTTACATGCGGGGCGGCAGCCGGCAAGCTGCACAACTCCTTGGGGGCGAGAGAGCACAGGACGTGCCAGCGTCGCCGGCCGGTATCGAGACGATTCCCTAGGGAATCGTGCGGGTCGGGCGCGGGTCCGGGGCCGCTTCGGAGAATTTCCCGAGGGCCCGTGGGAAGAACTCCGCGGGCCGGGTGGCCCGGGAGCAGTGCTGTACCCGCGGCACCCGAAGGGCCCGGTATACGCCCCGGCCCGCCGCGGCACATGTCGTGCACCGCCCATGGACGGCGGGCTGCGATCTGGCCGGCCAGGAGTGCATTCCGTGTACCCGAAACTGTTCGCCACGTCCGTGGCCCTGCTCGTGACCGCGCTGGCGGCTCCGCTCGTCGGCCAGTCGCCGGCGAAGGAGCCCATCACCGCGATCGAGCCGGCGCGCGTCGCGCAGCCGGCCGTCGTGGAACTCGGCAAGAAGCTCTACTTCGACCCGCGGCTCTCGAAGTCGGGCTTCATCAGCTGCAACTCGTGCCACAACCTCAGCATGGGCGGCAGCGACAACCTGAAGACGTCCATCGGCCACAACTGGCAGAAGGGGCCGATTAACTCGCCCACGGTGCTGAACTCCGCCATGAACGTGGCGCAGTTCTGGGACGGCCGCGCCGCCACGCTCAAGGCGCAGGCCGGCGGGCCGATCGCCAATCCCGGCGAGATGGCCTTCACGCACGAACTGGCCGTCGGCATGCTTTCGACGATCCCGGGCTACGTCACGGAGTTCCAGAAAGCGTTCGGCGACAGGACGATCGACATCGACCGCGTGACCGAGGCGATTGCTGGCTTCGAGGAAACACTGGTCACGCCGAACTCGCGCTTCGACCGGTGGCTGAAGGGCGACCGCCGCGCGCTCACGCTCGAAGAGCAGAGCGGCTACGCCCTCTTCAAGGCGAGCGGCTGCACGGCCTGCCACAACGGTCCGGCGGCGGGCGGCGCGTCGTTCCGCAAGATGGGCGTGGTCGAACCCTACAAGACCGACAATCCGGCCGAGGGCCGCGTCGCGGTCACGGGCCGCGACGCCGACCGCTTCAACTTCAAGGTGCCCACGCTGCGCAACGTGGAGCTGACGTATCCGTACTTCCACGACGGCGCCGCCGACACGCTGGCCGAGTCGGTCGAGATCATGGGACGCATCCAGCTCGGGCGGCGCTACACGGCGGATGAGACGGCGAAGATCGTGGCGTTCCTGAAGACGCTGACCGGCGACCAGCCGATGTTCTCGATCCCGCTGCTGCCGCCGTCGTCGGACGCGACGCCGCGGCCGAAGCCGTTCGCGCCTTGACGCGATTTGTAACGGGGTCTGTCACGGTCACCAGTTGTCTTCGGGGTCTGTCACGGTCACAGACGGTGACAGACCCCGTTACATGCGGTGATGGTGACAGACCCCGTTACAAGTCGGCGGCGGGGTCGGCCAGCTCGGCAAGGTCGTCCACGTCCACGAAGACGAGTGATTCCGAGTTGACGCAGTGGCGCTGGCCGGTGGGACGGGGACCATCGGGGAAGACGTGGCCCAGGTGGCCGTCGCAGCGCGCGCAGTTGATCTCGACACGCACCATCCCGTAGCTGCGGTCGGCCTTCGTGGCCACGTTCTCGTCGGCGATCGGCTGGAAGAAGCTGGGCCAGCCGGTGCCGGATTCGAACTTCGCCGTGGAGGCGAAGAGCGGCAGCCCGCAGCACACGCACGCATAGACGCCGTGCGCCTTGTTGTCGAGCAGCGTGCCGCAGAAGGGGCGCTCCGTGCCCTGCGAGCGGGCCACGTGGAACTGTTCGGGCGTGAGCTGGGCGCGCCACTCGGCCTCGCTCTTCTCCACACGCGGAAGTTCGAGCGGACCCACGAGTTGCCCCTGGCGATTGAAGACTTTCACGGAAACGGTGGACATGGCCTCCTTATGATGCCGCCTCGCGGCGCCCCGGTTCCATCGGAGGTGAACGGGGCGGCGCGCCGGCGACAGGGCGCGGGATACAATCCGGCGTGCCCGTTCCGCGACTGCTCACGGCCGGTGAAGCCTTTGAAGACCTGGTCTTCGTGGGTCTCGAGCGCCTGCCCGGTCCCGGCGAGGAAGTGAAGACCGACGTCTTCCACGCCACCATCGGCGGGGGCGCCGTCATCACGGCCGTCGGGGCCGCCCGGCTCGGCGTGGCCACGTCCATCCTGAGCGCGCTCAGCCCGGCCGCCGCCACCCGCCTCGCACGCGAGCGCGTGCGCGTCACGAACCTGCGCCGCGCACACGAGCCACACGCCATCTCGGCCGCGCTCTCGACCGCCACCGACCGGACCTTCGTGACCTTCAACGGCGTGAACGCCGTGCTCGAACCGCGGCTCCTGAAGGCGCTGGCCACGACCACCGCCGCACACGTCCACCTCGCGCTGTGCCCGCGTCGGCTGCCCGCCTGGACGACGCTGGTCGCGCGGCTGCGCCGCCGCGGCGTGACTGTGTCGTGGGACTTCGGCTGGAACGAGTCACTGGCGGCGGACGCCCATCTGCCTGCGCTCCTGCACAGCCTCGACCTGGTGTTCCTGAACGAACTCGAGGCGCCGCTCTACGCGCACGCCACATCACTCGACGACGCGTATCCGCGCCTGCGCACCGCCCGATCGAACGTGGTCGTGAAGCTGGGCGATCAGGGCAGCCGCTGGCTGCGCGCCGAGGGCGATGTGGTGATGCCGGCGCCCACGGTGGACGCCGTGGACACGACCGGCGCCGGTGACGCCTTCAACGCCGGCTTCCTCGCGGCATGGCTGCGTGGCGCCATCCCGGCCACGTGTCTCGCCACCGGCAACAGCGTCGGCGCGGCGTCCACGCGCCGGGCCGGCGGCCTCGACGGCCTGCCCACCACGCGCCAGTTGCCGGCGCTGTTGCGGCCCCGTCGTGCCGCGCCCCGTTCCGCGCGCCGCCGCGCTTCCCGGAGGACTTCGTGAAACTGGCCATCATCGGCGGCGCCGGCGTACGCGTGCCGCTGCTCGTCGGCGGCTTCGCCCGCTCGACGCTCACGATCGACCGCGTCGATCTCTACGACATCGACCAGGCGCGGCTCGCCATCGTCGCCGACCTGGCGCGGCGGATGGCCGGCGGCGTGCCGGTGCACGCGCATGCGGCGCCTGAGCCGTGCATCGACGGCGCCGACTTCGTCATCTCCAGCATCCGCGTGGGCGGCATCGCCCAGCGCGCGGCCGACGAAGCCACCTGCATCGCGCACGGCATCGTGGGTCAGGAAACCGTGGGCCCGGCCGGCTTTGCGATGGCCGTGCGCACGATTCCCGCGATGATCGAGTACGGCCGCCTCACCGCGCGCCTCGCACCGCAGGCCTGGCTCGTCAACTTCAGCAATCCCGTCAGCATCATCTCGCAGGCCGTGCATCAGCACACCGACGCCCGGAGCATCGGCATCTGTGACACGCCGGCCGAGATCTTCGAAGACGCCGCGCACGCGCTCGGGCTGCCGCCGGCGGCATGCGACTACGACTACTTCGGCCTGAACCACCTGGGCTGGCTGCGCGAGGTCACCTTCCAGGGCGAGCCGCAGATGGCGCGCCTCTGGGCGGACGACGGCCGCCTGGATGCCGCCTACCGCTCGCCGCTCTTCGAGCGTGAGCGCCTGCGCGAGATGCGCCTGCTGCCCACCGAGTACCTCTACTACTACTACCGGCCCGAGGTGGCGCTCGGCAATCTCCAGAAGGCCGGCACGAGCCGCGGCCGTGTCGTGGCCGCGCTCACCGCCGCGCTCTTCGACGATCTCGGCCGGGGCGTGGCCGATCCGATCCTGCGCTACCAGCAGTACGTCGCCGCGCGCGATGCCAGCTACATGCAGCTCGAATCCGGCAGCACGACGCCGCGGCTCAAGCCCGACTGGGCGGAGCTCTCGGGCTACGACAAGATCGCGCTCATGACGATCTCGGCGATTGCCGGCAACACCGGCGCCGTCATCCCGCTGAACGTCGGCAACCGCGGCGTGCTCCCGTTCCTGAAGGACGACGACATCATCGAAACGCCGTGCGTGGTGGATCGCGAGGGCCCGCATGCCCGGCCCGTGGCCGCCGTGCCGGACCACACGCAGGCGCTCATCACGCGCGTGAAGACCTACGAACGCGCCACTGTGCGGGCCGCGGTGAGCGGCCTTCGCGCCGACGCCGTAGAGGCACTCGCGCTCAATCCGCTCGTGCCGTCGCCGGCCCTTGCGGCCGAACTCGTGGACGCGCTGCTGCCGCGATGAGCGCGCCAACGCCGCCCACGACGTCCCCTGGCGCCGCGGCATCTGGCGCCGCGCCGGCCCCGGCGCTCGACCGCGCGATGGGCCTGCTGCAGGCCACGGCCACCAACGTCATCAGCATGGTGGGCGTGGGGCCGTTCCTCACGATCCCGTTCATGGTGGCGGCCATGAACGGACCGCACGTCATGTACGCGTGGATTGCCGGGGGCATCCTGGCGGTGATGGACGGGCTCGTCTACGCGCAGCTCGGCGCGGCACTGCCGGGCAGCGGCGGCGGCTACCTCTATCTGCGCGAGGCCTTCCAGCCGTTCGGGCTCGGCCGTCTGATGGCCTTCCTCTTCATCTTCCAGACGGTGCTCGTGGCGCCGCTCTCGGTGGCCGGTGGCGCGGTGGGCTTCGCCGACTACGTGCAGTTCGTCTGGACCGACCTGCCGCCGCTCACCCACCATCTCATCGCCGCCGCGGTGTGTGTCGCGTCCACGGCGCTCCTGTGGCGGCGCATCGAGGACATCGGCCGGCTGAGCGTGGTGATGCTCGTGGTCGTCCTCCTCACCGTAGGCTGGGTGATCGTGGCCGGCCTCTTCAACTTCTCGCTGGCGCAGGCGTTCGACTATCCGGCGGCCGCCTTCACGTTCGATGGCGCGCTCGTCTCGAGCCTGGGCGCCGCCTCCGTGCTCGCGATGTACAGCTACGGCGGCTACAACCAGGTCTGCAACATCGGCGACGAGATCCGCGAGCCGGCGACCACGGTGCCGCGATCGATCTTCCTGTCGATTGCCATCGTGGCCGTGCTCTACATGCTGATGACGGTGGTCATCCTCGGCATGATCCCGTGGGAGCAGGTGCGCGACTCGCGCACGGTGGCCTCGATCTTCATCGAGCGGACGTTCGCCGACCCGGCCATCGGCCGCACGGCCGGGCTCGTGATGACCGGCCTCATCCTGTTCGTGGCGGCGTCGTCGCTCTACGCCACGATCCTCGGCTACTCGCGCATCCCGTACGCGGCGGCGAAGGACGGCGACTTCTTCCGCATCTTCGCCCGCGTGCATCCGACGAAGCACTTCCCGGACGTCTCGCTCGTCACGATCGCGCTCGTCTCGATCCCGTTCTGCTTCTTCACGCTGGGCCAGCTCGTGAGCTGGCTGATTCAGGTGCAGGTGCTGCTGCGTTTCATCTGGCAGTGCGCCGCCGTCGTGCTGCTGCGCCGCTATCGTCCCGACATCCCGCAGCCGTTCACGATGATGCTCTACCCGTGGCCGGCGGTGCTCTCGGGCGCGCTGTGGCTCTTCATCTTCTTCACCGGCCCGTGGGAAGGCATCGTGTTCTCGGTGGCGTTCCTGCTGGCGGGCGTCGCGGCGTATCTGGTCTTTGCCCGCGGTCGCGTCGCCGCCGCGGACTAGCCACCCGTGTCA
The DNA here is from genome assembly GCA_016789705.1 of Acidobacteriota bacterium. Taxonomy (GTDB): domain Bacteria; phylum Acidobacteriota; class Vicinamibacteria; order Vicinamibacterales; family UBA2999; genus CADEFD01. The sequence goes on from JAEUQR010000145.1 coordinate 17,475, forward strand.
CCGGACGGCCAGCCGGCCCGGCGCTGAACTTCCGCGGCCCGGCCTCGTAGAAGACGATGGGACACACGTCGCCCGTCCGTCCCCTGGGGCATGCCATGAGCACACTCATCGGTCACCTTCGGCACGGCGCCCGGATGCTGGTGCGCCAGCCCGGCCTCAGTGTCACCGCCGTCATCGCGCTGGCTCTTGGCATCGGCCTGACCACGACGATGTTCAGCATCGTCTATGGCGCGGTGATCCGCGGGCTGCCCTACGACGACTCCGACCGGCTGGTCGCGCTCTTCCGCAACCGGCCGGCGCAGGGCGTCGAGTTCATGGGCGTGAGCATTCACGACTTCGAAGACTGGCGCGCTCAACAGACGAGCTTCGAAGACATCGCCGCCTACTACGCCGAGACCGTGAACATCGGCGGCACCGAGGGCGAGCCGGTCCGCTATCTGGGCGCCTACGCCAGCGCCCGCATGTTCGAGATCCTGCGGGTGCAGCCGGTGCTCGGCCGCACGTTCCGGCCCGAGGAAGACCATCCCTCCACACCACCCGTGATGCTGCTCAGCTATCGCGCCTGGCAGGACCGCTTCCAGGGCGACCCCGGCATCGTCGGCAGAACCGTGCGGGCCAACGCCGAGCTGACGACGATCGTCGGCGTGATGCCGGAACAATTCGGCTTCCCGCAGCAGATGGACGCCTGGCTGCCGCTGCGCATCGACGCGCTGGCCTTCCGGCGCGGCGGTGGGCCGGCGGTGGAAGGGACGCAGCTGCAGGCGGTGGCCCGGCTCAACACCGGGGTGTCGGTGGAAGCCGCGCAGGCTGAGATGGCCGCGATTTCGGCCCGCCTCGCGGCCGCGTATCCGGCCTCGAACGAGGGCATCGGTGTGACGGTCACGCCGCTCATGGACACCTTCATCGGCCCACAGCCCCGCGCCATGCTCTACACGATGCTCGGCGCCGTGTTCGGGGTGCTGCTGATTGCCTGCGCCAACGTCGCCAACCTGCTGCTGGCGCGCGCCGCCGCCCGCAGCAAGGAAGTGGCGGTTCGCACCGCGCTCGGCGCCAGCCGACTGCGTACGGTGCTGCAGCTGCTTGCCGAAACGTTCGTGCTTGCCCTTGCCGGCGCGGCGGTGGGCCTGATCGTGGCGAAGGTCGGCATCGACTTCTTCAACGCCGGGCTGGCCACGCAGGACGCACCGGCGTGGCTTGCAGCCACGATGGACCCGGCGGTCGTCGTGTTCGTGGTCGGCCTGACGGGCCTGGTCACGCTGATGGCCGGCACCATTCCGGCCCTGCGCGCCAGCAAGACCGACGTGGCGGCGGTGATGAACGACGAAGCACGCGGCTCATCCAGCGGACGCATGGGCCGGCTCACCAGGGGGCTCGTCGTCACGCAGCTCGCGGTGTCGTGTGGCCTGCTGGTGGCGGCGGGGCTGATGATCCGCACCGTGGTCAACATCTCGCGCTTCGACTACGGCTTCGAGACCGGTGACATCTTCACCGCGCGTCTTGGCCTATTCGAGAAGGACTATCCCACCGCCACCGCGCAGCGGCAGTTCTACGACGCGGTGCTGCAGGGGCTCGAGGGACGCCCGGGCATCCGCGCGGCGGCCTTCACCTCCGACCTGCCGGCGCGCGGCGGGCAGCTGCATCCCGTCACCGTCGACGGTGTAGCGTATCCCACCGGGCAGGACCATCCGCTGGCCCGGCGCATCGTCATCACGCCCGGCTACTTCGATATCGTCGGTGTGAAGCCCCGTCGCGGCCGCACCTTCGAGCGCACCGACGGTCCCGAGGCGCAGCCGGTGGCGATCGTGAACGAGCGCTTCGTGGCGCTCTTCTTCAAGGATCGCGATCCGCTCGGGGCGCGGATCAAGCTGGGGGAGGACGACGTGCCGTGGCGGACGATCGTCGGCGTGGTGCCCGACCTGTACCTCGGCGGCGCCATCGGCGCCCTCAATCCGCGCCACGAAGGGGTCTACATCCCGCTCGCACAGAACGTCATCAACTTCATGAGCCTGGTCGTGCGCACCGACCAGGCGGCCATGAGCCACACCGCGACGATTCAGGCCGAAGTGCACCGGATCGACCCGGCGCTGCCCCTGTACTGGGTACGGTCGCTGGCCGATCAGTACGCGCTCGACACCTGGTTCTATCGCGCCTTCGGCACGCTGTTCGTCGCCTTCGGCGTGGCCGCGCTGGCCATGGCGACGATCGGGCTGTACGGGGTGATGTCGTTTTCGACCGGGAGCCGCACCCGCGAAATTGGCGTGCGCATGGCGCTCGGCGCCGAGCGCCGCAGCGTGCTGCTGATGATCCTGCGCCAGGGGGCGTGGCAGATCGCGGCCGGTCTGGCCATCGGCCTGGTGCTGGCCGCGCTGCTGTCGCGCGGGCTGGGCCTGCTGCTCTTCGGCGTGCGGCCGTGGGACCCGGCGGTCTTCGCCGCCGTGGTCGTGGCGCTGGCCGCCGCCGGCACGCTGGCGTCGTTCATCCCGGCGCGACGGGCCACGCGCATCGAGCCGGTCGAGGCCCTGCGCCTCGACTGACGGCACGCCCCGCGCGAGTTGTAACGGGGTCTGTCACGGTCACCAGATGTCTTCGGTGACAGACCCGATTACAAATGGTGGCCGTGACAGACCCCGTTACAAGTCGCTAGCGGGGGCGCTTGCCGAGGGCGAGCAGGTTCGCGGTGATGCGGAACGCGCCGGGCACGCCGTACGGCAGCTGGCGGTGCAGCGCGTAGGCGAAGTAGGTCCAGGTGCCCTTGCCCACCGGCGCGGTGAGCCAGCCGCCCTGCTGCGGCGCCTGGCCCGTGTCGAACGTCGATACGATCGGGGTGTACATCGATTCCCACCGGCTGAAGAACTTCGAGCCGCGCTGCTCGACCCAGCCCTCGAAGTCAGCCGGCGTAATCCGGTTAGGCCACGTCAGCACTTGATCGGCGGTGGCCAGCAGAGTCACCGGCGAGTCTTCCTCCGACACCTCTTCCGAGTTGCGCGGATTGTCGGCAGGATACGGCGCGAACTGGTTCGGCACGAACTCAGCCGTGTTGTAGAGCACGATCATGTTGCCGCCGGCCTTCACGTAGTCGAGCAGGCGGGTGTTGTAGGTCTTCAGGTCCTCGCGCACGGCGTAGGCGCGCGTGCCGGTCATGATGGCGTCGAACTGCGAGAGATCGCTCGACGCCAGTTCGCGCTCGCCGAGCAGCGTCACCGCCGCGCCGAGCTGCGTCAGCCCCTGCGGCACCTGATCGCCGACGCCCATCACGTAGCCCACCTTCAGGTTGGACAGCACCGTGACGTCGATGCCGCGCACCTCCACGGTGGACGGCCGATAGAGATACCGCACTTCGAGATCGCGCTGGTCGATCACCTCGTAGCCTTCACGGTACGACCGGCCGGCGGCCGTCGCCACGGCCTCCACGCGGTAGGGCTTCGCATCGATCGCACTCGCCGCCACGGTGAAGCGGTAACTGGCGCGTTCGCCGGCGCGCGCGAAGGTGAAGGCCTGCTGGGGCGGCGTCACCGTCCAGCCCTGCGGCACGCTGAGCGTGACCGCGCCGGTGGTCGCCTCCTCCGCGTTATGGACGACGTCCACCGTCAGCTCGACGCGCTTGCTCGTGCTGGCGAGCGGAATCACCGCGGCGCCGGGTGACACGGCGACGCCCAGACGCGGCACGCTGCGCACCTCGCGCAGCACGTCGCCGTAGGGCAGCTTGGCCTCGCGGCGCTTCACCACCTCGCGCACCGTCACCGGGGAGCCCTCGACCACGTAGCGGGCCACCGCCATCACCGGCGGCGCCGAAGCGGCGCGGCCGAACTGCGCCTGATCGTCGAGCGTGTAGCGGCTCTCCTGCAGGCCGCTCCGGCGGAAGTACGGCTTCGTGCTGATGGGCGCCGTCGGCGCCACGGCCACCGTGAATCGACGCGCCAGCGTGTCGTGCGGCGCCACCGTGTCGGCGATGCCGGTCGCGCCAGATGCCGTCGCCGTCCAGCCGGTGGACGTCTCGAGGGTGACTTCGGCCGGCGCCACCGCGCGGCGGCCGCGGTTGGCGAGGCGCGCGCGCACTTCGAAGGTCTGACCGGGCACGGGCGCCGCCATCGACGGCGGCGCGGCGAAGGCCGCACCGGGGCCCGTCGGCTCCGCCAGACCCGCCGGTTGCGCGGTGGCGGTGAGCTCGAGGCCGAGGCACGCCGTGATCGCCTCTTCCGTCTGGCGTTCCTTGATGCGCAGGATGAAGAGCGCCTCGTCTTCGCCGGCGCTCTTGGCAATCGCCTCGCGGATGAACTGCAGCGCCGCGGCCAGCGACGGCGCCGCGGCCGACGGGTCAATCATCGAGAAGTCTGCCGTGGCGCGGCCGAAGGCGCCGTCCACGCGCGCGAGCTGGTCGGTGACGCCCGCGGGAGACCGCCGGCCCAGCGTGGCGAAGAGGCCCGAGTAGCTGGTGTTCAGCCCGTCGAAGATCGACGATTCCTTCTCGGGCGACGACGCCAGCCGCGTGCCCACACGCGTGTAGTAGCCGAAGTTGGGCCCGACGCCGGGGTTGAAGCGGCCGCTGTTCTGCGAGCGCTGGAAGCTCAGGCCGAACCGGGCGACGTTGTCGAACGAGTCACCCAGGTACGGGCTGTACTCGCCGCTGTCGATGCGCACCGTCCACGGCTCGTTCTCCCGCACGCCGCCCATGTAGACCTTGAACGGCTGCCACGGCCGCAGCCCCTCCTTGATCTGTTCGGGATAGACGTTCGGATCGCCGGCCGCCTTGAAGGCCAGCTGCGTGATGAGTCCGGCCGTCTGGTGGTTGCCGTGGCCGTCGCGCTGGTTGCCCTGGAAGCGCGAGAGCAGCACCCACGGCCGGCTCATGCGGATGATGCGCACGACGTCGCGCATCACCTGGTCCTTACCCCACTTCTCGAACGCTTCTTCGAGCCGCTTCGAAAAGCCGTAGTCGACCACGGTCGTGAAGTACTGCTCGTCCACGCCGTAGTAGCGATCCGAAATCCGCAGTTCTTCGGTGCGAATGAGGCCGAGTCCGTCGAAGAGCTGCGAGCCGATGGCGTTGTCGCCCGACTCGCCGCGGTTGAGCGTCATGAGCGCGAGGCGCGCGCCGTCCTTGCGCGCCAGGCGCGTGATGACGCCGCCGTGTTCGTCATCCGGATGCGCGGTGGTGTGCATCACACTCGCCGTCGTGCGCGCCTTGAGGATCTTCTGCCACGCCCCGGCCGCGCCCGTGTCCTGCACGGGCATCGTCTGGCCGCCGGGCAGGGCAACAACAAGGACCAGCAGACCCGCGACCGCAGCAAACACTCGCATCGGATGACTCCCGCCTTCAGCGTGACCTAGAAGTAGAACTTGACCGCCAGCTGCATCTCGCGCGGATCGCCCAGCGTGCTCGTGATGCGGCCGAAGGTGCCGGCGTTGCCGACGTTGGCCGCCGGGAACCCGTAGTTGACCCAGTTGAAGAGGTTGAAGACTTCCGCGCGCAGCTCGAGACGCTTGTCGCCGCCGAGGCCGATGTTGCGGAAGAGGCTCATGTTCATCGACTTCGAGCCCGGACCGCGCAGCGTGTTGTTGCCGCAGTTGCCGTAGGTGCGGCCCACGGTGGGCGCGAAGGCCGAGGTCTCGAACCACTTGTCGAGCGTCGCTTCGAAGCCGTCGGGATTCGGGTTGCCCACGCAGTTGGCGCGCGTGATGCGGCCGGCGCCGGTGCCGGCCGTGTCCACGGCGGTGACCGTGAAGGGCCGGCCGTCGCTCAGCGTGAGGATGCCGTTCACCGACCAGCCACCGAGGATGGCCGCCGCCGCGCCGTCGGTGACGAACTTCCGGCCGGCGCCGAAGGGCAGCTCGTAGATCGCGCTCGCCACGAAGCGGTGCGGGATGTCGAACGCCAGCGGGCCGTAGTCCGCCTCCATGTTGTAGGCATCCTGCGGGAAGTTGCCGGTGGCGCCGCCGCCCGCGCTCAGGTGGTCGAGGAAGTCGCCCATCGCCTTGCTCCAGGTGTAGGCGAGCGTGAAGCCGAGGCCGTCCGACATCCGCTTCTGCATGCGCACCTGCAGCGAGTCGTAGTCGGCGCGGCCGTTGGTCACGATCTGCTCGAGGAAGGCGTTGCCGTAGCCGTACTGCGCGTAGGGGAACACCACGGTGCCGTTGGCCTGGATGATGCCCTGATTCAGGTTGCGCAGCCGGCGGCCGTTGCGCGTGCGGTTGCCCACGTACTCGACGGCGCCGACGATGGTGTCGGTGAACTGGTACTCGGGCCCCACGCTGAACTGGTAGACGATCGGCGTGTTCTGGCTCGGGTCCTGGATGCGCCACTGCACCACGGCCGGGTTCACCGTCTGCGCGTTGAGCGGCGTGAAGCCCTGCGCGAACGTGAAAGCCGGCGCGTCGTTGCCGGTGTTGGCGTTGATCGACGCATCGACCAGCTGCGGCAGGTTCAGCCCGAGCTGGCTCTCACTGCCGTAGCGGTCGAACTGCTGATAGAAGATGCCGGCGCCGCCGCGCAGCGCGAGGCGCTCGACCGGCGTCCAGACGACGCCGACGCGTGGTGCGAAGTCGTTCGTGTCCTGGTTGATGAGGGCGCGGTCGAATACCGAGCCGTCCTTCGCGGTGAACACCTGGCCGGTCGCCGGATCGATGTTCGTCAGCTTGTTGCTGCGATCGAAGAGCGGCGTGAAGCGCTCGTAGCGAATGCCGGCGTTCACCGTGAGGTTGTCGCGCAGGCGCCAGCTGTCCTGGGCGTAGACCTGCCAGCCGTCGGCGTACATGTCGGGCTGGTGGAAGAGCGTGAGGCGCTGCGAGCTCGAGAGGCCGAGCAGGAAATCGCCGAGGCCGATGCCGGTGTAGCGGCCATCGGCGAAGTTCAGTTCGCCGTTGAGCGACCGCAGGTCGATGTAGTTGACGAGGTCGCGGCGGCGCTCGAGGCCGAACTTCATCGAGTGGCGGCCCACCGTCCAGGTCAGGTTCTCGGAGAACTGGAAGACCTGCGAGGTCTGGAACTGCGGGCGGAAGAACGGCCCGCCGAGGCGCGTGAACCGGGAGATGGGCATGTGCGGCAGCCCGCCGTAGAAGCGCGGGTCGTTCGGCACGCCCTTGATGCCGTACTGGGCGTTCGAGTCGATGCCGAACGAGGGATGCACGGCGTCCGACCGCACGCGGTTGTAACCGGCGCGGAACTCGCTGAACACGCTGGCGCCGAAGATCCTCGACCAGCCGCCCACGGCGTTCTGGCCGCGGATGAGATACCGGCTCGCGAAGTCGCCCGAGGCGACCGGGTCGTCGAGCACCGGCGGCTCGACGCGGTCGGTCTGCTGGAAGCTGTAGCGCACGAACACGTTGTCGCGCGCCGACAGGTTGTGATCGAGGCGGATGTCGAACTGGTTGATGTCGTTGTTGAGGACGCCGTTCGAGATGTAGTTGTTGTTGAAGAAGCCGGCGCCCGGCACGTTCGGCAGCGGATAGAGCTGGATGAGGCGCGCCGCCACCGGGTCGATGCACGAGGCGTTGATGCGGCGATTGACCGCATCGACGCAGCCGGCCGGAATGAACGGGTTGGCGGCGTTCATCGCCCCGGTCAGCTGGCTGAAGTCGCCGGTGCGCATGGCCGCCGTGGGCACGGTGGCCGTCTGCGACAACGCGCGTTCCGACCGCGTGGCCTGGTAGTCGCCGAAGAAGAACGTCTTGTTGCGCAGCACCGGCCCGCCGAGGGTCAAGCCGGCGATGTGCTGGTTGAAGGCGCCCTTGGGCCGCTGCGCGCGGTTGTTGTCCCAGGTGTTGGCGTTGAACGCCTCATCGCGGAAGAACTCGAAGCCGGAGCCGCGGAAGCGGTTGGTGCCGCTCTTGATCGAGGCGTTGATGACGGCGCCGGCCGCCTTGCCGAATTCCGCCGAGTAGGTGCGCGTCTGCACCTTGAACTCGGCCAGCGCGTCGATGGGCGGCTGCACCACCTGCGGGCTGCGCTCCTGCAGGTTGGTCGAGAACGAGTTGTTGTCGGCGCCGTCGAGCGTGTAATTGTTCCAGGTGGCGTAGTTGCCGTTGGCGTTGAAGAAGCTGTCTTCACCGCGGCTCGAGATGCCGGCCGGCGCGGCGACGACGCCGGGCGTGAGATACGCCAGTTCGGCGTAGCGGCGGCCGAGGAGCGGCAGGTCCTGGATCTGCCGTTCGTCGACGACGTTGCCGATGTCGGCCGACTGCGTCTGCAGGAGCGGCGTGCGGCCGGTCACCGTGACCTGCTCGCTCACGGCGCCCACGCCGAGCTCGAAGTCGAGCTGCACACGCGCCTGCACGTTCAGCTCGACGTTGAGGTAGGCGGCCTTCTTGAAGCCCTGGAGCTCGGCGGTCACCGTGTAGCGGCCGATGCGCTGGCCGGGGAACACGTACTCGCCGCTCTCGTTCGTGACCGTGGAGGTGGTCACCCCCGTGGCGTCCAGCGTGATCGTGACCGTGACGCCCGGCAGGACGGCGCCGCTCGGGTCGGTCACCCGGCCCACGATGGTGCCGGTGTCGAGCTGCGCCAGCGCCGACGCCGGCGCGAACAGAGCAAGGGCCACACAAAGGACTGAAACCAGGCGGGTCATGGAGACTCCTCGATATGTCACGAGCGCGTGACGCCGAAGTATCCCGGCGCGGGCCGGTGGGAGTCAATCAAGACCGCGGGCCCCGCGACATCCGCGGGCCCGGACGACGCTGCCCGGTCAGCGCTTGCGGCGCAGGATGGTCACCAGTTCGGCGCCGCCCATCGCGGTCTGGCCCAGGGTGAGGCCGACGAGCTCGTAGCCGCGGCCGGCCAGGCCCTGCAGTTCCTTTTCCATTGTCGACGTGCGGCTCGTGGCGAGCAGCTCGTATTCCCAGCCCGAGTCGCCGCGTTTGCCCTGCTCGCGCTCGAGGATGCAGACCACTTCCTTGCCGCCGAAGAGCGTTTCGAACACGGTCTGTCCCACGTAGACGTAGCCGGCATCGGCGGCGTCCTGCAGTTCGCGCTTCATCGTCGACGTCTTCGAGGTGGCGAGCAGGCGGTACTGGAAGGCGGCCGTGCCTTCGGCCTTCTTCATGACGACGACCACTTCCTTGCCGCCGACCGCGGTCTCGCCGCCCATGACGGAGCCGAAGCGCAGCCCCATCTCGGCGGCCTGGTTCATCTCCTTCTCCATGGTGGCGGTGCGGTTGGTGGCCAGCACCTTGAACGCGGTTTGCGCGGACGCGGCCACGGGCGTGACGAGGATCGCGGCGGCCGCGAGGACACGAAGGAGTGATGTCGGCATGCCATTAAGATACGGGCACCACGCGATGCCGTCCAGAGACGCTTATGCCGCGCTGCGCAATTCCGTGGTGCGGCGCTTCGCCGGCGGGCGATTCGGTGCCGTGCTGGGCCTGCAGATGTTGTCGGTCTCGGTGGGCTGGCACCTCTACGAACGGACGGCCAGCGCCTGGGCGCTCGGGCTCGTGGGCGCCACCGAGCTGCTGCCGGTGTTCCTGCTGATGCCGGTCACCGGCGCCGTCGCCGATCGCTTCCCGCGCCGGCGCGTGGCCGCGCTCGCCCATACGGCCGTCGCCGTTGCCACCGCGCTCATCGCGCTCGTCACCTGGCGCGGCACGTCGGTCGCGCCGATCTACGCGCTGCTTGCGGTGGTGGGCGCCGGGCGCGCGTTTGCGATGCCGGCCGCCGCGACGATCCTGCCGCGGCTGCTCTCGCCGGCGGAGTTCGCCAACGCCAACGCGTGGATCTCGTCCACGTTCCAGCTCGCCGCGGTCACCGGCCCGGCGCTGGCCGGGGCCCTCATCGCGTGGACGGGCGGCGCCGCACTCGGACTCGCCGTGGCGGCCCTCGGCCAGATGCTCTTCGTCTCGCAGCTCGCGCGGCTGCCGGAAGTCCATCCGCTGCCGGGCGCGGTCCCGGCCGGACTCGACGGCGTCTTCGAGGGCTTCCGCTTCGTGCGCCGCTCGCCCGTGTATCTGGCCGCGATCACGCTCGACCTCTTCGCCGTGCTGCTCGGCGGCGCCACGGCGCTCCTGCCCATCTTCGCGAAAGACGTGCTGCAGGTGGGGCCGGCGGGTCTCGGCTGGCTGCGTGCGGCCCCGGCGGTGGGGGCGACGCTCATGGCACTGCTGCAGACGCATCTTCCCCCGTGGCGCGAGCCCGGCCGGGTGCTGCTCGCCGCGGTGGCTGGGTACGGTGTGGCCACGATCGGCCTCGGCCTCTCGCGCGACTTCTTCCTCTCGCTCGCGTGTCTCTTCGCCACCGGTGTCTTCGATTCGGTGAGCGTCGTCATCCGGCTCACGCTCGAGCAGGTCATCACGCCCGACGCCCTGCGCGGACGAGTGTCGGCGATCAAGTCGGTGTTCGTGGGGTTCTCGAACGAATTCGGCGCCTTCGAGAGCGGCGCGACCGCGGCGCTCTTCGGCCCGGTCGCCTCGGTCGTGGGCGGCGGCATCGGCGTGCTGGTCGTGGTCGCGACGATCGCGCGCGTCTGGCCCGAGCTCTGGCGTATCGGCCCGCTGCACACCCTGCGGCCGAGCCAGCACTTGTAACGGGGTCTGTCACGGTCACGAGATGTCTCCGGGGTCTGACCCCGAAGACATGTATCCTCCTCCGGATGATGCGCCTCCTTGCTCGCACCGCCCCCGTCCTGCTGCTCTTCGCGGCCGCGTGCACGCGGCTCACGCCCGAGCAGCAACTGGTCCAGGACGTCGCCGAGGCCCTCGGCGGCGTGGACCGCGTGAAGGCGGCGCGGCTGCTCACGCTCGAGGGCACCGGCCGGCAGTACAACCTCGGGCAGGATCTGCGGCCCGGGCTCGCCGAGCAGACCTTCACGGTGAGCGCGTTCACGCGCGAGATCGATCTGTCGCAGCCTCGCATGCGCACGACACTGACGCGCACGCCGAACTTCGCCTACTTCCAGGGGCCGCAGGCGCAGACGCAGGTGCAGGGCATCGACGCGACGGTGGCCTACGGCGGCGCCGACCCCGCGAAGCTCGCGCGGAGCGGCGCGGCTGCCGTGGCCGAGCGCCGCGCCGAGCGCTTCCACCATCCGCTCGTCGTGACGTGGGCGCTCGTGACGGGTGGCGCGAAGGTGACGGCCATGCGCACGGAAGGCGCCGAACGGATCCTCGAGATCGAGACCGACGCCGGTCCGGTCACGATGGCCGTGGGCGCCGACGCCCGGCCGACGCGCATCGAAACGCGCGGCGCGCACCCGAATCTGGGCGACGTCGTGATGACCACGACCTTCAGCAACTATCAGGAGGCGGACGGCTGGCGCCTGCCGTCGACTTCCAGCACGCGCGTCGACGACTTCACGACCGGCGAGTACACGGTCACGAGCCGCACGGCTGAGACCGGCGCGCCGGGAGCCCCGCCGGCCGTGGCCGCGGCGCCCGAGCCCACGGCGCCGGCGCCGAACGTGGCCGTGGAAGAAGTGGCGCCCGGTGTGTGGTTTCTCGCCGGCCAGTCGCACCACAGCGTCGTCATCGCCTTCAAGGACCGTCTCGTGCTCGTGGAAGCGCCGCAGAGCGAAGCGCGGTCGCTCGCCGTCATCGCCAAAGCGCGTGAGCTCCGCCCGGGAACGCCGCTCACGCACCTCGTGATGTCGCACCACCACTTCGATCACTCGACCGGACTGCGCGCGGCCATCGCCGAGGGGCTCACGGTGGTCACCCACGAGGGCAACGACGCCTTCGTGAAGGCGATGGCGGCCCGGCCCTTCACGCGCCAGCAGGATGCCCTGGCCAGGGCCGCGAAGCCCGTGAGGGTCGAAACGGTTGGCGCCTCGCGCACCATCACCGACGGCACGCGCGCGCTCGAACTGCACCACGTGGCCGGGAATCCCCACAGCGACACGATGCTGATGGCGTGGCTGCCGAAAGAGCGTCTGCTCGTCGAGGTGGACGCCTTCAGCCCCGGCGGCACGTATCACCCCTACGCGGCGAACCTGCTCGCGCACATCGAGCGGCTGAAGCTGAAGGTGGACAAGATCGTGCCGCTGCATGGCGGCATCGTGACATTGAAGGATCTGATGGCGGCGGCGAAGCCCGCCGCCTGATCGACCGCGCCTGGTGCGGCGGGTCGGCGCCGGGCGCTCAGGGCTGGGCGCCCAGGAACTCCACGGCCCAGTACTGATCGTACTTCGAGCCCACGATCCGCACGAGGCCGATGCCGGCGAGTTCGTGCTGCGGCTGCAGCACGGCCCGCCTGTGCGACCGGCTGCCGAGCCAGCGCTCCACCTGACGCTCGGGCGCCACGCTCGTGCCGAGCACTTCGGCAAGGCGCTGCCAGGCCGCGATCGACCCGTCGTTCACACGGGCGAGCCGCTCGGGCAGCCGATCGCCGGCGGAATTCCGGTGGCCGAGGTAGTTGCGGCAGGCCATGTCGGCCGCGTGCGCGAGCGCCATGCGATCGAGGATCGAGTGCCGGGTGAGCGGCGCCCGCCGCGCCTCGGCGCGGGCGGCATTGAGCGCCACGAGCATCTGCGCGTGCTGTGGCTCCGACGTCGTCCAGCTGCGGCCATCCCGGCACGAGCCGGTGGAACTGCCGGGCGGCGGAAAGGCGTCACGGGCCTTCTGTGCCGAGACCGGGCACACGAGGCCGGCCGCCGCGCAGCACGCGACGGTCAGCACCAGCCGATACAAGACCTTACGTGTCGTCATCCCGTCAGGCGTCACGGCACCGTGAGCGCCACCTCGTTCGACGCCGCGCCCACGCCGCACGCACTCTCGGCCACCACGCGCACGTAGTAGACCCGAGGCGCCACGCCGGCCAGCGGCACCGAGAGGCTCGTCACGATCCCTGCCGGAATATCGGCGACGTCGCTCGCCCCCTGCACGGTGCCGACGCGCATCCGGAAGCCGGTGGCACCAAGCGGCGGCAGCCACGAGAACGTGGCCACGCCGCCCGCCTTCACGACCGTGAGCGTGCCCGGCACGACGGCCGTGGCGCTGCAGGCAAGCGTGAGCGGCACTTCCACCGACGGTCCGCTCGTGCCGCAGGCGTTCTGTGCCCGCAGCCGCGCGAAGTAGCTGCCCGCGGGCGCCAGCGTCTGATACGTGCTGACCGGTCCCAGGCCGAGCGCGCCTTCCACGAGTCCGCTCGCGCGGCCCACATCGAGCACGTAGCCGGTGGCACCGGGCGCCGGGGACCACGCCAGTGCCGCGAGCAGCCCCCCGGTCTGCGCCGTGAAGCCGGTGGGCACGGGCGGCGCCGTCACGCACGAGGCGGCCGTCGTGACGTTCACGGTCACCTGCGCGGACGGCGCGCTGACACCGGCCACGTTCACGCCGCGCACGCGGACGAAATAGGTGCCGGGCGGCACGAGCCCCTGGAACGACGTGACGTCGCCCATGTCGGCGTTCACGAGATCGGCAAGGCCCGACGCGCTGCCCGCTTCGAGGCGATACCCCTGCGCCCCCACCGCGCGATCCCATGACAGCCGCACGGTGGCGCCGTTGACCACCGACGTGAGTCCGCCCGGAGCCGCGGGCACGCCGCTGACCGCGACGGCGGTGAAAGACGCCGTGTAGGTGGTGGCGACGGCGGGTGTGAGGATGGCGCGCGACGCGGCGCCGCCGTCGGACCAGGCGGTGAAGGCATAACCGACGCCACCCACCGTCTGCGGCAGCGCCTCGATGGTGCGCTGCATGCCGACGACACTGTCGAAGGCCGTGGGCGAACCGACCGGCTGCCCGTCGAGCCGCAGTTGCAGCGCGGCCGGACTCGCCGCGAGGGTCAGGCGCACCTTCCGCGGGAACACGTCGCGCTGCACGGTGTGGCTGAGGCCGCCGCTGTCGGTCACGGTGAGGTAGATGCGATACCAGACATTGGCGGACGTTTCACCCGTCGTCGGCACGACGAACGTGCCGCCGGTGATGCCGCTCGTGGCCGGCAGAAACGGATGCGAGTGCGTGTCGTGGTGGAAGTCGATGCGCCACGACAACGCCGACGGGGGCAGGGGCGAGGGGGCGCCGTCCGGATCGGTACCGGTGCCGGCGAACGCCACGGTCATGCCGCCGGTGTAGAGCAGGTTGGTGGCCGGGGCGGTAATGGCGGCCACCGGGGCGACGTTGGTCGTGACCGTGAGCGTGGCTTCGTTGCTGAAGAGGTTGCCGGCGCCGTTTGCGACGTTCACGCGGAAGCGCGCGCCGCTGTCACCGAGCTGGGCGTTCGTGCGCGTGTAGCTGGCGCCCGTCGCGCCGCTGATGTCCACGCCGTTGCGCTGCCACTGGTAGGTGAAGGGCGGCGTGCCGCCCGCGGTGACGGCGAAGGTGGCCGACTGCCCCACCGACACGGTGCGGTTCACCGGCTGCGACGTGATGGTGGGCGGGCTGTTCCCGAACTGCACGCGATACACGGCGCCCGACCCGCGCGCCAGGTAGTAGAGCGCGCCGTCGGTGCCCACCTTGAGATCCACCGGCGAGCTGATGCCCGAGGCGAAGTCCACCGGCGTGCCTGGCTGCATCGTGGGGTCGATGCGCTTGATCCAGCCGGAGCAGTAGTCGGCGAAGAAGTAGGTGTTCAGGTAGTTCGCCGGGAACGTTGCCGTGACCGGGTTGTAGAAGGCGCCGCCCGTGATCGCGCAACCGGTGACGCTGCCGCCGCCGTGCGGATAGGCATATTTCGGGGTCGTGTAGCTGGGGTTCGTGGTGTACCCCTCGGTGTTCGGCCAGCCGAAGTTCGCGCCCGCGAGCCCGTTGTTCACTTCTTCCCACGCACCGCCGCCGACGTCGTTGATGAACATCGCCGGCGAGCCGCCCGGGTTGAAGGCGAACGTGAACGGGTTGCGCAGGCCCACGGCCCAGATCGCGCGGTAGACACCGGAGGTCGTGCCGGCAATCCCTGGGAAACTCGTGGGATTGTCGGCGGGGATCGAACCATCGGCGTTCAGGCGCAGCATCTTGCCGTGCCGGGTGGAGAGCGACTGCGAGAACGCCGTGTTGGCGTTCTCACCAATCGCCACGTAGAGCTTCCCGTCCGGGCCGAAGTCGATGGCGCCGCCGTTGTGGTTGGTCGCGCTGCTCAGATTATCGAGATCGACGACCACGAACTCACTACCGGCCACGGCCACGTCGCCATTCGCCGTGAAGCGGCTGATGCGGTTGTGCACCGTCACGCCGGGGCCGGCCGGCACCGTGTAGTAGACGTACACGTGCTGGTTCGCCACGAAGTTCGGATCGAAGGCCACGCCGAGCAGGCCGCGCTCGCCATTGGCATCCACCGTGAGCGTCAGGAACGGCGTGGCGAGCAGCGTGCCGTTCTTGATGACGCGCAGCGCCCCGCTCTGCTGCGTGACGAACAGCCGTCCGTCGGGCGCGAACTGCATGGCCGTGGGATTCGACAGCCCCGAGGCGACCACGGCTTCGGTGAAGCCGGCAGGCAGGGTGGCCGCGAAGAGGGACGCCCCCGCGCCGAGAGCGCACATCATCAGGGCGAACGCGCGCAGAGACACGCGCCGCCGGCACGAACGTGACTGGAACATGTGGCCGTCCTCGAGGCGGGGGAACGACCTCGCCCTCCATCCTACGACGAACCACGGCCGGGCCGGCGTGTCACCGCCCGACGCCCCTCCCCGGACCTGCCCACGGGTGATCTAGACTGCTTCGCATGTCTCACGTGCCCACCGTGTTCGTTCGCGCCGCCGCCACCGCGCTGCTCGCCGCTTTCGTCGCTGCCGTGCCCGCCTCTGCGCAGGCGCCGGTGTATCCCGATCCGCGTCAGCGCGTGCTGACGCACCGCGAGCAGGCGCCGCTCATCAAGGGCTGGATCGAGAAGCGTTTCAACACGGTGTTGCCCGACCTCATGACGCGCACGGGCATCGACATGTGGATCATCGTGTCGCGTGAGTACAACGACGATCCGGTGTTCCGCTCGATGGCGCCGCTCACCACCTACTCGTCGCGCCGGCGCACCATCCTGGCGTTCTACAACCCCGGCGGCGGCAAGCCCGTGGAGCGTTACTCGATCGGCCGCTTCGACATGGAGAAGCTGTTCACGCTCGTCGTCACGCCAAACGACGGTCAGTGGGAGGGCCTGCGCAAGCTGGTCGAACAGAAGGATCCGAAGGTCATCGGCATCAACGAGTCGGAGCACTGGAATCACGCCGACGGACTCACCGCCAACGAGAAGCGTCTGCTCACGGGCGCCCTCGGCGAGAAGTACGCGGCACGGATGAAGACGGCCGAGATGCTCGCCGTGGGCTGGCTCGAATACAAGCTGCCCGAGGAACTGGAAGCCTACCGCCATGTGATGCAGGTGGCGCACATGGTCATCCGCGAGGCGTTCAGCAACAACGTCATCACGCCGGGCAAGACGACGAGCGACGACGTCGTGTGGTGGATGCGCCAGCGGGTGGTGGAGATGGGGCTCGGCAAGTGGTTCCAGCCGTCGATCACGATCTGGCGCGAGGGCGGCAACCTCACGACCATGCAGGGCGTCATCCAGCCAGGTGACATGCTGCACACCGACTTCGGTATCGTCTACCTGGGCTTCTCGACCGACACGCAGCACAACGCCTACGTGCTGAAGCCGGGTGAGACCGACGCGCCGCAGGGCCTCAAGGACGGCCTCAAGGCCGCCAACCGCCTGCAGGATCTGACCATGCAGTACGCGAAGCTCGGGCGCACGGGCAACCAGGCGCTCCGCGACGCGCTCATGCAGGCGCGCAAGGAAGGGCTCGTGCCGTCGATCTACTGCCACGCGGTGGGTTATCACGGTCACGCGGCCGGTCCGCCGATCGGCATGACCGACTATCAGGAAGGAGTGCCCGTGCGCGGCGACTACGAGTTCCTGCCGAACACGTGGCACTCGATCGAGCTGAACGTCACGTTCCCGGTGAAGGAATGGGGCGGCCTCGCCGTCCGCTTCGCGCTCGAGGAAGACGCGGTGCTGCTGCCGAACGGCTCGTGGGACTGGATCGACGGCCGCCAGGAGTCGTTCTACCTCATCGAGCCGGCGCCGAAGATGTGAGGGGGACTGTCCCCATTCTTGGCGGGGCCAGACTTCCAGTCAGCCTCCGACGCGAGGTTGACGTACCTGGCCCACTCACCGGGCGGCGGTAGCGGAAGCGGACCGTCGACGATGCGGCGCGACGTGCTCAAGCGTTCCGGCAGGCTGGTCCAGGGCCAGTGTTCCGCGCGGTCGACGAGTCGGGCGCGGAGCGGATTCGCCTCGATGTAGCGGACGGTGCGGACGTAGTGGACGTCCTGGCCGACGATGGTCGCGCGGTAACGCGCCTGGTAGACGTGCCCGTGGCCGCGGGTGCCTGACGCACTGCGAATTCTGGCCGCATGCAATGAGGTGAGATAGTGCAGGAACTGCGACACCTGCACGTCGACCTCTGGCCACAGCAGCAGGTGCCAGTGGTTCGGCATGAGCCCGAATGCCAGAAGGCGAACGGGCCGCCGCCCCATCGTCGAATCGATCATTCCGACGAATTCTTCGTAGTCTCGTGGTTCACCGAACAGCAGACGGCGATCGTTGCCGCGGTTCACGACGTGGACGATGCTGCCGGCGGGAATGCAGCGGGCGGAGCGGGGCATCCCCCGTCGCCAGCAAGGACCGATCCGGACGAAGAAGTCCAGCCTGGCCCTGATTAGGGACAGTCCCCCTCACACTTCTCCACGCCGCGGGCCCCCGTTCTTCCGCCACTCCATCACCATGAACCACGGCACGCGGCGGTAGGACGCGGCGCGCGACGGCGAGGCGTCGGCTGCCGGTTCGGGCTCATCGAAGGAGGTCAGGACAAGCCCCGCATCGAGCAGCAGCCGCATGTAGGTGCTGAGCGGCCGGTGGTGGTTCACGATGCGGATGCCCCGCCACTCGATCCACATCGCGCGTTCGTCGAGGTAGTGATCGACCGGGAAGTGCAGGCGCCGGCCGTCGGCGTCGTGCACCCAGTCGCGGTCGGCGCAGGCGGTGTTGAAGCCGTTGAGGTTGGCGATGAGGAGCGTGCCGCCGGGCGCGAGCACGCGGGCCATCTCGGGGATGGCGGACGTGACGTCGGGGATGTCGATGAGCGTCAGGTAGCTCACGACGAGATCGAACGCCGCGTCGTCGAACGGCAGCCGTTCCGCCACGCCCTCGACATAGGTGCCGCCCGCGTCACGCGCGCGCGCCGTGGCGAGCAGGGCCGGCGTCGGGTCGAGGCCCACGGTCTCGATGCCGTGCTGCCGCAGCATGCGGCAGAAGCGTCCCTCGCCGCAACCCACGTCGAGCGCCCGCTGCGGCGCGCACGCCAGCGCCCGTGGCAGCATCACGGGATCGAGCACGTAGCGCCGTCCGAAGTCGCCGTGGTCGCCCATGTCTGCGACCCACGCATCCGCCGAATCTCTCCAGCCGTTGTCTGTCATGGGGTCAGACCCCATTCTGACTGGAACTCGACTATTGGCGCATCTCCGCCCGCTGATGTGGCAGCAAGTTCACACAGTCTGGCCCGGCCCAGATTGGGGACAGTCCCCCTCACACTTATGATCCACACACTACTCGTAACGCAGGGCCAGGTTCGGATCGACCAGGCTGGCGCGGCGCGCCGGGATGAATCCGGCGGCGGCGGAGACGAACGTCAGCACGGCCATCGTGGACAGGGCCATCCACGGGTCGTTCGGCTGGATGCCGTAGAGCTGCGACGATACGAAGCGGCCGAGCCCGACGGCGGCCGGCAGCCCCACCGCGAGGCCGATGCCGAGCAGCACCAGCACTTCCTTCATCACCAGCCACACGACGCCGGCCGGGTCGGCGCCGAGCGCCAGCCGCAGGCCCATCTCCTTGCGACGGCGCGCCACGACGAATGCCATCACGCCGTAGAGCCCGACCGACGCGAGCACCGTCGCCAGCAGCCCGAAGCCGGCGGAGAGCGACGCGATGAGGCGATCGGTCAGCAGCGTCTCGTCGAGCTGCCCTTCCACGGTCTTCATCGCATACACGGGAATCGCCGCGTCGAGCGCCGCGAGTTCGCCACGGATCTGGGTGAACGTGCTCGGTGAGGCGTTCTGCGTGCGCACGTAGAAGGTGGCCGTGCTCTTGCCCCACTGCGGGATGAAGACCTGCCGGCGCACACCTTCGCGCGGTCCCTCGTAGAGCGAGTCTGCCGCCACGCCGACGATCTCGATCTCGAACTTCATCCCGGGCCGGTCGCCGAAGCCGATGTGCCGGCCAATCGCGCTCTGCCCCTTGAAGAAATGATCCGCGAAACGCTTGTTGACGATGGCGACTCTCGCCTCTTCGGCCGAGTCGCCGGGACGGAAGTCGCGCCCCTCGAGAATCGGGATCTTCATCGTGGCGAAGTAGTCGGGCGACAGCATGTTCATGAAGGCCTGCATGTCTTCGCCGTCCACGGCCTTGTGACCTTCGACCGACATCGTGCTGTCCCACTCGTCGCCGCTCAGAATGGGCACGACGGCCAGCGCCGCCGAGACGATGCCGGGCGAGTTCCGCAGGCGCTCCCGCAACTGCGTGTAGAGCACGCCGGTCCGCGCCTCGTCGTAGCCGCTGAGCGCCGGCGATACCTGGAACGTCACCAGATTGTCGAGCGCCACGCCCGTGTCGGTGCCCTTCAGGTTCTGCAGGCTCTGCACGAACAGGCCGGCGCCGAAGAGCAGCAGAAAGCTCAGCGCCACCTGCGCAGCCACGAGACTCTTGCGCAGGAACAGCGACCCGCCCGACCCGGCCACCGCGCCCACCGTGTCTTTCAGCGTATTCCACGTGTCCGGACGGCTCGCGCGCAGCGCCGGCAGCAGCCCGAACACCACGCCGGTCACGAGCGTGAGTGCGAACGTGAAGGTGAGGATGCGCGCGTCGGGCGCCGGACTCACGAGCAGCGGCGCCCCTTCCACGGGAATGAACGCCAGCAACCCGCGCGTCATCACCGACGCGAGCCCGAGACCCACGATGCCGCCGGCCCCGGCGAGCAGCAGGCTCTCGATGAGGAGCTGCCGCACGAGCTGCCCGCGCGTGGCGCCGAGCGACAGCCGCACGGCGATCTCGCGCTGGCGCATGAAGCCGCGGGCGATGAGCAGGTTGGCCACGTTGGCGCAGGCGATGAGCAGCACGAGGCCCACCATGCTCATGAGCACGACGAGCGGCGTCGAGAAGTCGTTGCGCAGCCGCGAGTAGCCGATGTCGGCCCGCGTGATCACGAGGGAGCCCTTCATGAACTGTTCGCGCACGTAGGGCGAGAAGTCCTTCGCCCCGGGCAGCGTCATCTCGTGCTGGCGGATCTGCAGGAACAGTCCCTGGAGCGGCCCCTGCGCGGATTCCGCCGTGTAACCCGGCTTGAGGCGCGCGAACACCTGCACCCAGCGCGTGCGTTCGTCGTCCATCTTCACCCACACCCATTCAGGCGCGAGCGCCGGCTTCATCAGAATCGGCACGCGGATCTGCGGCGAACGCGTGGGATCGAGTCCGGCAAATCCCGCCGCCGACACACCGACGATCGTCATCGGGTAGTTGTTGACGAGAATCTTCGCGCCCACCGCCGCCGGGTCGCCGTTGAAGCGGCGCATCCAGTAGTCGTGACTGAGCACGACGACGGGATGGCCCTCGTAGAGGCGATCGTCTTCCGCCGAGCTGAACACGCGGCCGATGGCGGCCGGCACGCCGAGCATCGTGAAGTAGTTGCCCGACACCATCTCGGCGGCGAGCCGTTCGGTCTGGCCATCCACGGTCACGGACGTCTCGATGGTACGCCGCGCCAATACCTCGGCCAGCGGCTCGGCGCGCTGCTGGAATTCGCGGTACATCGGATACGAGTGCATCCGGTCGCCCATGTTGCTGCCGGCGTGCGGACCGCGCTGGTAGAGCATCACCAGCTCGTCCGGGTCCTTGACCGGCAGGCGGCGCAGGAGAATCTGGTCCACCAGCGTGTAGATGGCGGTGTTGGCGCCGATGCCGAGCGCCAGCGACAACACGGCCACCACGGCGAAGAGCGGGCTACGGCTGAGTCCGCGGAGCGCGAAGCGGAGGTCGTTGAGCGGCAGCGTCATGTCCGCCATAGACGGAAAAACGCGGCCGAAGGTTGGCGCGCCGGGTCGGCGGAGGTCAGGACGACGGGACGAGGTGCGTCGCGACGTCCGTGCGGTAGGCTTTCACGGCCGGGATGATGCCGGCCAGGGCGCCCACGGCGAGCATGCCGAGCGGCGTCCACCAGAGCACGGGGTCGACCGTGAGCACGTCGAGCACCACCCCGGTCTGCGCCCGCACGATGACGAAGGCCAGGCTCAGAATCGCCGCATGCACGAGGTAGCCGGCGATTGCCCCCAGCCCGGCAATGGCCGTGGACTCGAGCACGATCGCGGCAAAGACCGTCGAGCGCCGCGCGCCGAGCGAACGCAGGATGGCGAACTCGCGGCGCCGTTCGTTCATCGTGTTGTAGAGGCTGGCCAGGATGGTGCCGGCCGCCACCACCACCACGAGGTAGGCGACCAGCTCGAGGATGCGGTTGACCCAGCCGATCTTCTCGAAGAGATCGGCCATGGACCGCCCGATCGGCCAGGCGAACGTGGCGCGGGTGCCCTGCCGGTTGATCGCCTGGTCCAGGAAGATGCCGGCCTGCGGGTCCTTGAGCTTGAGCAGCACCGCGCTCACTTCGCGATGTTCGTCGGGGATGGGCTGTCCCGGCTCGGCGCGGAAGTTGCGGCCGGTGCCGCGCAGCACGTGGCCGCTCATGCGGTAGACGCCGTCGATCGGGATCCACACCACGCGGTCCATCGGGCTGTTCGTGGCCTCGAGCACGCCCACCACGGTGAACTCGTCGTCGTGGTCGTTGTCGCTCTCGGCCAGTCCGTGGCCCGGGTGGAACGTCTGCCCCACGCGGAGCCCCGTACGCTGCGCGACGACGCTGCCCACGAGCGCCTCGCGCGTGCCGTCGGCAAAGAGGCGTCCGCCGGCGGTCACGCGCACGCCCTGCGCGCCGGGAAAGCGCTCGAAGAGTTCGCGCGTGGTGCCGGCGATGCGGAAGCCCTCGTAGTTGTCGCCAAGCGCGTAGGGCACGGCCAGTTCCACGCCGTCGTCCTGGGTCATGGCGACGTACATCGACCACGGGATGTTCCCGGGCGACGTCTCGAGATGGAAGACGGTGTTGAGCACGAGCTGCAGTTGGCTGCCGCGCGCGCCGAGCACGGCGTCGAAGCCGTTGGCGCCTCCCGTGAAGGCCGTGTAGGTCTGGCTCTTGATGGCGAAGACAGCCATGACGAGCCCGGCCGCGAGCGCCACCGAACCGGCGGTAATCGCCGTCGAGAGCGCGTGTTGCCTGAGGCTGCGCGTGACGAGCAGGCGCAGCGCGCCGGGTGTCGTCATGACGCCGCGGCCTCGGCAGCCACGGCCGCCATGTCCACCGCGCGATTGAGCGTGGCCAGGTCTTCCACGCGGTCGAAACCGGCCAGCACGGCCGGGTCGTGGCTCACGAGCAGCAGCGCCGCGCCGTGTTCGCGGCACGCCGAGCGCATGAGCGCGAGCGCTTCCGCCGCATGCCGTGGATCGAGGTTGCCGGTCGGTTCGTCGGCCAGCACGAGCTGTGGCCGGTTGGCGAGCGCGCGGGCCACGGCGACCCGCTGCTGCTGCCCGACGGAGAGTTGCCGCGGGCGGTAGTCGCGGCGGTGCGCCAGGCCCATGCGATCGAGCAGCGCTGTGGCGTGCGCGGGATCGGCGCCGCGCCCGAACATCATGCCGAGCAGCACGTTCTCGAGGGCCGTGTAGCCCTGCAGCAGATTGAAGGTCTGGAAAACGTAACCGATGGTGGCGGCGCGCCAGGCGTCACGAGCGGCCTCGGGCATCGCCGCGATGTCGCGCCCGGCCACCAGGACCTCACCGCGGTCCGGCGTGAGGATGCCGGCGACGAGATGCAGCAGGGTGGTCTTGCCCGAGCCGCTCGACCCGCGGAGCGCCACCTGTTCGCCGGCGGCCAGCGTGAACGCTGGCACGTCGATGACCGGCACGAGCGCGCCGTCGGGCGCGCGGAACGACTTGGCGAGTGACGCGAGGCGCAGAACCGGCCCGGCCGGCTGGCTCATCGGCCGTCCTCGACCTCGGCGACGTCGGCCACCAGCCGGTAGAGGCTCGTGACACGCCCGTTGCGCATCTCCTCGCCCACTTCGAAGCGGCCCTTCACGGTGGTGGCCAGATGCGTGAACTTCGCCCGCGTGCCAGCCTTCATCTTCACGAGCACCCACTCGTTCATCCGCACGGGGGCGCCGAAGTAGCAGAGGTCGAGGCTGGCGTTCAGCATGAACACCGACACGCCCTCGGGGGTGAGGTCGAGCGGCAGCATGAAGCCTTCGATCTCGATCATCTTGCCGTTGAGCGCCCTGACCGAGGCCGGAATCACGTTCTTCGGCACCTTCGACGACGGCTCGAGCGGATCGGGCAGCTCGTATTCGTAGTTGCTGAGCGCGCTGAAGGCGACGGGCTGATAGGCCGCGGCGGCGGCCAGCGCCGCCGCCGTCATCGCCACGAACACCACCGCTGTCTGCAGAGTCCGCATGGCTGCCTCATTCACTGCCGCGTGCGCCGACGCCGCTACCCGTTGAAGGGGTAGCCGAACTTGATGTCCTTGAAGGTCTCGCCGCCGATGACGACCTCCTTGATGACACCGGTGAACGCCGTCACGCCCTTGAGCGCGGCCGCCGTGCCGCCGAACTGCGACGAGTTGCCCACCGTGTCTCCCGTAAGGCCGTTGGCCGTGCTGGCGAGCGACACGGCGGTGGCCGTGCCGCCGCCGGGCGTCACTTCCACGGCGATCGCCTTGGCCGGAATGCGCGTGACCGCGGCGCCGGCCGCGTCGAGCACGTAGGCGGTGAGCAGGCCGCTCGACGGGTCGTGCACGAACTCGAGCTGCGCGACGGTGCCGAGCTTGACGAGCGTGCCGCCGTGCGGGCTCTTCGGCGCCTCGGGTTCCTTCATCGACGAGTCGGCGGCGCTCATGCCGCCGGCTTCCTCGGGCGACATCTCGCCCACCGTCGTCGGCTGGATCTTCTCGACCGGCGCCGGAGCCGGTTCCGAGCCACCGCAGGCGGCCGTCAGGCCGGCGGCGAACACAAGGGCGGTGGCAGGCGCGCAAACACGAATAGCTCTCACGTCGTTGTCCTCCGAAGGGCCTACAAGGCCGGGCGGACCGGACGTCCGCCAGACGCTGATTCTATCGTGCCCGCGCGGCCCGGCGCGACCTGGCGGGCGCTGGTCACGGCGGAGCTGGCGGGACCAGGGAGTCCGCGGCGTTCGGAGCGACGGCGAAGGGCTGGCCCGGCTCCCGCGTCCGGTCCTCCGCAGGCCGCCAAACGCCAGCGGGGGCGAATGTCGGTGGAAGCGCGGGGCCCCGGGCGGTGCTGCGCGACGCACGGCGTCGCCGCTGTGCCTGAACACCCCACGCGGACTTCGGCGCCGCCTCGGCGTTTGACGTCTGACGCCTGCGCGGCCTGCTCCGGACGGCCGCCGGACCCGGACCAGCCCTCCGCCGTCTCGGCCAACGGCAGTCGGGCCTATCGTCCTTGCAGCCGTCCAACCTTTCGCTTCAGATCCAACATCACGTTCGACAGCTTGCCCTGGAGGAAGAGGAAGAACACCAACAAGGCAGCGAAGAACAAGAACGCCCAGCACGCCCCGTTACCGAACGCAAATAGGTCAGGCCGGCAGCACTGGTCAGCAGGTAAAGCGTCCACTCCGCTCCCCTGACAATGGCTGCGCGTGACTGCTGGTAGTGCTTGCTTTCAAGCTCACGCACCCTCGACTTGAGCGCGACCTGTTCGGCGTGCGCCTTCTCGAGACGGCCGATCTCGGCTTCTGCACCTGCGGCCAAACTCCTCGCGGATCCCGACGACTTCGAGAGGGTCGACATTCGGGAGCCGTCCGTATCGCAGTAGGCCGATATCTGCCTTACCCACGCGACGAAATCGATGTCGCCCGTCTTCTGCCAGTAGTCGCAGACACCAAACCTCACACACTCGATTAGCTCACGGAGATTGAGCTCCCTTCCAGTAAAGACAATCACTCGCAGGTCGGGTGCGGCATTCGCGAAGCGCTCAAGGACCTGTCTGACGGTGAGTCCGTCCCATGTATGGTGGAGCAACACCAAGTCCGGGGCATTTTCTTTCGCCGCAGCGATCGCCGGATCGGGGCTGATGAATGGCCTGAACTGAATCGTCGAGCCGTCTGAGCGCGCCGCGCTAGCCAGAAGGACCGCTAGGGACTGGGCGTCTGCATCGACCACCAACACCTTGATCATTCGCTAGCCCCAATTCCTGATAGAAAACCTGGAGTTCAACACGTAGGTCTTGGGAAGGACCTTGACACCGATGCGAGCGGCGTCCTCAATGACGGCCGCCTGCTCGAAGAGGTTGGTCACCAACACGGATCGCTCCTGCAGCTGCAACTCTTCGATGATTTGCAGGCCTGTTTGGTCGTCGTTCTCGAATCGCTGGTCAACGAGAAACATGGTACCTGTAGTAAGCGCGGCTTGGTCGTTTCGCTTCAAAGCCTGAGGGCTGTCGACATGGATCAAGGTTGGTCGCAGCTCATCCGGCCCATCGATGCCCTTGTATCGGTCCGCCACGGCCTTCTGCCAGTATTCGAACGCCGACATCTCATCGTCGACGACGACCAGGACAGTCGCAGGCGACAGTGGGATCGAATCAACGAACCAGCTCGGCGCCTTTGCGAGCGGCAACAGAAGCCTCATCGTTGTGCCGTTGGCTCCCGATTCCATGAGCTTGATCGAGCCGCCCCAGCGCTGCGCGCGGTCCAAAGCACTCGGGAGGCCATGTCCTCGGTCTGGTCCGGCCTTTGTCGTCACTTCGTGGCTGAAGATTCGCGACTGCAGGTCCACCGGAATGCCTGCGCCGTTGTCGGACACGTCAACAGCGACGAATTCGTTGATCTTGTGGAGCGTCATGCCAACACGCGCCGGTCTTTCTGTCGTAGCTGCCTCAACTGCATTCTTGAGCAGGTTCGAAAGGATGCGACTTACATCAGCACCGGGCACCGCAACAAACGCCTCTTGCCCGTCAATGGACGGCCCGTGGACAATCTTGACATCTCGCATGTCGCTGAAATATTGCCGGCAAGCCGTGTCGATGGCCCCGCGCAGATAAGTTACCGACGAGTTGATGGCGTCATCGCCAAGTCCGAGGGCTTCGACCGTTAGACGCAGAGAGAGGTACTCGGCATACGCGTTGATGTCGTCGATCAATCCGTCGAACCGCTGCATCTCCCTTCCATCGAGCCGTTCTCGAACGTCGTCTTTGAGTCCGCGGAGGCCTATTGCACGATTGCGAAAATCATGCGCGATCGTTTGCGCTTTCTCTTCGATCTTGGTCTTCGCATTGCCAAGACTGGCGCGGGCTTCGTCGAGAGAGTTCAGCGCGAACGCGGTCTGGTGCGCCAGCCAGGCAATCAGCAGCCCGCATGCTGCGACAGCGCCAAGCAGGCCTATCGCAAGCCCATAGCCTTGCGCTGGCGCAGGTGCGAACACCTCTAGGGTCATCGGGCTGCCAGATGCCACTGTCCGCAGCGACATCTGGCCGTCGGCGCGTTCAGAAACGCCGGAGATAGTAGTTCCGCCGATCGTCCGAAGGTGATACGACGTAGCTGGTCTGATGTCGGGGAAGGCAACCGAAGCGAATAGCACGTGGCCCGGAGTTCCCGGGATAGGTAGCAGGTAGGTCAGGTAGTCGCCGTCCCGACCGTCGAACCGACTATGTCTGAGCACATAGTCCTTCTGGGCGAGCACCAGAGCACGAAGTCCGGGTACTTCGTCGTCAAGCGTTAGGCTCGTAAGCCGAAGCTGGGTCGCGTAAGGGGCGACGAGCAACGCGTTCCCCTCAGCGTCAAGCTCGCCAATCATCAGTAGGCCCGGATACTCGAGAAGCAGCCTATCGAGCAGCAGACGCCGTTCCCTAGCGATGAGCCTACCGCCAAAAGCTCGCGGAAGTCCGCGCGTCAATTGCCACACCTGAAGTGCTCCGGCTGAGAGGCTGGCGTACGCGATGCGCCGTTGTGGTCCCTGGCGGGCCGTCAGGTAGGTGGAGAGGGTATTGGAGTTCGAGAGGCGCCTTGTCTCGATTGGCGACAAGACCCTGCCCACCAGCGAGTCGTCCTGAACTGCTGCGCCCGCTCCGAAAGGCCCCAAAGCAGAGGTCCTAGCCAGTAGCTCAGCTGGCCACTCGAATGCGGCCAGAATCTGCTCGCGAGTCTCTGCAAGCTGCGCGAATCGGCTCTCTGCGAACTGGTGGCTTTGCTCGAGAGCATCCCGGTGTGCGCGCCAAGTCCACGCGACTGCAGCTATCAGGCCTACCAAGCAGACCAGCGCCCCAGAGAGCGCGATGCGATACGTGGGTTGGCTCGCTCCAGCCACTCGGAATAGGGATAGGGTGCTGAAGCGCAGCATCTTCGGGCGTGAGTGTACCAGAGCGTTCGCCGACCAACGCGTCGAGGTAGGACCCGGGCGCCCCGAACGTAGCGGCCTCGTGCACGCGCGTTCGCAGCCCGAATCCGACGGCGGAGGGCTGGTCCGGGTCCGGCGGCCGTCCGGAGCAGATCGTGTCCCGCGGCGTGGTGTAACTGGCGGCAGTGACCACCGTGCGATCCGGCAAGGCCGAGTCGATCAGCGTGCGACGGCCGGCAGGCTGATGAGCGGATCATCG
>JAEUQR010000148.1 GCA_016789705.1 Acidobacteriota bacterium
CACAAGGCCGGCGCCCGCAAGTACCTCGAGCTGGCCGCGCAACTCGCGCCCGAATACTTCGACGTGCGGCTCGCGCTCGGCATCCTCGACTACAGCGACTCGCGGGTGGCTCAGGCGCGGGCGCATTTCGAAGCCGCGTTCCTCTCCGACCCGGCGCGCCGCGCGGAAGTGCAGCCGTGGCTCGATCGCACGCTGGCCCGCAGGTAAGTGATGCCAGCCATCCTTCGCCTGACGCTCGCCGTCACGACACTCGCGGTCTTCTGGCTCGCCCTCTTCGTGTCGAACGCCGGGAACACATCGCCGGCGGCGGCGCTCGTGGCGGCCACGCCCGGGCCCGCGGACGCGGCCGGAGCGCCCGCCGCCACCGCCGCGGAGAGCGAGGCCGATGCCGCGCGCATCGACAGCCTGCTCGTGGAGAGCCGCGATGCCTTCGCCAGCAGCCGCTGGCAGGACGCGCTCGAACCCACGAAAGCGATCGCCGCGCGTTTTCCCGGCCAGCACGTCTATCTCGCGCGCCTCGCCGAGATCTACAACAAGCTCGAACGTCCGGCGGATGAAGCGGCCACCTGGGAACTCTTCATGGACCGCGCGCCGCTGCCGGCCGAAGCGTGTCCGGCCGTGGGCAACGCCTACCGCCGCATCGGCAAGTACGACCTCGCCCTCAAGGCGTTCGAACGCTGTTTCGACGCCGACAGGAAGAACGCCGAGCTCGCCTTCTTCGTCGGCCTCGGCAACGAGTGGCTGACCAGGTTCGGTGCGGCCGAGGAGTTCTACCAGCGCGCCATCTCCATCGCCACCACCCACTTCGACAGCGAAGTGGGACTGGCCCGTCTGCGCCTGCATCGCAACCAGCTCGCCGAGGCGCTCGCGCGCGCATCGGCCGTGCTGAAGAAATCGCCGAAACACGTGGATGCGCTGCTCGTCGCCGGACTGGCCGAACAGCGCGCCGGCCACCGCGCGGAAGCGCGCGTGCACCTCGAGCGCGCGGCCACGTTGTCGAAAGACTACTTCGACGTCCACCTGGCGCTCGGCGTGCTCGACTACAGCGAGTCGCGCTTTCCGGAGGCGCGGCGTCGCTTCGAGATCGCGAACACGCTCGATCCGAAGCGCACGGACGAAGTGCGCGTGTGGCTCGAACGCACCGCAAAGGTGAAGGCGACGTCATGATCATTGCCGCGTCCGTGGCCCGCGCCCTGGTGATCGTGTTCTGGCTCGCCAGCGCCGCCTACGCGTTTCTCCTCTCGGTGCCGTTCGTCTACGAGCAGTTCCTGCTGCCCGGCCTCGTGCCGGCGCTCGTCGCGTTCGCGCGCTGGCAGGGTGTGCTGTCGCTCGTGGCGGCGCCGCTCCTGGCGCTGGCTCTCTGGCCCGACCTGGCCGCCCGCCGCGCGCTCGTGAGCGGCGGTCTGCTCATCTGGCTGGCGAGCATGGCCGGCGTGGGAGGCCTCGTGGCCTCGCCGCTCACCACGCTCCAGCCCGGCGCCTGGGCACTGACGCTTGCGGCCGCGGCGCTCGTGCCGGTCATCTGGCTGGCCGTCATCGACCTTACACAGGCGACGTGGACCGATGCTGCGCGGACGACCGATCCGCTGGCGCGCGACGCCGTCGTGACGCTCTTTGCGGCGGTCGCGTCGGTGTCGCTCTTCGCGGCCGCGGGCCTGGCGACGACGCGCGCCTTCGATCCGCTCGGCGCGGTGCTGAGCGTGAGCGCGCATGCGCTGCTCTTCGCCGCGCTCTTCGCCGTCTTCGTGCTGGTGCGCGCCGTCGCCGACCTCACGTCGAAGCCGTCGCAGTGGGAAGCGTTCGGTGCCGTGGTGATGGTGGCGGCGCTCCTCGGCATCGCCGCGGCGGTCGTGATCCTGCCGGCGGTGTCGCAGCGTGATGGCCCGTCGCAGGCCGTCGTGACGGCGTTCGGCGCCACGATTGGCCTGGTGCTGGCCTCGCGCGGCGCGCGCCACGGACACGCGCGCGAGCGCGACGGGCTCGTGCTGGCGCTCGGTGGCATCCTGCCGCGCTGGGCGCAGTCGCACCGGCCGATCCAGCGCGCCGGCTGGGCCGTGCTCGTCGTGGCCGTGGCCGTTGCGTTCCGCGCCGCCAGCGGATCGATGGACTGGAATTTCGTGGTCGCCAAGATGGGCGCCGTGGTGGTGTGGGTGCTCGTGCTCGCGACCGCCGCGCAGTGGACACCGGCGCGGGTCTATCTGCCGAGCGCGACGCCGTTCGGCGTCTGCGCGGCCGTGCTCGCGGTGTACCTCGTGGCCGCCGGACGGCTGCCGTTCGGGCCCGTCACGGTGGATGCCGCGATGCGTGCCGGTGATGTGTGGGCCGTCGGCGACCCGTCATTCCGCACGCTGCGCGACTGGCTGCAGCGGCCGGTGCCGCAGGTCGAGGCCACCGCGGCAGACGGCGGCGCGCCGGCCGATGGCGTCGGCTTCTTCGACTTCCTGCAGGCGCACACGAACATCGGCCGCTCGATCCAGATCGCGCCGGTGGCCGTGCGCCTCGCGGATCTGAGCGTGCGGCGGGAGGTGCGCCGTCCGCACGTGTTCGTGTTCGTCATCGACAGTCTGCGCCGCGACTACCTCTCGCCCTACAACCCGGCCGTGACCTTCACGCCGGCGATTCAGCAGTTCGCGGCCGAGAGCACCGTCTTCACGCGCGCCTTCACGCGCTACGGCGCCACCGGGCTCTCGGTGCCGTCGATCTGGGTGGGCGGCATGGTGCTGCACAAACAGTACGTGCTGCCGTTCGCGCCGATGAACGCGTTGCACGACCTGCTCGGCCATCACGGCTATCGCCGCTGGATGAGCATGGACAACATCGTCGAGATCATCATGCCGCGCGACGGCTCGCTCGACGAGATCGATCGCGGTGTCGGCGTCGGCGACTTCCGGATGTGCGCCTCGATCGACGACGTCCGCAAGCGGCTCGACCGGCTCACCGCCGACGCGGCGCCCACGTTCGTGTGGTCGCTGCCGCAGGACGTGCACGTGGCGGTGCTCAATCGCGAAGGGAACGCCGCGGTCGACGGCCGCGCCTACGACGCGTTCTATCCACCGTACGCGTCACGCGTCCGCCGCTTCGACGAGTGTTTCGGCGGTTTCGTCAACGACCTCAAGGCGAAGGGCCTCTACGACGACAGCCTGATCGTGCTGACGTCGGATCACGGCGACTCGCTCGGTGAGGAGGGCCGCTGGGGCCACGCCTACACGCTCTATCCGGAAGTGGTGCAGGTGCCGCTCGTCGTCCATCTGCCGGCCTACGCGCGGGCGGGCCTCGAGACCGACGCCGCGCAGCTCGCCTTCACGACCGACATCACGCCCACGCTGCATGCGCTGCTCGGCCACACGGTGACGGCGCCCTCGCCCATCTTCGGCCAGCCCCTCTATTGGCCGAAGGGCGCGGCGAAACCGGCGCGGCCGCCCTTCGGGCTGATGGCGTCGAGCTACGGCAGCATCTACGGCTGGGTCGATGCGGCCGGCGAACAGATGTACATCGCCGACGGCGTGGCGCTGCGCGACTACGTCTACCGGCTCGACGGCTCGGGCACCGGCATCGCCGAAACCGTCACGCCGGCCGCCCGCGCCGCCGGCCAGCGTGCCATCCGCGGCGGCATCCAGGCGATCGCCGACTACTACCAGTTCACCCCACCGACACGCTGAAGAATCTGCCACGAGTCTGCTCCCGCCCAGAATGGGGACAGTCCCTAAGTCTGGGCCGGGCTTGACTGGGGACAGTCCCCTTCACAGTTGGCAGGTCAGCGGCGGTCGAAGGTACCGAGGGCGGCGTCGTCGCGGTTGACGTCCACGCCGCGGACGGGACCGCGCGCGGGGAGTGTCGCGGTGCCCGACGCTTCCGTGAGCGCTACCACGACGTCTTCGTTCGTGCCGTCGGCGTACTGCAGCGTGATCGTCAGCGGCAGGTCGAACACCTCGCCGAGCTGCTCGTAGCCGATCTCCACAGCGTCCGCCTTGATTGTGGTGGTCAGCCGCACACGCGGCAGCTCCGCATCGAGCACCCAGCGGTCGAAGTAGCGCTCGAGCGACCTGCCGCTCGCCGCTTCCATCGCCCGCCGCAGGTCATCGGTGCCGGCCTTCTTGTAGCGGTGCTCCGCGTAGAACGCGCGCAGACCCTTCATGAAGGCCTCGTCGCCTATGAACCGTCGCAACATGTGCAGCACGGCGGCGCCTTTGTTGTAGACGAGCGCCCGGAACACACGGCCCTCATTCTTCACGTGTCCCAGCCGGTAGCCGAGCGCGATCGGTCCCTGATCGGAGTGTTCCATCGACCAGCGGCGCAGGTTGCGCAGCGCCGACCGGTAGACGCCGTCACCGCGTTTCTCGCGCGCGTAGAGCGTGGCGAAGTACTGCGCGAAGCCCTCGCTGATCCACTGCTCGTGGTAGTTCTTCCAGCCCACCGCCTGGCCCCACCACTGGTGGGCGATCTCGTGCGCGAGGATGAATTCCGGGAAATCGGTGAACGTCGCCGGATCGTTGCGCCAGACGAACGGCGTCGTCGGCAGCGGATTGTTCACGACGGCGAAGTAGGCCGGGCTGTGCCCGCCCGGCAGATCACTCTCGAGCATCGCCAGCGTGAAGGCCGGATACGGCGCATCGCCCATGAGGCCGGCGTAGAAGCGCAGGATGTCGGCCGCCGTCGCGAGCGCGTCGCGGGCGCGGCCCTCCTGGCGGCGGTTGCCCAGCGTCGCCAGTTCCACGGTGTTGCGGCCACCGACGGCCGGCGGCTTCGGCGGCGCCATCAGCTCGGCGAGCGTGACCGACTTCGGCGGCGGCGGTGGCGGCGGCACCACGATGTCGAGGGCGACGGTCGCCGCATCCACGCGGTTCATGCGGCTCACGACCGCGCCGAGATAACGCACGGGATGCCCGGTTCGGAACGTGAACAGCCGGCGTGGCACCTCGCCCGGCGCACTCCCCGGCAGCAGTTCGGGCTCACTCGACGCGGGCGTGCCCGACGCGGCCACGTGGAACTCCGCCGGCACGGCCACGCGCAGCGTGGCGGTGGCGTAGTCGGTGACCGGCGACTGCGGGTACCACGTGGAACGGTTGCTCAGCAGCCAGTTCGGTTCGGCCGGCACCACCGGGATGTCGGGGTCGCGCGCCCGTTCCGGCTGCACCGACTCCGAGTCAATCGTCTGCCGCTCGATGCGGCCCTGATACCGGATGGTCAGCGTGAGCTCGTAATCGCGTGAGAGCGCCGAGGGCAGGTTCACCACGATCGAGTTCTGGTTGCGGACCTTGAGGAAGAGCAGCCGTCCGAGCTCGCGGCTTGTGACCGATGACACCGTCATGTTCTCGGCCAGCTTGAGGTTGAGCGCCGCCAGCACGAACGACTTCACGCGCAGCTTCATGCGCGAGGTGCCGACGAGCCACTCGCGATCGGGATAGACCTCGACGTCGATCTCGTGATCGAGGATGTCGAACTCCGTGAGGTCGTCCTCGTCGTAGAAGTCGCCGCGGCTCGCGAGCTTCTGCGGCGAGGCGTAGATGGCGATGTTCTTCTTGCGCTCGCGGTTGAAGAACGTGACGTCTTCGGCCTCGGCGCCCGATCGCACGTAGGTCAGCGTGCGCCAGCGTCGCGTGCGCACCTCCGCCAGCAGGTCGCCCGGCTGCGGCAGGATCGACCAGGTGTCGCGGCTCATGTCGCTCAGATCGAGACTGAACGACCGCGACACTTCCTCGTCGAAGATCTCGCGGGCGCGTGTCAGCAGGCGGCCGTCGGCCGCCGGCGCGGCGACGAGCCCGCTCATCGACTGCTCGAAGTCGTAGGGATTGATGCGCACGAACGCGGCATCGAAGCGGCTCTCGACCTTGTCGTCGCCGGCGAAGAGCCGCACCTGCCCGCGTTCGGTCTTCGGTGTGGGCTGGAACGTCATCAGCCCGTCGCCGAGCAGCACGAGGGCGGTGATGCCTTCGGCGGTGTCGGCCACGAAGACCGAGCCGCTCGCGAGCCGCAGCTCGTAGTCCACCGACCGCAGCACGAAGTTCTGCGCCTGGAACATCCGCTCGCGGTTGAGGGCGAGGCGGTGCAGCACGTCCACCTGCTGCAGGCGATCGTGCGCCACGATCTTCCAGGGCGTCTCGCCGTCCACCGTGTCGGCGGTGGCGCCGGTCGGGCGGCGCAGGTCGAGGCGCCAGGTGGCGAGCTGCCCGCGCGCGCCGCTTTCGATGAAGACCTCGACGATGAGCCGGTGCCCGTCACCCGGCAGGGCGCCGTCGAGCGGCTGGCGGTCGCGCTCGTGCACGACGACGCGCGTGACGCCGCGCGGCACGGCGGCGTCGAAGAACTCGCCGGCGGCGCCGGCATCGGCGTTCGTCGAGATGAGCGACAGCCACGCGGCCTTGTCGCTCGACAGGAGCGCCGTCTCGATGCGCTGGAGGGTGCGCGCGAGCAGGAGCTCTTCGGGATCTGGCGCGCCGGCCGGCTGCGCGGAGGCAGACATCGCCCACGTCAGCCACACGGCCGCGAGGAACACCCGACCCATGATGCGATTAGACGCCAGATCGGCGCGGTCCGCTACAGGTTCTGCAGAGATGGGACGAGCGGCGGGACGGGCGGCACGACGGGCCGGCTCAGCACCAGCACCGTGAGGTCGTCGGCCAGGCGTTCCCCGTGACGGAAGTCGTCCACGGCCCGGAAGACGGCTCGGCCGATGACGGCCGCCGAGACGCCAGGCGTGGCCCGCACGGCCGCCTCGAGGCCGGTTTCCTCGAACATCACCCCGGCCGGGGATTCCGCCTCGGTGATGCCGTCGCTGTACATGATGAGGGCGTCGCCCGGGTCGAGGCGCGCGTAGCCCGACTGGTAGGTCGAGCCCTCGAACATGGCGAGCGCCACGCCGCCCGTCGAGAGCCGTTCCACCGAGCCGCCGGCGCGCAGCAGCAGCGGCGGCGTCTGGCCGGCGTTCACGAACTCCAGCTCACCCGTCCGCGGGTCGAACAACCCGAGGAAAAGGGTGATGAAACGCGACGGCGGTGCATGTTTCGACACCTGGATGTTGAGCCGCCGCGCCAGCTCCGGGAGCGGCAGGTCTTCGTCCACGAGCGTGCGCAGCATGGCGAGGAAGAGCGCCATGAGCAGCGCCGCCGGGCTGGCCTTGCCGGCCACGTCCCCGAGCGCCACGATGACCCGGCCGTCGGTGCGTGGCAGGATGTCGTAGAAGTCGCCGCCCACGGTGTTGGCCGGCCGCGTGAGCCCGCTGGCTTCGACACCGGGCGCCGCCCAGGTGCCATCGGGCAGCATCGCGAGCTGGATCTCGCGCGCCACTTCCAGATCGCGCTTGAGCGACAGCCGGTCGAACACCTCGAGCAGCACGAGCAGGTTCATCGCCGCGAAGGCGAAGATGAGCCAGTTGGTGCCCGGCTGGAAGGCCAGCGTGGGCACGCCGACCCGGAAGAAGAACGGCGGAATCACGATCGGAATGCCGAAGACGCTGATGCCGCGGAAGAGCGAGATGACGCCGATGGCGGCCGAGACGAGCGCCACGCCGTAGATGGCGCGGCGCGCCGGCGTCAGCCGCATCGTGAAGGCCATGAAGAAGGCCTGCGTCCACTTGAGCGCGCGCCGGTGGCGCGGCAGCGCCTTGAAGGCCTTGCTGTCGATGCCGCGCGTGAAGAAGCGGTAGGCCTCCGGGGCGTCGCGCGTGAAGACCTTCCCGAGCTCGTCGCTCGTCAGGTCCTGCGTGTAGGCCGAGAAGAACTCCCGCGCGCGTGACACAGGGGGCATCGCCGGGTACTACGGCCCTAGATGACGCCGAGTTCCCGGCCCACTTCACCCATGCGGTCGAGGGCGAACTGCAGGTCTTCGCGCGTGTGGGTGGCCGAGACGATGGTGCGCAGCCGCGCCTGACCCCGCGCCACCGTGGGGAAGCCGATGCTCTGCGCGAACACGCCTTTGGCGAACAGCTTGTCGGACATCGTGGCGGCCAGCGCCGCCTCGCCCACGATGACCGGCGTAATCGGGCTCTCGCTCATGCCGGTGTTGAAACCGAGCGCCGTCAGCCCCGCCTTGAAGAACCGCGTGTTGTCCCAGAGCTGCTCCATCCACCGGGGCTCGCTCTCGAGCACGTCGAGCGCGGCGATGCAGGCGGCGGTCACGGCCGGCGGATGTGACGTGGAGAAGAGGAACGGCCGGGCGCGGTGGTGCAGGAAGTCGATGAGCGCGCCCGTGCCGGCGACATACCCACCGAGCGACCCGATCGCCTTCGAGAGCGTGCCCACCTGGATGTCCACCCGGCCGTGGCAGCCGAAGTGGTCCACCGTGCCGCGCCCCTGGCGGCCGAAGACACCGCTCGCGTGCGCGTCGTCGACCATCATGATGCAGCCGAACTCGTCGGCCAGGTCGCAGAGCGCCGGCAGCGGTCCGAGATCGCCGTCCATCGAGAAGACGCCGTCGGTGATGAGCAGCTTGCGCTGCGCTGCCGGCAGGTCCTGCAGGATGGCGCGCGCCGCGTCCACGTCCTTGTGCGGGAAGACCTTGATGGGCGCCTTGCTCAGGCGGCAGCCGTCGATGATGCTGGCGTGGTTGAGGCTGTCGCTGATGATGACGTCGTCTTTGTTCAGGATCGCCGAGACGGTGCCGGCGTTGGCCGCGAAGCCGCTCTGGAAGACCACCACCGCTTCGACGTTCTTGAAGGTGGCGAGCCGGCGCTCGAGCTCCACGTGCATCGCCATCGTGCCCGAGATGGTGCGCACGGCGCCCGACCCCACCCCGAACTCGCGCACGGCGTCGAGCGCCGCCTGGCGCAGCCGCGGGTGCGTCGTGAAGCCGAGATAGTTGTTCGACGAGAGGTTCACGACCGACGTGTGGTCGTAGACGGCGTGTGAGAGCGCTTCGCCCTCGAGCACCCGCAGCGTGCGGTAGAGGCCCTGGCTCTTCAGCGAGTCGAGTTCGGCGTTCAGGAATCCCAGCGGGTCGGGGCGCGAAGACATGCAGGGATTATAGGGGCTGCCCCCGCGCCCTCACGCCCTTCCGTCGAGGGACACGACGACGCAACGCACGTAGGCGGCGAGCAGCGCCGCCCCGCCGCCTGCCGGCACGCAGGTGAACCAGGTGCCGAAGCCACGCACGGAGCCGAATCTCATTGGCGCCGTCTGCGCCCGCTCGAGCGCGGTACAGAGCTCGAGCGGCCATGGACCGTCGCCGAGCAGCCGCGCGAGCAGCCGCGCCGTCAACTGGATGGCCACATCCTCGTCGATCAGGCCGCCCGAGGGAAAGGTGACGAGGCCGGCGGCGCAGATGCGCAGGTCGCCGATGGCCGGAGGCATCCGCCCCGACTCGAGCTGCACGCAGACCGCCTGAATGATGGCCACGGCCTCTGCCCACGACAGCTCGACCGTTCGAATGGCCTCCGCCACCCGGATGGTCACGGAGGGATTCGCGCCAGGAATGGCACGTTCAGGGTCGAAAGCCGAGAGCGCACCCTCAGCTGCAGTGGCGCAGGCCATGAACCACTGACCCGCTGCATTCGGTGTGCCACGCGCCGCGCGCCGCCAATTGACCTCCGCTGCCGGAGAAGTCATGGTCCCAGACGCCTAACGTCTGGGATGTTCCCGTCCGCGAGGACTTTGACCCGAGAGCGACACCGGAAATCGGACGAGCCGCACGCAACCGGGAACGGATCGCCGGCGCGTCCCCCGCGGGTTCAGTGGGGTAGCGCGAAGAGCAGGTCGCCGCCGTCGAAGCCGGCCGTGATGCGCGCGCCCTGACTCTGCAGCCACGAGACGATGGCCGGTCCTTCCTGCTCGCGGAAGCCGTCCGCGTGCACGAGCACGTGGGTGGCGCCCGAGCTCGTGATGGCCGTCCACGCCGCGTCGCGATCCGACCAGATCGCGGCCAGCCGCGCCGCCCGCGCGCGATAGCCGTCGGGAAAGTAGCCGCTGTACCCGTTCACGATCCGTTTGCCGTGCAGGCCGGCGTAATAGACGTAGCGAAGGTCCCACGCGGAGTCGCCGAAAGGCAGCTCCATCACCACCGTGTCCTCCGGCATGGCGAGCAGGTGGCGGTAGGCGAGCGGGCCGTCGTTCAGCCGGTGCACGGCGCCCCAGGGCATCGCATAGCGCGGCCCCGTGTCCCAGTTCAGGTTGACCGGCATCGGCACCGCGTACGATTCGGCCAGGAAGAGCGTGCCCGTGAGGGTCAGCGCGAGCGCGCCCACGAGACCGCGGCGCCCGAGGGGCGCGAGCGCGTACGCGGCCAGTGGCGCCAGCATCACCGCGGCGACCATCGCAAAGCGGGCCGGCACGCGCAGGCCGTCGTAACCCGGCACCCACTCGAAGAACGCGGCGTAGAGGCCAAGGCCGCTCAGGCGCACGCCATCGGCGCGCGGCACCGGGCCCAGGGACATGACGACGGCGAACACGAAGGCGATGACGAAGAGCGGCGTGAGGTCGCCGGGATGCGCCAGCACCGCCGTGCGCACGCGCGGGGAGTACCACAACACCAGCGCGAAGAGCACCGCTGCGAGATACATCGCGCGCCGCACGTTAGTGAGGCGGATCGTCATGCCCGCGACTTCGCCCATGTAGCCGCCGGTGACGGCGAGCACGAGGGCGGCGACGAGTGTGGCCGCCGTGAGCGCGAGCAGGAGGCGCACGCGGCGATCCGTCGTTCCCACCGCCAGGGCCTGGCCGCGGCCGGCTCGCCACGCCTGCCAGCTCCAGAGACCCACCGCTGCGAGTGCGAGCGCGACCGGCACGGCGCCGAAGAAGAGATCGCCTTCGGGCTGCGGATGTCCGTTCAGCCGTGGGCCCCAGAAGTAGAGCTGCGGCGGGGCGTTCAGGTAGGCGTAGAGATCCGCCGACAGCCCGAGGATCTCGCCGAAGGGCCGCGTGAACCCGAACATGTCGCGCGCCTCGAGATACGGCAGCAGAAACGGCAGGCTGGCGCCCACGGCCCCCACTGCCGCCGCCGTCATCGCGATCCAGGTGGGGCCATGCCGCAGCCGCCGCCGCACCACGATCTCCCACAGCGCGTAGCCGGCGAGCACGGGCGCGAAGTAGAACAGGTAATAGCCGGTCGAGAGGCCCTGCACGACGAACGCCGCGACACCGCCGGCGAGGGCCGTGAGCCGGCCGGTGT
The DNA here is from genome assembly GCA_016789705.1 of Acidobacteriota bacterium. Taxonomy (GTDB): domain Bacteria; phylum Acidobacteriota; class Vicinamibacteria; order Vicinamibacterales; family UBA2999; genus CADEFD01. The sequence goes on from JAEUQR010000148.1 coordinate 11,098, forward strand.
CGAAGTAGCGCCGCAGGCCGACGAGCGCAAACGGCATCCACTGCGACGAGAGTGTCTGGATGTGCGGGAACTGGCCGAGACGGTACGGCACGAACGCGAAGAACAGGCCGGCCACGAACGCCACGGACGCCTGGCCCGTGAGCTCGCGCACGAAGAGGAACATGCCGAGGCCCGAGAGCGCGAACGTGGCCAGGAACACGAGGTTGTAGGCGAGCACGATGTTGCCCGTGGCGAGATACACGGGCAGGCCCTGCACGGCCTGTGGCAGCAGGTGTTCGGAGAAGGTCAGACTGAGCGGCGAAGGATGGAAGATGTTGCCGTTCCAGAAATCGGCGAACGACGTCGTGCCCGACGCCATGGCGACCAGGGCCTCGCTGTCCCACGCCATGATCCACATGTTGAGCAGGGCGTCGCCGAGATCGGCCGGCACGTCGCGGGTGATGCCGCGCGCGATCGGCCACGTCATCGCGATGGTGAGCGCGACGTAGGCCACGAAGGCGGCCAGGGTCTGGCCGCCGCGCCGGCGCAGGAACCGGGGCACCGGGATCAGGCCTGCGCGAACTCCCGCGCGAAGTCGGCCACGTCGTCGTAGATGGACGCAAGCTCGGCCGGCGAGGCGAGGAAGACGACGCGGAAGTAGCCGCCGTCGGCAGGCAGTCCGAAGCCCGAACCGTGCACGACCAGGATGCCTCTGGCCCGCAGCAGGCCGAGCACGAAGTCTTCGTCGGTCCTGCCGGGCGGCAGCGCCACCTGTGGCATCGCGTAGAACGCCGCCTGCGGCGCCACCACGTTCATGCCGGGCATGGCGTTGAAGCGCGCCACGGTCAGATCCGAGCGCAGCTTGAGTTCCTTGCGGAAGGCCACCTGGTGGGAGCGGTCGCCGGTGAGCGCCGCCGTCACCGCGTACTGCATCGGGCCGGGGCTGCAGAGGCGGCCGTCGGCCAGCTTCTTGATCGCGGCGAGCGCCTCGTCGAGGCGGGGCGTCGCGCCCACGGCCATCCAGCCGGCGCGCCAGCCCGGCGCGAGGTACGCCTTCGAGAGCGACGAGTAGGAGATGATCGGCGCATCGGGCGCGAGCGCCGCCATCGGGGGTACCGGGCCATCGAAGCCGAGATCGCCGTACACCTCGTCGGCGAGGATGACGAGGCCGCGTGTCAGCGCGAAGTCGATGAGCTGACGGCGCAGTGCCTCCGGATAGATCGCGCCGGTGGGGTTGTTCGGGTCGATGAGCACGAGGGCGCGGGTCTTCGCCGTGACGGCGCGCGCCATGTGGTCGAGGTCGGGCAGCCAGCCGCGCGAAGGATCCGTGCGGTAGTACACGGGGGTGGCGCCGATCTTCGCGAGCACGGCGGTGTAGAGCGGATAGGTCGGCGACGGTACGAGCACATCGTCGCCTTCGTCCACGAGCGCCGTGAGCGCGAGTTCGATGCCTTCGGATGTGCCGGATGTGATGAGCACCCGATCCGGCGACACCTCGACGCCGCGCGCACTGAAGTCGGCGGCGGCGGCCTCGCGTGCCGGCAGGATGCCGGCCGAGGCGGTGTAGCCGTTGTGGCCATCGCGCATGGCCCTGGCGACGGCCTCGATGAGGTGCGGCGGGGTCACGAAGCCGAAGGCGTTCGGGTCGCCGATGTTCAGGTAGCGCACCGTCATCCCGGTGGCTTCCACCTTCTTCGCCTCGGCCACGACCTGGCGGATGGCGTAGGTGAAGCGGTGCACGCGGTTGGCCGCGCGGATCGGCGTCGTGGCGGTGGACATGGCGTCCGGGATCTTAACAGCCGCCGTGCCGGCTCGGGCGACATACGGCGCCGGCGTGAAAAATCGTGTAGTTCCTGACGCCTGCGGCCAGCGGGATTCAGGCGCCTTTTACACGGTGTGTGTAAGTCTTACCGATTTGCGGCTGTTCTCGCCCGGCTCCACGTTGAGTGAAAGCCATCAAGTCGTTTGTTATCAGTATTTAACGAAGATGGCACAGGGGTTGTAGAGGGGGAGGCCATGCAGCGGGCAGTGATTGCCTCCCTCGTCGCCCTGCTGACGGCCCCGGCTTACGGTCAAACGACCGGGAAGCCGGTCAACGCAGACCAGCCTGCCGGCGTCTTCCGGTCGGGTGTGGACCTCGTCACCGTCAGTGCGACCGTTCGCGACAAGCGCGGACGGGCGGTGGCCGATCTGAGGGCAGACGACTTCGAGGTGCTCGACCGGGGCCTGCCCCGGCGCATCACCGAGTTCCGCACCGAGGCCGCGCCGGTGAGCGTGGCGATTCTGTTCGATGTCAGCGGCAGCATGGACGTGGCGTCCAGATCGCTTGCCGCCAAGTTTGCGGCCAACCATGTGCTCTCCTGGCTGGAGCACGGCCGCGACGAAGCCGCGCTGTTCGCTTTTGACAGCCGGCTGCACGAGGTGGCCCCGTTTACGGTCGATACGCGTGCCCTGCAAGGTGCGCTGGGGGAGGTCGATCCGTTCGGGGCCACTTCGCTGCACGATGCCATCGC
>JAEUQR010000184.1 GCA_016789705.1 Acidobacteriota bacterium
GCCTTCCACGAGATAGCCGCCTTCGGCCTGCAGCGCCGCGAGGAAGCGGTCGTAGATGCCGTCATCCACGATGAGGTTGCCGTCGGCCGAGCAGCCCGACCCGTAGTCATTGGTCTTGCTGATCCGGGTGTTGCGCGCCGCCTCTTCGATGTCCGCGGTGTCGTCGATGACCATCGACGCGTTACCGGCGCCCACGCCGTAGGCCGGCTTGCCCGAACTGTAGGCGGCCTTCACCATGGCTGGTCCACCCGTGGCGATCGTCAGATCGCCGGTGGCCATGAGCGCGTTCGCGAGCGGGATGCTCGGGCTCTCGATGCACTGCAGGATGTCGGCGGGCGCCCCCTGCGCGACGAGCGCCGCGCGCAGCAGCCGCACGGTCTCGTTCGTGGTGTTCCGGCTCGACGGATGCGGCGAGAAGATGACCGCGTTCTTGCACTTCACCGCGTAGATGGCGATGCCGATCGGTGTGATGTAAGGACTCGTGACCGGAATGAGCGACACGATGACGCCGGCCGGCTTCGCGTACTTGACGATGCCCTTCTCAGGAATCTCCTCGATGACGCCCATGCTCTTCTGGCGCAGTGCGTCGCGCAGGATGCCGAGCACTTTGCCGCGGCGGCTCGGCTCACGGCCGCCCATGCCGCTTTCGTCCACGCTCATGTTGGCCAGGCGGACGGACGTCTCCATGTTGGCCGTGGCCCAGGCCATCGCCTGGCAGAGGCGATCCACGGTGGGCTGGTCGTAGTCCGCAATCGCCGTCATGGCGGCGCGGGCGCGGGCCACAGTGGAGCGGGCAATCTCGGCTTCTTCAGGAGTGAGCGGTCGGGCCATGCCTGCGCCTCATCGAAGTGATGCAGCAGGGTAGGGCCTTAATCGGGCCATTACGAGGGTGTAACCGTACTGCTACGGTTCGCGGCGGGGCCGGACGGGTGGGAGCCGCCGTACGGAGCGGCTGCGCCATCAGTGACGGCGCAGCCCTCCAGGGCGGGCGCGGACCGGGTTGTCCGCCATGGGCTACGGCAGGGCGAACGCCACCAGTTCGTCCGACATCCGGCGCGAGCCCACGGCCGTGCCGCCGGCGCCGGCGATGACGACGTACTGTTTGCCGTCCTTGCCGAGGTAGCTGATCGGCGTGGAATGGCCGCTGGCGTCGAGTTCGGCCGTAAACAGCACCTTGCCGCTACGGGCATCGAAGGCGCGGAAGCGGCGGTCATTCGTCGCCCCGATGAAAACCAGCCCCGACGCGGTGGCGATGCTGCCGCCGAGGTTGCGAGTGCCGGTCGTGAGGCCCTTGTCGCCGAGCGCCTCGGTGATACCGAGTGGCACGCGCCACGCGATCTCACCGCTGTTGACGTTCACCGCCACCATTTCGCCCCAGGGTGGCGCCGAGCACGGCAGCGACGTCTGGGCATCGAGTGCGAACGCGAAGCCGCGCGGCGGCCGCACGCCCGTGGCGGGAGGCCCTGCCGGCGCGCCACCCGGCGCGGCCTGCGCTGGGGCCGCCCCGGGGGCGGCGCCCGCACCTGGCCCGCCGGCCGGCGGACCCACGGGACGCGGCGGCCCGCCGCCGAAGACGTTGTTCGCGAGCGGGCCGGCCGGCCGGTAGTTGCCGACGTTCATGACATTGACGAAGAACAGGCCGAGCTGCGGATTGAACGACGGCCCCCCCCAGTTCGAGCCGCCGAGCGTGCCCGGGAAGATGATGGTGCCGGTGTCGGTGCGCGGCCGCGTGTAGGGTCCGAAGTTCTGGACCTTGTTGGTGTCCCAGAACTCGGTGCAGAACTTCTCCATCTCCGGCGTGATTTTCGCGATCTCGTCGCGCGTCATGCTGTTGCGGGCAATCGGCGGCGGCTTCACGGGAAACGGCTGCGTCGGCCAGGCCGTTTCGCCGGGATCGTCACTACGCGGCGTGGGCCGGTCCTCGATGCCGAATACCGGCTGTCCGGTGACGCGATCGAAGATGAAGAGCAGGCCCTGCTTGGTGGACTGGGCCACGGCGGGAATCACCTTGCCACCGGTGCGCACGTCGAGCAGCACGGGCGGCGTTGGCAGATCGTAGTCCCACTGATCCTGCACGGTCAGCTGGTGGAACCACTTCATCTGACCGGTGTTCAGGTCGATGGCCATGAGCGTGCTGGCGTAGAGGTTGCGGCCGGCGGTGCGCCCGTTGATGTCGCCGAGCGGCGCGAAGAGCAACCCACGCTCTTCGTCGATGGCCATCGTGGACCAGACATTGGCGCCGCTGCGATCCTGCCAGTTGTAGCGCTCCCAGGTGTCGAACCCGGGTTCACCCGGCGTCGGCACGGTGTGCACGGTCCACACGAGCTTGCCCGTGCGGGCGTCCCAGGCGCGGATGTCGCCGCGCGGTCCGGGCGGGCCGACTTCGCCGGGCCGCGAGCCGGTGACGATGAGGTTCTTGTAGATCGAGACGGGGTTCGGCAGGGTCCAGGTCGCGCGCCGCGACTCCCCCACCTTCGCCGAGGCCACGCCGGCATAGGCGTCGACTTTCCCGTCCTCACCGAAGCCCACGGCCGGTTTGCCGGAGCGAACGTCAAGCGCTTCGAGGTAGCCGCCGCGCGTGCCGAAGAAGAATCGCGGTCCTGTCGTGCCGTCGCCCTTCCAGTAGGCAAGGCCACGGCCGTGGATGTTCCGCGGGGAATCGTATTTCCAGAGCACCTTGCCGTTTTCTGGCTCGAGCGCGGTGATGGTCGAGGCAAGGTCGGGCACGCGCGGCGACGACGGTGTGGAGATGTAGAGCACGCCGCCGATATGGAGCGGCGTCACTTCGAAGCGATAGTCGAGCCCCATGTCGCCGAGCTCTGATCGCCCGGCGCCGTAGTGAAACGTCCACGCGCGCTGCAGCGTGCCGACGTTGACCGGGGTGATCTGGGTCAGCGGCGAGAAGTTCTGGTTGGCGTTGGTCTGCCCGTAGCCCGGCCACTGATCGGCGGGTGGCTGCTGGCCGCTCAGGAAGACCGGAGCCGCGAGCAGGAGGAGTCCGGCGAGTCTGGCGCGTGACATGCTTCGACCTTTCACTTCGGGGCCGGCGTGCCGCCGATCGCCCACTTGATACCTTCGAGATAGAGCTGCTGCACCTTCGGGTCGTCCCATGAGGCTTCAGGATGCCCGAACGACGAGTTGAAGACGCGGCCCTTGCCGTACGACTTCGTCCACACGATCGGCAGGTCGCCGTCCGGACGGCGGGCCTTCTGCGCCTCGTCCATCTTCGAGGCGTCAAGGCGCATGATCGTGTGCACCTTGCCCTTCTCGTACGGAGCCTTCAGTACCGGGAACTGATCCGGATAAAAGAAGGACTTGCCGAATGCCGCGGCGCCGGGGAAGCTCATGTCTTCCGTCACCACCGGCATGCCGCTCACCGGATACTCGCTGTCCATGAAGCCGCCGATGAGATCGCCGAACTCCGGCCAGTCGTAGAAGCCGATGGTTGCGGCGTGGCCGCCGATGAAGCCCTTGCCGTCGTCGCGCACGAAGGCGAGCAGGTCGGCCTTCTGCTGCGGGGAGAGCGTGCCTTCCCCACTGCCGAGGAAGAAGATCGCGTCGAAATAGTCGAGATTCCGCGCATTCACCGGACGGCCGCCGTAGCGGCTGCCGCGGCCGAGAATCGGCTGCTTGGTGATGAGCTGTGAGTCGGTACGGATCATCGTCATGTAGGCGCCTGATTCGCGCCCGACCCGCTCGATGACCGCTGCGGCGTGCGAGATCGAGTCGTGATGGAAGCCGCTCTGCACGTCGGCGATGAGCAGCAGCTTCTTCTTGCCCACCCACGGATCCGGCTGCTGCAGGTTGCGCCCCTGTCCCCCGCCGGGGGCCTGGCCGGCCTGACGTGCGGCAGGCACCGGCGGTGGCGGCGCGGTGCCGAAGTTCGCGGCGAGATACCGCACCGCGGCACTGAACTGTTCGGGCGTGCCGGTGGCGCCCTGGCCCACCATGGACTCGACCACGCCCTTCCAGTCGGCTTCGCTGCGCCTGGTGCCGACGATCATGTCGGTGCCATGGCAGCCGTCGCAGGTTGCGAGGAACTCCGCCTTGCCCGGGCCGTCCGGCAGCGCGATGCCCTGCGCGGAGCGCGCCGACATGGGCGGGGCGACGGATGTCGCCGCGACGAACACCCACGCCCCCATGGCCGTAGCGAAGAGCGACCTGGTCATGACTCTCTGCCCCTCCCGGACGCTGGCGGCCGGTGCCGCCAGCCCCAGTCGTTAGAAGCTGTACTTCAGAGCGAACTGCATCACGCGAGGTCCAGCCTGCGTATTGATGATGCGCCCGAAGTTGGCGTTGCCGAACACGGTGTTTGGGTTGTCGAGATGCACGCGGTTGGTGACGTTGAACGCTTCGACACGCACTTCCACGCGATGACGGTCGTTCACGCGGATGTTGCGTGACAGCGCCATGTCGATGTTCCAGAACGCCGGCCCGCGAAGGAAGCCGCGCGGCGTGTCACCCCAGCTGCCCGGCGTATTCGGGGCGAAGGCGGCGGTATTGAACCAGCGGGCGGAACTGCGGTCGTCGAGGTCGGGGTCGCCGACGACGAACGGCCGCTGATTGTTCAGGCCGGTCAGCGACAGGTTGCCGGTGGTGGTCGGCGTGAGCGGCGAACCACTGCGCGCCTGGAAGATGGTGCCGAGCTGCCAGTCATTCGTGATGGCGCGCACGACGCCGCTGCCGACGCCGGGCGACTGCAGTGTGAGCGAGCTGTTGATTATGAACGGCCGGTCGACGTCGCACGGCCCCCAGTTGGTGGAGGGATCATCGGGGTCCGGGAACGTGTTCGTGATGTCCGTGCCGGGCTCGCCGTTGTTGCGGCAGCGACTGAACGTCACGTTGGTGTTCATGCTCCAGCCCTGGCTCATGCGCTTCGTGAGGCCGAGGATGGCGCCGTGGTAGCGCCCCCAGCCCTCGAAGGACTCCTGGATGGTCGAATAGAAGGCGCCCTGCGTCGGGTTCGCCAGGATGAGACGCCGGCGCGCGTCCTGGTTTCCCTGGGTGGACCCGGGAATGACGACGGCCGGATTGAGTTCGCGACCGAGCCAGATATTGGCCGTGCGGTTGCCCAGGTACGACACTGACGCCATCCAGCTCGACGCGAACTGCAGCTGATAGCTCACGTTCCACTGCGTGACGCGCATGGGTTCGAGATCGAGCGGCATCGTCACGTAGGTGCCGAGCGTCGGGAACGCCGCGTTCGACGGCGGCGGCGATGCCACCGGGAACGGGTTGCCGCCGGGATACGACGCCCACGGGTCGTTGATCGACGCCGGCTGATTCACCTGAATCGTGTTGCCATAGGGCGCATTCAGCGGGTGGCGCCCGTACTGCCAGAGCTTCGGCGAGTCGTAGTAGACGCCGGCGGCGGCGCGAATCGTCTGCACGTTGCTGCCGCCCGGATTCCAGGCGAGCCCGAGCCGCGGCGCGAACTGCGCGATGTTGTTGAAGGTATTGCCGGCATCGGGGAAGCCCTCGTCGCCCTGGAACAACATGCCGGCCGGAGCATTGGTGAACACCGTGCTGCGGCGGCCTGCCTTGAAGTTCTCCATGCTGAAGTGGCTGTAGAAGCCGAGGGAGTCCTTGGCCGCGAGATACGGCTCCCAGCGCAGACCGGCGTTCACCGTGAGGTCGCTGCCGATGCGCCACACGTCCTGCACATAGGCACCGAAGTAGTGCAGCTGCTGCTGCACGGTCTGGTTACCGCCCTGGCGGAACTGGCTGGGCAGGCCGAGCATCAGGTCGGCGAGGCCGAGGCGGCCGGCGCCGGCGCGCGTGCCGTTGAACGTGAAGATGCCGTTGGCCTGGAACGGACCGACGACATCGAGGCCCGGGCGAATCCAGCTGCCACCGAACGAGATCTGGTGCGCGCCCTTGATGAGGTCGAAGTCCTGCGAGAGCTGGTAGGTGGTGGATTCGAAGTTGCCGGGGAATGCCGCCGTCGGGAAGCCGTTGGTGACGCCAAGGTTGAAGAAACGCAGGCCCGGGTCAGTCGCCGCCGAGAACACGTTCGACCCGAGGTCGGTGTAGTTGGGCAGGTCGTCGCCCTGGATCCGGTTGATCCGCGACCGCGCGAAGCCGAAGCGGGTGGCGCTCACGAGGTTCTGCGAGAGCAGGTAGTCGTTGCCGACCGACATCGTCTGCACGCGGTTGTCGAGGCCGAGGCCGGTGCCCGACGACAGCAGCAGGTTCGAGCCGTCGAAGCCGGGCGCGCGGTCGTAGTTGGCCACGTAGTAGCGGCCGAAGTAGCGCTGCTTCGCGGTGGCCTGCCAGTCCATGCGGCCGACGATCTGGTGCTCGTCGTTGTTGTCGGCGACGCCGTAGGTAATGCGGCCGCAGGGGTCGCTGGAGACCGGCAGCAGGGCGACGATCTTGCGCGAGATCGCGTTGAACTGCGACGGATCCACGCGGTTGCCAACGAACGGGGCTGGCAGATTCAGGGCCGTGCCGTTGTTGCAGGCGGCAGACGCGATCTGCGTGAAGTCGCCGGCCAGCATTGCGGCCGTGGGGACGAAGGCCTGCGCGTCACTGGGGCGCTGACGGTTGCGGGAATACTGATAGCCGCCGAAGAAGAAGAGCGAGTTCTGCCGGAGCGGGCCACCGATCGTGCCGCCGAGCTGGTGCCGTTTCAGCCCGTCGTCGGTCAGGGCGAAGGCGTTGCGCGCGTTGAAGTTGTGGTCGCGCATGAACTCGAAGGCATTGCCATGGAACGTGTTGGTCCCTGCCTTGGTCACGGCATTGACAGTGGCGCCGGTGTAGATGCCGTAACGCGCCGGACGTACGCCGGTCTCGACCTTGAATTCCTCAAGGGCATCGGGGAACGGCATCGGCTGGCCGATGTTGTTGACCGGATCGTTGTTGAAGGCGCCGTCCACGAGGTAAATGGTGCTGTTGCCGGTGCCACCGGCCACCGAGATGGCGACCGCCGAGGGATACTCGCGCTGGCTGCCGATGAGGCCGCCCGGCTGCGTCACGGCCGCACCCGAGAGCAGCACGAGCTGCGACGCCTGGCGACCGTCGAGCGGCAGGCCGACGATCTGTTCCTGCGCCACGACGGAACCCACCGACGTATTGCGCGTTTCGATCATCGTCGCGCCAGCCGTGACAGTGACCGTCTCACTGAGCGTGCCGAGCTTCAGGCTGGCATTGATCACCGGGCTCGTGCCGACCTGCAGCACAATGCCCGTCTGTTCGTAGGTGCTGAAACCCTGCAGCTTCGCTTCGAACTTGTAGGGCCCCGGTGGCAGGTTGGGCAGCGTGTATTCGCCGCGGGCGCCGGTGACCACGAAGCGCGTCAGCCCGGTGGCGGTCTGCGTGACGGTGACTTCGACACCGGGCAGCGCACCGCCGGAGCCATCGGTGATGACGCCGGAAATCTGCGCGATCGCGACGGTCTGCGCCGCCGAGACGGCGGGCATCGCAACGGCGAGCAACAAGGCAAGAAGGCGGAACATACGTCCTCCGTACACAGCCGACATGGCGCGTTTACCGGCGCATTGTATGCGAACAGGTATGGTTGTCAATACAGGTATTACATTGACCGCACCGGCACCACGCCGCCGCCCCCCGGCCGCGCGAGGCGTCCGCCGACGCTCAGTCGTTGCCGTGCGCGAGGAAGTCCGCGATGTCCCAGTAGCCGGTGCGCGGCATCGGCACGTCACCACGGGTGCGGACTTCGAGCAGGTACGGCGTACCGGCGGCGAGCGCCGCGGTGAGCGCTGCCGGCAGGTCGTCCGGGGCCTCGACCCGCGCGGCGGCCACGCCGAAGGCCTTCGCCATCAACGGGAAGTCGGGGTTGTAGGGCTGGCCATCCGGCGTCGTGAATTCGGTGCCGTAGGCGTTGTCGAAGTAGGTCGTGCCGACGGTGCGGATGGTCGAGAAGCAGAAGTTGTTGAAGATGACCCACACGACGGGCACACCGAGCTCGACGGCGGTCGTGAGCGCGCCGCAGACTGACAGGAAGCCGCCGTCGCCGACGAGACACACGACGGGTCGATCGGGCGCGCCGATCTTCGCGCCGATGGCGGCCGCCGGCGCGAAACCCATGGTGGCCAGCCCGCCGCTCGTGAGGAACTGTCCGGGGCCGTAGACCGGCAGCTGCTGGCCGGCGCCGTTCTTGTTCCAGCCGACGTCGGTTACGAAGATGGTGTCACGCGGGGCGACGCGGGCGACCCCGGCCAGAAGGCGCGCCGGGTGGATGGGCCGACCGCCGTCCTGCTGAGCCGCCGCGATTTCCTGCTGCCATGCGGCCCGGCGCGTCGCCAGATCCGCGCGACGGGCGCGGGCGGCATCCGCCGACACGCCACGAGCCGTGATCGCATCGATGAGCTGCCGCAGCGCCGTGCGGGCGTCGGCCACGAGCCCGACGCTGACCGGATAGATCTTGCCGATCTCGACCGCGTCGATATCCACCTGGATGAGGCGCGTCGGCGGAATCGCAAACGTGTGCTCTGGCCGCCACGAGCTGCAGTCGGCCTCGCCGAAGGCCGTGCCGAGGGCGAGCAGGACGTCGGCGCCGCGCATCGTGTCGTTCGCGACGCGGGTCCCCCAGATACCCGTCATGCCGCAGGCGAGCGGATGATCCTCGGGCAGCGCGCCCTTCCCCATGAGCGTCGTGGCCACCGGGGCGCCGAGCAGTTCGGCGAGCGCGCGCAGTTCGTCGCAGGCCTCCGAGAGCACGACGCCGTTGCCCGCGAAGATCGCCGGCCGCGCCGCGCCCACAAGCAGATCCGCGGCGGCGGTGATGCCCTCGGGCTCGGCGGCCGGCCGCCGGAACCCGGCGCGCCGCGCCGCCATCAGCTGCGCCGGCGGCTCGATGTGCTGCGAGAAGACGTCCATCGGGATGTCGAGGAGCACGGCGCCTGGGCGCCCCGACTGCGCGAGGTTGAGCGCACGCGGCATGACGTCCGTCAGATACTTCGCGTCGTCCACCCGCCAGACGCGCTTGCAGACAGGGCGGTACATGTCGCCCTGAGACGCGTCCGCATGCAGACGCATGCCCTGATGCGGCTCGCGCGCGTGGTGATACGACGGGGTGTTGCCGGTGAAGACGACCATCGGCGTCGAATCCGCCGCCGCGCTCGCGACGCCGGTGAGGGCGTTCGTGAGGCCCGGCGACAGGTGCACGTTCAGCACGGCCAGCTTGTGCGTGACGCGGTAGTACGCGTCGGCGGCATGGGCCGCCTGCTGCTCGTGGCGGAACGACACGTATTCGATGCCGAGCTTGTGGCACGCGTCGATCAGTGCGTAGTTCGTGTGGCCGCACTGACCGAACACCTTGGTAACGCCCTCCTGCTTCAGGCAGTGGGCCATGAACATCGCTCCGGTCATGGACGTCGGGCTCCTCGGGCGGCGGCGCCGCCCGGTTACAGGCTGAGGGTGACGAGCCGCTCCTCGGTCATCTCGTGCATCGCGTACTTCGGCCCTTCACGGCCGAGCCCGCTGTCTTTCACGCCGGTGAACGGCATGAGGTCGACGCGGCTCGTCGACGACTCGTTGATGTGCACGACGCCGACGTGCAGACGGCGGGCCGCGGTGAATGCCGTGGTGACGTCGCGGGTGAAGATGCCGGCGGCCAGACCGAACTCGGTGCTGTTGACCGCGGCGATGACCTCGTCGAGCGTGTCGAACGGCACGACCGACATCACCGGCGCGAAGATCTCCTCGCAGAGCACCTTCATGTCGCGGTTGACGTCGATGAGGATGGTTGGTTCGAGGATGGCGCCGCGGCGCCGGCCGCCGGTCACGAGCCGGGCGCCCGCCGCCACGGCCTCGGCCACCCAGGCCTCGGCGCGCGCCGCTTCCTCGGCGCTGATCATCGGGCCCAGCACCGTGGCCGGCTCGCGCGGATCGCCGACCACCACCGCTGCCGTCGCCGCGGCAAGCCGCGCGACGAACGCGTCGAGCACGGGGCGCTGCACGAACAGGCGCTGCGTCGACGTGCACGCCTGGCCGGCGCGGCGGAACGCGGAGTTCACGACCCGGGGCAGGGCCCGATCGAGGTCGGCATCGGCGCAGACGATCGTAGCGGCGATGCTGCCGAGCTCGACGGCGATCGGCCGCAGCCCCACCGACTTCTGCAACTGCTTCCCCACCGACGTGCTGCCGGTGAACGTGTAGAAGCGGACGCGCGGGTCGTCCACGAGCCAGCGGCCGATCTCGCTGCCGGGTCCCTGCACGAGGTTCACGTGCCCGGGCGGCAGGCCGGCGGCCAGCAGGATCTCGCAGAGAATCGCCGCGCTGAAGGGGGTGGCCTGCGGAGCCTTGAGCACCACCGTGTTGCCGGAGGCCAGCGCCGGCGCCGCTTTGTGAGCCACGAAGTTGAGCGGCGCATTGAACGACGTGATGCCGCAGACCACACCGCGCGGCACGCGGATCGTGAAGCCCATCCGGTGGGCACTGCCGGGCGCCGCCTCGATCGGCACGACCTCGCCCACGAGCCGTTTCCCTTCTTCCGCGGCAATCAGGAACGTCTGGATTGCGCGGGTGACCTCATTGCGGGTATCGCTCACCGGAAAGCCGGTTTCCGCCGTGAGCACACGCACCAGCTCCTCGCGGCGCGCCTCGAGGCCATCGCCGACCCTGCGCAGGATGGCGTAGCGTTCGGTGGCGTCGAGCGGTGTCGATTCGAACGACGCCTGCGCGGCAGCAACCGCGGCGCGCACCTGATCGCGGCTGGCGCGGTCGGCGCAGCCGATGATCTCCCCCGTGAATTTGTCGTGCACGGGGAACGTCTCGATGCCGTCGGTCCAGACGCCACCGATGAGGAGCCGGGCCCGGAGGTCGAGCGGCGCTGGCGCGGCGGGGGGCACGGTCACGGGGCAGGTCCTCTCAGATGGTGCCGTCGGCGCCGAGGCGCCGCAGTTCGTCGCAACTCAGGCCCAGCTCGTCGCCGTAGATGGCCTGGTTGTGCTGGCCGAGCGCACCGCCGGCATGTTCGATCGTCCCGGGCGTGCCCGACATCCGAGGCACAGGCGCGTGCATCCGCACCGCACCGGCCTCCCGCGGCACGTCCACCAACAGGCCGCGCTGCCGCCAGTGCGGGTCGCGCTCGATGTCGGCCACGGTCTGGACGGCCACGGCGGTGAGTTCGTGCGCCTCGATGAGGCGCAGGTTCTCGGCGAGCGGACGCGCGGCAACGGCGGCAATGATGTGGGCGTCGAGCTCACTCGAGTGACGCACGCGCGCTTCGTTCGTGGCGAATCTCGGATCGTCGAGCAGGTGGCCGAGATCGTAGGCGCGCAGGAACCGCTCGGCCATCTTTGGCGTCGAGCCGCTGACCGCGATGTACTGACCGTCACTCGTGCGGAAGCAGCCGCGCGGACCGGCGTTCTTCGAACGGCTGCCGTTGCGCACCCGCACCCGGCCATGCGCCGCGTATTCGGCCGGCAGCGGTCCGAGCAGCGAGAACAACGACTCGAAGAGTGAGACGTCGATGACCTGGCCTTGCCCGCCGTGCACGTCACGGTGGTAGAGGGCGAACATCACGGCGTTCACCGCGTAGAGCGCCGAGGTCATGTCGGCCAGCGGGAAGGCCGGCACGATGGGCGCGCCGTCAGGCTCGCCGTTCATGGCGGCAAAGCCGCTCGCGGCTTCGACGAGCGTGCCGAAGCCGGGCCGGTGACTGGCCGGACCGGACTGCCCCCAGCCCGAGATGCGGACCAGCGACAGGCGCGGGTTCCACGCATGCAGCACGTCCCAGCCGAGGCCCATGCGTTCGAGCGTGCCCGGCACGAACGACTCCATCACCACGTCGAACCGGGGCACCAGGCGTTCGAGCAGCGCGCGGCCTTCGGCGGTCTTCAGGTTCAGGGTGATGAATCGCTTGTTGCGCGCGTAGACCTGCCACCAGTACGGGTGGCCTTCGGTGGTCCACTGGCGCAGCGGGTCGCCGGCGCGAGGCTCTTCCACCTTGACGACGTCGGCCCCGAAATCCGCCAGCATCATGCCGGACACGCCGCCGGCGATCATGCGCGAGAGGTCCAGAACGCGGACGCCCGACAGGGCCCGGGAACGCGCATGTCCAGACATGTACGGATAACTATACAAGTTCTGTCAAGCCGTGGGGTGTTATGCTCCGTGGCGACCGTGCCGACTATGCGGAAAACCGGACTGGGTCGCGAGCTGGGGGTCCCCCTCTACCACCAGATCCAACACCTGCTCCGCCATCGCATCCACAGCGGACTCTATCAGCCCGGCAGCCAGATTCCGTCGGAGCACGAACTGTCGCGCGAACTCGAAGTCAGCCGCGTCACGCTGCGCGAGGCGCTGCGCGAACTGGTGCGCGAGAACCTGGTGGTCAAGGTGCAGGGCAAGGGCACCTTCGTCGCCGCCAATCCGCCGAAGCGGCTGACGCCGGTGCGCTACACGGGCTTCCTCGAAGAACTGCAGGCGCGGGTCCGCAAACTGAAGGTCACCGACGTCGAGGTGAGCGAGACGGTCGCGACGCCGGAATTGCGGGAAACACTGCAACTCGGGCCCGGCGCCACCCGCCTCACGCTCATCAAGCGCCTGCGCCACATCGACAACGAGCCGTTCTCCTACACGCTGAACTACCTGCCCACCGAGATCGGCGCGCGCATTCCGGTGGCCGACCTCTACTCGCTGCCGTTGCTCAAGATCCTCCAGGAGGATCTGAAGATCCCCATCGTCAAGGCCCGCGAGACGATCGAAGCGGCGCCGGCCGATCCCGACACCGCCCGCCGCCTGGGGATTCCCGCGCTCCATCCCGTGCTGCACATGACACGCGTGATGTACACGACGCACGACAGGCCATTCGAACTCGTGGACATCTACTACCGGGCCGACAAGTACCACTACTCGGTCAACATGATGCGCGTGAAGAAGCAGGGCCGCTGGACGTGGACCACCGAGGTCGAGACGTCTGCCTGACGTCCGCGGGCGCCATCAGGCGCCCTTATTGTATTGACAACCATACATGGTGCGCTTAACCTCCGGAGCGTTCCGGCGGGGTCGCGCCCGCCGTCCGGAGTGAGCGACATGGACCCCTGGCGTACTGCAATCGTCGATGCCCGTGACGGCCACATCCGGCTGCGCGGCTACGAGGCGACGGCTCTCATGACGAGCCGCACCTTCACCGACACGATTTTCCTGCTGCACCGCGGACGCCTGCCGTCGGCCGGCGAGCGCCGCCTGCTCGACGCCATCCTCACCGGCGTCGCGGATCACGGCTCGGGCGCGCCCTCCTGCGCCACGGCGCGGCTTGCGCTCTCGGGCAACCGGCAGTCGCTCTCGGCCGCGGTGGCCGCCGGGATCCTCGCCGTGGGCGACGACCACGGCGGTGCCGGGCTCGGCTGCATGGAGCTCATCGCCGAAGGCGTGGCCCTGGCCAAGAATGAGTCGCTCTCGCTGCCCGACGCCGCGGCGCGTGTCGTGGCCGACGCCCGCGCCGCGAAGAAACGCCTGCCGGGCTTCGGGCATCGTGTGCACTCGACGGATCCGCGCACCGCCATCCTCTTCGGTCTGGCCCGCGAGGGCGGCGTGGCCGGCGACGGCGTCGCGTTCGTCGAAGCGCTCGAGGGCGCCATCGCCGCGGCCGTGAAGCCGCTCCCGATCAACATCGACGGCGCGCTCGCGGCGGTACTGCACGACATGGGCTTCGAGCCGGCCTTCGGCCGCCTCGTGTTCATCATCGGCCGCGTCGCCGGCCTGACGGCCGAAGTGCACGAGGAACTGACGCGCGAGAAGGCCATGCGCATCCGCATCCCGCTCACCTACGACGGCGTGCCGCCCCGGGATCTGGAGTAGCCGTGCAGCCGTCCGGCGCCCGCCACCGTGTGGTCTGGTTCGGCATGTCGCTGGCCGTGCTGGCCTTCGTCGATCGTGCCGTCATCGCCCAGGCGGCGCCGCTCATCTCGGCCGACCTCGGCTTCGATAAGGTGATGATGGGCACGGTGCTCAGCACGTTCCTGCTGGGCTACGGCCTCTTCGAGGTGCCCGGCGCGTGGTACGGCGACTGGGTGGGCGCCAGAAAGGGCCTCATGCGCATCGTGCTCATGTGGTCCGCGTTCACGGCGCTCACGGGCGCGGCGTGGAACTTCGCCTCGATGGTTGTCATCCGCTTCCTCTTCGGCGTGGGCGAGGCCGGGTGTTTTCCGATCATCGCCAAGTCGCTCACGACGTGGCTGCCGCGGCGGGAACGCACGCGCGCCCAGGGATTCATCTGGACGGCCGCCCGCTGGGGCGGCGCCTTCACGCCGCTCCTCGTCGTGTGGGCGCTGCAGTTCATGAACTGGCGCGTCGCCTTCGGCGTCTTCGGGCTGCTCGGCATCGTGTGGACGGCCGCCTTCGCGCGCTGGTATCGCGACGACCCGCGCACCCATCCCGATGTCAACGCCGCGGAACTCGCCCTCCTCGCCGATGTCGAGCCGGCAGCGGCCAGCCACGGCGGCGTGCCGTGGGGCCGGCTGCTCACGTCACGTTCGGTGCTGCTGCTCACCGCGCAGTATTACTTCCTCTCGTTCGGCTGGTACTTCTCCCTCACCTGGCTCCCGACCTATCTCCAGGAACACCATCACCTCACCGCCGGCGAAAGCGCGGCGTACGCGGTGATTCCGCTCTTCTCGAACGGCGTCGGCTCACTCTTCTGCGGCTTCGTGTCACCGCACGTCACCCGCTGGACGGGCGACGAATCCCGCACGCGCCGCCTCATGGCCATTGCCGGATTCCTCGGCGCCGGCGGCTTCCTGATGCTGGCCACGCGCATGTCAGGCATCAATGCCACGATGGCGATGATGGCCGTCGCCTGTTTCTTCAACGACTGGGTCATGCCGCACGCCTGGGCCTCGTGCATGGACGTCGGCGGCCGGCACGCGGCCTCGGTGGCCGGCACGATGAACCTGATGGGGAATCTCGCCGGCGCGACCTCCACCATGGTCGGCGGCTTCCTCATGAGCCAGGCCGGCGGCGACTGGAATCAGTTCATCCGCCTGCTCGGCATGGTCTATTTTCTCGGCGTGCCCTGCTGGCTGCTGCTCGATCCGCGCACGTCGATCGACGCCGCGGCCGCTCCCACACCGGGGATCGAGACGCAGCCGGCCTGACCCCGGCACTGCGCCACCGCCGATTGAGGTGGCCGAGGTGTGTGCGATGCGCGCGTTCCGTGCCCGTCTTTTCCTCTCACTGACTGCCACCGCCGCGCTGGCCGCCTGCCAGCCGTCGCCGCCCCCGCCGCCGGCCTCACGCACCGTCGTCCGTGTGGACAGCGGACCGCTCGATGGCCGGGTGCTCGCGTCCGGTGTCAGAGCCTGGTTCGGCGTCCCCTTCGCGAAGCCGCCCGTGCAGGATCGGCGCTGGCGTGAACCGGAGCCCGTCACGTGGACGGAGACCTACCACGCCGATCGCCGGATGCCGGCCTGTATCCAGGTGCTGCGCCCGCACGACATCAATCACTACTTCGGCGAGGAAGCGACGAGCGAGGATTGCCTGTACCTGAACGTCTGGGCGCCCGCCGACGCGACGCCGGCGTCCCGGCGGCCCGTCATCGTCTTCCTCTACGGCGGCGGCGGCACCGTGGGCTCGGCGGGTATGGCCAACTACGGAGGCGAAGAGGTAGCGCGACGCGGCGCCGTCTTCGTCAACTTCAACTACCGGCTGGGCATCCTCGGCTTCATGGCGCATCCGGCCCTCAGCGCCGAACAGGGCGGGCATTCCGGCAACTACGGCTATCTCGACCAGACGGCGGCGCTCGGCTGGATCCAGCGGAACATCGCGGCGTTCGGCGGCGATCCGGCGCAGGTCGTCGTCGTCGGCCAGTCGGCGGGCGCCGGGTCGGTCGTGCAGCAGATCTTCAGCCCGCGGGCCCGCGGCCTCTTCCGCGGCGCCGTGATGTTCAGCGGCTGCAACTTCACGGGCGCGAATACACCGCTCGCCGAGGCGGAACGTGTCGGACTCGACGTGCAGGCAGCGCTCGAGGCGGACGGCCTCGCCGCCATGCGGCACGCGCCGGCGGACCGCATCCTCGCGCTGCAGGACGAGTTCCAGCTCGGGCGGCGCGTCAGCGGCATCCGGACCGGCGGCGTCATCGACGGCTACTTCATGCCCGATACGAAGGCCGCCATCCTGGCGGCGGGCGGCGCGGCGGACGTACCGATCATCGCCAGCTTCACGCACGACGAAGCCAACATCGCGCTCAAGGCGGCCACGTCGCCGGCCGACTACGCGGCCCGCGCGCGGGAGCTCTTCGGCGCCGCCACCGCGGAGTTCCTGGCGCTGTATCCGGTGTCGAACGACGCCGCGGTACGCACCGTGGCCCAGGAGGCCGCCAACGACGCCAACGGCCTGCTGAACGCGCGCACCTGCGCCGAGCTGCAGGCGCGCCACCACACGTCGCCTGCCTTCATTACGGACTTCGCGCGACGCCACCCGTACGTGCCGGGAGTCCGGATCGCCGACCAGGACACCGCGACGGTGGGTGCGTACCACACGTCCGAGGTCCCGTATTACTTGGGGACCTTCGACGCCTACAACATGTTCCGGCCGACACGCGCGTGGACCAACGCGGACCGCGAGCTCTCAGAGACGCTGACGGCGTCCCTAATCGCGTTCGCCGCCACCGGCAACCCCTCCACGCCGGCCGTCACGTGGCCGGCCTGGTCCGCCACCGACGAACGTTACGTTCGATTCGGCGACCGCATCGCGGCGGCGGCTATCGTCCCGGCGAGGCTGGCGTTCATGGCGCAGCATCGCCCCGCCCCCGCGCCGCGGCCCCGGGTTTCCGGCCGTTTCCCGCGAGACTGAGCCGGCTGCCTCGACCAAGGGAGGCGATGCCGGGGATACCGGCCGAGAATGGCGCGTCGGCGGGTTGGCCGCGTCGGGCGCGTTACAATGGTCTGTTGACCACCACGACTGACGCCCCATCACAGCAGCCAGGATTCGCCGCCCTCGGCCTCGACGACGCCATCGTCAAGGCCGTCACGGCCCTCGGCTACGAAGAAGCCACCCCCATCCAGCGCGCTGCCATTCCGGTGCTCCTGACCGGCCAGGACATCATCGGCCAGGCCGGCACCGGCACCGGCAAGACCGCCGCCTTCTCGCTGCCGATGCTGCACCGGCTGCTCGAGACGCCGGCGGCGAAGAAGGGGGTGCCGCGCGCCCTCGTGCTCGTGCCCACGCGCGAGCTGGCGATGCAGGTCGCCGAAGCGATCCACAAGTACGCAAAGAAGACGGCCCTCACCGTCGTGCCGCTCTACGGCGGCGCGCCGATGGACCAGCAGATCCGCGCCCTGCGCCGCGGCGTGCAGGTCGTCGTCGCCACGCCGGGCCGCGCGCTCGATCATCTGCGCCGCACCACGCTCGATCTATCGGCGCTCGAAATCCTCGTGCTCGACGAAGCCGACGAGATGCTCGACATGGGCTTCGCCGACGACCTCGAGGCGATTCTGACGGCCACACCCGACTCGCGGCAGACGGCGCTCTTCGCCGCCACGATGGCGCCGCGTATCGCGTCCATCGCTGAGCGTCACCTGCGCGACCCCGAACGCATCACCGTCAAGGCCGAAAAGCGCGCCCCCGGAAAGATGCCGCAGATCCGCCAGGCGGCCTACATCGTGTCGCGCGGCCAGAAGGGTTTCGCGCTCGGCCGCATCCTCGAGTTCGAGGACCCGGCCTCAGCCATCGTCTTCTGCCGCACGCGCCTCGAAGTGGACGAACTGACGGACACGCTGAAATCGCACGGCTACGGCGCGCAGGCGCTGCACGGCGGCCTCGACCAGCGGCAGCGCGACCGCGTGATGCAGCTCTTCCGCACCGGGAAGGCCGACGTGCTCGTGGCCACCGACGTCGCGGCGCGCGGCCTCGACATCGACCATGTGTCGCACGTCATCAACTACGACATCCCGACCGCGCCAGAAGTCTACGTGCACCGCATCGGCCGCACGGGCCGCATCGGCCGCGAAGGCGTGGCCATCACGCTCATCGACCCGCGCGAGCAGCGCACGCTGCGCTTCATCGAGAACGTCACCAAACAGAAGATCGAGATCGCGACGCTGCCGACGCTCTCGGCGCTCAAGGCGCGCCGGCTCGAAGCGACGCGCGGCGCCATCACGACGCGCATCGCCGCCGGCGACCTCGAAGAGACGCGGGCGCTCGTGCAGGCCCTCGGCGCCGACTTCGATGTGACCGACATCGCCGCCGCCGCGGTGGCGCTGCTGCAGGCGGCAAGCGACTCGCCGGCCGGCAACCAGCCCGATCAGGACATGCCGGCGCCGCGCGCCGCGCGACCCGAATTCGACGACAGCCGCCGCCCCCCGCGCCGCTTCGACGGCGACGACCGGCGGCCGCCACGCCGCGACGAGCGCGGAGCGAGGCCGGAGCGCCCGTCGGCGCCGCGTGAGGGGCGTCAGCCGCGTCCGCAGGCCGGCGACGGTGGCGGCGTGGTGCTGTCGTTCAGCATCGGCCGCACGCAGGGCGTGCGCCCGGGCGATCTCGTGGGCGCCATCACCGGCGAGGCCGGCGTGACGTCGCGCGACCTTGGCGCCATCACCATCCTGCCGCACTCCTCGCTCGTCGAGGTCAACCCCGACGTCGCCGGTCAGGTCGTGAAGGCGATGAAGGGCGCGTCGATTCGCGGCGAGCAGTTCACCGTGAAGGTGGCCAGGCCGACCCGCGAGTAGTTCGCGCACGAGCCGGCGCGGATGGCTCAGCTCAGTTGGTGCCGGCGCTGAGCATCCCCTTCAGGTGCGTCGCGATGGCCTCGTGGGTGGCGAACCACACGCCGCCCTTGCTCTTCATGTGCGTGATGAGACGATCGAGGATGGCGACGCGCGACCGGTGACCCATGTAGTGGGGATGCATGGTGAGCACGTAGAGGCCGCGTTCGTCCCAGGCCACGTCGAATTCCGAGCGGAACACCTCGAGCACGTGTTCGGGCGAGGGCATCGAACCGTCGGCGGCGCCGAAGTAGGGCGCGTCGTCGACGATGCGCTCGATCGGCAGTTCCACGAGCCCCGTGGGTTTCCCATCGAGGTTGATCTCGTAGGCGTCGTCGCTCGCCATCAGGCTGCTGTCGTAGAGGAAGCCGGCGGCCTTGATCTGCGCCAGCGTGTGCTTGCTGAACTTCCACGACGGCGCGCGGTAGCCGACGGGCCGCTTCCCCATCGCTTTCGTCAGCGTCTCGATTGACTGGTCGAGCAGGCGCTGCTCCTCCTTCTCGTCGTTCAACACCGGCAGCCGTTCGTGGATCCAGCCGTGGATGCCGATCTCGTGCACGTTCTTCGAGAGGATGTCGGGAATCATCTGCGGGTGCAGCAGCGAGCTCACCGCCGGGATGAAGAACGACGCCGGCACTTTCTGCTTGTCGAGCAGGCGCAGGATGCGCGGCAATCCGTCGACGGCGCCGTACTCGCCGCGCGACAACACCTCGTAGTCGAGGTTGCCCTGCGAGAGCGCCATCGTGGCGTTGTCGACGTCGAAGGAGAGCGCCACCGCCACACGATTGCCGCCGGGCCACTCGGCCGGTTTGAGGCGCCTCCCGGCGCCCACGTGGAACATCTCGGCCTTCAGTTCGTCGAGGCTCTTCGTCACGCCGGGCAGCGGGTTCGGCTTCGCCGGCGCGGCCGCCGGCGCCTGCGCCTCCACGTTCGCGCCCGGCGCGCAGGCCGTCGTGAGAACCGCCGCGGCCGTCAGGATGAAGAGGGTGCGCGCCAGGTGCCGTGTCATCGTCGCTCCTTCGGGAAATCCCGCTGCATCCTCGGTCACACGCCGTCGCGAGTCAAGAGCGCGCCGGCGGCGACGGCGCTGTCGGCATAGTGCACGAGCAGCAGGTCGGCCTGGCGCACGGCAGTCAGGAGCCGCTCGCGATCGAGCGGTCGCGGGCCCTCGGCACAGGCGCGCGCGCACTCGACGCGCAGCACTGTCAGCGCGAGCGAGAGCCAGGCCGCGAGCGCACGCGTGGCGTCGCCCTGGTAGGTCACCCACGCGCCGAACGCCTTGCCCGCGAGATACCGCCGTACGACCGGTGCTACGTAGGGCCAAGCCGGCGCCACGACGCGCGCGTCGAGCGCGGCCAGATTCGCCGGCAACGCGGGCCAGGTCCACGGCGCGCGGCACGCCTCGCGGCCCAGCGCCCAGGCGGCCTCGGGCGTCCACGGCGCGCGGACGTCCGGCGCAGGCATGTCGTCCGCGGGCACGCCGTCCGGGATCGGGAACGCCGCGATCACATCGACGAGCGGCGCGCCGCCCGGCGTCCAACGCGCCAGCGCGTCCGCCTGCGCGCCGATGTGTGACAGCACGTCTTCCCCCGACCCGGGCCATGCCGATGGTCCCGCCAGCGCGTTGACCACGTGTGCTTCCCAGGCCGTGAGCGCCTCGAGGTCCATCAGCACGCGCGCGCTCAGGCGCGGCGGCAGCGCCTCACGCGCGTCGAGTCCCTCAGGCACGCCGCCACCCGGCACGGCCTCGGGCCCGCGCCCGATCGTGACGGGGGCCGTGGCGTCCACGAGCATCGCCGCCGCGGTGGGACAGAAGTGCGAGAGCGACACACGCACGCCGCGTGGATCCACGAGACACACCCGCGGGAAGTGCTGACAGCTCGCCGGCTGCGCCTCGTGACCGAGCGTCGCGTGCACCGCGCAGTGCCGCGCGCCTGCCTCGTCACCTGACGCGCGCGCGACGTGGAACACACACGCGCCGTCCACCAGGCGGAACGTGCCGGCCATACCCTCGGGCGCCTCCGCCGTTTCCTGCAGCCACACGACCGAGCCGTCCACCGTGGGCATGCGGCCGTGCGCCACGGCGGCCTCGATCGACGGCACCACGCGCGACTCGACCGGCAGCGGCCACGCCGCGCGGCAGCAGGCGCCGCTGTGGCGGCACGCGTAGTCCACGTGGCACGACAGCCAGAGCGTTTCGAACACGGCGCCTGGTCAGTCGCGGTAGAGCTCGCCGGCCAGGTACTTCAGGCCGGAATCGCAGATCGGGGTGACGATGCGCGCGCCGGCCGGCAGCGTTTTCGCGCGCTCGAGCGCCATCCACACGTTCGCGCCCGACGACATGCCGCCCCAGATACCCTCTTCGCGGGCCAGGCGGCGCGCGGTGGCCCGGGCGTCGTGGTCTGTCACCTGGACCACGGCGTCAGCCAGATCGGCGCGGTAGTTCCCGGGCACGAACCCCGGCCCGGTGCCCTCGATGCGATGCCCGCCCGTGGGCGCGAGCCCGGAGAGCGCGCGGCTCTCGGCCGGCTCGCCGGCCACGCAGCGCACACCGGGCACGCGTGCCTTGAGGCGGGCGGCGTTCCCCGAGAAGCAGCCCGCGGTGCCCACCATCATCACGAACTCGTCCATGCGGCCGCCGAGAGCGTCGACGATTTCGTCGGCCATCGGCGCGTAGCCGAGCGGGTTGTCGGGATTCGTGAACTGGCGCGTCCAGAACGTGCCGGGTTCGTTCGTGAGCTCGCGCACGCGCGCGTCCATGCGCTGCATGAGGCCCGCCGTGATCCTGCCGCCCTCGCAGGGCAGCACGTCGAGCGTGGCGCCGAAGGCGCGCATCGTCTGCAGCTTCTCTTCCGAGAACGCATCGGACGACACGAAGTGCGCGCGCACGCCAAGCGTCGCGCAGACCATGGCGAGCGAACTGCCGGTGCTGCCGCCGGTCCACTCGATGAGGCGCCCGCCCGGCGCGAGGTCGCCGCGGGCCATCGCGCCCTGCACCATCGAGAGCGCCATCCGGTCTTTCATGCTGCCGGTGGGATTGGCGCCCTCCCACTTCACCCAGATCTCGACGCCGTTGCCGGGGACGACCTTCTCGAGGCGGATGAGCGGTGTGTTGCCGATATGCATACGGGGATCCTATCGCGGTGACGCGGCAGGAACGATCCGGATCGTGCGCACCCGGCCATTTGTAACGGGGTCTGTCACGGTCACCGGATGTGACGGCCGCCGTGACATGTGGTGACCGTGACAGACCCCGTTACAAATGATTCTCGCCGCCCAGCTCCGCGTCCGCTTCGATCTCGACCAGATACTCGTCGCCGATGAGTCGGGCCTCGACGAGCGTGTTGGCCGGCTGGATACGCGCGAAGCGTTCGCCGTGCGCACGCGACACCGGTTCCCAGTGCGCGACGTTCGAGACGAAGATCCGCGTACGTACCACGTCTTCGAGCCGGCCGCCGAGCGACTGCAGGGCGCCGGCGATCTTGTCGATGACGGCGTGCGTCTGCGCGGCGGCGTCCTGGCCGCCGATGAGCCGGCTGCCGTGCGTGGCCGTCGTGCCCGAGACGTGAATGCGCGACCCCGACCGGGTCGCCCGCGAGTAGCCGGCAAGCGGCTCCCACGGCGTGCCGCTGAAGCACTTCGTCGTGCCGTTCGGCCCCGGCCGCACCTCGAAGGGCGGCGGAAACGACTCGAGATGGTGGCTGAGGTCGCCCGATGCGGTCAGGAACGGCGGCGTGCGGTATTCGTCGCCGCAGTCGCCGGGAATCGGCGCCAGGGTCGCAATCGCGGCCTCGAGATGCGCGCGATCGTCGCGCGTGAGCTGGAAGCTGCAGAGACGCTGGTTGTCGTCGATGTGCGCCCGTTCGCCCAGGCGCGCGCCGACGATGACGGCCGCCACACCGGGCTGCTCCATGATGAAACGCGTCGCCACGTTCGTGAGCGACACGTCGTGACGCTCGGCCACGTCCTTCGCCGCGCGCAGCACGCGCTGCAGCGCGGGCCAGCCGCCGGCTTCGCGGATGAAGCGTCCGTACTTCATCTGCGACCACGTGCCGTCCGTCTCCCACGCCGGCTCGTCCTTCCCGAGCCACTTCTCGCTCAGCCAGCCGCCGCACACGGTGCCGTAGGCCAGCAGCCCCACGCCGAACTCCGCGCACACGGCGGCGAGCCGGCCGGCGGCGCGGCGGTCGATGAGCGAGCAGCTCACCTGGTTCGACACCACCTCGATGCCGCTCGCGAGCACGACGCGCAGGTGCGCGGCGTCCACGTTGGTGAGACCGATATGTCGGATGAGGCCCTCGCGCTTCAGATCCTGCAGGTGGACGAGCGCGTCGAGCCATGCGGGGTCCGCGTAGTTCCACGCGTGGAACTGCAGCAGGTCGATGGCCGGCATGGCCAGCCGCTCGAGCGACCGTTCGATGGCGGCGCGCACGTCGGCGGCGCTGACCGGGCCCGGCTTCGGCACCCATTTCGTGAAGAGCTGCAGCCGTGCCGGATCGCCGAGCGCGCGGCACCTGCCGGCGATGATCTCGGCCGACCCGTAGTGGTCGGCCATGTCGAACGACGTGAAGCCGGCCTCGATGTAGGGCGTCATCGCCCGCGCCGCCGCGTCGAGGTCGACGGCGCGGCCATCGCGCTCCATGTCGGCGATCTGCCACAGGCCGGTGACGACGCGCGAGATCTCGAGACCGGGAGCGAGGGTGGTGCGGCTGATGACGGACACGGGCAGAGGTCTCCTGACTATTCGGGCGGCAGCACGGCGAAGCGCGCGGCCAGGTCGACGCCGCGGGCAGCAAGCGCCCGCGTCTCGCGCACGTAGACGATGGTGCCGAGGGCCATCACCACCGCCCACACCGGCGTGGAGCGGAAGTACCACGCGGCCGCCGGGCCGGTCAGATCCTTCCAGGTGTGCACGGCGAGGAAGAGCGCAAGCACGGCGATGCCGGCGACGGCCACCGGCACCTGCTGGCGGCGCGACGGCAGCACGGAGACATGCGCGGCGAGCGCGGGATTGGTCGAGGGCAGCGCCAGCACCGAGAGCGCCATCAGCAGGAAATTCACGAGCATCGACGTCACCAGGATGTCGACGCCGAGGAAGAAGTCGCCGGCGAAGTGACTGCCGAGCACACCGAGCGTGGCCATGCCGGCGCTGGCGATGATGGCGACATGCGGCGTACGCAGCGTGGGATGCACGCGCGACACCGCCTGCGGGAAGATGCCGTCTTCCGCCCACGCGAACATCAACCGCGACACGCCGAGCAGCATCGCCGGCAGGTCCTTGATGAGCGCCACGGCGGCACTCGACACGATGACCACCGTCCAGAACGGCGGCAGCACGTAGCCGAGGAGCCCCGGCGCCGTGACGTCGCGCATGCGAGACTCAGCGGCCACGTACTGCCACGGCACCGCGTGATACACCGCCGCCGTGAAGAGGAAGTAGAAGACCGCCACCGAACCCACGGCGATCAAGATGGCGAGCGGCAGATCGCGGCTCGGCCGTTTCGCTTCTCCGCCGGCCTGCGCGATCGAATCGAAGCCGATGAACGAGGCGAAGAGCAGCGCCGAAGCCGGCAGCAGCACCGACCCGAGCGGCGCGGCCTGCGCCGTGAGCGACACGGCGGAGCCTCGGGCGGCCAGTGCCGCCAGGAACTCCTCCTGCGTGTGCGAGAAGCCGGCCACCACCACCACCGCGCCGAGCGCGAAGGTGAGGAACATGAGCGGCACCATCAGCCGCTCGTAGGCCTTCACGCCGCGCAGGTTCACCGCGGCCGCGGCCCAGAGGAAGCCGAGCGCGATGGTGAGCCGCACGCCACCGGAGTCGAGCGTGGCCGCCGCGCCCGTCCAGTCGAGCGCCACGGCGATGTCACGCAGGAACGGCGTGATCACATACGAGACGACACCAATCGCCACGCACAACGAGAACCACTGCGAGAACGAGGCGATGAAGCCGAGGTAGGGCGAGAGCGACCGGCTGGCGTAGATGTAGCTGCCGCCGGCGCGCGGCATGGCCGAGGCGAGGATGGCGTAGGCGAGGCCGGCGAACACGGCCGGCACGGCCCCGAGCAGGAACGCCGTCAGCACGTTCGGCCCGATGCCGGGCACGTTGCGCTGGATCATGAACGGGATGACGTTCAGCCCGGCGCCCACCATCGAGCAGATGCCGGTGGCGGTGAGCCCGAGGAGCCCCATCTCCCGGGCCAGGCCGGAGCGCGTGCCGGAGCTGCCGGCTGCCGGCTGGCCGGTGCTCATCGGCGCGGCGTCGGCGCCATTGGCGGATGCCCCGTCGGCGGCTTCATCGCGGCGAAGAGCGTGATGTGGTTGGCGATGATGCGGGCCTTCTCCTTGTCGCTCACGTCGGTCGTGGCCACGCCGCGTTCCGAGGTGCCGCCGAGCACGATGCCGTCGGTGCGCGGCATCATGTGCACGAAGAGCCCGCGCTGGTCGGCCGGGATGTTCCAGCCGCCGCTCGTGCTGTAGTGCACCTCGGGCTGCGGCGGCAGCAGCACGAGCAGGCCCTTCAGCGGCATCAGTTCGTCATCGCCGAAGAGCGTCTTCGCGCCGAGCCCCGTGCAGTTGACGATGAGGTTCTCGGAGAGCGCCATCACGTCGCGCGTGGTCTCGAACTTCCGGATGACGATGTGCCCGCCGAAGTTCAGGACGTCGTCCATGAGCGCCGGCAGGTAGATGTTCGGCTCGATGCGCATCTCCGGACGTTCGATGGCGTAGGTGGTGGGAAACGGGTGTTCACCGGGCTGCAGCAGCGTCTGCTCGCTGTTGAGGTGCCGTGGCAGCAGCGCGTTCTCGCCGCGGGCCGATTCAGCCGACTCGGTTGGCGCGTAGTTCATGATCCACGAGATGCCGTAGCGCGGCGAGGCCATGAACTGCAGTTGACGGTAGGCAATCTCGGCAGCCTGCACGAGCTGCGCGCTCCACTCGGGCGTGCGCTTCGCGAACTCGACGAGACCCGAGGTGGGCGTCCAGGCGGCAAGCGACCAGTTGGAGGTGACGTCCGGCGGCACGCGCTCGGCGTAGATCGTGACCGCGAAGCCGCGGCGCTGCAGCATGCGCGCGGTGGTCAGGCCGACAACGCCCGAACCCAGCACCGCCGCGCGGCGCTCGCCGTGCGCCATCGCCAGGTCGGCCGCCATCGTGGCCGTGCCCCACGAGAGCGACATGCCCGAGCCGCCGTGCCCGTAGTTGTGGATGACGGTCTTGTGGTCGAGCGTGGCCGACTTCAGCACGAAGCCCGAGGGCCGGTGCGGCCGGAGGCCCACCGTCTGCCGGATCACCCGTTCGGCCGACACCCGGACGAGCGGCAATTGCACCATCGGCCGGCGCGGCGCCGTCGGTACGACAGGGGCGGTGCGGGCCGCGGACCTGGGCGCGCACGCCCCCATCCCCAGACCAGCCAGGGCCAGTCCGGCGTTACCGAGCAGCGTGCGACGATTCACGGGAGTCCTTTCGAGGGCAGATCAGCGCGCGCGCGCCAGATCGACGACGACGTCGTAGTAATAGCGCACGAACTTGTAGAGTTCGGCTTCGTTGATGCGTTCCTGATCGCTGTGGGCACCGAACCCCTTCGGGCCGTCTTCCACGTCGATGGCCGGGCCGACGCCGTAACACTGCACGCCCTTGGCGCGCAGGTAGGCCATGTCGGTGGCGCCGGTGCTCATCGCCGGCAGCGTGATCACGTTGTAGTGCTTCTTGACGTTCGCCTCGATGGCCGCGAAGGCGTCGGTGTTGAGGCGGGAGATGCCGTTCGGACGCACGTCGCGGGCGCCGTAGGTCACCTCCACGGTGGGGTCGTTGACCACCTTCTTCACCATCTCGAGGAACGCCGCCGGATCCTGGTCGGGCATCATGCGCACGTCGAGCGTGGCCTGCACTTCCGAGGGAATCACGTTGGTGCGGTAGCCGGCCTGGATCATCGTCGGCGAGATCGAGGTGCGGATGGTCGAGGCGTGGCGCGGCTCGTTGTCGAGGAAGTACTCGTCAGCGGCGTCCTGCACCTTCGGGTCGGTGCTGAGAATGGCGCGGTAACGATCGGCCGCGGCCTGATCCGAGATGCTCGCGAGGCGCTTGAAGTAGGCAGCGGTGGTCTCGTTGAAGCTGATGGGCGGCTTCCATTTCGCGACCGACGACACGGCGGTCGTGAGTTTCACGACGGCGTTCGACCGGAGCGGCACCGAGCCGTGGCCGGCCGTGCCCCGGGCCGTCAAGGTGATGGCGCGGGGGATCTTCTCGAGGGTCTGGACAGACGCGAATGTGACCTTGCCGCCCTGCCGATTGAAGCTGCCGCCCTCGGCCAGGCAGAACTCCGCCTCGATCTTCGGGAAGCGCGCATCCTCGGTCATGTGGGCAATGCCGTACTTCACGGCGCCTTCCTCACCCGCCTCGAAGAGCGCGATGACGTCACGATCGAGGGGCACATTCTGACGCTTCAGCATCAGCAGCGCCATAACGGTAGCCGCCACGTTGTCCTTGTCATCGACCGTGCCGCGCCCGTAGATGTAACCGTCCTGGCGCAGGGCGCTGAACGGCGGATGCGACCACTTCTTCGCGTCCACGTTCACGGTGTCGGTGTGCGCCATGAGCAGGAGCGGGCGCTTCTTCCCGTTGCCCTTGAGCCGGGCCACCAGATTGGGCCGGTTGGGATCCAGCGCGATGGTCTCCGTGGCAATGCCGGCCCCTTCGAGCACGGTGCGGAGGTAGTCCACGACCGGCTTCTCGACGCCTGGCGGCGTCGTGGGCGGGTCGGTCGAATCGATCTGGACGATCGCGGTGAAATGTTTGAGGGTTTCGGCGTCCACCGCCGCCCAGTCGATGGACGCGGGGCCCTGGGCCGAGACGGAACCGGCGGCCAGGACGACCAGAGAAAGGAGCGCCAGTCTTCGCATGCGCGGGATGGTAGCACGGGAGATCCGGGGCGCCTTCCCGGCCCGGGCGGGCGCTGCCGTCATCAATTTCACGAACCAGCTGACGGTTTTGTCGTATCTTTGGCACACGTGTCGGATGGCCGCCACGGCCCGTCGGTCAAATCCCCTTGGTCCGACGTGGCAAACCGATTGCAAACCCGTCAGGTCGTCATGCCTACGTCACCTCGCGTCGGTGTTGCGTGCCCCCGCCCCGTCGAACGCGCTGCCATTGCGGACTGGCTGCGGTCCGCGGGATTCGAGCCGCTCATTCTGGTGGATGCCTGCTTCGTGGCGTCCGAGCTCACCGGTCAGCCGCCGGTGCTGGTCGTCGCAGACGCCAGTCTTTTGACGCCCGCGTTTCTCGTCGCCATGCGCAAAGGCGACCCGAACCGCCCGATCCTGGCCATCGGCGACGAGGGGGATCCGAACGAGAAGGCGCTGGCGCGCAAGGGCGTGTCGTTCCACGTGCGTCCACTCACCGAACCCGCCCTGCTCCTCGCCGTGGCCCTCGCCCAGGCCGAGAGCCGCACGGCGCGGCGCTCGCCCCGAAAGACACTGGCGCGGCTGGCCACGAGCATCGAAGGCGCCCCGGCCGTGCTGCTCGACGTGAGCAACGAAGGCCTGCGCCTCGAGGTCGATGCGGCCGGTGGCGCGAAGCTCTCGCCGCAGTTCGTCGTCCACGTGCCGGTGCTCAAGATGGGCGTGCCCGTGCAGCGCGTGTGGGTGAAGTCGGCGGCGACCGGTCCCGTGCGCAAGGTGCAGTGTGGCGCGACGCTCATCGCCAGCGACGAGCGCACGCTGCGCACCTGGCAGCGGCTGGCCGACCCGGCCACCGGGCAGTTCGTGGCGCCGCGTCCGGCGGCGGCCAAGGTGGGCTCCGACGGCCTCTTCGACCGCATGTCGTCGCTCATCTCGAACGCGCCCATCGTGGGGTCGCTCGCGCACTTGCCCTGGCGCGGACGCTCGTAGGGGACTGTCCCCGTCTCGCCACCGCGAGGGGACTGTCCCCGTCTCGCAACCGCGAGGGGACTGTCCCCGACACTGTGTCCCCGACACTGTCCCCGACGGACCGCAACTATTACAGTCGTATTACAGTCGCCACCGGGAGATCCCGGTAGCCTGAATGGGCGTATGAAGCCCATCTCTTCGATCTACGGCCGCAAGGCCGCGACCGGCATCAACTGGATCACCTTCATCGCGATGACCGTGTACCACATCGGTGCCATCGCGGCGTTCTTCTACATCGACTCGGGCGCCATCCTGGCCGCCGCCATCCTCTGGTGGATCACGGGCAGCCTGGGCATCGGCATGGCGTATCACCGCCTGCTGACGCACCGTGGCTACAAGTGCCCGAAGTGGGTCGAGTACTTCCTGACCACCTGCGGCGCGCTCGCGCTCGAGGGCGGCCCGATCTTCTGGGTGGCCACGCACCGCATCCATCACCAGCTCTCCGACAAGGAAGGCGATCCGCACACGCCGAAGGAAGGCGCGTGGTGGGCGCACATCGGCTGGATCATGTTCGGCCAGGCGATGCACCACGACACGCAGATCCTGCAGCGCTACGTGCCCGACCTGAGCAAGGACAAGTACCACGTGTGGCTCACGACCTGGCACTGGATTCCGCAGGTGGTCGTGGGGCTCGCGCTCCTCGCCTACGGCGGCCTGCCCTACGTGCTCTGGGGTGTGTTCTTCCGCACGACCTTCGGCCTGCACGCCACGTGGCTCGTCAACTCGGCGACGCACCTGTGGGGTTACCGCACCTTCCGCACGCGTGACGACTCGCGCAACCTGTGGTGGGTGGGCCTGCTCGCCTGGGGCGAAGGCTGGCACAACAACCACCACGCGCATCCCGTGTCGATGCGCCACGGCCTGGCCTGGTACGAGTTCGACCTGAACTACATCCAGATCAAGCTGCTCGAGAAGCTGGGCCTCGCGTGGGACCTGAAGGTCGCCCGCATGCCGAAGGACGCCGCCGAGATCGTGCCGCAGGAATCGCCGGACGCGGTCGACATCAGCGACGCGGCACCGGTCGTCTAGCGGCCGCTCCGCGCTGTTTTCGCGCCCCGCGAGAGACCAGAAAGGCCCGGCACATCGCCGGGCCTTTCGTCTGTACGGGCACGCCCCAGCCCCTGGCCTCCAGCCCGTAGAATGTGTCCATGACCCGCCGCCAGACGGCCACCGTCGTCTTCATCGTCCTGTGCGTCGTGCTGGTGGCGGCAGCGGTGTCGCTGAACATCGGCTGGATGCTCGGATCGGGACGGCAGATGCTGCCGCTCGTCTTCGGCGCGCTGGCGTTTGCGCTCATCATCGCCGGCATCATCGTCTACACCGTGTTCCTCGTGCGCGAACTGCGGCGCACCGAGCAACAGGACAGTTTTCTGAACGCCGTCACCCACGAGCTGAAGACGCCGATTGCGTCGATTCGCCTCTATCTCGAGACGCTGCAGGCGCGCGAGCTTTCGGAGGCGCAGCGGCAGGAGTTCTACAAGGTGATGCTCGACGACTCGTCGCGCCTGCAGTACACGGTCGAGCAGGTGCTGCGGGCCGGCGTGGCGAGCCAGCGGCGCAAGCTCGCCCACCGTGCGCCCGTGGACCTGGCGGCGCTGGCCCGCGAGTGCATCGAGACGACCAGGCGGCGCCATCACCTCGACGCCGAGGCCGTGGCCCTCGCCGGCGGCGTGCCGGGCGCCCCGATGATTGTGGACGGCGATGTGGACGAACTGCGCACGGCCATCGGCAACCTGCTCGACAACGCCGTGAAGTACTCGGCGACGGGCGTGAAGGTCACGGTGGAACTCGCCGCCCCGTCGCCTGACACGTGGTGGGTGCGCGTGCGCGATCGCGGCGTGGGCATCCCGCGCCGGCAGCTCCGCCGCATCTTCAACCGCTTCCACCGCTTCCAGGCGCGAGGATTCTCGGTAAAGGGCACGGGCCTCGGTCTCTACATCGTGCGGTCGATCGCGCGGCAGCACGGCGGGCGCGTCTTCGCCGAAAGCGCGGGTGAGGGCACGGGCGCCACCTTCACGCTCGAACTGCCGAAGGCGGCGGGAGGGGCGTCGTGAGCCGCATCCTCATCGTGGAAGACGAACGGCACCTCGCCGACGGCCTGCGCTTCAACCTGGAAGCCGACGGTCACGAGGTGCGCATCGCCGGCGACGGCGTGGAGGGGCTCGAGGCGCTGCGGGCCGAACGCGGCGGCTTCGACGTGGTGGTGCTCGACGTGATGCTGCCGCGGATGAACGGCTTCGACGTGGCGCGCACGTTGCGCGCCGAGAGCGACTTCGTGCCGATCCTCATGCTGACGGCACGGGCCCGGCCCGAAGACGTGCTGCAGGGCTTCGAGAGCGGCGCCGACGACTACCTGCCGAAGCCGTTCGAACTGGCCATCCTGCTGGCCCGCGTGAAGGGACTGCTGCGGCGGCGCGCCTGGCTGCGCGGGCCGACCGAGCCGCCGAAGACGCCGACGGCGCCGGCCGCGGATGCCGACGTCATCGGCTTTGCCGGCCATCGGCTCGACCTGCGCGCACTCGAACTCCACGCCAACGGCCGGTCCTATCGCCTCACGGTGATGGAGGCCGATCTGCTCGCCTACCTCGTGCGCCATGCCGGCCAGGTGGTATCGCGCAAGGCGATCCTCGAGAACGTGTGGGGCCTGCACGAAGACACCGACACCCGCGCCATCGACAACTTCATCGTGCGCCTGAGGCGCTACCTGGAAGCCGACCCCGCCAAACCGATGCTCATCTTGACGGTGCGCGGCGTCGGCTACCGCCTGCAGTTGTAGGGGGCGAATTGTAACGGGGTCTGTCACGGTCCCCTCTTGTCACGATGTGGTGACCGTGACAGACCCCGTTACAATTGGCCCCCTACTCGAGCGCGATCCAGATGAAGGCGGTGGTCTGCGTGGCGCGGAAGTTGTCGTCGCTCACGAGCATCACCGTGCGCTCGCCCTGCGGCCCCGGCGGGCCGAGCGCGATGCCCTCGATGTTCGAGCCGGTCGCAAGCGACGCCGGCAGGTCGGCGCGCCAGCTCGCCAGGTCCAGCACAAGGCGTTTGCGCACCGCGACCGGCGACCGCCCCGCCAGCGCGTCGATGCCCGAGACATCGTCCGCCCCCGTGAGCGTGAGTTCGTGGATCCGCACCGGGTTGTACGCCGGCGTCCCCGCCGCGCCGAGCAGGCACGCCCGCTCGACGGCCAGCAGTGTCGTGTCACTGAGCGCCACAAACGACGACACGCCGTTCTGGCCGTCCTCGCAGGGCCTGTCGTAGCCGGCGACGACGGGCGTGGGCTCGAGGCGATACGGCCACTCGCGGCCGGGCGTCCAGCGTCCGTCCGTGCCGCGCACGAACTCCGCGATTCGCACGAGACCGCCGGCCGCCGCATCAGAGAGCGGCCCGTCCTGCGCCAGCGGCTGCTCGTTGGCAGCGAGCAGGCGGCCATCGGGCGTCCGCGTCAGGCTCTCGAATCCAAGGTTGTGACGTACGCCGTGGGTGCGGTCGGCCGGATCGATCGTGAAGTGGGCGCGCGGCCGCACGACATCGGTGACCACCCCGTCGCGCGTGACGATTAGCACGCGTGGCTGCCGCGCCGCGCCCTCGCGATCGATGTGGCCCTCGTGCGACACGGCGAACGACCCGTCGGGGAACACCGTGAGCCCTTCCATGTCGAGGGCGGTGAGCGTGTCGGCGGGCACCTGCGGCGAGAGCGCGATCTTCGTCACGCCGGCCGGCACGACGGCCAGCGCCGGGCCGAGGGTCACGTCGAACCACACGAGACGCGGCACGCGGATCTCGTCGCTCGCCCCCACCCAGCGGCGGCTCGCCCCGTCGTAGGCCAGCCCCGAGAGGCTGCCCACCGCCAGGGCGTCGATCGGCGGCAGCGTGCCGGCCCACGCCGTGAACACGCCGAGCAGCCGGGCTGCGGGCGGCCGCGCGCCCCCGGCCGCCGGCCGGACGCCCCGCGACGCACACGCCGCGGCCAGGGCCACGACCAGCGTCACGGCCACAGCGCGCCCGGCAATTGGCGCTAGACTCAGACGATTCGGTTCCCTGTTCCTGGAGGTCTTGATGCGGTTCACGCGCACTCTCTGTCTCGGTATCCTCGCCGTCGCGATGGCGGCTCCCTCGTTCGCGCAGTCCAACCCGGCCACCGCCGCGGCCAAGGCGCAGTTCGGCATGATCAGCACCGTGCTGGCCCGGACGGCGGAGAAGGTCCCAGAAAATCTGTACACGTTCAAGGCTACGCCGGAAGTGCGGTCGATCGGTCAGCTCCTCGGCCACATTGCCGACAGCCAGTTCGGCATGTGCGCCACGGCCGCCGGCGAGAAGCCGCCCCAGAGCGGCATCGAGAAGACCAAGACGTCCAAGGCGGACCTGACCAAGGCCATCATCGACTCGAACGCCTACTGCAACCAGGTCATCGACGCGATGAACGACCAGAAGGGCATGGAAGTCATCAAGTTCTTCACCGGCCCGTCACCGCGCCTGTCGGTGCTCGGCTTCAACGTCGCGCACAGCTACGAGCACTACGGCAACCTCGTCACCTACCTGCGCCTCAACAAGATCGTGCCGCCCTCGAGCGAGGGCAAGTAACACCGCCGCGGGCCCGATGACGCCGTCACCTGTGGCTTCAGGGACATCGGTCGGGCCTCGCGGCACTCGCCGCGGTCAGGGGCGCCTCGTCGCGCTCGTCGTCGCGACGCTGTGCGGTCAGGGATGCGCGCCCGTCTACTGGGTGGGCGCGCGTCTGCTCTACAACACGGCGCCCAACCCGCCGTCCGTCACGCTGAACGTCTCCTACGATCCCGCCGCGCCCGACGATCCCAAACGCCAGCTCGATCTCTATCTGCCCGGCGGCCGCAGCTTCCCCACGGTGGTCTTCGTGCATGGCGGCGGCTGGGCGTGGGGCGACCGCACGCAGGCCTTCGGCGGCGCCGACGTCTACCGCAACATCGGACGGTTCCTCGCGAGCCGGGGCATCGGCGTCGCCGTCATCGGCTATCGCCTCGTGTGGCCGCTCGACTGGCAGTCACAGGTGGGCGACGTCGCCCGCGCCGTGGCCTGGGTACAGCGCGAGATCGGGGCCAGGGGCGGCCGCGCCGACCGCATCTTCCTCATGGGCCACTCGGCCGGCGCGCAGCTCGCCGCGCGCGTGGCGACCGACCCGTCCTGGCTCGCGCGCGAACACGGCACCGGCGCGCCGATCTGCGGCGTGGTGGCAGTGAGCGGCGCGGGCTACGACCTCGGCGATATCGAAACCTATCGTGCCGGCTTCGATCCCCTGTATTTCGCCGAACGCTTCGGCGGCAGCCGCCTCGATGGCTCGTGGTGGCGCGACGCGTCCGTGGTGCCCTTCCTCGACGCCTCGGACCCGCCGTTCCTCGTCATCTCGGCCACGGGCGAATCCCGAGGCCTGCGCCGGCAGTCCGCGCTCGTGCACGAGGAACTACAGAAGGCCGGCGTGTCGTCACGCTTCGTGACGGTGAAGGGTTCGAGCCACGAGCGGATCATCCTGGAGCTTAGTCGCGCCGACAAGACTGCGGGGCCTGCCGTACTCGACTTCCTCGCCGACACGCCCTGCCCGCGTCCAGCGCCGTAGTGGCACGGGCGCCTAGGGCGTGAGGATCAAGCGGCCAGACGTCTGGAAGCGGCGGAAGTCCGAATAGACGGCAGACGCATCCACGCGCTCGCTGGATGACGCGTACGACTCGCGCATCTCGCGCGGCACGAGCACCTCGAACGCCACGTGCGCCTGGTACTCCACGGCCATGCTGCCGTTCAGGTCGCCCGCAGGGTCCGACAGCTCGATCCGCGACGACCAGACGGCGCCGGTCGCCTCGTCGATGGCGAGCGTACCGCGCGCCGGCAGGTCGCGCTCCCCGGTCCTGATGAGGGTCGGACGTCCGCGTTCCTCGAACCGATACGTGATGACGGTGCGTCCCGCCCCGGACTGCCGTCCGGCACGGGTGAATCGCACGCCGCCGACATGCCGCGCATCGAGGAAGAGCAGCGCCAGCGTCGGTTCGTTGAACGTGCGGAGGATCGGCCCCAGATTGAAACGGCCGTTCTGCCGCGCCAGGTCGCGGAGTTCTGGCAGCGGCACCGAGGGTCTGGTCGCCAGCGACGGCAGGCGACGTTCACTGTCCGGGCGAGGGCGGCCGTCTACCACCACGACATCCCGCACGCTGATCCAGGTCGCGTCTGCCGGCAGCCACGCGAAGAACAGCTCCGACTCGAGGAGCCGGCGGGCGCTCACCGCCGTGGTCGACGCGCCCGACGACCCGAAACGACGCGGCAGGCGCAACTCCTGCTCGTACCGTTCGTGCCACGTCACGGAGGTGAACGTGCGCTCGAAGCGGTCCACATACGCCGTCGCGCGCCGCAACACCGGGTCGGCCAGGGCCGTCTCCCCTGAGAGCGGCTGACCGGTGTCGGCCGAATCGGACGCAGCCGCACGGCTGTCGGCTGGCGCGGCCACCGGCGCGGCCGGTGCCGCCGGCGCCGGCGCTGTCGCATCGGCTCCCGCAGCCTCCGCGCGCGGCAGGCCCTGCCAGAGCCCGTCCGCTGCGGCCGCCACGTCGGCGTCGTCGCCGAGGGCAAAGAAGCGGCCAGGAAGTTGTGCGGCAACACTTTCGCTGGCGTCGCGTACCAGGCCTCGATACGGCGTGGGGGCCGGCATCCGCACCACCGCCACCGCCACGGCGTGTTCGCGCAGTCGCCGCACTGCTTCCGCCACCCCCATGCGGCCGTCGTCGCGTGCGGGCCACCCACTCGTGAACACGACCACGCGGGCGCCGCGCCATTCCGGAGCTGCCGCGACAAGGGCGCGAAGCTTGCGGGTGCCGCTCGATTCGGTCCGGCGGACTTCGGCGTCCACGGCGCCGCGCACGAGGCCCACACATTCATCGGCCCGCCTGGCGCACTCGCGCGCGATGAGTGTGTCGCGTACGAACTCGTTGCCCCGGAGCACCTCGACACTCTCGGCGAACGAGACGCGGATGCCGGAGTAGACAGGCGCCGTGACCGTGAATCGCGTGCGGCGAAACTCCGCCGCCTCGGAGGGCGGAATCGCCGCCAGTCCGTCGGCAGTGAGTGAGTAGTAGGCCACCGGCACGCTGGCGCCGAGCTGTGTGAGGAGCCCATCCCGCCATCGCGCTGCGGACGCCGGATCGGCAACGGGACTGTCGCCATCCACGACCACGACGACGCGTGACCCGGGCTGCCCCTGGGGCTGACCCAGCAGGCCGAACACCGCGAACGCGGCAGCCCAGGCGGTGCGCATATCCGTCAGTCGTGCGGTTTGTTGCCCGGCGGGATGAACGTGCTGTGGGCGTCGGTGAAACGCCGCGCGTACTCGTCGACGAGCGCCGCGACGCGCGCGCGATCCGGTGAGGCCACGATGAGGCCGGCGTGGTAGGGC
Source organism: Acidobacteriota bacterium (assembly GCA_016789705.1). GTDB lineage: Bacteria > Acidobacteriota > Vicinamibacteria > Vicinamibacterales > UBA2999 > CADEFD01. Next base: position 36,006 of record JAEUQR010000184.1, read on the forward strand.
TTGCTCATCCGCCACACGACTTCCGCCGCGTCGAAGGCCGAGAGATCCGGCGTTTCGTCCTTCGCGAGCGACGTCACGAGCCCGGCGTAGTCGCGACGCATCGGCGGCAGCGCGTACGGCGTCTTGCCGCCGGCGAGCTCCACCTTCGCCCACTCGGCCCAGAGGTTCATGCCGGTGGCCGCCTCGACCAGCTCCACGATGTGCGCGCCGCCGACGCGGGCGGACGTCTCGAGGAAATACCACTGGCCATCACGGCCCTTGATGAACTCGGTGTGTGACACGCCGCGCACGAGGCCCAGCGTGCGCAGCACCTCACGGTTGAAGGCCTGCAGCGCCGTGTCGTCGGCCGAGCCGCGCTCGATGAGCTGCGTGGTGAAGACACCGCCGGCATGTGAGACATCGAAGGGCGGACGGCCGTACTGGCTGGACACGGCCGTGAGGACGTCGCGCTCGTAGACGATGCTGTCCACGTGGCAGACGTCGCCGGGGACGAACTGCTCGAGCAGGTGCGACGAGGCCCTGTCGCCCAGGGCGTCGATGAGCGGCCAGAGTTCCGCCTCGGACGCTACCTTGCGGATGCCGATGGTGCCGGCTTCCATGCGCGGCTTCAGCACCCACGGTGCCGGGACGCGCGCCGCGAAGGCGCGCAGTTTCGCTTCATTGAGCACGTGCACGAAGGCCGGGACGCGCATGCCGTGTTCTTCGGCGCGCATCCGCATGGCCAGCTTGTCGCGGAAGTACCGCGTCGTGGTTTCGCCCATCCCCGGCACGCGCAGGTGCTCGCGCAGCGCGGAGGCCTTCTCGAGGTCGAAGTCGTCGAGCGGCACCACGCGGTCGATGGCCACCGAGCGCGCCAGGTGGCTGGCCCCGAGCAGCAGGTCGTCGAGCCGCCACTTCTTGTCGTCGTCGTGCACGAAGAAGATGTCGTCGAGGCACTCGCGCGGCCAGTCGGCATCACGCAGGCTCTCGGAGGTGACGAGGTAGACGCGGGCCCCCTGCCGTTTTGCCTCACGGAGGAAGGCCTGGCCCTTGTGGTACGACGCGATACAGAGAATGGACAGCGGCTCGGGCATGAACGGGTCGGCTCCGCGGGTCTGCATGCTACCATCTGCCGCGTGAGCGTCTTCGACGAGACTCCCAAAGAGCCGTCCAGCCGCACGCCCCTCGTGGCCGGCGGTCTCGCGGTCGTGTTGCTCCTTGGCGGCGGCGCCTTCTTCCTGATGGGCGGTGAGGAGGAGGCGCCGGTGGCCACGACCGAGCCTGCACCGGCCCCGAGACGGGCGGCGGCCCCGGCTCCGAAGAAGGCCGAGCCCGCGCCCGCCGAACCCGCGCCTGAAGACACGCCGCGGCGCGCCCCGGCGAAGAAGGCCGCGGAGCCGGCGCCAGCCCCTGCGGCCGAGCCGGCGGCGGGGGACGCCACCACGCTCACCATCGAGTCCGACATACCGGGCGCCTCCGTGTTCGTCGATCGCGAGTTCGTCGGCACGGCCCCGGTCACGCTGAAGAACGTCGCGCCGGGCCAGAAGCGCGTGAACCTATCGGCGGAAGGGTACGAAGGCGTGCAGCGCGCGGTGGACGTCTCGCCTGGCGAGAACACCGTCACACTTCGCTTCAAGGAAGTGCGGCTGAATACGTCGGTCGGCGTGTCTCACAAACACGGCATGGGCGGCTGCGAGGGCACGCTGCGCGCCACGATCGACGGCCTCGTCTACGAGACGTCGAACAGGGGCGACGCCTTCAACCTGCCCTACGCACAGGTCGAGTCGTTCGAGGTGAACTACCTCGAGAAGAACCTGAAGGTGAAGCAGAAGGGCGGCAAGACCTGGAACTTCACCGACAAGGCCGCCGCCAACGCCGACAAGCTCTTCGTCTTCCACCGCGACGTCACGGCCGCCCGCGAGAAACTCGCCAAGGGTTACACCGCCGCGCGTTAGACGCAGGATCTCCCCGGAAGTTCCGCCTGCCGGGTGCGTCCGGATCCGCTTGATCCAGGGGGGCCCGGGCCCTATTCTGAAGGCACGGCGCCGTCATCCCGGCGTCCGCGTGAGAGTCACACACAGCCATGCTGAAGCGCGTCCTGCTCTTCGTCGTCACCAACCTCGCGGTCATGGTGACCATTTCGATCCTCATGAGCCTGCTCGGGCTCGGCGGCTATCGCCTGGCCGGTGGCGGGCTCGACTACACGGCGCTCGCGGTCTTCTGTCTGCTCTGGGGTTCGGTGGGCTCGTTCATCTCGCTGCAGATGTCGCGCTGGATGGCCAAGCGCGCCATGGGCGTGCAGCTCGTGGACGGCCGCTCGGGCCACGAGGAACTCGACTGGCTCTACCGCACGGTCGAGCGCCTCACGCGCCAGGCCCAGCTGCCCATGCCGGAAGTGGGCTTCTACGACTCGCCCGAGGTCAACGCCTTCGCCACCGGCCCGAGCAAGTCGCGCAGCCTGGTCGCCGTCTCGTCGGGGCTGCTGCGCCGCATGAGCCGCGATGAGGTGGAAGGGGTGCTCGCGCACGAAGTCGCGCACATCCAGAACGGCGACATGGTCACGATGGCGCTCATCCAGGGCATCGTGAACGCGTTCGTGATGTTCGCCTCGCGCGTCATCGCCAACATCGCCAGGAACGCCGTCGACGAACGCAACGGCCGCATGGTGCAGTTCCTCGTCACCATCGTGCTCGACATCGCCCTCGGCATCCTCGGCTCGATGATCGTCGCCTGGTTCTCGCGCGCCCGCGAGTTCCGCGCCGATGCCGGCGCCGCCACGCTGGCCGGCCGCGGCAAGATGATCGCCGCGCTGCGCCGCCTGCAGTCCACGCACGAACTGGTGGACACCGGCACGCCCTCGCTCGCCACGATGAAGATCGCCGGCGGCGACGGCCGCTGGATGATGCTGCTCTCCACGCACCCGCCGCTCGAAGCGCGGATCGCCGCGCTCGAGACCCTGCGATGAGCCGCGGCGCCACCCGCCGCGCCTGGATCCGGATCGCGGCCGCCCTCGTGGCGGCGGTGGCCGTGTACCCGGCCACCGCTACGGCGCAGTTCGCCGATCACCAGGCGGCCCGCGCCGCCGTGGAACGCTTCCTCGACGTGCTCGGCAACCGGCAGCTGGACCAGCTTCCGGCGCTCTTCGCGCCGAAGGCCACGATGGTGGTGGTGAGGCAGCGCGACGGCCAGTGGAGCCACACGACGTCCACCGTGGACGAGTTCCTGGCGTCGCTCAAGGCCCAGGCCACACCCACCCTCTTCAAAGAGCCGCTCACCAACGTGACCGTGCAGGTGGAAGACGGGCACCTCGCCTTCGTGCGCGCGGACTTCACCGTGGTGGTCGAGGGCGTCGTGCGCTCGCACGGCGTGGACTACTTCACGCTCGTGAAGGACGGCGGCGCCTGGAAGCTGCTGAACGCGTCGTACACGTCGAAGAACGGCGCCCCGCCGAAGTAACCCGCCCCGGACGGCGGCGGCATAGAATAGCGGCACGGTCCAGGGGACCGCACCGCACATGATTGCCGAAACCGTTGACGCCGAAGGCCACCTGATCGACTCGGGCGACCTGCAGGCCATTCTCACCACCGTGGTCGAGCAGGGCGCGACCTACGAAATCCTCCACTTCGACGTCGGCCGCACCAACGCCGACGCGTCGCGGCTCTCGATGCGCGTGGCCACCGAATCGCAGGAGTCGCTCGACCACCTGCTGGCCACGCTCTCGACCTTCGGCTGCTACGTGAAGGGCGCGCCGGATGCGATCATCCGCGTGAACGACATCGACGGCGCCGCGCCCATCGACTTCTACTCCACCACCAACCACCTCACGCAGGTGCTCATCGGCGGCCAGTGGGTCACCGCCGAATCGCAGCGCATGGACGCCGGCATCGTCGTCGACGGCACGCGCGCCTTCTGCCGCAAGCTGCGGGATCTCAAGGCCGGCGACCGCGTGGTCTGCGGCATGCAGGGCATCCGCGTGAAGCCGGATCTGCAGGATCGCGACAAGCCGACGTTCGGCTTCATGAGCAACGACGTCTCGTCAGAACGCCGCGTGGAAGTGGCCGTCACCCGCGTGGCGCAGATGCTGCGCGAGACGAAAGCGAGCGGCCAGAAGATCGCGTTCGTGGCCGGGCCGGTCGTCGTGCACACGGGCGGCGCGGAGTATTTCTGCGAGCTCATCCGCGCCGGCTACGTGGACGTCATCCTCTCGGGCAACGCGCTGGCCGTGCACGACATCGAGTCGGTGCTCTCGGGCACGTCGCTCGGCATCGACCTCGACACCGGACGGCCCGTGGAACACGGCCACCGCAACCACATGCGCGCCATCAACGCCATCCGCCGGGCCGGCGGCATCGGCGCGGCGGTGGCCTCGGGCCTGTTGACGCGCGGCGTGATGCACGCCTGCCATACCCACAACGTGCCGTACGTGCTGGCGGGATCGATCCGCGACGATGGTCCACTGCCGGAAACGGTGATGGACCTCGCCGAAGCGCAGAACCGCTACGCCGAGGCGCTCAAGCCGGTGGGTGTCGTCATCATGCTCTCGTCGATGCTGCACAGCATCGGCGTCGGCAACATGGTGCCGTCGTGGGTGAAGGTGGTGTCGGTCGACATCAACCCCGCCGTCGTCACCAAGCTGAGCGACCGCGGCTCGACGCAGACGGTCGGTGTCGTCACCGACGTCGGCCTGTTCCTGCACCAGCTCGCCATCGCCCTCCGGGGCTGAGAGTTCGATGTTCACGACGCTCATTGATCCGCAGACCCTGTCGTCACACCTCGGCCAGCCCGCGTGGGTGGTGCTCGACGCGCGCTTCGATCTGGCCGATCCCGGGAAGGGCCAGGCGCTCTTCCACGAGGGCCACATTCCCGGTGCCCGCTACGTGCATCTCGACACGCACTTGTCGGGCGCGAAGACGGGCACGAACGGACGCCACCCGCTGCCCTCGCCCGAAGACGCGGCGACCCGCTTCGGCGCGCTCGGCATCGGCCCCGACACGCAGGTCGTGCTCTACGACGGCGACACCGGCATGTTCGCCGCACGCGGCTGGTGGATGCTGCGCTGGCTCGGCCATCGTGCGGTGGCGGTGCTCGACGGCGGCTTCGCGGCGTGGCAGCGCGCCGGCCTGCCCGTGACGACGGCCGAAGCGCCGTGGGCGCCGGCGACATTCGAGGCGCAGGTCGCCGAGGACCGGCGCGTGCCGCTCACCGACGTGGAGGCGCACCTGAGCGAGACGTCGCGCATCCTCGTGGACGCGCGCGCCAACGACCGCTTCCGGGGCGAGAACGAAACCATCGACCCGGTGGCCGGCCACATCCCCGGCGCGGTCAACCGCTTCTTCCAGCTCAACCTCACGCCGGCGAAGACGTTCAAGTCGGCTGACGCGCTCAGGGCCGAGTGGGCCGGCATCGTGCAGGGCCCGGACGCCTCGCGGGTCGTGATGTATTGCGGCTCGGGTGTGACGGCGTGCCACAACCTGCTCGCCCTCGAACACGCCGGCCTGCCCGGTGCGCGCCTCTTCCCGGGCTCGTGGAGCGAGTGGTGCGCGAGCCCCGAGCGTCCGCGCGCCACCGGCGACTAGCCGCGGCCCGCCAGGGCCATTTGTAACGGGGTCTGTCACGGTCACGGGTTGTCACGACTTGGTGACCGTGACAGACCCCGTTACAAATGAGCGGCGCGGCCGCCAACGATCCGGCCGGCGGCGCCGTCCAAGCCCTCGTCGACTCACTTCCGACGGGGGACCCATGACCACTCGCTTCATCGCCACCGGCCTGGTGCTGGCCGCGTTCTTCACCACCGGCGCGACGCGCTTCGCTGCCGCCGATGAGCGGCACGACGCCGATGCTCGTCGCCACGCGCAGAGCCAGGCCCGCGACGAGCGCGCACGCAGCCGCGAGGCGCGGGGGTTCCGCCAGGTGACCCCGACCGACGACGCCTGCGCCGGAACCTGGCAGGGCGATCGCGATCGTGGCCACGCCTGCGAGGTGCGCGATACGCAGCTCGCCGCGCCGGGCAGCGCGCTCGTGGTCGATGCCTCGCCGAACGGCGGCATCCGCGTGGAAGGCTGGGACCAGCCCGGCGTGCTCGTCCGCGCCGTCGTGCAGGCCTGGGGTGAGACCGACGCCGACGCCCGCGACGTGCTCGGCGCCGTGCGGGTCGACGCCGCGGGCGGGCGTGTCACGGCCGAAGGGCCGGAGCGCGATGGCGGCCGCGACCGCCGCGGCTGGTCGGTCAGTTACCGCATCTGGGCGCCGCCTCAGACGGCGCTCGATCTCCAGGCGCGCAACGGCGGCATCTCGATCCACGCGATGCACGGCGAGTCGCGCTTCGCCACCACCAACGGCGGCGTGACGCTCAACGACGTCTCCGGGCGCGTCGTCGGCCGTACCGCCAACGGCGGCGTCACCGTGCGGCTCGCGGGCGCACGCTGGGATGGCGCCGGCCTCGAGGTGGAAACCACCAACGGCGGCGTCACCCTGGCCCTGCCACGCGACTACTCGGCGGCCCTCGAGGTGAGCACCGTGAACGGCGGGCTGCACGCCGACGTCCCCGTGACGCTGCCGGACCGGCGCACACGCGAGCTGCGCACCACGCTCGGCAGCGGCGGACCGCTCATCAAGGTGCGCACCGTGAACGGCGGCGTCCGGCTCAACGCACGCTGAGCGACCCAGTCGGCGTCAGTGCGTGAGGTGCGAGGTGACGCGTCCGCTCGACGCCTGGTAGAACTCGGCGTCGTAGGTCGAGAACTGCACGAGCAGCAGCCGCGGATCCGCGGGGCCGCCCTGGAACCAGCGCTTGAAGGCGGGCCGCCACATCCTGGTCACGACCGAGGCGTCCGTCACGACCTCGGTGCGGCCCGAGAGGGTGAAGTAGACGCGCTCGTCCGGACTCTGGAAGCTGAGCGTCACCACCTGCCGCCGGTGCGCTTCCCAGTCGAGCAGCGCACGGGCATCGGCCAGAAACCACAACGTGCGCCCGGTGGCGCCCGCCGCCTCGCCGTCGATCGACGCGTGGATCGCGCCGAGACCGTCGGCGGTCATGAGCACGGCCGGCTCGAACCGCGCCAGCGCACGTGTCACGAACGGCAGGGCATCGAGGCCGCGCACGTGATCGATGCGCGGAGCCGGGGAGTTCGATTGGGGAGAGGCAGCCACGGGCACGCCTAGCATAGACCCAGATCCGGCCGCCAAGTCACACGTCTGCCGCGCAGGTCGAAATCCCCGCCGGCCGGGCGGCCCGGGCCGTCCGGCGGGGCCCCGGCTAGAACGAGAGCTTCACCCCGAGCTGCAGGATGCGCGGATCGTATGTGGACGTGATGGTGCCGAAGTTGTTCGCGCTCCGGTTGCCCACCGGCCCGCGGAAATTCGAGCGGTTGAGCACGTTGAATGCCTCGACCCGCAGTTCGAGCGCGCCCTGCGGCCAGGGCATCGGCACGCGCTTGCTGGCCTGCACGTCGAGGCTCCAGAAGCGCGGGCCACGCACGGTGTTGCGGCCGGCGTTGCCGAACGGCCGACTCGGGTCGGTCGGCAGCACCACGGCATCGCGGCTCAGGTAGTTCTGCGGCGTGCCGTTCGGCACGAGCACCTCACCGGTCACGTTCGGCCGGTAGTTGTTGGCGCCGCGGAAGTCCTGCTGGATGCCCGACACCTGGAAGGCGGGTCCCGGCGTGTAGGTGAGCGTCACCGGGTCGCCGGCGTTCACCGTGTTCACGCCCGCCACCTGCCAGCCGCCGAACAACACCTCGAGGGCGAGCGGCGCGTCGGCCATGAACCGGCGGCCGCGGCCGAACGGCAGGTCCCACACGAGGCTCGTGGTGCTGTTGTACGGCTGGTGATACCCCGACAGGCCGAAGTCGGCGTCCATGTTGCGGAAGTCCTGCGGTGCCGGGAAGTTGCCGTTCGGATTCTCGAGCGAACCGGCGCCGTTGTCCTTCGTCTGCGAGAGCGTGAGCGACTGCATCAGCGTGAGCTGACCCGAGACGCGCCAGTCGAGCTTGCCCTGGAAGGCGTGGTAGCGCGACTTGCCGCCGTTGAACGCGTAGGTGATGTCGGCGAACTCGGGAATGGGACGGCGCGCCTGCAGCGGAATCGTGCCGGCGGCGTTGTTCGGCGCCGCCTGGTTGAAGTTGGCGAAGAGCAGCAGGCCGTCGGCGCGGTTGCCCACATACGCGAGATCCACGAGCAGGCCGTCGGCCAGTTCGCGCTGCACCGAGCCGTACCAGCTCTGCACCCGGCTCGAGCGGTAGTCTTCGGGCATGTAGGTGATGTTGGCGGCGAGCGGATTGAAGCGCGTGGGATCGGTCAGGCCGGCCGGGTAGCCTTCCTGCGTCGTGCGGAAGTTCGGCGTGGCCGGCGTCTGCACGACCACGGCGTTGATGACCTGCGGGCCGTTGATCGGCAGCACGTTGGCGCCACCGGCGCGGTGGAAGTGCACGTAGCTGATGCCGTAGCCGCCGCGCACGGCCGTCTTCTCGAAGGGCGTCCACGCGAAGCCGAGCCGGGGCCCGAGGTTGTTCGTGTCCGGATTGATTGTCGAGCGGTCCTTGAGCGACCCGTCCTTCGCCATCACCATGCTGCGCGTGGTGGGATTGAAGTTCGAGAGCACGTTGTTCGCTTCCACCCACGGCGTTGCGAACTCGTAGCGCAGGCCGAGGTTCAGCGTGAGGCGGTCGTTGACGCGCCAGTCGTCCTGCACGTAGCCGAAGTGCATGTCCTGCTGCAGCTTGGCCACCAGGATGTTGCTGAGCGCGAAGGTCGAGCGCAGGCCGAACATGAAGTCGGCGAGGTTGTAGAGGTTGTTCGCCGCCGCACCGGCCGGACGCGTGAACTGCCCCGCGTATTGGTCGCGGCCATACAGCGGGTTCACGTCCTGCACTTCGGTGAGCACGCGCTGGTATTCGTAGCCCGACTTGAGCGAGTGGCGGCCGAGCAGCCACGAGTAGTTGATCTTCGGATTGAAGACCGTGGGGTACTGCCACTGCGGATTGGTGGCCTGGCGGCCGAGGTCGGAGAAGCCGTTGATGAGCTGCGGCGGCAGGCCGCCGGCTACGCGCGGGTCCGTGGGCAGGCCGGAGATGCCGTAGTCGGCCGGCTGGCCGAGCGCCGCTGGATCCTTCCCCGCCGTCGTGTCCGACCAGCCGAAGCGGAACTCGAGCAGCGACGTGCCGGTGGGCGTGTAGGTGGCGCCCACGGCAAGCTGCTTGTTCTCGACATAGGTCGAGGCATTGCCACCGCCGCCCGATGGCAGCGGAATCGAGGGGTTATCGAAGATATCGGCGTCGCGCCAGCCGACGCGGCCGAACAGCGACAGCCGCGGATTCACCACCACGTCGATCTTTCCGCCGGCCTTGTCGGTGGCGTTCTCGAAGAGCTGCGTCTGCACGAAGTTGTTGGCGGCACCGGCATTGGTCACCGCGGGCAGGTCACCGAGCACGCGGCGCGCGAACGCGGTCATCGGCAGCGGCGTGCCGGCGGGATACAGCACGCCGGTCAGCGGATGCACGACGTCCACGCCGAGGATGCCCTGCCGCTGCTGCATGTTGGCGATCGTGGACAACGCCGGCTGGCTGCGATCCTGGCGGAAGAGCTCGACGTCGCCGAAGAAGAACGCGCGGTTCTTCACGATAGGGCCGCCGAGGATCGCGCCGTACTGGTCGCGATCGAACTGCGGCTTCTGGCCGTTGGCGGGCTTGAAGAAGCCGGTGGCGTTGAAGTCCGTCCGGCGGATGAAATCCCAGCCGGCGCCGCGGAACCGGTTCGTGCCGCTCGCGTACGCGACGTTGATGGTGGCGCCGGCCGAGCGCCCGTATTCGGCGCTCATGTTGTTCGTCACCACTTTGAACTCGGCCACCGCGTCTGGCGAGGGTTGCATCACCTGGTTCGAGAAGCCCTGGTTGCTCGTGCCGTAGGCGTTGTTGTCGACGCCGTCGATGAGGAAGTTGTTGAAGGTCGAGCGCAGGCCGTTCACGTTGAAGGAGCCCTCGCGCGGCGTGAAGCCGCCGGTGTTGAGCGCCGAGAGGCGCACGCCCGGCGAGAGCAGCGCAAGCTGCGAGTACTCGCGGCCGTTGAGCGGCAGCGCGCGCGTGACTTCGCCGCTGATGACCTGGCCGCGGTCGCTCGAGTCGGTCTGCAACTGGATGGCCGAGGCGCGTACCTCGACCTTTTCGGTGACCTGGCCGACCGACATCGCGACATCGATGCGCAGCCGGGCGCCGACCGTGACCTGCACGTTGTCGACGACGGCCACCGAGAAGCCGGCCTTGTCGGCGGTCACGACGTAACGTCCGATGCGCACGTTGAAGAACTCGAAGTTGCCGGCGGCGTCCGACTGACGCTCGCTGCTCACACCCGTGTCGAGGCTCGTGAGCGTGACACGGGCATCGGCGACCACCGCACCGGAGCCGTCGCGCACGGTGCCGACGACGGCGGCGGTTTCGAACTGGGCCAGCGCCCGGCCGGGCAGGCCGAGAGCGATGAGCGCAAGAAGGATCACGAACAATCTGGACGTGGATGGCATGGCAGGCAGGGTCCTCGCGTGCACGGTCGGGGCGACGTGCGGCGCCCGCTCCGCGCTCCCCTCGCATCACGCGAAGTGGACGGCGGAACGGGACACCAAGGCGCCACGACGGACGCTTCGGATACAGACGATAGACGCCGTGCGTGACCGTCGTGCAACGCGCGAGTGACGGCGGCGGCAAATGTGACCGTGTCAGACCCCGGAGACAACCGATGATGGGGTCAGACCCCGTTACAATTGGCGCATGGGACAGGTGCTCGGGATCTGGGTGAAGCGCAGCCACGGCGGCGTCATGGACGCGCGCGACCGCGCGGAGCTCGTCGAGGGCCGCGGGCTGGCCGGTGATGCCACGAAGGGCGGCCGCCGTCAGGTCACGATCCTCGCGCTCGACCGCTGGCGGGCGCTCACGGCGCACCTGCCGGGCCCGCCGGATCCGGCCATCCGCCGCGCCAACCTGCTCGTGGAAGGCGTGGACCTCGAGCAGTCGCGCGGCCGTGTGCTCGCCATCGGCGACGCGCGCGTGCGCATCTTCGGCGAGACGCGGCCCTGTCACCAGATGGACGAGGCGTGCCCCGGGCTGCAGGCGGCGCTGTCACCGCCGTGGGGCGGCGGCGCCTTCGGCGAGATCGTGAGCGGCGGCGAGATTCACGTGGGCAGCACGGTGCGCTGGGAAGACGGCGCGCCCGGCGCTGACCGCTAGGGGACGCCAGCCGCGAGCCGCGCGAACGCCGCTAGAGCCCGAAGAACGCCATCCCGAGCCACGACCGGATGAGCTCGCGATGCGGCGCGACGAGGGCGCGATTGGCGGCGGGCGCATCGGGCAGCGTCACCGTGGGCAGGTCGAGGTTGGCGCCATCCGCCACGCGGCCAATGGCCTCCGCGAGGTCGCGGGCGTCGTAGCGCACCGCCTCGAGCCCGGCCGCCTGATACACGCGCAACCGCACCCACGAGAACTCGGACCGCGAGAACCCGGCGTCGTTCATGGCCGCCACCTGCGCCCGCCAGGCATCGAGGTACACGTTCGAGAGGTCCGTGACGCCACCGAGCAGGTCCTGCAACGACGGCACGACCACGGTGCCTTCGGGGGTGCGTCGTGAGAGCTCGCGGTACTTGTCGGCGAACATGCCGGCGCGGTCGCCGAGCGTCGCCCGCGTCTGCTGCTGCACGCGCACGAAGCGCGCCACCTGGTCGGCCGTGAGTTCGCCGCTCGCCGGCGGCTCGAAGCTGCCCGTGTTCCGCAACTCGCGGTCGATATCCATGACGTCACCGAGGCGGGTGGCGCCGGACGCGACGTCCGTCACGGTGCTGACGACAGGCCGAATGAGCCCCCACGCGAAGTAGAGCGTCGCGCCGGCCAGCACACCGAGCAGCACGAACCCCATCAGACAGCCCGCCAGGACCTTCTTCATGAGCCGATCTTACTGGGGGCTGGATTTGTAACGGGGTCTGTCACGGTCACGGGCTGTCACGATTCCGTGACCGTGACAGACCCCGTTACAAATCCCCCTAGCTCCTGAGCGCCACCATCGGGTCCACGCGGGCGGCGCGGCGGGCCGGCACGACGGCGGCCGCGAGGCCGGTCACGAGCAGCAGCACCGCCACCACGACGAAGTAGCGCGGATCGTCGGCGCCCACCTGGAAGAACATGAGCTGCATCGCGCGCGAGAGCAGCACGGCGAGCCCGGCGCCCAGGGCCACGCCGAGCGCCACCTGCAGCGCGCCCTGCCGCAGCACGAGGCCCATCACGTCGCGCGGCTCGGCGCCCATCGCGATCCGCACGCCGATCTCGGGCGTGCGCCGGCTCACCGAAAACGCCATCACGCCGTAGAGCCCCACGGTGGCCATGAAGAGCGCCGCCAGCCCGAAGGTGGTGAAGAGCGTGCCGAAGACCCGCCACGCCCAGGCGTTGCGGTCCATGGTCTCCCGGAGCGTGGTCACGTTGTAGATGGGCAGGTTGCGGTCGAGCGACGCCACCGCGCGCCGCACGCCGGCCGTCTGTGCGAGCGGGTCCCCCTCCGCGTGCACGAGCACCGTGAGGGCGCGCGTGGGCGCCTGCGCCAGCGGCACGTACACGGCCGCGGTGACGGCCGCGCCGAAGTCGAGTTCGCGCATGTCCTGCACGAGGCCCACGATGGTGCGCCAGACGACGGCGTCACCCTCCACCACGCGCACCTGACGGCCGAGCGCGCCGTCCGGGTAGTGGGCGCGCGCGAAGTTCTCGCTCACGACGGCGACGGGCAGCGCGTCGGCACCGTCCGCCGGTGTGAAGAGCCGGCCCTGACGCGCCGGCATCCGCAGCACGTCGAAGAAGCGCTCCGACACGGTGGCGACCTGCGCCTGCGGGTAGTCGCGCTCGGTGGCATAGGTCGCGCCGGGCAGCGCCACCGGGCCTTCGAGCAGATTCGGCGGCAGGCTCGTCGCAAGCGCGGCACTGCGCACGCCGGGCAGCGCCGCAAGCGCGGTCGCGAGCGCGTCGGTGAAGCGCCGCTGGCGATCGGCGTCGGGGTAATCACTGGCGGGCAGGCTGACGCGCGCCGCGAACACCTGATCGACTGCGACGCCCGGGTCGAAGCGGCTGACGTTGAGGATGCTCTGAATCGTGAGCGCCGACACCACGAGCAGCGCGAACGACAGCGCCATCTCACCCACGACGAGCCCGCGCGACAGGCGGCCGATGCGCAGGCTGGTGGAGCCGCGGCCCTCGTCGTTCAGGAGCGGCGCCACGTCGCCGCTCGCGGCGCGCACGGCCGGCACGAGACCGGACACAAGCGCCGCCAGCACGGTGACGGCCGTGACGAAGGCCAGCACCGTCGTGTCGATGCGGATATCGAGCCAGAACGGCGGATTCGTGTCCACGATCTGGCGGTTGAAGACGTCGAGGCCGGCCCACGCCAGCGACAGCCCGAGCAGTGCGCCCGCGGCCGCCAGCACCAGGACTTCCACGAGCGTCTGCCGTACGACCTGCAGGCGGCCGGCGCCCAGCGCGGTCCGCACCGCCACCTCACGCGTGCGGTCGGCGGCGCGCGCCAGCACGAGATTCGCCACGTTCACGCAGGCGATGACGAGCACGAGCAGCACGGCCACGAACATCATCGTGAGCATCTGCACGGTCTCGCTGCCGAGGAACTCCTCGACGTAGCTCTTCACCTCGACCGTGATCGCGTCGCGCTCCTCGGGGACGTCCTGCAGCAGCGCGGCTTCGATCGTGGCCATCTCGGCGCCGGCCTGATCCGGCGACACGCCGTCGCGCAGCCGGCCGATGACCTCGAGGCCCTGCACGGTGTCGCGCGCCGCGCGCGCCGGATTGACCGCGAGGGCCACCCAGAGTTCCTGCGTGGTCGGAAACGCGAAGGCCGGCGGCATCACACCGACGACGGTCATCGAGACGCCGTTCACGCGCAGTGCCTGGCCGAGGGCGTCGGGGCGTCCCGCGAAGCGGTCACGCCACACCCGGTCGCTCAGGATGACGACCGGCGCCGCGCCGGTCACGCCGGCGTCGTTATCGAAATCGCGTCCGAGCAAGGGCCGGGCGCGGAGCACCCGCAAAGTGTTGGGTGTGATCCAGGCGGCGCGGTAACGCTCGGGCGTGCCGTCGGGACCGACCACGTTGGCATTCGCCACATAGAAACCGGCCAGATCCTCGAACGACTGCTGGCGCCCGCGCCAGGCCGTGAACTCCCACGGCGTCGCGTCGAAGTCGTCCTGGTCGCGGACGTCGAAGGGCGCCATGTGGAGCAGGCGGTCCGACTCGGCGAACGGCAACCCCCGCAGCACGGCGCCGTTCAGGATGCTGAACATCACCGTCGTGAGGCCGATGCCGAGCGCGAGCGCGACCGCCGCGAGGGCCGAGGTGACGGGCTGGCGGCCCAGCATGCGAACGGCAAGGCGCAGGTCGTGCATGGGAAGCCATACGACACGGCACCGGCCCGAGTTCCGCCCGGCGCCGGGCGAGGAGCGGTTAGAGTGGAGAGATGCGATACCTACACCATCTCATCCGCACCGCTGTCGCGACGGCCGCCCTCGCCGCCGTGCTCGCCCCCGCCGCCGCCTCGGCCGATCTGCGCGCCACGGCGTTCGGCGGCGCCACGCGCATCAACGAGACGAACAAGGGCACCTTCGGCGCCGCCGTGACCTTCGGCGGTCTGCTCGGGATCGAGTTCGACGCCTCGCGCATCTCGCTCGGCGGTCTCGAGAACCTGAACGTGGCCAACATCGACGTCGAGGCGAACGTCACGACCTACATGGGCAACCTCGTGCTGCGCACGCCGGTCGGCCCCGTGCAGCCGTACGCCTCGGCCGGCGTCGGCGTGGTGAAGGTCACCGGGTCGGTGGACCTGCCGTTCCTCGGCAACATCGTGAGCGCCAGCGCCCAGGACGTCGCCTGGAACGTGGGCGGCGGCGTCTACCTGTTTCCGTCGGAGAACATCGGCCTGCGGGCCGACCTCCGCCGCTTCCAGACGGGCGACGTCTCGTGGGACGACATCGCCGGTCTCGGCGATCTGCCGCTGCCGAAGTTCGACTTCTGGCGCGCCACGGCCGGGCTCACGATCAAGTTCTAGCGGCCAGGGGGATTTGTAACGGGGTCTGTCACGGTCACGGTTTGTCACGATTCGGTGACCGTGACAGACCCCGTTACAAATCCCTTAGTCCTTCAGATTGTCGATCGTCACGGCGGCAAGCGTGTCGGCGGGCGTGAAGCCGAACACCTTGCCGTAGAAGTAGAGTTCCGATTCGAGGGCGCGCACGATGTTCTCCGCCTTGCGGAAGCCGTGCTGCTCGCCCTCGAAGGTGACGTAGGCCACGGGCAGCCCCTTCTTGCGCACCGCGTCGGCCATCATCTGCGACTGGCTCGGCGGCACCACCTTGTCTTCCAGCCCTTGCAGCAGGATGAGCGCGCAGTTGAGCTTGTCCACGAAGTGGATGGGCGAGCGGTCACGATAGGTCGCCTGCATCGCCGGATACGGCCCCACGAGCGAGTCCATGTAGCGCGACTCGAACTTGTGCGTGTCTTTCGCCAGCACTTCGAGATCGCTGATGCCGTAGTAGCTCGCGCCGGCCTTGAACGTGTCGTGGAAGGTGAGCGCCGCGAGCGTGGTGTAGCCGCCGGCGCTCCCGCCGCGGGTGATGAGGCGCGCCGGGTCGGCCTTGCCGGCCGCCACCAGATGTTTCGCGGCGTTCACCGCGTCGCGCACGTCCACGATGCCCCACTGGCCGTTCAGGCGCTTGCGGTAGGCGCGTCCGTAGCCGGTGCTGCCGCCGTAGTTCACGTCGATGACCGCAAAGCCGCGCGTCGTCCAGAACTGGACCTCCGGATCGAACACGGGATCGGTGGCGCCGGTGGGTCCGCCGTGGCTGAGCACGAGGAGCGGCGGCGCCGTGCCGGCCGGCGCCTCGAACGCCGGATTGACCGGCGGATAGTAGAAGGCGTGTGTCTCCTGCCCCGCGCTGTCGAACGTGATGGCTTCCGGCGCCGACACATAGGCCGCTTCGAGCGTGTCTTCGCGCGAACGCCGCAGGATCTCGGCCTCGACGCCGCCGTAACTCACGCGCGTGATGGCCGGCCCTTCCGTGGGTGAGCCGCCCACGAAGTAAGCCGCGCGCGATGTCGAGACGAGCGCCTCGAGCGGATCGAGCGCCAGGTCGAGCCGCTCCAGCCGGCGCGGCTCCAGGTTGAGCAGCCCCATGCGCCAGCGGCCCTGCTCGGTCCACGTCACGACGAGGCGGTTGTCGGACTGGAACGCGTAGGTGGTCATGCCGAACGCCCACTGCGGCTTGCCGAACTCCGCCTGCATCGCGTGCACGGGTTCCGACACGCTACCCTGCTGGCGGTAGAGGTTCCACCAGCCGGTGCGATCCGACACGAAGTAGAGCCCCCCGTCTGGCGACCACGACGGCTGGAAAATCGATTCTTCCGCCCCGCCGGCGATACGCACCGGCGCCTTCGGGATGCCGCGCGCATCGAGGTCTGCGAGATAGAGCGACGTACCGTCCCACGGCATGTTCGGGTGATCCCACTGCAGCCACGCGAGGCGCGTGCCGTCGGGGCTCAGGGCCGGATCGGAATAGAAGTCGGCGCCCGACGCCAGCACGACACCCGCCGAGGGGGCCGAGGCGCCGAGCGGAATCGCCACGAGGGCGGCCGACGGCTGCGCGTCGCCCTTCGTGTGATCTTCGCGCACGCAGATCAGGCGTTTCCTCGGGACGTCCACGCGGCACTGCGCGTAGAAGTACCCCTCGGGCGTGAGGGCCTTCGGCGCCTGACCGGCGGTGAAGGCGTAGAGCTTCTGATCGGCGAAGTTCGAGGCGTAGATGGTGCCCTGGTGCACCGTGTAGGCCGCGCCGCCGTACTCGTGCACGCGGGTGCGCACGTTGAAGTCGCGCGGCGAGACGTCCACGGGCGGGGCCCCAGCCGAGGCGCGCACGAGCACGTTGCGGCCGCCTTCAGACGCCCGGCCTTCGAGCCAGTAGACGTCATCGCCGTCCACCGCGATCTGCCCCAGGCGCAGCGCGCCGGCCGTGGCTCGCGCCGCCGAGAGCGGCGAGGCCCACGCGCCGTAGGGCGCCACCGTGCGCGCCGGCCCCGGGGCCGCCGAGTCTCCGTTACCGCCGCATCCCACCACCATGCTGAGCACCCCCACCGCCGCCGCGAATCTGATGGCCGCCATGAAGGGATCTTACTTTGGGGCTAGGGGCTGGGGGCTGGGGGCTGGCGCGGGCAGGGTCACGCGGTTGCATCGCCGCAACGGCGCGATGCACTTGCTTCGCATGTGTGTGCGTCATTTCGTAGCGAGACGCTGCACGCGCCAGCCCCCAGCCCCCAGAAGGTATAGTGTCCACCGTGGCAAAGCTGGGCGTCGTGGTGCCGGTCTACCGGGGGGAATCAACGCTCGAGGAGCTGCACCGGCGGCTCACGGCGGCCCTTGCCGCACTGACTGACGACTGGCAGATCGTCTACGTGGACGACGGCAGCGCCGACCGCTCGTGGGCGATCGTCGAGGGCTTCGCGCGGGCGCCGCGCGTGACGGCGCTGCGGCTCATCCGCAACTACGGCGAACACGTGGCCATCACGGCCGGCCTCGACGCGGTGGACGCCGACCATGTAGCCATCATCGCCTGCGACCTGCAGGACGATCCGGGCGCGCTTGCAGCCCTCATCGACGCCGCCCGCACGACCGGCGCCGACATGGTGCTCACCCGCCGGCTGCGCCGGCAGGACGCCTTCCTCAAGCGCACGCTGGCCCGCCTCTTCTACGCGCTCGTGCAGTTCTTCGTGAAGGTGCGGTACGACCATCGCGTGGGCAACTACCGTCTGCTGTCGCGGCGCGCCGTGGCGCTCTTCCGCGAGTACCGCGAGCGCACCCGCAACGTCAACGCCATCATGGCCATCATGGGCGTGCCCACGACGACCATCGACGTGCAGCACCAGCCGCGCGCCGGCGGCACCAGCGGTTATTCGCTCTATCGCTCGGCGCGCATGGCCTTCCATGTCCTCGTCGGCTACTCGGAAGTGCCGCTGCAGCTGGTGGTGATGCTCGGCGCCACGATCACCGGTCTCGCCGCCGTGATCCTCGTCCGCACGCTGTGGGTGCCGCCGGACCCCGACCGCACGCTGCAGGCGATCCACCTGGCCACGGCGGTGCTGGCGCTGCTTGGCGGGCTCATCATCCTCGCCATCGGCACCGTGGGCGTCTACCTCACCAAGAGCTTCGTCGAATCGATGAAGCGTCCGCTCTACTTCATCGCCGACCGCCGGGAGTTGCCGTCATGATGCGTCTCACCCTCCGCGCGGCCGCCGCGCTCGTCGCGCTCGCCCTTGCCGCCGTCCCGCTCCGTGCGCAGGCGCTTCCGAAGGCGGCGTCGCCTGAAGCCGTGGGTCTCTCGAGTGAACGGCTCGCCCGGCTCACGCGCGTGATGAAGGACGCCGTGGACGCCAGGCAGGTGGCCGGCACGGTCACCCTCGTCGTCCGCAACGGTCAGGTGGCGTATCTCGAAGCCGCCGGCCAGCGCGACCGCGAGGCCGGCGCGGCCATGGCGCCCGACACGATCTTCCGCATCGCCTCGATGACCAAGGCCGTCGTCAGCGTCGGCATCATGATGCTCGTCGAAGAGGGGCGGCTCTCGATCTCCGATCCGGTGTCGAAGGTCATCCCCGGGTTCGCGCAGACCACCGTGCTCGGCACGGTGAACGGGCGCGTGGCCGTCGTGCCGGCGAACCGCCAGATCACGATTCGCGACCTGCTCACCCACACCGCCGGCATCTCCTACGGCGGCGGCGCCCTCGAACCGTGGTATTCGCGCGCCGGCTTCACGCAGTGGTACTTCGCCGACCGCGCCGAGCCGATGACGAAGTGGATCGACACGCTCGCGACGCTGCCCTTCGAGGCGCAGCCGGGTGAGCGCTGGGTCTACGGCTACAACACCGACATCCTCGGCAACGTCATCGAACGGGTGAGCGGACAGACGCTCGCGGCGTTCATCGGGGAGCACATCGCGACGCCGCTCAAGATGGTGGATACGGCCTTCTTCCTGCCGCCGGAGAAGACGTCCCGGCTCGCGGCCGTGTATGCCGTCGGAGCCGACGGCACGATCGTCCGTGCCGAGGAGGGCAAGCCTGCCGTGAGCACCCTGCCGCATTCCGGCCAGGGCGCCTACGTCAGCGGTCCCCGCGTGGCGTTCTCGGGCGGCGCCGGGCTGCTCTCGACCGCGCACGACTACGCCCGCTTCATGCAGATGCTGCTCAACGGCGGCGAACTCGAGGGCGTGCGGCTGCTGAGCCCCACGACCGTGAAACTCATGACCTCGAACCACGTGGGCACGCTCTACCAGAACGGCGCGCTCGGCTGGGGCCTCGGCTTCGAGGTGGTCGAGCAGGCAGGCCGGGCGCCGCGCTATGGCGCCGCCGGCGAGTTCTCGTGGAGCGGCGCGTACCACACCACCTACTGGGCGGATCCCGCCGAGCAACTGGTGGTGGTCTTCATGAGCCAGCTGCTGCCGGCCGGCCCGACGAACCTGACGACGCGGGTGCGCACGCTCGTGAACCAGGCCATCATCGGCCCACCCACGGGCCTGCCGGCGCCGGCCACCACATCCACGCGCAAGCCGGCTCGCCCCGGCGGCCGCTAGGAGCGCCAGTGGCGCGCCCGCGCGTGTGCTGAGTCCGCTCTCTGCTCCGGTCGTCACCACCTTCGTGGCGCTCGCCGCCGCGATGCTGGCGCTGTGGGCGCCGCGCGTCTGGTTCTCGCCGCACGCGCGCTCGCTCTGGGTGCTGCCCTTCGCCGTGGCGCTGCTGGCGGCGCAGATGGCGGAGGTCGTCACGACACCGGGGCTCGTGGCGATGTTCGTGCTCATCACCGCCACGCGCGTCGGCTATCAGGTGCCCGATGGCGGCCTGCGCGGCTTCGCCCTGGCGCTCATGCTGGCGCTGAGCGGTGGCCTGCTGCTGCACGCGGTGCCCGGCTTCGACAACCCGCGCCTCCTCGACGGCGTGCGCCTCAGCGCCGACGCCGAGCCCTACACGAAGTTCCTGAACTTCGACAAAGGGGTGCTCGGCCTCTTCCTGCTCGGGCTCTTCGCGCCGGAACGCGCCCTGCGGCGGGCCCCGCGCGGCGCCACGCCCGCTGTCACCTGGCGCCTTGCGATCATCGCGATTGTCGTGATGGGGCTCACCGTGGCCGCGGGGTACGCGCGCTGGGATCCGAAACTGCCGGTGTGGTGGCCCGCGTGGCTCGCCAGCATGATCTTCTTCACCGCGCTGCCGGAAGAGGCCGTGTTCCGCCATGTGATCCAGGGCGGATTGCAGACATGGCTCGGCCCCACCCAGCAGTCGCGCTGGACGGCGCTCGCCGGCGGGGCCGCGCTCTTCGGCCTCGCCCACGTGGGCGGCGGCTGGGTCTACGTGGCGCTCGCGACGGTGGCCGGCCTCGGCTACGGCCTCGTCTACGCCATCACCGGCTCGATCGTGGCCGCCATCCTGGCGCACACGGCGCTCAACACGCTGCACCTGCTGTTCTTCACCTACCCGGCGCTGGCGCGGTAGCGCCCGCGCGCCGGGGCGGTCGTATACTCCGGCGATGCCGTCCGCGCCCCGCCGCTCCCGCCCCGTCGTCCTGGTCGCAGCCGCCATCGCCATCACCGCCGTGGCACTCATCGCCCGGCAGCCCGCCGCGCCCGATCCTGCCGCCGCCTTCACGGTGCGCGACGCGATGATTCCGATGCGCGACGGGGTGAAGCTGTTCACGAAGATCTTCACGCCCAGGAACCAGGCCGGTCCGCTGCCGCTCATCTTCCGCCGCACGCCCTACGGCATCGACGGCGCCGCCGGCTCCTTCACCCGCTACTACAAGGCACTCGCGGAGGACGGCTACATCTTCGTGTTCCAGGACATCCGCGGGAAGTTCCGGAGCGAGGGCGAGTTCGTGATGCAGCGTCCGGCCCGCGCCCCAGGCGACGCGACGAGCCTGGATGAAGGCACCGACACCTACGACACGATCGCGTGGCTGCTCGCGAACGTGCCGGCGCACAACGGACGCGTGGGCATGCTCGGCGTGAGCTACGACGGCTGGACGACCATCATGGGCGCCATCGAACCGCACCCGGCCCTCAAGGCGATCTCGCCGCAGGCCTCCCCCGCCGACATGTGGCTCGGCGACGACTTCCATCACAACGGCGCCTTCCGTCTGAGCTACGCGTTCGAATACGCCACGATGATGGAATCCGGCAAGGACGTGAAGAACTTCGAGTTCGATCGCTACGACACGTTCGACTGGTACCTCTCGCTCGGGCCGCTCGGCACCGTCAACCGCAAGTACCTGCGCGAGAGCATCCCGACGTGGAACGACTACGTGCGGCATCCCGACTACGACGCGTTCTGGAAGCGGCAGACGATGGTGCCGCACATCCGCGCGGTCAAGGTGCCGACCCTGAACGTGGCCGGCTGGTGGGATCAGGAAGACTTCTACGGGCCCCTCACGATCTACGAGGCGCTCGAGAAGCACGACACCGGGAACATGAATTACCTGGTGGTCGGACCGTGGAACCACGGCGGCTGGACGCGCGACGGCTCGGCGCTCGGCCCCATCGGCTTCGGCAGCGACACAGCGGCGTACTTCCGCGACGAGGTGCAGGCGCGCTTCTTCGCCCACTTCCTCAAAGACCGGGGCCCGCGCGACTTCCCGGAAGCGCTCACCTTCGAGGCCGGCACGAACCAGTGGCAGCGGTGGGACCAGTGGCCGCCGGCCAAGGCCACGACCACCGTGGGCCTGTACTTCGGCGCCAGCGAAACCCTCGCCATCGGCACGCCGCCGGCACCCGGCACGACCGGCGCCGACACCTTCGTGTCAGACCCGGCGCATCCCGTGCCTTATCGCCAGCGCCCGATCCAGCCCACGTATTTCGCCGGCGGCTCGAAGTGGTCCACGTGGCTGGTCGAAGACCAGCGCTTCGTGGACGACCGCGCCGACGTGCTGAGCTGGGAGAGCGCGCCCCTCACCAACGACGTGACGATTGCCGGCGAGGTCGTGGCGAAGCTCTTTGCCTCCACGACCGGCACCGACGCCGACTGGATCGTGAAGCTCATCGACGTCTACCCCGAACAGTATCCGGAGAACTGGACGCTCGCCGGATATCAGCTCATGGTGTCGAACGAGGTGTTCCGCGGCCGCTACCGGCAGGGCTTCGAGACGCCGGCGCCGATTCCCGCCGGCACGGTGCAGCCCTACACCTTCAGCCTGCACACACAGAACTACACCTTCAAGGCCGGCCACCGCCTGATGGTGCAGGTGCAGAGCACGTGGTTCCCGATCATCGATCGCAACCCGCAGACGTTCACGAAGAGCATCTTCGACGCCGAGGAGAAGGACTTCGTGAAAGCCACGCACCGCATTCACCGGTCGGCGCGGTATCCATCGCGGGTCGAGATTCCCGTCGTGAGTGGACGGCCATGACAAGGGGGTGGCGTGCGCGCCTCGCCGGTGTGATTGCGGCGTGGCTCCTGGCCGTCGCGCCAGCGGCTGCCGGCGCGCAGGACCTTCTGCCGGGGATGTTCGTGGGCACGCCCGACGGGCCGCAGGAACTGGCGATCTACGCCGAGCGCACGCCGGTCGGCCGCCTCAAGCCGCCGCGGATGTCGCTCGACGACGTGCAGGTCGTGGCCGGCGAGGTGCGCGTGCTCTGCAATCTGCCGCATTTCCGCGTGCGCTCCATCTGGCTGTCCACGGGTCGTGTCTTCCGTGACGACACCGCGGAGCGACGGCCGCTTCGGGTCGCGCAGCGCCGGTTGACGGTGACGGCCGTCTTCGCGAAGGTGGTCGACAGCGCGGACCCGGCACGCTGGCGCAAGCTGCTCGAAGACGTCGGCGCCTCGGCCGACAATCCCGCCTACGTATTCGTCACCATGGACAACGACGGCCAGGTGCGCGACTTCCTCGTGGGCGTGGACCTGACGTCAGCGCTGGCCCGGTAGCCGCGCGGCCTGAGCCGGACGGCGGAGCGATGCGGCGGCGGGCAGATGGGCCACAATGTGGTCACCATGTCCGGCCCCCGCCGCGCCGCGGCCCTCCTCCTGCTCACCATCCTCGCCATGACATCCGATCCCGACGCGCAGACCCGCACGATCTACTGGGGCGACGAGGTGCCCGCCGGCTGGAATGGCAAGTGGCCTGCCGATCTGCTCACCGTGCCCGAGCGCACGCGCTTCACGCGGACGACGTCCACGTTGCAGCTCCACGAATGGATCGCGGCGCTCAAGCTCAAGACCGAGTTCCTGCACGTCGAGACGATGTTCCTGAGCCCGCTGCGGAAGGCCGCGCCGGTCATGATCTTCGCCAACCCGCGCGTCACGACACCGGCGCAGGCGAAGGCCTCGGGCAAGCCGGTGGTCTTCCTGCTCGGCAACATTCACCCGCCCGAGCCCGAAGCGGCCGAGGCGCTCGTGATGCTGGCGCGTGATCTCGGCGCCGGCGCGCGCAAGGCGCTCCTCGACAAAGTGATCGTGATGATCGCGCCCGTCTACAACGTGGACGGCACCGACACCTTCGTCACTCAGGACGGCGGCTACGGCAGCGTGACGCCGCACATCCAGGGCGTGCGCGAGAACTCGCAGGGACTCGACCTGAACCGCGAGGGCGCGAAGCTCACCTCGGTCGAGTCGCAGGGCCTCATCCGTACGCTGAATGCCTGGGATCCGCTGCTGTTCCTCGACGGGCACCTGATGAGCCGGGTGAATCACGGCTACGCCAACACCTACGGCACGGCCACCATCCCGGCCGCCGCCCCGGGTCCGCGCGACTACATGACCGACACGCTCTTCCCCGCCGTGCGCGAGGCCGTACGCTCGGGCTTCGGCCTCGAAGTGTTCACCCACGCGCTCGCAACACCCGACACCTGGCCGCCGACGGCGTGGAGCCACGACCGCGCGGCCTGGACGGTGGAAGCGAAGATGCTCGTGAACGCCTACGGGCTCCGGAACCGCTTCGCCATCATCACCGAGACACCCGGCCAACCCACGTTCGAGCGGCGCATCTACGCGCAGTATGCCTACGTCGCGGCGCTCGTCGACTACGTGAAGGCGCACGGCGCCGAGATGCAGGCCATCGCCAAGAAGGCCGACGACGACACGGTGGCGGCGGTGCTGGCGGGCGCCGAGCAGGGCACGCTCACGAACTTCCTCGACGGCGAGTACCGCTCGGCCGGCACGATCGACCTGCTCGCGTACCGGACGAACGAGCCTATGTACCTGCCCGGCACGAGCATGCTCGGCACGAAGCCGGGCACCGCATCCGGTCCGCCGGAGCTCGTGCGCGGCGTCGACGACCTGACGAAACCCGTGGGCACGCGCACGGCCACCGTGCCGCGCGCCTACGTGCTGCCGCCGATGATGAGCGCGGTGGCGGCGAAGCTCCGCCTGCAGAACATCAAGGTGACGACCCTGACCGCGCCGGTGAAGGTGCAGGGTGAGCAGTTCACCATCGACCGGATGTACACGGTGCGGCGCGCCGGCTACGACATGACCACCCTCGACGGCTCGTTCTCGCCGGTGCTCACGAAGGAGTTCCCGGCCGGATCGTTCGTGGTGGACATGGCGCAGCCGATGGCGAACGCCGCCTTCTACTACCTCGAGCCGCAGGCCCGCGACGGCTTCGTGGGCTGGGGTCTGTTCGACGACGTGCTGCGCACGCTCGGCGCCGCTGAGCGGTCGGTCGTCTACCCGGTGTTCAAGGCGCGACGGCTGCCGGGCGCCTAGTCCGACTGGCCACGCCCAGCCACCAGACGGCGCCGGCCATGAGCACGAGGAGCGGCACACTCGCCAGGTTGAGCGAGGCCCAGCCCAGACGGGTCACGGCCGGTCCGGCGGCGAGCGACGCCGCCGCCTGGGTGCCGAAGACGACGAAGTCGTTGAGGCCCTGCGCGCGGTAGCGCTCCGAGGGCGCGTAACTCGTCGTGAGCAGCGTCGTGCCGGCCACGAACAGGAAGTTCCAGCCCATGCCGAGCAGCACGAGCGCCGACGCGTAGTGCACGAAGTGCTGGCCGACGAACGCGCTGATGCCCACGCAGAGGCCCATGAGCGCGAGGCCGGCGAGCATCAGCGGCCGCACGCCCAGCGTGCGGATGAGCCAGCCGCTCGCAAGCGACGGCACGTACATGCCGAGCAGGTGCAGCGAGATGACCGATTTCGTGTCGTCGACCGGCATGCCGTC
>JAEUQR010000191.1 GCA_016789705.1 Acidobacteriota bacterium
GTCACCACGCTGGCAGGCGCAGCGCGAGCAGCTCGCCGCTGTAGCCGGGGCCGCTGATGGCGATGACCAGGTACTGGCGTCCGCCAAGCATGTAGGTCATCGGCGAACCCGTCTGCGGCGCCGGCATCTGCACGGCCGCCACCTCGCGGCCGCTGGCCTTGTCGTAGGCACGCAGCATCGCCCCGCGTGTGCCCGACGGCGTCGGCCCGTAGTTGCCTTCGCCGGCAATCACGAGCGTCTTCGTCACGAGGGTGCCCACGTTGTTGCCCGGCCGTCCCGTGGGCGCAACGTCGAGGCCCTTGAGCGCGGGGTGGTTCTTCAGCAGATCGGGGGTGGCGCCGTGTGGCACCTGCCAGCGGATCTCGCCCTTCGTGAGATCGATGGCGCTGATGCGGCTGTAGGGTGGCTTCACGAGCGGCAGGCCCTGCACGCTCAGCGCGGGGTTGGCGCCGCCGGCCTCGGCCGTGGCCGAACCCGAGCCGCCGGATCGCCGCGCCCCCGACAGCACCGTGCCCTGGTGATACGGCAGGTCGGAGGTGCCGGGCGGCGCCGGCACGAGTCCCATCGGTCGCGGCGAGCTTTCCGATGCCACGTAGAGCAGGCCGGTCTCGGGGTCGAACGATCCGCCGGGCCAGTTGGTGGCCGCCCCCTGCGCGCCCATGATGAGCGTGGCAATCGGGCCGTCGGCCCGGCTGAGCGACGGCGGCGTGAAGATGGGCCCGATGCGGTAGTTCGCAATCGCCGCTTCGCCCTGTGCGCGCAGCGCCGGTGTGAAGTCGATGAGGTCGTCCACCGCGAAGCCCTGGCGATCGTAGGCGGGCGGCTTCGATGGAATCGGCTGCGTGCGCGCGTAGTGTTCGCCGGGCACGTCACCCTGCGGCACCGGCCGCTCCACGATCGGCCAGATGGGCTCGCCCGTGAGGCGGTCGAACACGTAGAGGAACGCCTGCTTCGTCGGCTGCGCCACGATCTTCCGCAGGCGTCCATCGATCATCACGTCGGCCAGGATCGGGGCGCAGGGAATGTCCATGTCCCACACGCCGTGGTGCACGAGCTGGAAGTGCCACTTGCGCGCGCCCGTCTTCAGGTCCACGGCCACGAGGCTCTCGCTGAACAGGTTGTCGCCGGGACGCTGGCCGCCGTAGTAGTCGTGCGTGGGCAGCTCCACGGGCAGGTAGGCGAGCCCGGCTTCTTCATCCACCGAGATCTGCGCCCACACACCGGTGTTGCCGGTGTAGGCCCACGAATCCTGCTTCCACGTGTTGTTGCCGAATTCGCCGGGGCTGGGGATGGTGCGGAAGATCCACAGCCGCTTGCCCGTGCGCACGTCGAACCCGCGCACGTAACCTTTCACGTTGATCTTGCTCCTCGGGTTGGCACCGGTTTCGAAGGCCGCGCCGACGATGACGACATTGCCGGCCACGATCGGTGTGGCGTGCAGGCCCACGGCCGCCGTCTCGAGGTTCAGGTCCTGGTCGAAGTTCTGCTTGAGGTCGACGATGCCCTGCTCGCCAAAGCCGGACACGGGAAAGCCGGTGGCGGCGTCGAGCGCGATGAGCCGATAGCCCGGCGTGACGTAGAGGATGCGTTCTTCGGCGCCGTCGGTCCAGTACGAGAGGCCGCGGCCCGAGAGTTGTCGCGGCGCGGCGGCGCCACGGCGGCCTTCGTCGAGTGAATAGCTCCACTTCAGTTCGCCGGTGGCGGCATCGAGCGCCACGACGGCCCGGCGTGAGCCGGCGGTGGAGTAGAGCCGGCCCTTCACCATGAGCGGCGTGGACTGGAAGGTGAATTCCGGCCGCGGGCCCAGGTTGTCGGTCTTGAAGCGCCATGCCACTTCGAGGCTGCCGAAGTTGGCGGCCGTGATCTGGTCGAGCGCCGCGTAGCGCGTGTGCCCGAGATCGCCGCCGTAGGTGCGCCACTCGCCGGACGGCGCGCCGTGCTGCGCGGTGAGGGGTGCGGAGGCGAGCAGCAGGACGACGGCGACGCGAGGCCACGAGAGCGGCAGGGACATGCGCGGGAGTATACGGCGGGGATGGCCGGCGTATGCGCCTGGAAGCTCACGCATGTTGCCGCCGTGTTGACGCGGCATCCAGGCGTCGGCTCCGATGAGTCGCGTCGGTCACTCGCGCCTTCCGGCGACTTGTCCTGCCGTCCAAAGCACTTCTGGGGACCCCCATCCCCTACCCTGCGTGTCGCCCGCACTCCCGGCGCGAGTGTCGGTTCCTTGCGCGACGACGACTCATAGTCGCTCGCCGCCTGGACGCCGGGTCAACACAGCGGCTCGTGGCCGCGCGGTGGCGAGTGACCGACGCGACTCATCGGAGCCGACGGCCGGACGTCGTAGCCACGCAACTGCTGCGGCAACGCTCAACGGCGGCGGCGTGACGACACGAGGTATCCTCACCGCCGTGACCCGTCCTCTCCGCGCGCTCGTCGTTCTCGTCCTCGTCACTCTCACCGGCTGCAAAGGTGCACCGCCGCCCGCGGCATCCACGCCCGCGGCGACAACCCCGGCCGCGTCGGCGCCGGTCGTGCCGGCCGTGCCCGAGGCGTGGCCGTATCCGCTCACGGCGCCGGCCGCTGAAGCCGCGAGCGGCATGGTGGTGAGCGATCAGTCGCTGGCCACCGCGGTGGGTGTCGCGGTGCTGAAAGACGGCGGCAACGCGGTGGATGCCGCGGTGGCCACGGCGTTCGCGCTCGCGGTGGTGCTGCCGAGCGCCGGCAACATCGGCGGCGGCGGGTTCATGGTGGCGCACGTGAACGGCGAGCCCTACGCACTCGATTTCCGCGAGACGGCTCCGGCGGCGGCGAGCCGCGACATGTATCTCGACCCGCGCGGCTCCACGGGCGATCGCTCCATCACCGGCCACCTCGCGTCGGGCGTGCCCGGCAGCGTCGCCGGGCTGTGGGCCGCACATCAGAAGCTCGGCTCGAAGCCCTGGGCGTCGCTCATCGCGCCGGCGATCCGCCTGGCCGACCAAGGCTTCGAGGTCGATGACTACGCCGCCATGGTCATCCGCTCGGAGGCCGAGCGCCTGCGCAAGTTCCCGGCGTCTGCCGCGCTCTTCACGCCCGGCGGCACGCCGCTCGCGAAGGGCGCGCGTCTCGTGAACCCCGATCTGGGCAAGGCGCTGCGCCGTATCGCCGAGCAGGGCCGCGACGGCTTCTACGAGGGCGAGACGGCATCGCTGCTCGTGGCCGAGATGAGGCGCGGCAAGGGCATCATCACGGCCAGGGATCTGGAAGAGTACGAGCCGAAGTGGCGCACGCCGGTGGGCGTCACGTATCGCGGCCACCAGATCGTATCGATGCCGCCGCCGTCATCCGGCGGGCTCACGATCGCGCTCATCGCGCAGCAGCTCGCGGCCTACGATCTGAAAGCGGCGGGCTGGCACACCGCTCGCGCCCTGCACCTGCAGGCCGAGGCCATGCGGCGCGCGTTCGCCGTGCGCAACGAGGTCATCGCCGATCCGGACTTCGTGACCTTCGATCAGGCGGCGCTGCTCGCGCCCGCGTTCAGTGACTCGCTGCGGGCCACGATCTCGCCGGATCGCGCCACTCCGTCGTCGGAGGTGAAGGGACACCCCGCGCCAGCCGAGAGCCGGCAGACCACACACTTCTCCGTGACCGACGCGCAGGGCAATGCCGTGGCGCTCACGACCACCATCAACGGCTGGTACGGCTCGGCGGTGACGGTGGCCGGGGCGGGCTTCCTGCTCAACAACGAGATGGACGACTTCGCCGCCAAGCCCGGCACGCCCAACATGTTCGGGCTCGTGCAGGGTGAGGCGAATGCGATTGCGCCTGGGAAGCGCATGCTCTCCGCCATGTCACCCACGATCGTGCTCGGTGCCGACGGCCGGCCCCAGCTCGTCACCGGCGCGAGTGGCGGGCCGTTCATCATCACCACGGTGTTCCAGGCGATCTCGAACCACCTGGACTACGGCCTCGGCGTATCGGCGCTGATGCGGGCGCCTCGTATGCATCACCAGCACCTGCCCGACGCGCTCTTCGTCGAGACGCAGGGCTTCACCGCGGCCGGCCTGGCCGAGCTCAGCCGCCTCGGGCACACCGTGCGCGACGTGAAGGACGTGGACGGCGGCAGCATCGGCGCCACCATCGAACGTCGTGACGGCCGCTGGTTCGGGCAGAGCGACCCGCGGCTCACCGGCCTCGCGAAGGGATTCTGACGCTCAGCGCACGGGCACCTGCACCACCAGCGGACGCGTCAGCGTCGTGGTCAGTGACGTGCCGGCGGCGAGTGTCACCTCGTCGCCGCGCGTGGCGAGCACCACGCCGGTGCCGGCCCCCGCACCCACGGCGCCGCCCACCGCCGCGCCCTTCTTGCCGCCCGCGATGGCGCCGATGACGGCGCCCGCACCCGCGCCGATGCCGATCTTCGCGGCGTCTTCCTTCTTGGTGCCTTCCGCCTCGCGTGCGATCGCGGCGGTGCCGATGGCCGTGGGCGCGTCGTCGATCGTGATCGAGTTGAAACGCAGCGCCAGGCGCGCCCGGCCCTTCACGCGCGCCGAGCGCAGCGCCTCGGTGACGACACCGCTCACGGCCGCGCCGGCCGGCACGACCTCCACGCCGTCCACCACGAGGGCGCGCCGAAGCACGCCCTGCACGCGGTCTTCGACCGCGCTCGTGTCTGAGGCCACCGCGGTGCGGAGTTCTACGGCCAGGGTCGTGCCGGTGGGAATCGTCACCTCGCGGACCGTGGGCGCGGGCGGAGCCGCAGGGGCTGGCGCGGCGGCTGCCGTGGTGGCTGCCGGCGGTGCCGACATGGCCGGTGCGGTCGGAGCCGCGGGCGCGCTTTCCACGGGCCGCGAGGCGCCAGGCCGCGCGGGCGCCGCAGTCACTGTCGTCGCCGCCGGCGCGGCAGACGACGCCACCGGTGCCTCGGCGGGAGCTCCGGGCGCGGGCGTGACCGCGGGTGGCGCGCCCTCCACCGCGGCGGGTGCGGCCGTTGAAGCCGGTGCCGTGGACTGCGGAGACGAGCAGCCCACGCCCGCAAGGAGGAGGCCCGAGACGATCCAGGTGATGGCACGCATACCGACTCCTTCGGGCGCGAAACGAGGCACCCTGTTCCGATTGTGCGTCAGGTCGGGCGGCTCTGACTGTGCACTGACGCGCTCGGCCGCGGCGGGGCGTTTGGCGGTAATCTGGCGTCCGCTTCGAGCCGTGCTGAAGCGGGAGGCATCCATGCGACACGCACTCGCCCTGTTGAGCACCCTGTGGCTGCTCGCCAACGCGCTCCCGGTCGCGGCCGCGCCGGCCCCGGCGCCGTTCACGGACCACTATGTGGAGGTGAACGGCCAGCGCCTGCACTACGCCAGCGTGGGCGAGGGGCCGCTCGTGCTTTTCCTGCACGGCTATCCCTCGTTCTGGTATCAGTGGAAAGACCAGATGCTCGAGATGGGCCGCGATCATCGCGCCGTCGGGCTCGACATGCGCGGCTACAACCTGTCGTCGCGGCCCGAAGGGCTCGAGCCGTACACGATGCCGCACCTCATCGAGGACGTGCGGCGCTTCGTCGAGGCCATCAACGGCCCCGGCCGGAAGTTCACGCTGGTCGCGCACGACTGGGGGGCGAATGTGGCGTGGGTGTTCGCCATGTATCACCCGGAGATGCTCGAGAAGCTCATCATCGTGAACGGCGCCCATCCGTTCATTTCGGAGCGCGAGCTGCGCGAGAACCCGGCGCAGCGTTACGCCAGCAACTACTTCTTCGTGTTCAACAAGTACCTGGCGCCAGGCGAGCAACCCATCAACGAGAACGACACCGTCGAACGTGCCAGGCAGCGCGCGCATACGGGCTTCGTGGACGCGGAAGTGAAGGCGGGCCGCTACACCGAGGCCGACCGGCAGATGTGGATCGACGCCTGGTCACAGCCCGGATCGACCACGGCGGGGCTGAACTACTACCGCGCCAATCATCGCAATCCGCCGTTCAACGACCGGCATCCGGCTTCGACGATTCCGCGTTCGTGGTCAGCGGCCGAGATGACGAAGGGCGCGAAGTCGACGACGATTCACGTGCCCACGCTGGTCATCTGGGGGCTGAAGGACGGGGCCATCCTGTCGGGGCATCTGAGCGGGCTCGACAAGTGGGTGCCGAACCTGAGCGTGCGGCTCTATCCCGATGACGACCACTGGATCATGATGGCCAACGGCAAAGCCGTGGCGCGCGACGTCCGCGGCTTCATCACCGACGCGGCGTTTCCGAAAGAGTCGGTCTTCCGTCCCGCCGCCAAATGAAAAGCGGCCGCGAGCGGATACTCTCCGCCCGCGGCCGCGTGCCGTCTCCGCGCGCTACTTCGGCGAGTACTTCGTGAATGCGCCGCCGGCCTGGCGGATCGAGTTCGGCCCTTCGGCGGCGAAGATGTTGCCGTCGGCATCAACTGCCACGCCTTCACCGGCCGTGCCCTGGTACACGCGATCCTCGCGTTCGAACGGCGGCACGAAGGCGACGACGCGGTCTTCGTCGAGCGGCCCGATGCGCACGCCGTTGCGCCAGCCCACGTGGTTGTAGGGCCCCGACTCCGAGTCGATGGCGTAGACCTGTTCGTTCTTGATGAAGAACCCGCTGATGCGGCCGTAGGCGTAGCGCGACTCGAGGTAGGTGCCGTTCTGGTCGAAGATCTCGAGGCGGTGGTTGCCGCGGTCGGCCACCCACAGCCGGCCCTTGCTGTCGAACATGAGCGCGTGCGGCGTGCGGAACTCGCCGTGCTTCACGCCGATGCCGCCCCACGACTTGATGAACTTGCCGTCGGGTGAGAACTTCTGGATGCGCGAGGTGGCGCCGCGCTTGATGCCCTCGGCCACCTGGGCGGCGGTGGTGAAGCCCTGCGCGTCGTGGCCGTCCGAGACGTAGATGCTGCCGTCGGGACCGGTCACGACGTCGTTCGGCTGGTTGAACTGCCCGTCGGCGCTGCCGGGTTTGCCGGCGATGCCCAGGCTCAGCAGCTTTTCGCCCTTCGGGCTGAACTTGTGCACCTGGTGGCCGCGGTCGCCCGCCTTGTTGCCGGCGAAGTCGGCAATCCACACATTCCCGTCCTTGTCCACGTGGATGCCGTGCGGCGTCACCATCACGCCCTTGCCGATGTTGGCGAGTACGGCGCCGGTCTTCCGATCGAACTTGAAGACCGGATCGACGGGGTTGTTCTCGCAGTCCACCGGGCCGCCGCCGGCCGTGCCGGCGCCGCAGCGTTCGTAGGCCCACACGTGGCCGTCCTTCGGGTCGATGTCGACGCCGGCCGAGGTGCCCCACGTGCGGCCCGCCGGCAGCGTGCCCCAGTTCTTCGTGACGACGGGCGTGGGGTTCGGCAGGCCCTCGCCGGTGATGATGTTGGCGACGGTGGCGCGGCGCGCCTGCGCCTGCGCGTCCGAGCCGGCCGTCGAGACGGCGAACGCAGCCAGACCGACGCCGGCGGCCGACACGAGAATCCGTGACAGTGACATGGGTGCTCCTTGGATTGGGACTGAATACTACTGCTTTGGCGGCGTCACCGAGGCGGCCGGACGCGTGCCCTTTAGAATCCATCGCTGCATGCGGCGGCCGTTGCCGGCCTCACCCGTATACATGCGGTTCTTCGAGTCGATGGCGATCATGTGCGCGCGGATGAACTCGCCGGCCTGACGGCCGGGCTTGCCGAAGCGGTCGAGGATGGCCAGGTCCTTGCGGCGCAGCATCCACACGCGCTGGTTCGTGCCGTCCATCAGGTAGAGGATGCTCTGCTCCGGGTCGCGCGAGAACTGCAGGCTGAAACCGCTGCCCGAGCCGCCGGTTTCGGGCCGCACGAACTTCTCCATCAGGAACTCGCCGTTCTGGCGGAACACCTGGATGCGGTTGCCGCGGCGGTCTGAAACGTAGATGAGCCCGTCCTTCGAGCCGACGAGGCCGTGTAGCGTCGAGTACTGCTGCGGCGGTTCGTTCACGCGCACCGGGTACTGGTACTTCTCCGTGTCGTTCGGCACCTTGCCGTAGGCGCCCCAGTGACGCTTGTACTTGCCGGTGGTGGCGTCGTACACGACCACGCGCTTGTTGATGTAGCCGTCGGCGATGAAGAGTTCGTTGGTCTTCGGCTCCACGTAGAAGTTCGCCGGGCCGCCCAGGTGATCGGGATCGTTGCTGCCCTTGTTCACGCCGGGCGTGCCGATCGTGAGCACGTGTTTGCCGTCCTGCGTGAACTTCATCACGTGCATCCCGTTGCTCGTGCCTGTCCAGACGAACCCGTTGTGGTCGATGTAGATGCCGTGTTCCTGGTCGTACCAGGTGTAGCCCTCGCCGGGGCCGCCCCACGTGCGCAGCACCTTGCCCTCGGCGTCGAGCTCGAGCACCGGCGGCGCGGGGAAGCAGCAGTCCGCAATCGGCGGCTTGACGGCGGCGCCGATTTCCTGCGGTGTGAGGCTCGACGGCATGTGGATCACCCACAGATGATCCTTGTCGTCCACGAACAGGCCGCGGATGTCACCGAGGATCCAGTCGTTCGGCAGCGTTGGCGGCCACGTGGCATCGATCTCGTAGATCGGCAGGCGGTCGGCGGTCGGTGACCCCGGCGCCGCGGCGGCGTTCGCACTCTGCGCGTCGGCCGCGACAGGCGCCAGGAGGCAGGCACCAAACACCGCGGCAGTCCCAAGACGTTTCATGACGGCTGCACCCTTCCTCGCGCGCCGACCGGCCACGCAACCGTGGCGACCCGGCGTCGACCCGGGGGATTATGCCCCAGCCGGCCGGCAGGACCGCTGGCCTATACTCGCCGCATGCGAACCCTCGCGGCGACCGTACTCGTCCTCGTGGCACTCGCCGCGAGCCCCGCCACCGCGCAGCCGCTGCCGGCGGACGTTCCGGTGCTGGCGCCCCCCACGAAGAAGGCGCCCGCGATCACCGAGGAAGAGCGGGCCGTCCTGAACGCCGGCATCGCCCTGCTCAACGAGAAGCAATACGACCGGGCCATCGCGAAGTACCGGACGGTGCTCGCCGCGAACCCCGACAGCGCCGGCGCGATGTACGAAATCGCGCTCGCATACGTCCAGCAGGGCGCGTATGGCCAGGGCGTCGAGATGGCGGCGAAGAGTGCCGAGTACGACACGGTCGACCTGGCCAAGTGCCTCGCGCTCATCGGCACCGCCTACGACCTGGCCGGTGAGCCGAAGAAAGCTGTCGAGGTCTACGATCGGGCGATCGCGCTCGTGCCCGCCGCCGGCACGCTGCACTACAACAAGGCGGTGGCCGAGCTGCAGGGCCTGCGGGATCCGGAGCGCGCGCTGGCCACGTTGAAGCGCGGCGCGGCGGCCGATCCGTCCCACGCCACGACGCAGCAGATGCTCGGCCGCTTCTTCGCGAGCGACGATCTGCGGACACCCGCCGTCATGGCGTTCTCCCGCTTCCTGATTCTCGAACCTGCCTCGCCACGCACCGCCGAGATCTACAAACTGTGGTACTCGCTGCTGTTCAGTAGCGTCAGGCAGGGCGCCGAGGGGCGCCTCGAGGTGGCCGTGAACCCCGACAAGAAGACGACCGAGGGGAACCTGCTGCCGCTCGACACCTTCATCGCCCTCAGCCAGATTGCCGCCGCGTCGATGCCGGCGGAGACGCCGCCAGGCCCGCGCCTGGTGCGCCTGTTCACCTCGTACCTGAACGCGGTGGCGGCCCACGATGCCGGCGCCGACCGCTCGATGTTCCTCTGGACGTACTACGTGCCGTACTTCGGGCAGTTGCGCGAGCGCGACTTCGTCGAGCCGTTCGTGTACTACGTATCGCAGGGCGTGGGCATGCCCGGCGTGCAGGACTGGATGGCGTCGAACAAGGCCCGCATCGACGCGTTCCTGGCCTGGGACAAGGCGTATGCGTGGCGATAGCGCGAAGCGCCATCTGGCCGGCGCTACACTAGCCATACCATGCACTACGCCACCGCCGAGCGCCGCGAGCACCTGAAACACGGACTCACGCACGATCCGTTCAAGGCGCTGGTGGTGCCGCGGCCGATCGGCTGGATCACCACTATCGGGCCGGACGGCGTCGTGAACCTCGCCCCCTACAGCTTCTTCAATGCGGTCTCGGACGTGCCGCCGATGGTGATGTTCGCCTCGTCGGGACGGAAGGACAGCCTGCGCAACATCGAGGCGACCGGCGACTTCACGTGTTCGATCGCCAGCCAGGATCTGGTGGACGCGATGAACCTGAGTTCGGCGGCCGTCACGCCCGACGTCAGCGAATACGCACTGGCGGGCCTTGCGATGGCGCCGTCGCTCGTCGTCGCCCCGCCGCGGGTGGCGTCGAGCCCGGCCGCGCTCGAGTGCCGGCTGTGGAAGATGGTGGAGCTGCCGGGGTTCGAGGGCAAGCCCGGCACCACGGTGGTGTTCGGCCACGTGGTCGCGATCTTCGTCGACGAACGTGTCGTGAAAGACGGCCTCGTGGACACGGCGGCGATGCGTCCCCTCGCCCGCATGGGCTACATGGACTACGCCGTCGTGACGCCCGAGACCACCTTCACCCTGAACCGTCCGCGCGTGTCAGACGACCGCCGCTCGGCCACGGTCACGACGGGGTCGTGGGACGGCGTCTACCGTTAGGCGGCGGCCTGGTCATGTCGTCTCCCGTCGCCTCTCACCGTGCGCGCCCGCTGCGGGTGCTCGGCACCGGCGTCGCCGTGTCGGGCGAGGCGGTCACGAGCGACGCGCTCGATGCGCGCCTGGGGCTTCCGGCCGGCACCATCGAAGAACGCACCGGCGTGCGGCGCCGTTTCGTGGAGCGGCGTCCAGCGGCGGTGCCAGGCGCCGAGGCGGCGCGGATGGCGCTGCAGACCGCCGGCCTGACCCTCGACGACATCGACTGCCTGGTGGCGGCGAGCGGCACGCCCGATCAGGCGATGCCGTCGAACGCGGCACTGCTGCACCACGAGCTGGGGCTGTCGGCGCGCGGCATTCCGGCCTTCGACATCGGCGCCAGTTGCCTCGGCTTCCTGATGGCGCTCGATGTCGTGTCGAGCCTGCTCGCCTCGGGCCGGTATCGCCGCGTGCTCATCGTGGCGTCAGACGTCGCGTCGTGCGGCCTCGACTGGTCAAGGCTCGAGTCGAGCGGCATCTTCGGCGACGGCGCGGCGGCGGCCGTGGTGGATGCGGGCGATGGGCTCACGGCGGCGGCAGGCGGCGGCATCCTCGCCGCGTCGTTCCTCACGCTCTCGGATGGCGCGCACGCGTGCGAGATCCCGGGCGGCGGCTCGCGGCACCATCCGAGCCGCATCGACCAGCCGTTTCCACCCCTCGCGCAGTTCCACATGGACGGCCCGGTCATCTTCCGTCTGGCTGGCGAGCGCCTCGCGGACTTCGTGGATGGCCTGCTCGCGCAGGCGGGTGTGACGCTCGCCGATCTGGAACTGGTCGTGCCCCATCAGGCGAGCGGCCACGCGCTGGCGTTCATGAGGCGTCGGCTGCGCCTGCGCACCGAGCAGGTGGTGGATATCTTCGCCGAGCGCGGCAATCAGGTGGGGGCATCGCTGCCAACCGCGCTGCATGAGGCCATCACGAGCGGACGCCTGCGCCGCGGTGGCACGGCCCTCCTCATCGGCACGGGCGCCGGTGTGCAGATGGGCGGCATCGTGCTGCGCCATTGAGATCTGTCATGACACCCGCGACGCGTGTGGCCCTGCATCTGCTGTCCGTGGGCCGATGCCGGCATCCCGAATGGGTGACGATTCGCGGCGGCGGCCTGCGGGCGGTCGAGTTTCCGGCGCTCGTCGCGCTCATCATCCATCCGACCCGGGGACCGATCCTCTACGACACCGGCTACGCCGACCGTTTCCACGCCGTCACGCAGCCGTTTCCCGAACGTCTCTACCGCTGGGTCACGCCGCCCGAGTTGCCGCCCGACGAACGCCTGCTCACCCAACTGGCGGCACACGGCATCGCGGCGGGTGACATCTCCCGCGTGCTCGTGTCGCATCTGCATGCGGACCACGTGGGTGGGCTGCGCGATCTGCCGCGGGCACGGTTCTCGGCGCTCGAGGCGGATGTGGCCGTGGCACGGAGCACGAGCGCCCTGCGGATGCTGCTGCGCGGTGTCATTCCCGCGCTGCTGCCGCCCGACTTCGCCGCGCGCCTCGATCCGGTGGATGCGCGTCCGGTCCGCGAGCTGGGCGCGGCGTGGACACCCTTCGCACGTGCCTTCGATCTGCTGGGCGATGGCAGCCTGCTGGGTGTGCCACTGCCGGGCCACGCGCCGGCGCAGCTCGGCGTGCTGCTGCGCACGACCGACGATGAAGACGTGCTGCTCGCGGCCGACGCGTGCTGGTCGGCCCGTGCGGTGCGCGAAGCGCGGCGTCCGTCGCGGCTGGCCGGGTTCATCTTCGACGACTGGGCGCGCTACTGCGCCACGCTCGCCGGCCTCGGCGAAGTCTCGGCGCGCCAGCCCGGCCTCACGATCATCCCGTCACACTGCGCCACGACGATCGAGACATGGCAGGCGCGGAGGCGCCCATGAGCACGCGGACGCTTGGCGCTCTCACGGCGTTTGCCGGCGCGCGCTGGGGACGCCGCCCGCACGATCGCCCAGGGCTCGTGGCGCGGCAGCAGGCCGCACTCGCGCGGTTCCTCGCGCACGTGCTGCCGCGGGCGCCGTTCTACCGCGATCGCCCGCGGACGCTGGCCGAGTTGCCCGTCGTGGACAAGGCCACGACGCTCGCACGTTTCGCCGAATTCAACACCGTGGGTGTGACGCTCGACTGCGCGCTCGAGGTGGCGCTCGCCGCCGAGCGCAGCCGCAACTTCGCACCGACACTCCCTGGCGGCATCACCGTGGGCCTCTCGAGCGGCACCTCGGGCACGCGCGGCGTATTTCTCGTGAGTGACACCGAACGGGCGCGCTGGGCTGGCGTCTTGCTGGCGCGGCTGCTCACGGCCGGATCGCTCCGTCGCATCATCGGTTGGGGAGCGCCGCTGCGCATCGCCTTCTTCCTGCGCGCCAACAGCAACCTCTACGCCACACTCGGCAGCAGGCGGATCGCCTTCGACTTCCACGATCTGCTGGAGCCCCTCGCCGCGCACATGGCCCGCCTCAACACGAGCCGGCCCGACGTGCTGGCGGCGCCGCCCACGGTGCTGCGCCTGCTGGCGGAGGCGGCGTCGAACGGCACGCTCCTGATTGCCCCGCGCCAGGTTGTCTCGGTGGCCGAAGTGCTCGAGCCCGATGATGCCGCGGTCATCACCGCGGCATGGGGCGTGCCGGTGCAGCAGGTGTATCAGGCCACGGAAGGGTTCCTCGGCGCGACCTGCACCCATGGTCGCATCCATCTGAACGAGGACGTGCTGCATGTCGAACCTGAGTGGATCGCCGACGGCACCGCCACACCCACACGCTTCCATCCGATCGTGACCGACTTCACGCGCGCGACGCAGATCGTCGCCCGCTATCGCCTCGACGACGTGCTGCGCGCAGCCGATGGTGACTGCCCCTGCGGATCGCCGACGCGGTCGCTGGCCGCCGTCGAGGGGCGCGCCGACGACATCCTGTGGCGGCCGGGGGCCGACGGACGGCCGCAGGCCATTTTTCCGGACGTGGTGCGACGTGCCATGGCGCTCGTCACCGGCCTGCGCGACTATCGCCTCGAACAACACGGTGGCGAATGGCGCGTGCGCATGCAGCCGCTCGATCACGCGATCGCCGTGTCGGTGCGCCGCGAACTCGCCGCGATGACCGCACGCCTGGGCGCCGTGCCGCCCCTCGTGCAGGTGCTCCCGTGGACCGACACGCCACTCACCGAGAAGCGACGGAGGATCCGGTGTCTGGTGCGCTGACCCGCATCCTCGTCACTGGCGCCTCGGGTTTCGTCGGCGGACGCGTGGTGTCGCGGGCCCGCGAGCGCGGTGGCATCCTGACGCACGGTGTGGGGCGGCGCGCCCGCGCGGACCGCGACTACACCTCGCACGACCTCTCGCAGCCGCTCGCGCGCCTGAGCGATGCCGGCTTCCGTCCGGACGTCGTGATTCACGCCGCCGCGCGGGCGACGCCGTGGGGCCGCGACGACGACTATCACCGCGACAACGTCGTGGCCACCGAGCGCGTGCTCGAGTACTGCCAGGCCCACGGCCGGCCCCGCCTCATCTACGTGTCGTCGAGTTCCGTCTTCTACCGGGACGGCCCGCAGGTCGGCATCACCGAAGCCACGCCCATCGGACCCGCGTTCGTGAACCGCTACGCCGCGACCAAAGCGGCTGGTGAAACGCTCGTGCGGCAGTACGCCGGCTCATGGGCGATCGCGCGCCCCCGCGCCGTGTTCGGGCCCGGCGACACGGTGCTCTTTCCGCGCATTCTCGAAGCGGCGCGCCGGGGCCGTCTGCCGCTCTTCGACACCGGGCGCGACGGCCCGGCGATGGGTGACCTCATCTACGTGGATACACTCGCCGACTATCTGCTGACGCTGGCGCTCCGGCCTGATCTCACGGGCGACTACAACCTGACGAACGCCCAGCCGGTGCCCATCCAGGCTTTTCTGCTCGACGTGTTCGCGCGGCTCGGACTGCCGGCGCCGCGGCGCACCGTGTCGGTCCGCTGGGCGATTGCGGCCGCCGGCGTCACCGAGATGGTGTGGACGCTCCTTCGCCGCGAGGGCGAGCCGCCGATCACGCGCTTCGGCGTCGGCGTCTTCGCCTGGTCGAAGACCTTCGACTCGAGCCGCATGCTCGCGGACCTCGGGCCGCCGTCGGTGTCGATTGCCGACGGCGTGGACGCGTTCGTGCGCTGGCAGCAGGCGCAGTGGCAGGCGTCGCGGTGACACCGGCCGTGCCGTTGGCCACGGCATATGTCACGCTCGTTGGCAGCAAGGCGCTGCTGGCCGCGCGCGTGGCTCGCCGCGAGCCCGCCTGCGCGCCATCGACTGGCGCGGGCGTGGCCGTGGCGCAGGCGATCCTCTCGGGCGACCCGCGGCTGGCCGACGTGCTCACGGACAACGTGCGCATGCTGCCGGAGGCACATTTCCTGTGGCTCGTGGATGCGGATGACCCGGCGGGCGAGGCCACCTGTCGCGCCGTGGCCGCGGCGGCACCCGGCGCGCGGATCGGCGTGCTGGTGCTGCCACC
Source organism: Acidobacteriota bacterium (assembly GCA_016789705.1). Taxonomy (GTDB): domain Bacteria; phylum Acidobacteriota; class Vicinamibacteria; order Vicinamibacterales; family UBA2999; genus CADEFD01. Next base: position 15,079 of record JAEUQR010000191.1, read on the forward strand.
CGCACCCGCCGGCACCAATCCCAAGCTCTGGAAGCTCGAAGCGGCCCGCCGCGCCACCGACGCCCCGGCATTCCTCGTGCTCGACGACGACACCCGCATGCCGGCCGCCACGCTCGGCGCGCTCACCGCGGCCCTCGATCGCCACGACCTTGCGACCAGCCTGCCCGTGTATCGCGCGGGCAGGGACTGGCCATCGCGCCTGCTGGCGCAGTTTGTCGCCAACAACGCCGCGACCACCTATCTGCCGCTCGTGCCGTGGCTGGCGCCCGTCACGATCAACGGCATGGCCTACGTGCTGCGGCGATCGATGCTCGATGCGATGGGCGGCTTCGCGCCGCTCTTCCCGCATCTCACCGACGACCTTGCCGTGGCGATGCGCGTCGGTGCCAGCGGCGGCACGATCTTCCAGAGCGCGCGCACGCATGAGGTCGAAACATCGGTGCGCGACGGCGGCCACTACCGGCAGCTCATGCACCGCTGGTTCCTGTTCGCGCTGCTGCTCCTGCGCGCGCAACCGGCCGGCTACCGTGTGCTCATCACCCTGCTGCACGGCGTGCCGCCAGTGCTGCTCTGGAGCCTGCTGCTCGCGGTGCTCTGGCGCCCGACGCCGTCGGCGTTCGTGGCCTGCGGCATTGCGCTCGTGGCGCGCGCCCTGGCGATTGTCGCCGTGCACCACGCGATCGGCACTCCGGGGCGGCATGCGCCGCTCCTCTCGCTCCTGAGCGAGCTGCTGCAGCCCCTCCATCTGCTGCACGCGGCGGTGTGGCGGCGCATCACGTGGCGCACGCGTCACTACCGCGTCGTCGATGCCGGTGAATTCGAGGCCGTGGAATGACGACGACCGGACGGCCGTCCCGCCTGCGCGTCGACCTGCTCGCGCCGCCGATGGCCGGGCACCTGCACCCGATTCTCGGCCTGGCGCAGGCGCTGGCGCGCGACTTCGACGTGCGCGTGCTCAGTTCCGCAGGGGCGCAACGTGAGATCGCCGCAGCGGGACTGGCCGGACGGGTGCTGCTGCCCGGACGCGATGCGGAGGTGCGCGCGATCGTCGAACCGGCCCATCCCGTGGGCAGCCACCCACTGCGCCTGCACCGGCAACTGAGAGCCAACCTGTCGTTACTCGGCGCCCTGCAGCAGGATCTGCGCCGCGTCTGGCGCGAGGACGGCCCGCCCGCGCTCGCGCTCGCCGACTTCACCCTGCCGGTCGCAGGCACCGTGGCGCGCGAGTTCGCCGTGCCCTGGTGGACGACACACCCGTCGCCGTGTGTCATCGAGACGCCGGACGGTCCGCCGGCGTATCTCGGCGGCTGGGCGCCCGGACGCGGCGTGCCGGCACGCGTGCGCGACGCCGCCGGGCGGGTCGTCGTACGCGTCGCAAAGCGGCTGGCGCATCGCCTGCACCGCCGCACGATGCGCCAGCTTGGCCTCGAGGCGATGTATCGCCCCGATGGCAGCGAAGCGGTGTACTCGCCGAACCGTATCTTCGCGCTCGGGCTCGCCGCGCTCGAATTCCCGCGGCGCTGGCCGCGGGCCGTCGAGTTCGTGGGGCCAGTGCGCTACACACCGCCGGGCCTCGCGCCGCCGCCTCCCTTCGCGCCCGGGCGCCGCCACGTGCTCGTCACCATCGGCACGCACCTGCCGTGGATGAAAGACACGATGGCGGCCGCGGCCGAGGTGATGGCCCGCGCCCTGCCCGATGTGGAGGTTCACTTCAGCGACGGGCGCGTGGAGGGCGTGGTATCAACGCCTGATGCGCCCGCCACCCGCGCCAACGTGGCGGATCGTGCCCCGAACTTCCATCGCCTCGCCTACGTGTCGTACGCGCGCGACCTGCCCCATTACGCACTTGTCGTGCACCACGGCGGCGCCGGCGTGATGTATCACACGCTGGCCGCCGGCCTGCCGGCACTCGTGCTGCCGCTCGACTACGACCAGTTCGATCACGCGGCCCGGCTCGACGCCGCGGGCGTGGCGCGGCGGCTGCGGCATCCGTCGATGCTGGCGGGTGCCGCACGGGCGGCGCTCGACGACGCCGCGCTCCACGGCGCGAGCCGGCGGTTCTCCGCCGCCCTTCAGGCCAGCGACGCCGCCGCCGCGGTGGCGGCACGCGTGCGTGAGGCGCTGGCTACTTCCGCGCCGCCGACGCGCCCGGCACGATGACGAACGTGGCGTACATCATGTCGGAGTCGAGCTCGATGGTGCGCAGGCGCGTGGCGGCATCCGCCGAGTAGACCTCGATCGTGCGGCCGGCCTCGTACAGGTAGAGCAGCCCGGTCGAGCTCGTGCGCATCTGCATGCGCGTGCGCGTCGGCACCTCGACGCGGCGGGTGACCGCACGCGCGGCCATGTCAATCATCCACAGCTCGTGGCGGCCGATCTCGCCGCGCAGCACGTTGGCCCGCGTGCCGTCGGGCGACATCGTGAAGCTCAGGCCGCCGGTCTCGGGCGCGGGACCGAGCGGGAAGGTCTCCACGGTCTTCTTCGCCAGGTCGATACGGCCGACGACGGCGATCTTCCGGCCCTGCACGGCGTCGCGCATCACGAACAGGCTCGTGACCGTGCCCTGGGGATCGGAGGAGTCGTCCCACGGGCCGGGGTCGAAGCGTCCGAGCGAGGGGTCCGCCGGCATCGAGAGGTCCCATGTGTCTTCCTCGGCGAGCGTGGCGGCGTTCAGGATCGTGACCTCGCTGCCGAAGACGTAGAGCAGCCGGCCGTCGGGCGAGAAGCGCAGCGCGGCGGAGAAATGTGTGGGCTCCGGGTCGATCGTCCACGGCACCTCGCGCGTGATCCGGTGTTCCGCCAGGTCGTAGACGAGGAACTCTGGATCGCCGATCTCCCAGCGGTCGATGAGCTTCGTGGCGGGTTTGGCCACGACGATCATCGTGCGGTGCGCCGGGTCCACTTCGAAGGCGAGGGCGCGGATGTGCCGCTGACCGCTCGACAGCGTGAAGGTGTCGAGCGTCTGCCGCGTCCTGACGTCGACGATCTCGAAGCGTTCCTGGTTGGCGCTCTGTACGTAGAAGCGGCTGCGATCCGGCGAGAGGCGCACGACGAACGGCGGGCCCGTCTTGAGCGGGATCTTGCTGAACGTGCCGGAGGCCTCGTCCACCGCCGTGATGTGGCCCGAATACGAGCCCACGTAGATCGTGCCAGTGCCGGAAGCCGGCAGCGGCCGCGGCTGGGCGGCCAGCGGGGAGGCGCTGAGGGCCAGAGCCGCGAGGAGGAGCGTGAGACCGCGAGTCATCCGCGGGATTCTGACACGGAACGGCGCCCCGGGGCCTGGGACTCCCCACTACAATCCGGCGATGCGGACCGTCCCTGCCTTCCCCGGATTGGCCCTGCCACGTGGCGCTCCCGCCTTCGCACTGGTCGCGATGATTGCGGCGGCCGCCGTCACCGCGCAGCCAGCGACGCCGCGTGACGCGGCATCACCTGCGGCCGTGACGCTGCCGCCGGACCTCGACCGCGTGCTGCGCGACTACGAACGCGCCTGGCGTGCCGGCGACGGCGCGGGCCTCGCGGCGCTTTTTACGGACGACGGCTTCGCGGTGCAGAGCGGCAGTCCGCTCGCGCGCGGGAAGGCCGCCATCGCCGGCAACATCAGCCGGCCTGGCGGGGCGTTACAGCTGTCCGCGTTCGCGTATTCGGTGTCAGGTCGCCTGGGGTACATCGTGGGTGGCTTCCGCTACCCGGACACCACGGGCCCCGGGGGCCGCTTCGTCCTGGCGCTCAATCAGGGGGCCGACGGCCGCTGGCGGATCGCCGCGGACCTCGACAACAGCGGCCCGCCGCCGGCCGAACCCGCGGGCAACGACCACACCACGCTCGCTACGCTCAATGCCGACTACGTGCGCGCCGTGCTGACGTCCGACGCGGCCAGGTTTCGCGAGATCCTCGCCGACGACTTCCGCAACACGAATCCTGACGGCACGATCCTCGACCGCGAGGCGTTCCTGGCGCAGGTGGCGCGTCCATCGAATCTGAAGAGCCTGCGCGCCGACGACGTCGAGATTCGCGTCATGGGGAACACCGCGATCATCCATGCCCACACGGAGTACGAAACGAGCGACGGGCGGCCAGGCAGCGGCCGCTACACGGACATCTGGCACAAACGCGACGGCCGTTGGCTCGCCGTGGCCGCGCACGTCACCCGGCTGGTTCGCTGACCCGGCCGGCGCGACCCGGTAGAATTCCTCGCGGTGCCGCGACACCGGGTCGCGGACGGGAGATCGACATCATGGATGGACGAATCGTGCGTGGGGCAGGAATGCTGGCGCTTGCCGCCGTGGTCGGCACGGGGCTGGCGCAGGCCCAGACGGCGGCGGCCGACGACAAGACCCGGCAGCTCTATCAGGCGCGATGCGCGATGTGCCACGGCGCCGACGGCGTGCCGAAGCCGGTCGCGAAGACCGCCGCGTCGTTCGCCGATCCGGCGTGGGCGCCCACGGCCGAGGCCATCGTGGCGGTCGTGACCGACGGCAAGGGCACGAAGATGCCGAAGTTCAAGGGCCGGCTCACGCCCGAGGAGATTCAGGCGCTGGCGGGCTTCCTGCTGAGGCTGAAGGACGCCCCGAAGCCCTGACGCGGGGGGCCGCACCCGGCGGGCGCCTCTCACGCTGCTCTCATGCAGCGCGTCCATACTGCGCGGCATGGCTGAACTCCACCCGCAGGTCGTGCACGTCACCATCATCCTCGCCCTCGCGGGCGTGGCCTTTCGCCTGCTGTCGCTGACCGGGCGCGCGGCGTGGGCGAGTCCGGCAGCCGCCGTGCTGCTCATCGGCGCCGCGGTGTCGTCGATTCCTTCCGTGCAGTCGGGCATCGACGCGCATGGCCCCGTGGAGCGCGTACCAGGGGCCCGGCCCGCCGTGGTCGAGCACGAGGAATGGGGCGAGCGCGCCAGGAACGTGCTGCTCGTGCTCGGCGCCATCGAACTCATCGGGCTGGCGCTGCGGAAGTCGCCGAAGGAGAAGCTCGTGCACAGCGCAGCCGCGGCCGTTGGCCTCGTGGCAGCGTTCGCCGTGTACGAAGCGGGCGAACACGGCGGCGAGCTCGTGTACAGCTACGCTGGCGGCATCGGCATCCGCTCGGGCGAGCCGAAGGACGTCGAGCGGCTGCTCGTGGCCGCCACGTATCACCAGGCGCAGGCGGACCGGAAGGCCGGCCGTCTCGACGACGCCGCGGGCCTCATCGCCCTGACCGCGAAGCGTTTCCCGGCCGACCCCGAGATGCAGATGTTCGCGGCCGAATCGCTCCTCCTCGACCAGAAGAACGCGCAGGCGGCGCTCGACGCGCTCGCGACCGTGAATCCGCCCGAGGGCAACCGCATCCTCATCGGCCGCAAGGCCACGCTGCAGGCCGATGCCTACGAAGCGGCCGGTCAGAAGGACCAGGCGATCGCCGTGCTCGAAAAGACCGTCGCCGCCTTCCCGAGCCCGCGCATGCAGCAGCGGCTCGACGCCCTCAAGGGCGGCGGCGCGAAGTAGCCGCCGGGGGACCGCCGCTCGCGCATCCTGCCTCACCCCCTGTATCGTAGGGGGCGGAGGAAGACGAGCATGATTCGCGGAACACGGACTCTGGCTGGCACGGCGCTCCTCGCCCTGGCGGCGGTCGTGAGCGTCGGCGCCGAGCAGGCGGCGGTGCGCAAGTCGTTGATGGTGCCCGGCAATTTCAAGGAAACGGCGCCCGAGACCTACAACGTCAGGTTCGACACCAGCATCGGCGAGTTCGTGGTGAAGGTCACGCGCGCCTGGGCGCCGAACGGCGCCGACCGCTTCTACAACCTCGTGAAGAACGGCTTCTACGACGAAGCGCGCTTCTTCCGCGCCGTGCCCAACTTCATGGTGCAGTTCGGCCTGCACGCCAACCCCACCATCACCAAGGTGTGGCAGGGCGCCCGCATCCCGCCCGACAAGGTCACGCAGAGCAACAGGAAGGGCTTCATCACCTTCGCGATGGGGGCGACGCCCGACACCCGCACGACGCAGGTGTTCATCAACTTCCGCAACAACACGAACCTCGACAGCATGGGCTTCGCGCCCTTCGGTGAGGTGGTGAGCGGGATCGAGGTCGTGGACAAGATCTACACGGGCTACGGCGAGGGCGCGCCGCGCGGCAGCGGTCCGCCGCAGGCGCGGGTCGCGGCCGAAGGGAACGCGTATCTCATCAAGTCGTTCCCGAAGATGGACTACATCAAGAAGGCGACGATCGAGCCCTAGACCGATGCCGTTCAACGCCCTTCGCGCGTGGCTCGGCTTCGGCGGCGACGCGGCCGCCGAGCCCGACCACGCGCCGCTGCGTGCCCTGGTCGACACGCTCGAGCACCTCGAGCCCGAACGCGCGAAGTTCCTGGCACGTTTCGCCTACGTGCTCGGGCGCGTGGCTCACGCCGACCGCCACATCAGTGCCGAAGAGACGCGCGCCATGGAGGCGATCGTGGCCGAAGAGGGCGGGCTGAGCGCCGACCAGGCCATCGTGGTCGTGGGGCTCGCCAAATCGAGCAACATGCTCTTCGGCAATACCGCCGATTTTCAGGTGGCGCAGGAATTCGCCGACAGCGCCACCTACGAACAGCGGCTCGCGCTCGTGCGCTGCCTGTTCCGCGTCGCCTCGACCGATGCGGCGATCTCGATGGCCGAGGAAGCCGAAATCCACCGCGTGGCCAATCAGTTCAAGATCGAGCGGCAGGATCTGACGTCGCTGCGCGTGGCGCACGCGGGGTACCTGCCGGGGCTCACCGCGCGCAAGGCGCCAGAGGCCGCGTCGTAGCCCCCGTGACGCCGCTCGCGTCACAATGGTCCGTGCCCACCGCCACGCGGCCGCGCGCTGCCATCTTCGATCTCGACGGCACCGTCGTCGACAACATGTTCCTGCACGCCGAGGCGTTCGCAGTGTTCGCCGAACGTCACGGCCTGCCGCCCCTCACGCCGGCCGATCGCGCGAAAACCGACGGTCGCCGCAACAGCGAGATCTTTCCGCTGCTCTTCGGACGTGAGATGACGCGTGACGAGTGGATGGCGTACGAATACGAGAAGGAAGGGCTGTATCGCGAGGTGTCGCGCGGCCGGCTACGCGTCGTGCCGGGCCTGCCGGCGCTGCTGGCGCGGCTGCGCGCGCACGACATCGCCGTGGCGCTCGCCACGTCCGCCCCGGGGCCGAACGTGGTGCACACGCTCGGCGAGATCGGCCTGGCCGACGCGTTTCCCACCATCGTGCGCGGCGATCAGGTGCCGATGGGGAAGCCGGCGCCGGATGTCTTCATCGAGGCCGGACGTCAGCTCGACGTGGCGGCCGCGCACTGCGTGGTCTTCGAAGACGCGCCGATGGGCATCACGGCGGCCCGTGCCGCCGGCATGCCGGTGGTGGCGGTGACGACGACCTTCACCGCCGA
>JAEUQR010000042.1 GCA_016789705.1 Acidobacteriota bacterium
CACGCCCACCGACGGCCCGCGCGGCCGCGCCGTCGCCAGCAGCCTCGCCGTGTTCGCGCGCCCGGCGCCCTAGGGCCGCGGCGCCGCGGCGGTGAGATTCACGTAGCCGACGCCGTCGCGCACGGTCAGCGTGGTGCCGAAGGGCGCCGAGAGGCGCGTCAGGTCATCGAGGATCTTCTGCGCCAGCGCCGGTTCGGCCAGCATCGGACGGCCGCGCACCTGCCGGGGCTGACCGAAGCCGAGCCCGATCGGATGCAGCGCCACGTCGACCAGCCGCTCGCCGTCGAAGCGCGGCACGGCCACGACCGATTCCCAGATCAGCCGATCGGCCGGAAAGCCCGACTTGCCGTTGTTGTAGCGCCGGTTCAGATAGTCATCCGGCTGGCCGTCGACGCCGAGACGCTGCTCTTCGTAGTTGTCGGTCGGGTAGCGCAGCAGGGTCTCGTTCTGGAAGACGAAGTCGCCGAGGCTGTAGAAGATCGGCCGTCCCTTGTAGACCTCGATGCCGCGCAGCACATGCGGCCCGTGCCCGACGAACATGTCGGCGCCGGCATCGACCATCGCGCGCGCGAAGGTCGGCAGGAACATCGCCGGCTCGGTGATGCCGGCGCGGCCCGACTCGTGGGCGTGGATGGAGACAATCACGTAGTCGGCGAGCGTCGCCGCGCTCCTGACCACGGCGGCGATCTCCCGCAGATCCCTCGGGTCTGGTTCCGTGCGGATGCCGGGTGTCGCACCGGCCATGAAACGTCGGCCCACGAAGGTCAGCGTGTCGCCGGCCGCGGCCGGCCGGCCGGTGACTTCACCCGCCGCCAGACGCAGCTGTTCGAGGCGTTCCGGCGTCACGACGTAGGTGGTGGTGAAACGCAGCGGACTGAGCCCCGGACGGGCCGGCACGTCGCCGCGGGTGTTGCCGGCGCGTGAATGATCGGGGAACGTCGATGCCACGGCGACGAGCGCCACGCGGCCGCGGGCGGTCTCGAGGAACTTCGCCTCGCGCGCCTCGGGCAGACTCTGCCCGACGCCCGCGGCGACGATGCCCGCCTCGGCGACGTGTTTCTGCGTGCGGCGCATGCCGTCCACCCCGTAGTCGCCGGTGTGGTTGTTGGCGAGCGAGCCGAGGTCGAACCCGGCCCACGCCAGATCCTTCGCCAGTGCGGGTTCGGCCCGCATGTAGGTGCCGCCGCTCTCGTTCATCGGATACATCTCGAAGTCGTGGAACAACATCTCGATGTTCGTGAAGGCGGCGTCGGCGCCGCGGACGAGCGCGATGAGCCGGGTGAACGCCGGCTCGGTGTACACCGCCAGGCGGCGCGTGATGATCGAATCGCCCGTCAGGGCGAAGGTCATGCCGGACGGCTCCTGCTGCGCCTCCAGGCGTGCCCGACTATCGCTGATCCAGACGCCGAATGCGGTCATCCAGATGAGCGCCCCCACCAGTCGCGGTCGCATGCCGTCCTCCTGCCGCCTCCGGCGCGGCTCTGCCGGCCGATGCTACTCCATGAACTTGCGGATGGTGTTGCCGAACGACTCGCGGCCGGTGGACGGGTCGTAGACGATGACCGGCATGAACCGTCCGCGAATCCGCTGCGGGTTGGCCCGCGCGTAGCCCATCAGCGTCTCGGCGAGCGCAACCTTGTTGGCCGAGACGTCCGGGTCGTGCGGGTACGACGTGAAGAGATCGGTGAGGGCGACGGGCCACGGGGCGCCGCGCAGCAGCCCGTCCACGACGGCGCCCTTCAGCACGTTGTGCGAGAAGTTGAAGAAGAACGAGAGCGGCGAGTACCGCGTGGCCGTGGGCCGGAACGCCTCGAACTCGTCGCGCAGGCGGTCGCGGTGCGCGAGCAGCAGCTCGCGGGCGCGCGAGCGCTCCGCTTCGTGCGGGATGAGCGTGGTGAAGGGCGCGCCGACGAAGGCGCGAGCGTCGGGCGTGAGCCCGTTGAGCAGCGCCTCGACCACGAAGTCCCGCGCCGGCCCGAACTCCCCGGCCTCGGTCATCCGCACGTACTCCTCGGCCGCGCCGGCCACGGCGAAGCAGAGCCACGGATAGTCGGCGACGTTGTCGTCGCGCATCTTGATGGTGTCGCGCGCGTAGGTCGCTTCGAAGCCGAAGCGCAGGTGCGACCCCATCGCCGCGCAGTGCTGCAGCGCCGTGCGGGTGCGGCGCATCGGCCCGAGCGTGCGCACCTTCTCGAGCAGCATGTCGTAGCCGTGCTCCTGCAGCTCGTAGTGCGCGGTGGCGATGAGCGCCAGGCCCTCGGCATCGTCGCAGAACCGCTGGCCGCTGCCCTCCGGCCCCTGCACACGCGCGAGCAGCGCTTCGACGAGCACGAGCTGCTCCTCGGGCCGGCCCTCGTCCCAGCCGCGCAGCGAGAGCAGCGCCAGCAGGTACATCAGGTAGTAGTCGAACAGGATGGCGAGGACGCGGCGGTCGGGACGGTCCTGCCCGCGCAGGCGGATGATGTAGTTGAGCACGTCCACCGCGATGGTGTCGTCGTTCACGCGGTCGGCCACGCCGTCCCAGTCGTTGAGCGCGTGCAGCCCTTCTTCGGCGCGCGTGCGGCCGTCGTAGTCGGCGACGGCGACGCTCAGATCGAGACGGCGGGCCCCGACGTGCCAGACGTGCGAGCGCATGCCTTCGCGCAGGCGCAGCAGCGCGTGTTCGAGGTTGCGGCCGTCGGCGGCGAAGGCCAGGATGTCGGCCCGCACGTCGAGCAGCCCGTCGATGAGATGACAGACGTCGGCGAATGGCACGGCGGGGGGACGGGGGGCAGGACGGGAGGACGTGGACGTGGGCATGGGATCGCGCGTGGCTGCCCGCATTATCTCGTCTGCACGGCGCGCGGTGAAGGGCTGTCGTCGCCGGGCCGATACACCGCACCGGGAGGCCGTGTTACGCTGGCCGGCAGCCTCCCCCAAGGGGTGCCCATGTTCGTCCGGATCCTGCCGCTCGTCGTCGCGGCCCTCATCACCGCGCTGCCGACGGCGGCGCACGCGCAGCTCCGTGCCCGGCTCCTCGCCTCGGGCTTCAACCGGCCGAACGGGGTGGTCTTCGATCCGGTCGTGCCCGGCGCCATCTACGTCGTGGATCAGGCCGGCATCGTTCGAGCCTTCCTGAACGGCGCCGAGCGTCCCACCCCGTTCCTGAATCTGAGCGGCGTCGTCTCGACGGGCGGCGAACAGGGCCTGCTCGGCATGGCCTTCCCGCCGAATGCCGCCGCCACCGGCCGCGTGTTCGTGCATTTCACGAATGCGAATGGCCACAGCGTGGTTGCGCGCTTCACGCGCAGCACGGCCGATCCGATGGTGCTGAACGCGGCCTCGCGCTTCGATCTGCAGTGGCCGGCCGCGGGCGGGGGCCGCCAGGGCTTCATCACGCAGCCCTACACCAATCACAACGGCGGCCATCTCGCCTTTGGACCCGACGGGTATCTTTACATCGGGATGGGGGACGGCGGTTTAGCCAACGACCCAGGGCATCGCGCGCAGGCTCCCGACACGCTGCTGGGCAAGATGCTGCGTATCGACGTCTCGGTCGCCGACTCAGACGCCAACGGGTATGCCATCCCGCCCACGAATCCGACGTTCACCACTACGATACCGGCACTGCCGGAGATCTGGGCGTTCGGCCTGCGCAATCCCTGGCGCTACTCGTTCGACGACCTGGGCTCCGGCGCCACCAACGCGCTCATCATCGGCGACGTCGGCCAGAACGCTCGCGAAGAGATCGACTACGAACCGGCCGGCCAAGGCGGACGCAACTACGGCTGGCGTGTCGCCGAGGGCAGCATCGATGGCGACACGTCCCTGCCGCCGTCCTACTTCCCGTTGAAGTCGCCCCTCTTCGAGTACCCGCACGTCAACATGAACGGCGAGGCCATCACCGGCGGCTACGTCTACCGCGGCAGCGCGCTCGGCGCCAGCTACCGAGGCCGCTACTTCTACGCCGACTGCCCCACCGGCACGATCTACTCGCTTGGCCTGTCAATCGACGGCATGGGCGAAGCGACCGCTGGCACTAACACCGACCACACGACGGAGATGGGCGGCCCGTTCCAGTGTGTCGGCGCGTTTGCGCGCGATCTGAACGGCGAACTGTATTTCATGGACTTCGGCTATTCGGCGTCGAACACCGGGCGCGTCTTCGTCATCGAAGCCGCCGGCGCCTCGGCGCCCGGCGTGCCGACGAACCTCGCGGCGAACGTCAGCGGCAGCACGGTGACGATCTCGTGGAACGCCTCGGCCTCGGGCGGCGCCGCCACGGGGTACCGTCTCGAAGCGGGCACGGCGCCGGGCCTGGCGGACATCACGACGTTCCAGACCACGTCCACCGGCATCGCCGTGCCGGGTGTGCCCACCGGCCAGTACTTCGTGCGCGTGCGGTCCACCAACGCCGTCGGCACGAGCGCGGCCACGAGCGACCTCACGATCAACGTCGGCTGCACGCCGCCGGTGGCGCCGGCCACCTTCACGGCCTCGGCGTCGAACCGCACCGTGTCGCTCAACTGGACGCTGGCGCCGGGCTCGACGCGCACGATCATCGAAGCCGGCTACGCGCCGGGCGCCACCGCGCTCACCATTCCGGTTTCGGCGCCCACGGCCGGCGTGGCCTTCCCCGGCGTGCCGCCCGGCACCTACTACGTGCGCACGCGCGGCGTGAACGCCTGCGGCCAGGGCACGGCGTCGGTCGAGCGCACGCTCGTCGTGCAGTAACAGGGATTTCGCGCATCGCGGACCGGCTCGAGGGCCGGTCCGTGTTGGTACGGCCGCACCAGCCGGCGGGCGCTAGCGTCCCGGCGGACGCCCCGAGTGGCGCGGCCCCTTCCGCGCCGACTCGCCCGGCCGGCGGGCCGGCCGTGGGGCTCGTGGCGCACGCGCCGCACCGGCGGCCGGCGCCACGCCGAGGAAGATCACATGGCGTGGACCACCGGCGGCGAGCCGCGCCCGCACCCGCACCACCTCCACCGCGAAGCCGGCCCAGCGCAGGCGCTGTTCGAACTTGCGGTCTTCCCATGCCGACCACACCGCCACGACGCCGCCGGGCGTGACGGCTTCGCGCAGGGTCGTGACGCCGGCATTGCCGTAGAGCCACTGATTGCCGGTGGTGGTGAAGGCGTCGGGGCCGTTGTCGATGTCGAGCAGCACGGCGTCGAACCTGCCGGCCGACCGCCGCAGCACGGCCGCCACGTCGCCCACCTCGACGGCCACGCGCGGATCCTCGAGCGGATGTCCCGCCAACGGCCCGAGCGGCCCTTCGTTCCACGCCACCACACCCGGCACGAGCTCCGCCACCACGACGCGCGCCGACGCCGGCACGTGATCGAGCGTGGCCCGCAGCGTGAAGCCCATGCCGAGGCCACCCACGAGCACGGTCGATGACTCGCGGCCGGCGAGGTGCGCGCAGCCGCGCGTGGCGAGCGCCTCCTCGGAGCCATGCATGCGGCTCGACATGAGCGGCTTGCCGCTGGCGAAGATCACATACTCACCGGCCCGCCGCATGAGCGTCATCTCGTCGCCGGCCGGCGTCGAGGTGCGGCCAAGGAGCTCCCAGGGTTGCATGGGGTGAAGGACGGGCCCGATCCGCGGGGCGCGTCAGGGCCGCGGGCTCTTCACGACCGTGCCACCCTTCACCACCGTCTCGACGTGCGCGAGCGCGGTGATGTCGTAGAGCGGATTGCCGTTGACGACGATGATGTCGGCGAGCTTGCCGGGCTCGACCGTGCCAAGATCGCGCTGCTTGCCGAGGATGGTGGCGCCGACGCGCGTCAGCGCCGAAATCACCTTGATGGCCGGCATGCCGAGGTCCACGTGCACCTTGGCCTCGCGCCAGAGGGCTTCGGTGTGGAAGTTCATGGGCGTGCCGGAATCGGTGCCCATGCCGAGCACCGTGCCCGAGTCCGTGAACTGCGTCACGCCCTTGTCGCGGAAGATCATCTCGCGGTCGGTGCGGCCGAAGTAGCCGAGCGCGCGCCAGTTCTTCAGCGAGTCCTGGATTTCCGCGTAGACGGCCGGCGGGAAGTCCTTCCGCAGCTGCGGATCCTGCAGGCGCTCGGGGAACGCCGCCGTGTCGGGATAGATCCAGGCACGATGCGCGGCCGTGATGACCACCGGACGGCCGGCGTTCACGATGTCGGTGATGAGCTGCGGGCTGTAGGGCGGCGCGGTGCCGGCCGACCCGGCGTGGCTGAGCACGTCGATGCCGGTTTCGAGCGCGTTGCGCACGTCGGTCTCGGCGTAGACGTGGGCGTGCACGCGCAGGCCGAACTTGTGGGCGGTGTCGGCAATCGCCTGGTAGTCGTCGCGGGTCAGGCCGGAGTGCGCCTTGATCACGTCCACGCCGGCCTTCGCCAGCTTCTCCACTTCGGCCGCGGCCTGCGCCGTGCTGGTCACGGCGATGCCGCCGAACTGGTCGGTCATGCCGCCGCCCTGACGCGTGATCCACGGGCCGCTCATCGACATGCGCGGTCCGGGAATGTCGCCCTTGTTGATGCGGTCGCGCACGGCCAGGCTCTCCCTGAGCGGCGCCCCGAGATCGACGGCGGAGGTGACACCGGCCATGAGGAGCTGCTTTGCCGCCACCTCCATGACCGTGCCGAGCATCCCCGGCCCCTGCTTCGCCACCCATGGGAACCACGTGGCGTAGTTGCCGTGTCCGAGCAGGATGAGGTGCCCGTGCAGTTCGATCATGCCGGGCAGCATCGTGCGGCCACTGGTGTCGACGATCGTGTAGTCGGGCGGGATGGGCGTCGAGGCCGCCGGGCCGACCTTCACGATGCGGTCGCCCTCGATAAGCACGGCGGCGTGGTGGATGGGCGGCGCTTCGTAGCCGTCGAGCAGCATGCCGCCCACGAGCGCAATCTTCGCCGGCGCGGCGCCCGAGAGCCGGGGCTGCGTGGCCGGACGGGCGGCGAACATGACAACGGCGAGCGCGACGGCGCACGCGGTGGGCAGATGACGGGCGCGGGACATGTCGGCGGACGATATCACGGCCGTCCCCTGTTGCCCGGCGCGCGGGTCGTGCTACAAGGAGGCCGTGATTCCAACCGTTCGCCTCGCTCCGGCGCTCCTCTCGCTGGCCGTCGTGCTCCTGAATGGCAGCCTCGCCGCGCAGCGTCCGGCGCCGGCCGCCGACTGGCCCGTGTACGGTGGCGATCCGGGCGGCCGGAAGTACTCGCCGCTCACGACGATCACGCGCGACAACGTGAGCCGCCTCACGAAGGCATGGGAGTGGAAGACCGGCGAGACGCCGCTGCCCGCCTTCGGCACCTTCCCCGGCGCCTTCCAGAACACGCCGCTCATGATCGACGGCGTGCTCTACGTGAGCACGCCCTACAACCGCGTCGTCGCGCTCGACGCGGCGACCGGCACCGAGCGCTGGGCCTTCGACCCGAAGGCCTACGAAGACGGGCAGCCGGCGAGCGGCCAGGGCTTCATCCATCGCGGCGTCGCGGCGTGGCGCGACAAGGGCGCGCTGCGCATCTTCCTCAACACACGGTATCGCCTGATCTGCCTCGACGCGACGACCGGCCAGCCCGTCGAGTCATTCGGGACGAAGGGCGCCATCGACGTGAGCGACGGCCTCATCTGGGCCATCAACAAGAAGCACTACGCGCAGACCTCGCCGCCGGTCGTCTACAAGGACCTCGTCATTCTCGGCAACGGCGTGGGCGATCGGCTCACCTACCGGAACGATCCGCCGGGTGACGTCCGTGCCTTCGATGCGCGCACCGGGAAACAGGTGTGGAGCTTCCACCCGATTCCCCAGCCCGGCGAGTTCGGCCACGAGACGTGGAAGGACGGCTCGTGGAAGTTCACCGGCCACACGAACGTGTGGGCGCCGATGACGCTCGACGCGGCGCGCGGCCTGCTCTACATGCCGGTGAGCACGCCGAGCAACGACTACTACGGCGGCCGCCGCAAGGGCAGCAACCTCTTCGCCGAGTCCATCGTGTGCCTCGATGCGGCCACCGGGAAGCGCAGGTGGCACTTCCAGATCGCGCATCACGGGCTGTGGGACTACGACCCGGCGTCGCCGCCGAACCTCGTGACCATCACCGTGGGCGGGCGCAAGGTGGATGCGGTCGTGCAGCTCACGAAGCAGGGCTTCGCGTTCGTGTTCGATCGCGTCACCGGCAGGCCGCTCTGGCCGATCGAAGAGCTCCCCGTGCCGCAGACCGACGTGCCCGGCGAAGAGGCCTCGCCCACGCAGCCCTTTCCGACGCGTCCGGTGCCGTTCGTCGAGCAGGGCGTGACGCTCGACGATGCCTTCGACCTGACGCCGGAACTCAAGGCGGAGGCCACGGCCGAACTGAAGAAGTTCCGCCTCGGGCCTGTCTACACGCCGCCGTCGCTCCAGGGCACCTTCGTGCGGCCTGGGGTGTGGGGCGGCGCCAACTGGGGCGGCGCGGCGTTCGATCCCGAGACCGAAACGCTCTACATGAAAGTGACCAACGCCGGTCAGGTCGTGCGCATCGAGAAGCGCGATCCGAACGCGCCCACGAACCGGCCCGGCGAGGTGGACGCCGACTACGTCAACCGCGGCCTGCCCGGCTGGTTCAAGGACGGCCTGCCCCTCACGAAGCCGCCGTACGCGCGGGTCGTGGCGCTCGATCTGAAGGCCGGAACGATTCGCTGGCAGGAGCCGTTCGGCGACTACCCCGCCGTGCGCGGGCAACTCGAGAAGCTCGGCGTGACACCGCCGGCGAAGCTCGGCGCGCAGGGCCCGGCCGGGCTCGTGGTGACGAAGAGCGGGCTCATCTTCGTGGGCGGCGGCGACCGCGCCTTCCATGCGCTCGATACGACGACCGGTCGCGAGCTGTGGTCCGCGCCTACGCTCGAGACGACCGGCACGCCGATGACTTACGCCACGGCGGATGGCACGCAGTTCGTCGTGGTCGCGACCGGACGCGGCCCCGACGCCACGCTCGTCGCCTACCGCCTGCCCTGACTTGTAACCGGGTCTGTCACGGTCACGAGATGTCTTCGGGGTCTGTCACGGTCATCGCCCCGGTCACATCGTTCTCTTGTTCGCCGAGCGGTGACGGTGACAGGCACGGTTACATTTCGTGACCGTGACAGACCCGGTTACAAATCAGGGCAGCGGGAAGCGGGCGCCGATGACCGCCAGGTAATGGCGCGTCTCGCGATAGGCCACGGCGCGGCCGGCGCGCACCTCACGCGCGTGCTGGGGACCGGCGTTGTAGGCGATGAGCGCCAGGCGCGCATCGCCGTCGAAGGCGCGCAGCAGACTGCCGAGATACGTGATGCCGCCGCGCAGGTTGTCGCGCGGCTGCCAGGGATCGACGCCGAGTGACGCGGCGGTTCCCGGCATGAGCTGCATGAGGCCGATGGCGCCGGCCGGCGACACCGCGCGCGGATTCCCCGCCGACTCGGCCGCCACGACCGCACGCACGAGGTCGACCGGCACGCGGTGTTCCGCGGCGAACGCCGCGAGGTCGGCCTCGAGCTCGACGAGGCCTGGGAGCCGCGGCCCGACGGCGCGGGCCGCGGCCGGCGGCGCCTCGACGCGCGGTTCGCGCCAGCGCGCATCGAGGAACGCCGCCACCGAGGCATCCGCGTGGCCGGCCATCAGCCGTGCCCGCGCCTCGTCGAGATCGGCGCGTGTCAGGTGCCCTTCGAGCACGTCGGCGATTTCGCGGGCGGAGTAACCGCTCAGGCCGAGCTGCCACGCCACGCGGTCGCGTGTGCGCACCGGCGCGTCACACGGCACGGCGGCGTGTGGCGGCGTATCGACAGGTGCGTCCGGCCGGGCGGCAAGGTCATCGGCCGCCGGTCCCACGACCGCACGGGCCACGCGCCAGAAATCAGCCGCGTTGGCGGCGTCGAGGCCGGACGGTCGGGCGGCGCCGGCTGCAGCCCGCGACTCCCGACGGGCCCGCGAGAACTGCGCGGAAACGCCCGGGAGTTCCGCCAGCGCGCAGACCGCCACGGCATTCCGCGTCGCCGACGCCGTGGCGATGCCTGGTGCCAGCGCCACGACGAGGCACGCCGTCACGGCGACACACGGCAGAGCGGGCAGGCAGCGGGCCCTGGACATCAGCGCGTCCGCTGCAAGCGATGTGCCCGGACCACGCGCCATGGGCCGCCCAACGTTATACTGGCTCCGGCCCATCGGGACGGGAGGCACACGCCGCGTCCGGGCCCTCAGAAACGGAGCCTCGTCATGGTGCTCGCGCTACTCCTGGCCCTCGCGCAGGCCATCACCCCGCTCACCGGCGCCGTCACGGACTCGAACGGTCAGGCCATCGTGGGCGCCACCGTCATCGTGCGCGCGCCGTCCGGAGGCGAACAGCGCACGGTGACCGACGGCGAGGGTCGCTTCACCGTCGACACCCCGCCCGCGTCCGGCACGATCATCGTGAAAGCCACCGGCTTTGCCGATGCGCAGCGTCCGCTCGGCGGTGACACCTCGTTCACGCTCGAACCGGCCTCGGTGCTCGAGTCGGTGGTCGTCACCGCCACGCGCACCGAACGGCGGCTCGGCACGATTCCGGCGAGCGTCAACGTCGTCACGAGCGAAACCATCAAGGCTTCGCCCGCCGTGGTCGCCGATGACGTGCTGCGCCAGATCCCGAGCTTCAGCCTCTTCCGCCGCACGAGCAGCATCGCCGCCCAGCCCACCACCCAGGGCGTGTCGCTGCGCGGCATCGGCCCGAGCGGCCAGAGCCGCACGCTCGTGCTCCTCGACGGCGTGCCGTTCAACGATCCGTTCGGCGGCTGGGTCTACTGGACGCGCGTGCCGCTGCTCAGCGTGGACCAGATCGAGATGACGGAAGACACCGCCTCGAGCCTCTACGGCAACATCGCCATGGGCGGCGTCATCAACATCGTCACCGCCCGGCCCTCGGCCCGCACGCTGCAGCTCCAGTCGCAGTACGGCACCCGCGGCACCCCGAAGGTGGATCTCTTCGCCAGCGACCGCTGGGGCAAGTTCGGCGCCGCCGTCGAAGCCAGCGCGTTCGACACGGAAGGCTTCCCGATCGTCGCCGCCCGCGAACGCGGCCCCATCGACAACAACGCCGACGTGACGTTCGCCAACATCACCGGCAAGCTGGAGTTCGACCCCTCCGACCGCCTGCACACCTTCATGCGGGTCAGCCGCTTCAACGAGGATCGCACCAACGCCAAGGTCGGGGAAGTCAACAGCAGCGAATGGCTGGCCGGCAGCCTCGGGCTGCAGGCGCAGCTGCCCGACAGCAGCACCGTGCAGGCGCACGCGTTCGTCGACCGCCAGCGTTCGAAGTTCAACTTCCTGGCCGTGACCAACGCCGCCACGACGCGGAACGTCGTGCGCCTCGCCACCGACCAGCGCGTGCCGACCAACGGCGTCGGCGGAATGGTGCAGTGGACGAAGGTCTTCGGCACGTCGCACGTGGTGAGCGCCGGCACCGACTACCGCTGGGTGGACGGCGACAGCGAGGAAGACGCCTATGTGGCCGCCGTGCCCACGTTGATCACGGGCGTGACGCAGGCCGCCGTGAAGTCCCTGCGCCGCATCTCCGGCGGCACGCAGCGCAGCATGGGCGTCTTCGTGTCGGACATCATCACGCCGACGACGAAGCTCGTGCTCACGTTGAGCGCGCGCGCCGACCGCTGGCGCAACTACGATGGCCACAACTTCGAGACCACGGTCGCGACCGGCCTGCCCACCGCGAACAACCGCGACACCCTGCCCGAGCGCACCGACACCGTGTTCAGCCCGCGCGTGGCCGCGCTCTACCACTTCACCGATCGCCTCACGGCCTGGGGCGCGGTGAACTCCGGCTTCCGCGCACCGACCCTGACCGAGCTCTACCGGCAGTTCTCGGTGGGCGCGGTGACAACGCGGCCCAACGCCGAACTCGGGCCCGAGCGGCTGGTCGGCACGGAGCTCGGCGTGAACATCGCGCCGGCCAGGAACCTCACGGCCCGTGTCACCTGGTTCGACAACCGCGTGAAGAACCCGGTCTCGAACGTGACGCTGAGCGCCACGCTGGCACAGAAGCAGAACCTCGGCAAGACGCGCATCCGCGGCGTGCAGACCGACGTCGAGTACCGCATCACGCCCGAGCTGCGGGTGGCCGGCGCCTATCTCTACAACGACGCCAAGGTGACGGACGGCGGTGTGGCCAACGCGGCGCTGGTCGGCAAGTTCCTGGCCCAGGTGCCCGAACACCGCGGTTCGGTGCAGGTGTCGTACGCGCACCCGAAGATCGCCGCCTTCGCGGTGAGCGTGCAGGTGCAGGGCCGCCAGTACAACGACGACCAGAACATCCAGTTCATTCCCGCGGCCACGCTCACCGAGGCCGGCTACGACGCCGATTTCGGCGTGGGCCTGCCCGGGTACACGTCGGTGGACGTGAGCGCGTCGCGGGCGCTCGGCCGGATGTTCGAGGTCTTCGTCGGCGCGCAGAACGTCTTCGACACCGCCTACTTCGTGCAGACGAACCCGTCCACGATCGGCACGCCGCGCCTCGTGAACGCCGGCCTGCGCGTGCGTTTCGCCGGCCGCTAGCGCCGGGTGACGGCGCGGGCGTTCCCGCAGCCCCGGTGAATTGCCCGCGCCGCCACGACGGACCGGCGGCCGCGGCGTATGATGCAAACGCCCGGCGTTCGCGGCCCTGGCGGCGGCACGCCCCCGGCGCGCTTCTTGCTCCCCGAGAGATGGAGGCGTTCGTCCCGTGGCCACCCCATCCGCCCCGGTCTTCGTCGCACGCGACCTGACGAAGGTCTACACGATGGGCGACGTACAGGTGCACGCGCTGCGCGGCGTGGACTTCGACCTCTCGGCCGGCGAGTTCGTGGTGCTGCTCGGCCCGTCCGGCAGCGGCAAGTCGACGCTGCTGAACATCCTGGGGGGTCTCGACGTCCCGACGGCCGGGTCGGTCGTCTACCGCGACCACGACCTCACGACCGCCGGCGAGGCCGCCCTCACCGAGTACCGGCGCGACCACGTGGGTTTCGTCTTCCAGTTCTACAACCTGATTCCGAGCCTGACCGCGCGCGAGAACGTGGCGCTCGTCACCGAGATCGCGGCCAGCCCGATGACGCCCGAAGAGGCCCTGGCCCTCGTCGCCCTCGGCGACCGGCTGGACCACTTCCCGGCCCAGCTGTCGGGCGGCGAACAGCAGCGTGTGGCCATCGCCCGCGCCATCGCCAAGCGCCCTGAAGTGCTGCTCTGCGACGAGCCCACCGGCGCGCTCGACATCACCACCGGTGTCGTCGTGCTCGAGGCGCTCACGCACGTGAACCGCACACTCGGCACGGCCACGGTGGTCATCACGCACAACGCGGCCATTGCCGGGCTCGCCGATCGTGTCGTCCGCCTGGCCGATGGCCGCGTCGTGGCCGTCGAGCACAACGCCGTCAAGGTGGAGGCGCGGAGCCTGTCGTGGTGAGGCCGCGCCTTCACCTGCGGGCGCTGACGCGCAAGCTGCTGCGCGACGTGTGGGAGATGAAGAGCCAGGCGCTCGCCATCGCCGTCGTGGTCGCCGCCGGCGTGACGATGTTCGTGACCTACCTCTCGAACTTCGACTCGCTCGTCCGCACGCTCTCGCGCTACTACGAGCGGCAGCAGTTCGCCGACGTCTTCGCCGGCGCCACCCGCGCACCCGGGCCGCTCGCCGCGCGGATCGGCGCGATTCCCGGCGTGGACATCGTGGACACCCGGGTCGTGGCCGACGTCACTCTTGACGTCACCGGTCTCGACGAGCCGGCCAACGGCCGCCTCGTCAGCCTGCCATCGCCGGGCGCCCCGGCGCTGAACCGGGTGCTGCTGCGCCGCGGCACCTGGCCCGATCCGGCGCGGCCCGACGACGTCGTGGCGAGCGAGGTGTTCTGCGAGGCGCACGGATTCGGCCCGGGCGACCGCGTGGCCGCCATCGTGAACGGCCGGCGGCGCCAACTCACGATCGTCGGCGTGGGCATCTCGCCCGAGTACGTCTACAGCATCCGCCCCGGGGATCTGTTTCCCGACAACCGCCGCTTCGGGGTGTTCTGGATGCAGCGCGCGGCGCTCGCCGCCGCCTTCGACATGGAAGGCGGCTTCAACGACGTCGCGCTCACCCTGGCCGCCGGCGCCTCGTCCGACGACGTGGTCGCGCGGCTCGACCGGCTGCTCGAGCCGTACGGCGGACGCGGCGCCTATACGCGCGCGCTGCAGGTATCGGCGTGGACGATCGAGAACGAACTGACGCAGCTGCGCATGTTCGGCCTGGTCACGCCGGCCATCTTCCTGAGTGTCGCGGCCTTCATTCTGCACATCGCGCTCACCCGCGCGCTGGCGCTGCAACGCGGGCAGATTGCCGCGCTCAAGGCGCTCGGCTACGGCAACCGCACGATCGGCTGGCACTACGTGCAGTGGGCGCTCGTCATCGCCGCGGCCGGAGCGCTCGCCGGTGTGGCCGGCGGCGCCTGGCTCGGCGCGAAGATGGCGGACCTCTACAACGAGTTCTTCCGCTTCCCGATGCTCGACTACCGGGTGTCACCCGGCGTGGCGCTCTGGTCGGTGCTCGGCAGCCTCGCCGTGGCGGCCGCCGGCGCCCTCGCCGCCGTCAGCCGCGCCGTGGCGGTGCCACCGGCCGATGCGATGCGGCCCGATGCCCCGGCGCGATACCGGCCGAGCCTCATCGAGCGCCTGGGTGTGGCGCGCCGCCTGCCGCAGGCCGCCCGCATGGTGCTGCGCACGCTCGAACGCCAGCCGGTGCGCGCGCTGCTGTCGATGCTGGGCATCGCGGCGGCCGGCGCCGTGCTCGTCATCGGCCTGTCGTTCATCGACGTCATGGACGTGCTCATCGACGAGCAGTTCATGCAGGCGATGCGGCAGGACGTCACGGTGACCTTCGTCGGCCCGCGCTCGGCCGATGCGGTGCACGCCGCCGCGCGACTGCCGGGCGTGATGGCCGTCGAGCCCCAGCGGGTCGTGCCGGTCCGCCTGCGCGCCGGCGCCCGCCATCGCACACTCGCCATCATCGGCCTCACGCCCGACGCGTCGCTGCAGCGCGTGGTGGCACGGTCGGGCGCGGTCATTCCCGTGCCACCCGCCGGACTCGTGCTGTCGCGGGTGCTCGGCGACGTGCTGGGTGTGACCCCCGGCGACTCGGTGCGGGTCGAGGTGCTCGAAGGCGCGCGGCCGGCCTTCGACGTGCCCGTCGCCGCGCTCGTCGACGACAGCATGGGCGTGCAGGCCTACATGGCCCGCGATGCCCTGCATGCGCTGCTGCGCGAGGGCCGCACCGTGTCGTCCACGGCGCTCAAGGTCGACCCACGGGACCTCGCGCAACTGCACCTGACACTGAAGGCGCTGCCGGCGGTGGCCGGCGTGGCGGTGCGAGAGGCGACGCTGCGCAACTTCCGGCAGACGATGGCCGAGCACATGAACCTCATCATCGCGTTCAACGTGGGCTTTGCCGCGATCATCGCCTTCGGCGTGGTCTACAACGCGGCGCGCGTCTCCCTCTCGGAACGCAGCCGGGAACTCGCGAGCCTGCGCGTGCTCGGCTTCACGCGCGACGAAGTCGGCCGCATCCTGCTCGGCGAACTCGCCGTGCTGACCCTGCTGTCGCTGCCGGTTGGCGCCGTCATCGGCTACGGGCTCGGTCTCTTCATCATGACCATCTTCAACAACGAGGTGTACCGGCTGCCGTTTGCCATCACCGCGCAGAGCATCGCGTGGTCGTGGCTCACGGTGGTGGGCGCGGCGGCGCTGTCGTCGATCGCGGTACGCCGGCGGCTCGACCGGCTGGACCTGATAGCCGTGCTTAAATCGCGGGAGTGACGACGATGACCCGACTGCGACGCTCTCGAGGCCTGCTGCTCGGCCTGACTGCCCTCGGCGCGCTCGTCGCCGTGGCGCTGTGGCCGTCGGCGGTCACCGTGGACCTCACGACGGTGACGCGGGGTCCGCTCAGTGTGACCATCGACGAAGACGGCGACACCCGCGTGCACCACCGCTTCGTCGTCTCGGCGCCGCTCGCCGGACGCGTCGAGCGGATCGACCTCGACCCCGGCGACACAGTGACGCAGGGCGCGCCCGTCGCCCGCCTGCACGCCGAACCCGCGCAGTTCCTCGACGCGCGGAGCCGCGCCGAAGCCGCCGCGGCCATGGAGGCGGCCCGCGGCCTCGTGGGCCGCGCCCGCGCCGACGAACAGCGCGCCCGCGCCGCCCTCGATCTCGCGACGGCGGATCTGGCCCGCGAAGAGGCGCTCGACGCGTCTGGCCTCACGACGCGGCAGGCGCTCGACACGCGCAAGAGCGGGGTGGCCACCGCGCGCGAGGCGCTGAACGCGGCCGGGTTCGCCGTGGCCGCGGCGACGGCGGATCTCGAGCGCGCCCGCGCCCGCCTTCTGCCGGCATCCCTCGACGGCGGCGGCCGCACGATCACCGTGACATCGCCCGTCGATGGCGTCGTGCTGAAACGGTTCCTCGACAGCGAGAGCGTCGTGCCGGCCGGGGCGAAGCTGGTCGAGCTGGGCGACCCGCGCCACGTCGAAATCGTGGCCGACCTGCTGTCGTCCGACGCGGTGCGTGTGCGGCCGGGGATGCGTGTGGCGCTGACCGAGTGGGGCGGCGACCGGGCCATGGGCGGCGTCGTGGAACGCGTCGAACCAAGCGGCTTCACGAAGGTCTCGGCCCTCGGCGTCGAGGAACAGCGCGTGAACGTGATCATCGACGTGGACGACGACCGGGCCGCCTGGACCGCGATGGGCGACGGCTTCCGCGTCGAAGTGGCCATCACGGTCTGGCACGCCGACGACGTCGTCACCTTGCCGACCGGCGCCTTGTTCCGCGACGGCACGGACTGGGCGGTGTTCGCCATCGCCGACGGCCGGGCGCGGCTGACGCGGCTCACCCTCGGCCATCGCACGCCACTCGCGGCCGAAGTCACCGCCGGCCTCGACGCCGGCGCACGCGTTGTCGTGCATCCGCCCGACACCCTCGCCGACGGCGATCGCGTGACACCGCGCCAGTGAGGCGCGGCGTGGCCAGGCGATCGGCGTCCGCCGGCAACGCTCCGGCCACCTGGCTCGTGACGCTCGCGCCCGGCGCGCGGATCGACGAGGTGGCGGCGGCGCTCACGACGGCCGGCCTCTCGGTGACGTCGTCGCTCGACGCCGTCGGCGTCATCGTAGGGACCGCGCCGAAGGGCGCGCTGCCGGCGCTGCGGAACGTGAAGGGCGTGGCCAACGTCTCACCGGATCGCGCGGTGAGCGTGGGACTGCCGGACGATCCCGAGCCCTGGTGACGCCGACCGCCGCTCAGGCGGGCACGACGAGCGTCTCGCCGATCTCGCGCAGCGCCAGACGGCCCCGTTCCCTGTCGAGCATCGCCTCCGTGCGCTCGATCGGCTCGCGCACCGGCTCGCGGCTGAGCGAGAACGACTGGTGGTGCACCGGCACGAAGAGGCGCGCGCCGGCGGCATCGGCCATCGTCACGGCCTGCTCCGGCGTGCAGTGATTGGTGATCCACGGGTTGTAGGCGCCAATCGGCATCACGGCCGCTTCGAACGGTCCATGGCGGCGATGCGCGCGGAACACGTCCGTCTGTGCCGTGTCGCCGCCGATGAGCAGACGCTTCCCTTCCCGCTCGACCACCCAGCCGCCATAACCGCGATGAGTGTCGCGCTGGATACGGGCACCCCAGTGCCGCACTTCGATCGCGTGCACGACGACCTCGCCGTGACGCGTCGCGACGCGAGTGGACGCCCCCCACCGCAGTTCCTCGACATTCGAGTAGTACCGGCGCGGCAGCAGGTCGGAGGTCTGCGCCGCCATGACCGCCGCCGGCCGGCCCCGCAGCGCGGCGAGCGACGGCGTGTCGAGGTGATCGAAGTGCGCGTGCGACACCAGCACCAGGTCGATTTCCGGCAACGCCTCGGGCGTGAGCGCGCACCGCACGAGCCGCAGCGGCCCGATGCTGCCGATACCGACGTCGACGCCGATGCGCGGGAAGAGCACCGGGTCGGTCAGGATGCGCACGCCGTAGAAGTTGACGAGCACGGTGGCATGGCCCAGCCAGGCCATCGTGATGGCGTTGTCGTGCCAGGCGGCCGGTGTGGGCGTGTGCGGCGCGGCGGGCACGTCCTGCCCGAACTCGGCGACGCGGCCGCGGATGAAGCGGGCCGCCCACGACTCCGACAGACCGGCCCACGCGGCGCCGGCGACGCCGAGGGCGCCAGTCGTGATGAGCCGGCGGCGCGACACAGGGGCCATGACTCGTTGGACTGGATTCCCGGACACGAGGTTCCAGGCCGTCCTCCGATCATCGCCCGGCCCGGCCGGAATCGTTTTCCGCCGGACGGACTCTTACCTGGTATGGAGAGTTGGGTCGGTTTTGCCATCGTGGTCGTGGTGTGGACGGTGCTGCAGGTGTGGCTGCTGCCGCGGATGGGCGTGCCGACCTGAGCGGTGCCACAGCCGCGCCGGTCGGCGCGGACGGAGGATCCCGACGGCGGGCCCGCCGGACTCGAGGGTGGCCAGCCGGAACGGCGCGGCTAGCCGCGGAACATCCCGCACCGCCCTGCGCTCGTGAGGTGCGCGCCACGCCGCGACATCCAGACGCGCGACGAATTGCGCCATAATCCGGGCCGCTGGCACCCACCGCCTGTGCGCACCGCAGGGCACGCCTGATGCATGAGGCAGAGGCGTCGGCCCGTGCGCGGCGTCCGGCGAGGTGCCCTATGACAGCGGCGTATCTGGCAGAGTTCGGCCCTCCGGAGGTGCTCGGAATCCGCGAGGTCGCGGCGCCGACGATCAGACACCCGCACGACCTGCTGGTGCGTGTGCGCGCCACGTCGGTGAACTTCGGCGACACGCTCGTACGGAACTTCGCGTCGGTCACGCCGCGGACCTTCCACATGCCGTGGCTGTTCTGGCTCATCGGCCGCGCCACGTTCGGGTTCAGGCATCCACGCGTTCATATCCTCGGCAGCGAATTCGCCGGCACGGTCGAGGCCGTGGGCCGCGGTGTCACGCGCTTCCGGCCCGGGGATGCCGTGTTCGGCTACTCCGGCCCTCGCATGGGCGCGTATGCCGAGTACGTGTGCGTGCGCGACGCCTCGGTCGTGGCGCACAAGCCGGCGCACGTCAGCTGGGAGGAAGCCGCCGGGTGTCCCTACGGCGCGCTCATGGCGCTGGGCGTCCTGCGGCAGGCCGGCGTCACGCGCGGCCAGCACGTGCTCGTCGTGGGCGCTTCCGGCGGCATCGGTCCACCCTTGGTGCAGATCGCCACGCGCCAGTTGGGCGCCACGGTGACGGGTGTGTGCGGCACGGCTCGGCTGCCCTTCGTCCGCTCGCTCGGCGCCGCCGACGTCATCGACTACACCAGGGACGACTTCCTGACCCGCGGGGGCACCTACGACGTCGTCATCGACGTGCTCGGGACGAGCGACGTCGCGAGGTGCCGGACGCTACTGCGGCCCAGCGGGCGCCTCGTATACGTCAGCTTCAAGACGCGGCACCTCGCCTGGATGCTGCGAACCGCGTTCACGCGCGGGCCCCGAGTGGTCTGCGCCCTCGTGAACGAGCGGCAGACCGACCTCGAGGCCATCGCGGCGCTGCTCGAGGCCGGGACCCTGCAGCCGCGCGTGGACCGCACGTTCCCGCTGGCGGCGGCCGGCGATGCACATCGCCACGCGGAACGCGGCAAGCCCATGGGGGCGGTCGTCATCACGGTTGCGGCCCGCGCCGGTGGATGACCGGCGCCCACACACAGAAGGCGGGACACCATGTCGCTCCTCATCGTCGTCGCACAGGCCCTCGCGGTGTGGGCCATCACGGACTTCCTCTCCGGCCTGTTCCACTGGATGGAAGATGCGTACGGGAAGCCAACGTGGCCGATCGTGGGCCGTTACGTCACGAAACCCAACATCCTCCACCACTACGTGCCGCGGGCGTTCGTGACGAACTCCTGGTTCATCACGTCGCGGCTGCTGCTGGTCATCTGCACGGCCATCGTAGCCATCACCGTGGCCCTCGGCGTCTTCAACTGGATGATCGCGCTCTCGATGGCGCTCGGCGCGAACGCGAACCAGGTGCACAAGTGGAGCCACCGCTCACGGCGCGAAAACGGCCCCGTGGTGACGATGCTGCAGCGCCTGCGGCTGATTCAGTCGCCATCGCAGCATCAGCAGCATCATCAGCATGGCAAGGACTCGCACTACTGCGTGCTGACGGACGTCCTCAACCCCGTGCTCGATGGCCTCGGCTTCTGGCGCGGCGCGGAGCGGGCAATCGAGCGCGTGTTCGGCGTGGCGCGCCGCAACGACGAGGTGATGGCCCGCGAGGTCCTCGCGAGCGACCCGGCGTTCTTCGGCGAGCACCTGGAAGCGGTGCGCCAGCAGGTGGCGCGGCACGGTGCCGCGTAGTGCCGCTGCCTACGGCAGGGGTGACCGCAGGTAGCGGCCGAACCACTCGCTTGCCAGCTGCTCGACCTGCTCGAGCGTCCCCGGTTCTTCGAAGAGGTGCGTTGCGCCTGGCACGATCGCGAGTTCCACGGGCGCGTGCATCCGCTGCATCGCCTCCTGGTTCAACGTGATGACCTCGCCGTCGTCGCCGCCGACGATGAGGAGCGTGGGGGCGGAGACGCGCGACAGCGCCGCCCCGGCCAGGTCCGGGCGGCCGCCGCGGGAGACGACCGCGACGATTGTGGCCGGGTGATCGGCCGCCGCCATGAGCGCCGCCGCAGCGCCCGTGCTGGCGCCGAAGCAGCCGATCGGCAGGGCACGCATGTCCGGCGCCTGCCGCGCCCACTCGGCCGCGGCACCGACGCGGGGGCCGAGGCGCTCGATGTCGAAGCGGTATTCGCGGGTGCGTTCGTCGATGCGCTCTTCCTCCGGCGTGAGCAGGTCGAGCAGCAACGATGCGAACCCGCGCGCGCCAAGGTACTCCGCAACCTGCCGGTTACGGCTGCTGAACCGGCTGCTGCCGCTGCCGTGCGCGAAGATGACGAGGCCGCGGGCGTGTGGCGGCAGGCGCAGGTCACCGTGCAGGACATCGTCGCCTGCCGTGACTTCCACGGGCCGCACGATCGGGGTGCTCATGGCGCCTCCCTTCGGCGTCACGGGTTCATCGGGGCATGGGGCGGCAGCGGGCTCCTGTGGCGGGCCAGCGTCTCCACGACCATCTCGTCAGTGACCTCCGAGAAATCCTCGAAGTACTGGCCCACCGCCATGAAGTCGTCGGCCGCATGGAGGCACACGACGTCGTCGGCTTCGGCGCGCATCCGTGCCAGGGCCGACGCCGGAGCGACAGCGACGGCAATCACGATCCGGCGCGGCTGTTTCGCGCGCACCGCGTGGACGGCCGACACCATCGACGATCCGGTCGCGACGCCGTCGTCGACGATGATGACGAGACGGCCGGCGGGGTCGATGGCCGGGTGCGCGCGCGTGTACAGCTCCCGCCGCGTCCTGAGGATTTCCCGTTGCTTGCGGACTTCTTCGCGCACGTAGCCGCCGTCCGCCATGTCGAAGTAGCGGCCCTTGAGGATGACGCCGGCTTCATCCACGGCGCCGATCGCCAGCTCCGGCTGCCCCGGCGCCCGCAGCTTGTGCACGAGGACGACATCCAGATCACCCTCGAGCGCGCCGGCAATGCGGCTCGCCATCGGCACCGCGCCGCGCGGCACGCCCAGCACGAGGGGCTGCTGGCCCCGATAGGCGGCCAGCCGCTCGGCGAGCTGGGTGGCCGCATCCTCACGGTTCCGGAAGAGCACGGCAACGCCTCCGACGTATCAGAGTAGCAACCAGGCTGCCAGCCGCCCGGGCTCCGGCCGATTGGCCCGCGCCCTGCTGCCGTCCACGATACCCTGTGCCACGGAGGTGGAGGTGGACGAGCGGATGATGGTGCTGGCCGGCCCCGCAAGCGCGGGTCTCGGCGCCGCGGTGTGCGAGACCCTGGGCGTGAGGCCGACCGCCTATGAGTGCATCCGCTTCCCGGACGGTGAGACGCGCATCGACATCCAGCAGTCGGTACGGGCCTGCGACGTCTACGTGGTGCAGTCCACGAGCCCCCCGGTCGCGCAGCACGTGATGGAACTGCTCCTCATCGCCGATGCCTGCCGCCGCGCCGGCGCGGCCCGCCTCACGGCCGTGATCCCGTACCTGGGCTACGCGCGGCAGGAGCGCCGCACGCAGCGCCAGGCACTGGGCGGTCGCGTGATGGCCGATATCATCGGGACCGGCCACTTCGAACGCCTGATGTTGATCGACGCGCACACGCCGGCGATCGAGGGGTTCTTCGGCATCCCGGTCGAGCATCTGACCGCCGTGCCGCTCCTGGCCGGCGCGGTGGCCCCGATGCACAGCCATTCCATCGTGGTCGCGCCAGACCTCGGCGCCGTCAAGCGGGCCCGCGAGTACGGACGCCGGCTCGGACTTCCCGTGGCCGTCGTGCACAAGACGCGCCTCGACGGCGAAGCGGTGGAGGCGCACGAGGTCATCGGCGACGTGCGCGGGAAGGCGCCCCTCATCGTGGACGACATGCTGAGCACGGGTGCCACGCTCGCCGCCGCGATCGGCGCGTTGACGGCCGCCGGGGCCGTCGAGCCGATGACCGTGGCGGTGACGCATGCCCTGCTGGCCGGCCGCGCCCGCGACATCCTCGCCACCCTGCCGATCGCCCGCCTCATCGTGGCCGACACGGTGCCCCTCGAGCCGCCGCCCGTGCCGCATCTCGAGTGCACCAGCGTGGCGCCGCTCATCGCCACGGCGATTCGGCGCGACCACCGGCACGAGTCGCTGGCCGACTTGCGGATGCCGTAGCTGCCCGATATGACGCCCGAGGTGCGGTCGCCCGCGAGGTCCTCGTGCCCTAGCGGTCGCCGGCGTGCCCGGCGATGTGCGCGAGCACACGGGCGCGGATGACCGGCTGCTCCACGGCGAGCAGGAGATGGCCGCCGAGGTCGAAGGCCAGCAGCTCGGCGCCCGGGATCGACGCGGCGGCGAACTCGGCGTTCCGGAACGTCTGCAGCGTGTCGTCCCTCGCGTGCACGACGAGGGTCGGCGCGCGGATGGCGGCGATGCGCGCGTTGGGCATGGCCGCCTGGTTGTCGAACCGCACGCCGGCGGCCCGCCGCGACACCGGGTTCATGCCATCGACGACGGCGTCGGCCAGGGCGCGCTGCGACGGGGTCAGGCGGTCGATGACCTCGTCACTCACCCCCATCACCCCGAGGAAGCGGCGCCTGAACGCCGTCGTGATGGCCCAGTAGCGGTAGTCGCGCTGGAAGATCCAGGTGAGCGCGTCGCCCTGCCGGTTGGCCTGCTGCTGCGAGGGCTCGGCTGAGGCGGCGACACCGGCCGAGATCAGCGTGAGCGACGTGACCCGCGCCGGATACAGCGCCGCGAAGAGCAGCGCCGAAGGCCCGCCGTGTGAGAGCGCCACGACGGCCACCCGCTCGATCCGCAGATGGTCGAGCAGCGCCGCATAGGCCTGCGCCTGATCGTCGAACGTCGCGCCAGCAACGAACGTGGAGCGCAGGTACCCGAATCGCGACGGCGCAATCCAGTGCACGTCGTCGCCGAGCACGGCCCGGACGAGCAGCTCGCCCTGGTCGAAACCGCCGCCGCTGCCGTGCACGACGAGGACGGCCGGGCCGCGGCCGCCCTGGCTGAACTCGATGTCGCCGAAGGGCGACGCCAGCACCTCGCTGTGCCCGCGCACGCGCTCCTGTGCCACCGCCATGTCGCGACGGTAGGCGACGACCGTGGCGACACCGGCCACCACGGTGACCGCCCCGACGCCGGCCAGCACACGCCTCAGCGCCCCCATCGCGCCTCCTCATGGTCGCCACGACGGCCCTGCGCGCCGCGACGGGCAACGCCGAAGCGCTGAAATCCGCCGCCCGACGCGGAACATTCCGCGCGGTCACGCGCCGTCGCGCGCCGGCACGGCGCAATCGACGACAACACGGACTGACGCAGCATGAATCGCGCCGGACCTGCCCGGCGAACCCGCGTCACCGCGTCACGTCGCGGGCGTGCGGCCCTCACGACGAGGGCGGCGGCGAAATGGTTGCTCGGGCCCTTCGACCGCCAACGAACCCTGCCCGGATTCGTGGCGAGTTGGGCCGGCCCTGCTTCACGGTCGCGCGAAGCTCGGCGAGGTTGGCCCCTGAGCCTGATGAGGATGTGCTGCGGCGCCGACTTCGGTTGGCTGCGACCGGAGAAGAAGCTCTCCATCACGGCGTTGTCGTAGCAGTTGCCCCGGCGGCTTTCCATCCGGGACATCGGATCCAGGTTTCGGAAGGTGTCCACGAAACCGGGGCGACCTCATACGAAAGCCTACTGCCGGGCGCCCTCGAGGTACAGATTTGG
This sequence comes from Acidobacteriota bacterium, assembly GCA_016789705.1. Lineage (GTDB taxonomy): Bacteria > Acidobacteriota > Vicinamibacteria > Vicinamibacterales > UBA2999 > CADEFD01. Next base: position 24,315 of record JAEUQR010000042.1, read on the forward strand.
GCACAGTCCCAGCGTCGAGTAGACGCCCAGCAATGCACGTTGTTGATTTGAGTGGCTCCTCGGGCTGGATTCGTGCCGAGTCGCGTCCGGCGCAGCCGGGCGCGCGGATGCCTGAGGCCAGGCCGAGGGCCGCGAACGCAAGCGAAGCTGGAGTGAGTGGCTCCTCGGGCTGGATTCGAACCAGCAACCCTCCGGTTAACAGCCGGATGCTCTGCCGTTGAGCTACCGAGGAACAGGCAGGAGCCTCGTCCCCTGCGCCGGAGCGCGGAGGCGAGAGAAACCCAATCGTAAACCGAACACGGCACGGCTCGCAAGACTCACGTGCGCGGGGACGTCCTGCCCCGCACGGGGGTCATAAACTGTACCCATGCCGCTCATCGTCGCTGAAGCCCTCGAAAAGACGTATGCCGAGGGCGCCACCCCGGTTGCGGCCCTGCGCGGCGTGTCACTCGCGCTCGAACCCGGCGATTTCGTGGCTCTGACGGGGCCGTCAGGTTGCGGGAAGTCGACGCTGCTGCACCTGTGCGGCGCGATGGACCGCCCGTCGGCCGGCCGGCTCACCATCGAGGGCCGCGACGTGGGCGGCCTGAACGACGACGCCCTCACGACGCTGCGCCGCGACCGCATCGGCTTCGTGTTCCAGTTCTTCAACCTGCTGCCCACGCTGACCATCGGCGACAACATCGCGCTGCCCTGTCTGCTGGCGGGCCTGCCGGCGAAAACCGCCGAATCGCGGGCGGCGGACCTGGCGGCCCGCGTGGGCATTGCGCATCGCCTCTCGCACTACCCGCAGCAGGTGTCGGGCGGCGAGGCGCAGCGCGCGGCCATCGCCCGGGCCCTCGTGCACCAGCCGGCGCTGCTCATCGCCGATGAGCCCACCGGTAACCTCGACTCGGCCAACGGCGCCACCGTGCTGGCCCTGCTCGCCGAGCTGAACCGCGACCTCGGCGTCACGATGCTGCTCGCCACCCACGCGGCCGAAGTGGCCGCGGCGGCCGGCCGCACCCTGCGCATGCGCGACGGACGCCTCGACGCGGCATGAGACGCCGCCTCTTCCAGCAGTTCATCGTGCGCCGGATGGCGCACGAGCCCCTGCGCACGGCCACCACCGTAGTCGGCATCGCGCTCGGCATCGCGGTCGTCATCGCCATCCAGCTCACCAACTCGAGCTCGGTGCGCGGCTTCGAGACGGCGCTCGACACGGTGTCGGGCAAGGCGTCCATCGAGATCACGGCGCCGGGCGGCATCGACGAGCTGCTGCTGCCGGATCTCGGCTGGCTGCGCGACTTCGGCGCCGCCTCGCCAGTGATCGAAGGCGACATGGCCATCGTGACCGGCGAAGAGACGAGCCTCTTCCGGCCGCGCCGCGCCGAGGCCGTGAAGGTGCTGGGGGTGGACATCCTGCGCGACCGCACCGTGCGCGACTACGCCGTGGCGGCCTACGCCACACCGGGCGCGCCGGTGGCCGGTGCACCCACCGCCGAGGACGTCTCCGCCACGCTGTCGTCGCAGTCGTTCCTCGAGCTGCTCACGAGTCCGCAGAGCATCGTCATCACCGAGAAGCTGGCGAAGCGCCGCGGCTACACGCTCGGGTCCGAGATCCGCCTGCTCGCCGGCGACCGCGTGAACACCTACATCGTGAGGGCGCTGCTCGAAGACAAGGGCCCGGCGCGGGTGATGGACGGCAGCTTCGTGCTGATGGACATCGCCGCCGCGCAGCTCGCCTTCGCGCGCCTGGGCCGCATCGACCGCATCGACGTGCAGATCGCGCACGCGGCCGGCACGCTCGATGCCTCGCGCGCGCCGACGAGCGCGGAACTGGACGCCGCCGAAGCCGGCATCGCCGCGAAGCTCCCCGCCGGCCTCAGCGCCGCCAAGCCGTCGCGGCGCGGGCAGCAGGTCGAGAAGATGCTCTCGGCCTTCCACCTGAACCTCTCGGCGCTGTCGTGGGTGGCGCTCATCGTGGGCCTCTTCCTCGTCTACAACACGGCCACGGTGGCCGTGCTGGCGCGGCGCGAGGAAGTGGGCATGCTGCGCGCGCTCGGTGTCACGCGCCGGCAGGTGCTCTGGCTCTTCCTCGGTGAAGCCGCCCTCATGGGCACCGTGGGCACACTGCTCGGCCTGGGGCTGGGACGGGTGCTCGCCAACCTGGCCGTGGGCATCACGGGCGCCACGGTAAGCACCATCTACATCGCCACGGCCGCGGCACCGCCGGCGCTCACGTGGGCGCACGTGGCACTCGCCTTCGGCCTCGGGCTGCCGCTCTCGCTGCTTGCGGCGCTCGTGCCGGCGCTCGAAGCGAGCCGCGTGCCGCCCACGGCTGCCATGCGCGGCAGCGACCGGCTGGCCTCGCGCGTGCGGCTGCGCCTTGCGACCTTCCTCGTGCCGCTGGGCGTGCTCGCCGGCGCGGTCGGGCTCGCGCAGCTCGGCCCGGTGGACGGCCGGCCGCTCTTCGCCTACGGCTCGGCCTTCGCCACGATCATCGGCGCGTCGCTGCTCGTGCCGGCCATCATCTTTGTCACCGCGAAAGCCCTCGCTCGGCCACTCGCGTGGCTCGGCGTCACGGGCCGGCTGGCGCACGCACACTTCACGGCCGCCATTCCGCGCCTGTCGATCTCGATCGCCGCCCTCTCGGTCGCGCTCGCCATGATGGTGGCCATCGCGGTGATGGTCGGCAGTTTCCGCGAGACGGTCGTCTACTGGGTGGGCCAGACGCTGCAGGCGGACCTCTTCGTGGGCCCCGGCGTGCAGCCCACCACGGGCTCGGCGCAGTCGCTCTCGCCTTCCATCATCGACGCGCTCGAGGCCCATCCGTCGGTGGCCGCCGTCGACACGTTCCGCAACCTCGATCTGGTCTATCAGGGGAACCTCGTCGTGCTCGGCGCCGGCCAGTTCGACATCGTGCGATCGCACGGGTCGCTGCTCTTCAAGGAGCCGTCCGACGGCCGCGAGGCCCTCAGCCGCGCCATCGGCTCGGATGCCGTGCTCGTCTCGGAAGCCTTCGCCAACAAGTACCGCACGCGGCCCGGCGACATGCTGCAGCTCGCGACGCAGCAGGGCGACCGGCCCTTCACCGTCGCCGCCGTCTACTACGACTACGCCATCGACCGCGGCGTCATCGTGATGGACCGGCCGGTGTTCGCGCGCTACTTCGGCGAACGTCCGCCCACGAGCGCCGCCGTGTATCTGCGCGAAGGCGCCGACCCGGAAGTGGTCAGGCGCGAGATCCTCGACACGCTCGACGAAGGCCACCGCGCCTTCATCTACACCAATCGCACGCTGCGCGCCGAGGTGCTGCGTATCTTCGACAGCACGTTCGCCATCACCTACGCGCTCGAGCTCATCGCCATCGTGGTGGCGATGCTCG
>JAEUQR010000117.1 GCA_016789705.1 Acidobacteriota bacterium
ACGCGCACCGGCCAGGCCGTAGACGCCGCCGAAGAAGTGGATGTTCTGGTCTACGGTGAGCGCTTCGTAGAGCGAGAACTTCTGCGACATGTAGCCGATGGTGCGCTTCACGCCTTCAGGGTCTACACCCACGTCGATGCCGCCCACCAGCGCCGTGCCGCTCGTGGGCCGAAGCAGGCCGCACAACATGCGGATCGTGGTGCTCTTGCCGGCGCCGTTCGCGCCCAGGAAGCCGAACACTTCGCCCTTCTTCACCTGGAACGACACGCGGTCTACGGCCGTGAACTCGCCGAACTTGCGCGAGAGCTCGCGGACGTCGATCGCGATGGCGGGGCCTGCGGTGCTCACGCTATCGCCCCACCACGCGCGTGAGGCGGGCTTCGTTCAGCCGCACGTCGGCGAGCACGCGGGCGCGGTCGAGGTCCGCCTGCATTTCCGCAAGCTGCGCGTCGAGCACGTCCAGGGTCGTGGCCACGCCCGCTTCGAAGCGGTCGTTCACCACGCGCCGGGTTTCCTGCGCGGCGGCAAGGGCCAGACGCGCGGGCGCGAGTGCGGCGCGGCTCGTTGCCAGCTCCACGAGCTGGCGGCGCACGTCCGCCTGAATCTGCGACGTCACTTCGTTCTGGCGCTCCTGCAGCACGAGCTGATTGGCGAGCGCCTCGGCGCGGTCGGCCTTGGCGCGGCCCGAATCCCAGAACTGCCAGCTCACGTTGAACGAGATGTCGAACGACGGCTGCCATTTGTCTTGCCGCGGGAAGATGCGCGGGTTCGGGTTGGCCACGTCGTAGCCCGAGAGGAAGTTCACCATCGGCTTGCGCGTGCTGGCGATGGCATCCAGGCGCGCGTTCACGCCGTCTGCGCGCGTCTTGAGCGCGGCGAGCTCCGGACGCGAGCTGAGCGCTTCGGCTTCGAGCGCCGCGGCGTCGCCCGAAAGGGCCGTGCTGCCATCCAGCGCTTCCGCCGGTTCGATCGTGGCCGGCGCGGGCAGGCCCATCAGGCGTGAAAGGTCGATGGAGACGATCTCCACACGGCCCTTGGCTTCCACTAGCAGCAGTTCACTGCGGGCACGCTGCGCCTCGCTGCGCGAGACATCGTTGGGCGGCAGAAGACCCGCGTCCACGCGGCTGCGGACGTCTGCCAGCGAGCGGTCCGCGGTGGCGAGCGCCTGTTCGAGCACGCGCACGGTTTCGCGCGCGGTCACGAGCGCCCAGTAGGCGCGCGACACTTCGAGGCGAAGGTCCAGCCGCGCGGCGGCGAGGTCCGATCCGGTGGCGGTGGCTTCGGCGCGGGCGGCACGTTCGAGCGCGTCGGTGCGGCCGGCGTTGTAGACGGGCCACACGAGCTCCAGGCGCGTGCGGTAGTTGTCGGGGATGTCGGGGTAGATCACACGCAGCTGGCCGTTCGGCTGCGGCACACCGAACGCGTCGATGTGATTCGTGCGCGTGTAACCGGCACTCGCCGTGAGCGTGGGGTCGTCAGACCGGCGCCGCACCTCAATCGTGGCTTCAGCGGCCTGCTGGCGCGCCCGCGCTTCGGCCAGGCGATGGCTGCTTTCCACGGCCCTGGCCACGGCTTCGTCGAGCGTCACGCGCAGCGTGGCCGGCTGCGCGCTGGCCTGCGCGGCGGCAAGAAGAACGGCAAGAACGACAACGGTCTGGAGTCTCATGAGGCTGTACCGGCAGGGACGGCGGTGTCGAGTTCCGCGAGCCTGGCGATGAACACGTCTTCGAGTGACGGAGTGATGACGCGGCCGTCGAACGGCGCAAGGCCGGCGCGTGTGGTGAGCGCGGCGAGCTGCCGATGCGCGTCTGGTTCGGTGGCGGCGTCTGGCAGCCACACGTGCAGGCGCTCACCGAATACTTCCACGTGCTGGTGCCCCGCCTCGCGCATGCGGTCACGCACCTGCCGCACGTCTGGCGGGAACGCTTCAATCCAGAGTCCGGGAAGCGACGTGCGCAGCCGGCCCGGTGCGTCTTGCGCGAGCAACGAGCCGTTGTGCACGAGCGCCACGCGGTTGCAGCGCTCGGCTTCGTCCAGATACGGCGTGGTCATCAGAATCGTGATGCCGCTTTCGAGGAAGTGCGAGAGCAGCTTCCAGAACTCGCGGCGGCTCACGGGGTCCACGCCGGTGGTCGGTTCGTCGAGCAGCACCACTTCCGGTTGATGGACGAGCGTGCAGGCCAGCGCCAGCTTCTGCTTCATGCCGCCCGAGAGTTTGTCGGCCAGGCGATCGCGGAAGCGCGTGAGCTGCGTCATGTCGAGCAGGTGGTTACGCCGCTCGCGGTAGTCCGTCACGCCGTGGATCTCGGCGAAGAACGCGATGTTCTCGTCGATCGTGAGATCGCCGTAGAGGCTGAAGCGCTGCGAGAGGTAGCCCACCTTGTGCGTGATGGCGCGGTGATCGCGCGTGGGGTCGAGGCCGAGCACGCGCACTTCCCCGCCGTCCGCGTGCATGAGCCCGCAGATGAGACGAATCGCCGTGGTCTTGCCGGCGCCGTCCGGGCCGATGAGTCCGAACATCTCGCCGCGTGCGGCCTCGAACGACAGCCCGTTCAGGGCCGGCGTCGTGCCGTAGCGCTTCGTGACGTTCGTGAGCTGGATCGCGTTCATGGGGGCTGGGTGCCTGGGGCCCGGGGCTAGGGCGTGGGCGTTGCCGCGGCGGCGACGGGCGCGAGCGCCAGGTCCGCGTCCACCGGCATGCCCTGCTTCAGCACGCCGGCCTTGTTATCCACCGTGATGCGGATGCGGTAGACGAGCTTGGCGCGCTCTTCCGCCGTCTGCACATTCCTCGGCGTGAACTCCGCCTTCGGCGAGATGTAAGTGACGGTGCCCGGGATGCCGCTGCCGCCCGCGTCTGTGAA
>JAEUQR010000146.1 GCA_016789705.1 Acidobacteriota bacterium
GGCATTCCACGTCGCCGGGCGGGCCGTGAGCGACCGATCGGTCTCGGCGTGCCGCAGACGGCGCGCGAAGGTGGTCTGCGGCAGCCCGATGCGGGCGGCGGCGCGGGCGCCGATGCCGGCCGCCTGTTCGTGCGCCACGAGCACGATCTCGTGCGCGAGCCAGCGGCCGAGCGGCAGGCTCAGGCGGGGATTCGCCGAAGCCGCCCGCTGCACTTCCCCTTCGAGCGCCTGGCGCAGGTGGTCCCACGCGTCGTCGAAGCCCGGGCCGTCGTCCGCGGGCTCGGCCGCCGTCGGCGCGAACGGACGCGGCCGCGTCGGCAACACGCTCGCCCGGGCGCCGAGCGGCTCGGGCAGCTTCAGATCCTCGACATCGAGACGGTCGTTGTCAGACAGCACGACCGCCTGCAGGATGGTGTTCTGCAACTCGCGGATGTTGCCCGGCCACGGATACGCGGCCAGCCGGCGTTCGGCCTCGGCCGTGAAGCCCTGGAGCGGCTTGCGCTGCTCCGCGGCGGCGGCGCGCGCGAAGTGATCGGCGAGCAGCCTCACGTCTTCCGGCCGTTCGCGCAGCGGCGGGATGTGGAGCCGCACGACGTTCAACCGGTAGAAGAGGTCTTCACGGAACCGGCCGGCCCGGACCTCGTCTTCGAGCCGGCGGTTGGTGGCGGCGATGATCCGGACGTCCACCTTGCGTGAGCGGGTGCCGCCCACCATCGAGATCGTCTTCTCCTGTACGAAGCGCAGGAGCCGCGACTGCACGTCGAGCGGCAACTCCCCGATCTCGTCGAGGAACACGGTGCCGCCGTCGGCCATCGCCAGGCGTCCGCTCGAGCGCTGCTGCGCGCCGGTGAACGCACCGCGTTCGTGCCCGAAGAGCTCCGAATCGATGAGTGTGGCCGGGATCGCGCCGCAGTCGACGATGACGAACGGCTTGCTGCGGCGGCCACTCAGCTGATGGAGCGTCTGCGCCATCATCTCCTTGCCGGTGCCGCTTTCGCCGGTCACGAGCACGGTCGTGTCGGTGGCGGCGACGCGGCGGGCACGTGTCAGCACGTCGGCCATCACCGCCGACTGGAACACGATCGGGCTCTGCTGCGAACGCAGTCCCTGGACTTCGGCCTGCAGACGGCGCCGTTCGTGTTCGGCGTGCACGCGGTGCCGTTCGGCCAGGTGTTCGCGATCGAGCGCCACGGCGAGCTGGCCGGCCACGCCGGTGAGCACGTGAACGTCGGTGCGGTCGAGGTCGAGCACCTCGGGGCTGCCCACGAGACAGATGGCGCCGAGCGTGCGGCCGTCGGTGACGAGCGGCACGGCCACCGCCACGTGCGGACGGCGCTCGCCGTCGGGTGTCGTCACGTGGGTGGAACGCTGGCGCACGGCGCCGGCGTCGACCGCCGCGGTGACCACGGCGCGTTCGTCTTCGGAGAGGTCGCCCGGCTGCAGCAGGCGCGGCTCGGCCTCGTCGTGCCGCTGCTGTCCGAACACCAGCCGCTCCCCCGCATCGCCGGTCACGAAGAACGACGCGCGCGTCGGATGCAGCACCGCGAACAGGCGATCGACGACCTTGGCCGCGAGGTCCGTGGAGCCGGCCGCGCTCGAGAGCGCCTGCAGCACGTCCCACAGCAGGCCCATGTTGCGGTAATCCTTGTCGGTGTGGCCGGTGAAGATGCCGAGCAGGCGGTCGGTGGACGGCCCGCCGGCGTCACCCGCCGCATCGTGCCAGAGCACCGACTCCTCGCCGTCCGTCTGGCGGGCGGCGCCGAGCGCTTCGTTGGCGCGCTTCAGCAGATCGAGGGGCTCGAGGCCATCGGCTTCGGCGGCTTCGCACGCCACGATGCCGACGGCGCAGTTGAGCTGCACGCTCTCCTGCAGGAAGGCGCGGCTGGCCACGTGGTGGCGCACGCGTTCGGCGACAAGGCGCGCCGCATCGGCCCCGACATTCCCGAGCGGCAGCGCGAAGATGGCGCCGCCGTACCGCATGAGCACGTCGGAGCGCCGCAGCAGCGCCTGCATCGTCTGCACCACTTCGCGAATCAGCCCGTCACCGGCGCGGCGGCCGAACTGTTCGTTGACCGCCTCGAGGCCCAGCGGATTCACGAGCAGCAGCGCGCACGGCAGACGGCGGCGGCGGGCGCGGTCGAGATCGGCGCGCAGCACGCCCATGAGCTCGTGGCGGCCGGGCAGGCCCGTGAGCGGATCGGTGAGCACCGAATACACGCTCACGATGGTCGAGGCGAGCGCGTGCGCGACGGCGATCATCGAGCCCTGCCCCGACGGGACCGCCGGAGCCGGCAGGCGCAGCGCCACCCAGCCCGCCGCCGGCGAGAGCCGCCGCTGGTCGGCGCTGCGGCGGCGCGCGTGGTGCACGGCCGGCCCGGCGGCGCCGGCGCCGGCCCAGAGACTCGTGAGCAGCGGCGCGGCGATGAGCACCCCGTGTCCGCCGCGGCTCGGAATGAGTCCATCGGCGCTCACCGGCACGCCGTTCCAGGCGCCGGTCTCGAGCACCTCGGTCGCGAAGGCGTCAGCAGCTGCGGGTGTCGCCAGTTCGGGCAGCGGTGGGCCGTCGCCCGCGTGCACGAGCACGACCGGCGCCGCCGGATTCCAGGGCGTCGGCAAGTACACCGACGCCGCCGTCGCTCCGGCCTGTTGCGCGAGGTATGCGAGCTGCGTCGCGAGGCGTTCCGACCCGACCATGTCCCGTATGTTTTATCGGCGAAGTCTAGCCACAATTTACTGGTGCGTTGGGTTTGCACGAATCTTCGCCGCATGGCTCGACCGATAAATCGGCTGCGGCCAAGCAGAAAAAACGGGGGCTCCGCTGTTTGCGGGGCGCCGCTGACAGGCAGTGCCGGCCCGCTCGCCGGCTGCGGCGCTTTTTGCGCCGGAATCCATCGAGACGGTGGTGCCTGGCCGCCCCGGTTGACGCCCCGCGGACATGGCGGAGACTTTGCAGCACGACCCGTGAACGCCATGTCGATGCCCGCCACCACGACCGCTGCCAGCACACCGCGCGACACGCGGGTGCTCTCCCGCTACGTCGCGGCGGTGACGGCGCTCGGGCTCTTCACGATTGCGCAGTCGCTCACGAGCCTGCTGACGATGCCACGGCCGGCCGAGTGGATGCTCTTCTCGGGCCTCGCCATCGCCTTCGGACGGCTCTCGCTGCGCGTGCCCGGCGTGCCCGTGCACGCGTCGATGTCGGACACGTTCCTGCTGACGTCGGCGGTGCTCTTCGGACCGGCGCCGGCCACGGTGGCGATGGCCGCCGACGGCTTCATCCTGTCGTGGCGGCGCGGCCACAGCGCCGACCGCATGCTCTTCAATGCCGCCAACCCCGCCCTCTCGGTGTGGCTCGGCGCGCAGGCCTTCCTCGCCACGCTCGGCCGCTCGCCGCTCGCCAGCGACGTCGTGTCGCTCGAGACACTGGTCGGACCGCTCGCCGTCATGGCCGTCGTCCACTTCCTCGTGCACTCGGGCATCACCGCCACGGCGGCCGCGCTCGAGCGCGGCGGGCATCCGGTGGAGGTGTGGCGCAACCACTTCGCGATGCTGGCGGTGAGCCAGGCCGCCTCGGCTTCGGCGGCGCTCATCCTGACGCTGCTCGCCAGGCAGTTCGGCGTGCTTGCGCTCGCCGCCGCCGCGCCGCTCGTCGTCATCGTCTATCTCGGCCTGCACTCGCGCTTCGGCCGCCTGGCCGACGCCGAACGCCACGTGAAGCAGGTGGACAGGCTCTACATGTCCACGATTCAGGCGCTCTCGAGCGCCATCGACGCCAAGGACGGCGTGACGAGCAGCCACATCCGCCGCGTGCAGACCTACTCGGTGGCACTGGCGCGCGCGCTCGGCGTCTCGGCGCCGGATGAAGTGAAGGCCATCGAAGCGGCGGCGCTCCTGCACGACACCGGCAAGCTCGCCGTGCCGGAGCACATCCTCAACAAGCCCGGCAAGCTCACCGCCGCCGAATTCGAGGCGATGAAGCTGCACGTGGACGTCGGCGCCGACATCCTGTCGTCCATCGAGTTCCCCTATCCGGTCGTGCCGATCGTGCGCGCCCACCATGAGAACTGGGACGGCACCGGGTATCCCCGCGGCCTCAAGGGTGACGACATCCCGATTGGCGCCCGCATCCTGTCGGTCGTCGACTGCTACGACGCCCTGACGTCGGATCGCCCGTACCGCCCGGCGATGACGCAGGAACAGGCGACGGCGATCGTCGTCGAACGCCGCGGCACGATGTACGACCCGCGCGTGGTCGACACGTTCCTCGAACTGCTGCCGTCGCTCGGCAAGGTGGTCGAGACCGAGCCGAATCTGGGCCGGGCGATGCACAAGCTCGCCGCAGCGCGGGATGCCGCCGCCACGACGGCGCCGGCCGCACCCGCCGCCGCCCCGGCGCCCGTGCTGCTCGCGCCGCAGACGGCCCTCGAAAGCGTCTCGCGGCTGCTCGCCGGTCCACCCCGTGTCGCCGACGTGGCCAGCCTCATCGCGCTCGACCTCAAGGCGATGTCGCCATCGACCGAGTTCGTCTTCTACGTCACCTCGCCCGGCGCCGAACGCCTGGTCGCGGAGTACGCGACGCGCGAACATCCCGGGGGGCTCGGCTACGACGCCATCCCGCTCGGCGAACGGGTCAGCGGCTGGGTGGCGGCCAACCGCCAGCAGATCATCAACTCGGATGCCCGCCTCGACCTCGGCACCTCGGCGTCGATGACGACGCTGCGCTACTGCGTGGCGACGCCGCTCGTCGACGACGGCCAGACGACGGGCGTGCTCGCCGCCTACAGCGACACGCCGCTCGCCGCCGAAGTGGCGCATCAGCTGGCACTCGTCGCGCCGCAACTGGCGGGTGCGCTCGCCCGGGCCGCTGCCGGCGTGCCACCGCGCCAGGCCAAGGCGCACCTGTCACGCCCGAGCCTGCGCGTCGCCGCCAGCCGCTAGCCACCCCGGCGCCGCGGGCGGCGCCGCCTAACGGCTCGCCGCCATCGCCGCCCGCGCCGAGGCCAGCACCGGCGGAATCGTGTCGGCGATGATGTCGACGATGCGATCGAGTTCGGCGTCGGTCGTCACGAGGGGCGGTGCCATACAGATGCAGTCCATGACGGCGCGCGTGTAGAGACCGCGCTCGAGCATGCCGTCCATGAGCTTCTGGCTCACGCCGAGGGCCGGCGGGAAGAGCTGCTTCGTGGCCGGATCGGCCACCACTTCCACGGCGCCCATGAGGCCGAGCGCGCGCACGTGCCCGACGCCGTCCATCGAGGAGAGCGCCGTCAGCTTCTCGAGCAGACGCTGACCGCTCGCCTTCGCCCGCGCCACCAGGCCTTCGCGCTCCATCACGTCGAGATTGGCGAGCGCCACCGCGCAGCAGGTGGGATGCCCCGAGTAGGTGAAGGCGTGCATCCAGCGTTGCCCCGGGCCGACGCCGTTGATGACCTCGCGGATGCGGTCCGACACACCGATGCCGCCAAGCGGCACGTAGCCGCTCGTGATGCCCTTGGCGAACTGCATGATGTCGGGCTCGACACCGTAGTGCTGCAGCCCGAACCAGGTGCCGGTGCGGCCGAAGCCGGTGATGACGTCGTCGGCGATGAGCAGCACGTCGTACTGGTCGCAGATCTGGCGGATGCGCGGAAAGTAGTCGGGCGGCGGCACGATGACGCCGCCGGCGCCCTGCACCGGCTCGGCGATGAAGGCGGCGACGGTATCGGGGCCTTCGCGCAGGATCGCCTCTTCCAGCTTGTTGGCCGCGGCCACGCCGAGGCTCACACTCGTGTCGGTGTGGACGAAGCGATACGGATCGGGCGCCTCGATGTGGCTGAAGCCCGGCGTGCGCGGCTCGAACATCGGCCAGAAGGCCGGCAGCCCCGTGGCGCTCATGGCGGCGAGCGTCAGCCCGTGATACGCGCGATGCCGCGAGATCACCTTGATCTTGTCGGGCCTGCCGAGCGCCTTCCAGTAGAAGCGCGCCGTCTTGAACGAGCTCTCGGACGACTCGGCGCCGCCGCTCGTGAAGAAGAACGTGTTGATCGACGGATAGGCCAGCCCGCTCAGGCGCTCGGCGAGGCGGATGGCCTGCTCGTTCGTGCCGCCGGCGTAGGCCGAATGGAATGCCAGCGTGCACATCTGCGCGTGGGCCGCGTCGGCGAGCTCTTGCCGGCCGTGGCCGATGTTCACGTTCCACAGGCCCGACAGGCCGTCGAGGTACTCGCGACCGGTGGCGTCGATGATGCGCGCGCCCTGCCCTTTCACCCACACCCGCGTGCCGGCGTACGCCGAAGGGTGATGGAGCGGATGCATCAGATGGGCCTGGTCGGTCGCAAGCGGCGTCGTGGACATGAGGTGACATGCTACGCGCTGGCACCGGCCGGGAGCAACGCCGGCGCAACCGGGCCGCGCCGCTCGATCCGCCGGGCGTGCCGTCCGACCGGCACTTCCGCCCTTCGCCCGGCCGGCGCGAAACATCCGGCGGTCCGTCGCGTCTACTGAGGCATGACGCTGCAGCCGCTGCTCGACGCGCCCGTCGCGGTCATCGTGCACTTCGCCACCGTGGTGCCGGCCTTCTTCCTGGGCACGTGGCTCCTGTTCTTCAGCACCAGGGGCTCGCGCTACCACCGCCTCGCGGGCAAGGTCTATCTGTCGCTCATGGCCGTGACGGCCTTTGCCGCGATCTTCATCCGCGCGTTCGCGGGCTGGAGCATCAGCGTCGGCCCGTTGAAGCTGGGCCTCATCCACCTCTTCATCCTGCTGACCTACCAAGGCATCTGGCGCACGCTGCGCGCGATCCGGCAGGGCGACCTGGCCGCGCATCAGGCCTCGATGCGCGGCATGTATTTCGGCGCGCTCATCGTCGCCGGGCTGCTCGCGTTCGCGCCCGGACGCGTGATGTACCGGATGTTCTTCGGATGACGGGGACGCGGTCAGTCGGCGGCCGGCAGGCTCAGCACGAGCCGGCTGCCGCCGCTCTCGAGCGCCGTCACCTCGAGCCCGCCGCCGTGGGCGCGCGCGATCTTCCGTGCCGCCGCCAGCAGCATGGCCCCCGACGCGCCAGCCGGATGTTCCATCCAGTCGGCGTCGAAGAAGCGCGGGTAGACCGAGGCGGGCAGCCGCACGGCGGTCTGGCACACCTCGATGGTGCGTGTGGCCGCCTCGCGCCGCGGGCCCAGCGCCACGCTGACCTTGCGGGCATCGCCGCGATCTTCGATGAGCGCGCGCACGCCCGCGAACATCGCGCCAAGGGCCGTCGTGAGCAGCCGCTCGTCGCCGAACACCGGGCAACTGCCCGGCGGTACCGGCATCGCGGCGGCGCCGCCGCTCAGGCGATTCTCCGGCCCCAGGGCCTCGAACACCTGACCGAGCAGTCGGAGCAGATCCACCTCGTCGAGCGCCGGAAGCGGCTCGACCTGCAGGACGACGGCGGCGTCGGCGAGCCAGCGGCCGCGTGTCGCTTCCGCACGCGCCAGTTCGATGGCCACGCGGTCGCGCAGGGGACGGCCGCGCAGGGGCACATCGCGCAGCGCGGCCTGGATGGCGTCGAATGCATCGGCGAGCGCCGTAGCCGCGACCGTCAGTGACGCCGGCGTGGCCTGCGTCCCGGCCGCGGTGTCCGGCGCGACGGGCAGCGGCGGCGCCGCGGCGACGGCCGGGGTGACCGGCGCAGCGGCCACGGGCTCGCTGGCGGCCAGGGCGCGATCGAGCACCGCCTCGACGTAGTGCGGCTCGGCGCGCATGCGATACGACGGCGGCAGCCCTTCGCGCGCGCGCGATGGCGGCTCCGCCGTCACGTCGGGGTCGGCATCGTCATCGGCGTCGTGCTCGGCGGCGATGTCGCCATCGTCATCGTCGAGATCGCCATCGACATCATGGGCACTGGACTCGCCGGCGTGGAGCGGGAGTGCGGAGTCGCCCGTCACACGAACGAACGGGGGCACGTACGCGGAAGATTCAGACACAGGGAGGAGCCTCGGCTCTGCAGAACCGCGTCAAGTTTACATCAGCGGTGCGCGAATGCCTCGACCCGGTCGCGCCTCCGTGAGGCGGCCGCCGTCGACGACGAATTGACCGCCGACGATCACATACGGAATTCCGGCCGACGGCAGCGTCGCATCCTCGTAGGTGGCACGATCGATCACGGTGGCGGGGTCGAACACCGTGAAGTCTGCATCGACCCCGACTTTCACCCGGCCCTTGCCAGACATCGCCGGTACGCGGCCCTCGAGGCGCCGCGCCGGCATGATCGTCATGCGCGCGAGCGCCTCCATGAGCGGCAGCGCGTGTTCTTCGCGCACGTACATGCCGAGCACCTTGGCGAACGTGCCAGAGGTCCGCGGGTGGCCCTTGCCGTTCTCGATGAAGCCGTCGCTCGCGATCATGGAGAGCGGACTCACGATGGCGGCCTTCGTCTGCGCCTCGCTGCGCCCGTGGATGATGATCGTGCCTCCGGCGGCGCGCGCGGCTTCGAAGGTCGTTCTCGTCAGCCGCTCGCCGGTGCGCACGAGCTGATGCAGCGCGAACTTCTCGGCGGGCCACGTCTTCCAGTCGTCGAAGAGCGCCGACTGGATCTCCGTCATGCCGGCACCGTAGGGATAGGCCTCGGTGGTCACGTCCTGTCCGGCATCACGCGCCGCCTGGATCGCGGCGAGGAACTGGTCGATCTGGTCGCCGGCCACGGAGTTGACGTGCACGATGTGCAGGCGCGCGCCGGCACTCTTCGCCGCGGCGACCGTCTCCTGGAGCCCGGTGATGTCGCCGCGCATGTGAATGTGCGCCGAGGCATTGCCGGCGGCGGCCACGCGGAACATGCGCTCGAACTCCGACATCGGCGCGCCGGGCGTGTAGGCGCTGCCGAATCCCACCGCGACGGCGCCCTGCGCCAGGCCCTGGCGGATCGAGGCCTCCATCTGCTGGAGCTGCGCCTCGGTCGCCACCGCGCTCGCGCCCACTCCCGAGGGCATGAGCCCCGCCCCGGGGTCGCCGAGCGCCTTCTTGCGCGCCGGGATGTGGCCGGCGGCCACGCCGAAGTTCACGCGCTGCCCGGCCTTGCGTGCCTCGTACCAGCCGGCGACGTCATCGGTGCCCACTTCGAGCTCGAAGGCCGAGGTGACGCCGTCGCGCACCATCATTGCGTAGGAGTCGTCCTGCTGCCCGTGCTCGTGCAGGTCGATGAACCCCGGCGCCACGACGTGGTTCGTCGCGTCCACGACGCGCGTGCCCTGGAGCGGCGTCTCGGAAATCGCCTCGATGCGGCCGCCGCGCACGCCCACGTGGCGCACGGCGTCGAGGCCCGACTCCGGGTCCATCACCCGCCCGTTGGCGATGACGAGATCATAGGTCGGCTCCGGCGGGGCCGCCGGCGCACACGCCGCGAGCGCGAGCGTCCAGGCGAGCGCGGCGGCGGCGCGCCCGTTACTTCGCACGCGCCAGCTCCATGACGACGTCGAACTGGAAACGCACGAAACGATGCAGTTCCTCGAGAAGGATGCGTTCCTGATCGCTGTGCGCGCTGAAGCCCTTCTGCCCGTCTTCGCTGTCGAGCGCCGGGCCGATGCCGTAACACTGCGGGCCCTTGGCGCGGATGTTCGACATGTCGGTGGCACCGGTGCCCATCGTGGGCAGCGTGACGGTGTCGTAGTGTTTCTTCGTCTGCGCTTCGATGACGGCGAACGCCTCGGTGTTCAGGCGCGAGCCGCCGGCCGGGCGATACCGGTCACGCGCCCAGCGCACTTCGACCTTCGGGTCGTTGATGACCTTGCGCACCATGTCGAGGAACGTGTCCTGATCTTCGTCCGGGTGGAGGCGCACGTCGAACGTCGCCTTCGCTTCCGACGGAATGACGTTGTAGCGGAAGCCGGTCGACATGATGGTCGGCACGAGCGACGTGTGCGTCATCGACCAGTGCTGCGGTTCGTTCACGAGCATCCAGTCTGCGGCCGGGCCGTGCACCTTCGGGTCGGGATTGAGCAGGTCGCGATACCTCTGCGCGACGGCCGGTTCGACCATCGTCGTCAGGCGCTTGAAATACGAGGCGGTGGTTTCGTTGAGGCGCAGCGGCGGTTTCCACGCCCCCACCTTGCCGACCGCCGCGGCCACGCCGAGCACGGCGCTGTTCTGGTTCGGCACCGAGCCGTGACCGGCCGGGCCGGTGACGACGATCTCGACCGGACGCGGTTCCTTCTCGGTGGTGCCGACGTTCGCCTGCACGACCTTGCCGCCCCGGCGCACGACACCGCCGCCCTCGGCGAGGCAGAACTCGGCGTCGATGGCGTCGAAGTGCTGGTCGGCCATGAACTGCGCGCCGACGTCGGGCGCCCCTTCCTCACCGGCCTCGGCGAGCAGGATCACGTCGCGGTCGAGGGCTGCCTTCGTGCGGTGGAGCTGCAGGACGAGCATCAGCCCGGCGACCAGGTTGTCCTTGTCGTCGACGGTGCCGCGGCCGTAGACGTAGCCGCCGTCGACGGTGGCGCCGAAGGGCGGAAACGTCCACTTCTTCGGGTCCACGGTGACGACGTCCGTGTGCCCCATCACGAGGACCGGTTTCTTCTTCCCGTTGCCCCTGATGCGCACGACGAGATTCGGACGCTGCGGGTCTTTCGCGAAGACCTGATACGGGATGCCTTCGGCATCGAGCACCTGCTTCAGGTACTCGACGGCGCGGATCTCGTTGCCCGGCGGGCTGCTGGTGTCCTGGCGCAGCAGCGCCTGGAAATGTTTCAGCGTCTCGGCCTCGAAGGCAGCGGTGCCGGGACCGCTCTGCGCGTGCGGCAGGGCGGCGGCGCCGAGGATGGCGAAGGCGGCGAGCGTCAGGCGTCGGAACATGCCGTCATGTTACACGCGGCGCGGCTCACGGGCGGGGCTGGCCGCCGGGCCGTCAGGCGGCGGCGCCGGCGCCGCGGGCCAGCCACCAGCGTTCGAACCGCGGCGTCACCCAGAGCACCCACGGCACGAGCGCCGCCCCGGCCAGGAGATCCACCACCCAGTGGTGCCGCAGGTAGACGGTGGAGACGAGCAGCGGGATGACGAACGCCAGGAGCACCGGAAAATAGCCGCGCAGATAACGCCAACTGTAGGCGAGGCTCAGGCAACTCACGCCCGCATGCAGGCTCGGAAAGGCCGCCCGCGCTGCGTGGTTCGGCATCATCTCGATGAGCGCCTGCTGGAAGTTCGTGATGGCGCCGCCGCGCAGCGTGACCGAGAACAGGCCGAGCGATTCGAAGTAGAGACGCGGCGGGGCCGCCGGAAAGACCACGTAGAGCACGTAGCCCGAGTAGAAGCAGATGATCGTGCCGAGCAGCACCTGACGGGCCTCGGTGTAGCGCCGCTTCACCCACAGCAGGATGACGACCGACGGCGCCACCACGTAGAAGTTGGCGTAGAACAGATTGAAGAATTCGGTGCGCTCGCGCGTGATGTACTGCTCGGCCCACACGACCGGCTGCCCGCCGAACAACCAGTCCTCCGCCGCCGCGAGATGCTGGTGGATGTCGTTCGGATTCACGAACCGCACGGTGTCGTGCAGGTTGGTGTAGACGGCGATGCACATGATGAACGGCAGCGCCATGCGGAAGAACTCGGCGAGGCGGCGCGCGCGCGAGGCCGACGGCGCGCGGTGCAGCCAGCGGTGGATCCAGACGACCACGATCGCCAGCACCACCACGGCACCGAGGCGCGCGAGGCCGCCTTCAATCCGCCGCGAGCTGATGCCGCTCGCGGCGAGCTGGAGATTGGCGTAGACGGTGACGATCGCCGACGCGACGAAGCCGAAGACGAGCAGCCCTTCTTCGGGCCGCAGCCGCCAGAGCCGGTGCATCGCGCAAGAGTACTACGGCGCTAGCGCCAGGTCGCGGCGCGCGGCGCGCCGCCGGGCCGGCGCGGCCCGCTGCGGTGCCCGTGCGGACGCCCGCCGCCCGGACGCGACGGCGCGCCACGGTGCGGGCCATGGCCCTTCGCCCCGCGGGCCGCGTCGTGCGGCCGCGGCGCCGCGTGGGCCTGCGGGCTGCGGTGCGCGACCGGCGACGGCGTGAAGTCGGGCAGCACGGCGCGTTCGATCGGCGACGGCAGCAGCTTCTGGATGTCGTGCAGCAGGGCGCGTTCGGCCGTCGTGGCAAGCGAGATCGCCTCGCCGTCCTGGCCGGCGCGGCCGGTGCGGCCGACGCGGTGGATGTAGTCCTGCGCCACGAGCGGCAGGTCGAAGTTGACGACGAGCGGCAGCTTCTCGATGTCGAGCCCGCGCGCGGCGACGTCGGTCGCGACGAGCACCGAGACCTGGCCGGACTTGAAGTCGGCGAGCGCCCGCTTGCGGGCGCCCTGCTGCTTGTCGCCGTGGATGACCGCGGTGCGCAGGCCGGCGCCTTCGAGGAAACGGCCGACGCGGTCAGAGCCGTGCTTGGTGCGGCAGAAGACCAGCGTCTGGCGCACCGGGCCCGAGGTGAGGATGTGCGCGAGCACGTCGCGCTTCTGCTCCTGCGGCACGGCGAACACACGGTGCACGACGGTGGCCGCCACGACGTGCTCCGGCGCCACGTCGATCCGCACCGGATCCGTCGTGAAGGCGCGGGCCACCGCCACGATCTCCTTCGAGAACGTGGCCGAGAGCAGCAGCGTCTGACGGCTGGCCGGCACGAGGCTCATGACGCGCTTGAGCGGCGGCAGAAAGCCCATGTCGAGCATGCGGTCGGCTTCGTCGAGGGTGACGATTTCGATCGTCCGCAGGTCGATGGTCTTGCGATCGAGGTGGTCGATGAGACGGCCGGGGGTGGCGACGACGATGTCGACGCCGCGGCGCAGCGTGCGCACCTGCGGCATGATGGGCTCGCCGCCCACCATCGTCATGACACGCAGGCGCGTGCCCTGCGCCAGCTCGAAGAGCGAGTCCTTGACCTGCAGCGCCAGTTCGCGCGTCGGCACGAGCACGAGGCCACGCGGGGCGATGCCCTGCCCGTGGCCCACGGCGGCGAGACGGTCGATCATCGGCAGCCCGAATGCCGCCGTCTTGCCGGTGCCGGTCTGGGCACGGGCGAGGATGTCGCGGCCCTGGAGAGCGGCCGGAATGGTCTGCGCCTGCACGGGCGTGGGCGTGTCGTAGCCCAGGCGGGCCAGCGGGCTGATGGTGCGGGGCGACAGCCCCAGAGCGGTGAACGGCATTGCTTTAACAGACTCCTGAAGGACGCACCCTAGGCCACCGGCTTGTCGTTCGGCGGCGCGGGCTCGCGTCTGACCATCCCCGTCGCCACTTCGGCGCGGGCGGTGGTCGTATGGCGGTGTCCGGCCGGCACCCGGGGGGTGCAGCCGCGGACGAGCTGGATGGCGCGAAGTGAGCTGACCACGACGAACTCGAAGGCGGCCATGTGGTCGGGGCGATCAATCACGTCGCACGCTCCAATGCCGCAACGCGAGCCGGCGGCGGGGACGGACCTGTCTCCGGGCCGGGCTCGGACAAACTCGTTGCTTTGGGGCATAAGCGCGTCCGCGGCGGGAGCGCTCAAAGAAGCGAGGCTCCAAGTATAGCGTAGACTGTTGCTCCGGCGCCGGCTCCAGGCGCCCGAAGCACCTCGAGGAGACGGCGCGTGGCGAAGTGGACACGGATGTCGGGGGCGGTAGTGGCCATCGTGGCCGCCGCGGGGATCGCGGTACTGGCCGCGGACCGGATCTTCACCAATCCCAAGCCGCAGGCCCACCTGCGGGCCCTGTTCCCGAAGGCGGCCGCCTTCTCGGCACTGGAGGGGACGCCGCTGCACTTCAAGGCCTACGCGGCCGACCCGAAGACCACGCCGAACCCGCCGCTGCTCGGGTATGCCTTCTGGACGACCGACGTCGTGCCGGCCGAGTACGGCTACCACGGCCCGATCCACGTCCTCGTCGGCATGGATCTCACCGGCATCCTCACCGGCGCCATCGTCGACTACGACTCGGAGCCCTACGGCTACTTCTCGGTGCAGCCGCCCGAGTTCAGCGCCCAGTTCACCGGCAAGAGCATCCGCCAGCCCTTCAAGGTAGGCGGTGACGTGCATGCCGTGTCGCGCGCCACGATCTCGGTCTCGAGCGCCACGCGCGCCATCCGCGACAGCGCCCGCATCATGGCCAAGGCGTTCCTGAACCCGGCCAACCTCAAGCCGTGATCCAGCCGGACGATCCCTGGGGCTTCGAGGAGGAGCCCGTCGAGACCTGGAACGACCTGCTGTCGGCCCAGGCCGTCGACATCCTCCCGCTCATCGCCTTCCTGCTGCTCGCCTGGGTCAGCTTCCACCGGAAGAGCGTGCGGCTGAAGTACGTGACGCTGGCCGTTTCCGTGCTCTACATGGGGTTCGCCAAGAGCAACCTGCTCTCGATCACCGACGTGTTCCGCGTGGTCGACTGGAGCTTCCCGCCCTTCAAGCACAACATCGCCTGGTACGTCTTCGCCGGGTTCACGGTGGTCTCGACGGTGCTCTGGGGCCGCTTCTACTGCGGCCGCGTCTGCGCCTACGGCGCCTTCACGCAGCTCATGGACGCCGTCCTGCCCTCGTCGTGGCGCGTGGACGTGCCGAAGGGCCTCGAGAAACGCGCCGGCTACATCAAGTTCGGGATCCTGGCGACGGTGCTCACCTACTACGCGGTGACGCACAACACGATGGTCTACCGCTACGTCGAGCCGTTCTGGATGTTCGGCCGCTCCGAGTCGTCGGTGCTGCTCTGGGCGATGCTCGGCATGCTGCTCGCCGCCACGGTGTTCGTGCGCAATCTCTACTGCCGCTTCCTGTGTCCGCTCGGCGCGACGCTCGGCGTCATCTCGTTCCTCACCGTCTTCAGGATCAAGCGCTGGTCCGAGTGCAAGACCTGCAAGATCTGCGAGAAGACCTGTGAGTGGGGCGCCATCGAAGGCCCGCGGATCATCCAGACCGAATGCGTGCGCTGCGACGACTGCGAACGGGTCTACGCCGACGAGGCGAAGTGCCCGCACTGGCGCATCCTCGACTACAAGAAGCGCCGCGCCGGCGGCGCCATTCCGCTCACGCCCGTCAGGGGCTAGGCCCTTCGCGCCCCTAAGGCGTAGGCGGCCGCCGCACGACCAGGCGATCACGCAGGCCGGTCGAGACGAGCACCTGGTTCTCCGCCGTGACGATCACGGCCTCCACGTCCGGCAGGCGCTCGACGAGCGCCATGCCGCGCTCCGGCCCGAGGATGAAGACCCCGGTCGAGAGACCGTCGGCCCACAGCGCCTCCTTCGTCACGATGGTCACGCTGCGCGTGCCACGCGCCGGCTGCCCCGTGGCCGGGTCGAGGATGTGGTGATACCGCACTCCGTCCTGCTCGAAGTAGCGCTCGTAGTCGCCTGACGTGCTGAAGGTGGCATCCGACAGCTCGAGGACCGCGAACGGTTCGTCGGGGGCGCCGCGCGGATCCTGGATGCCGAGCCGCCACGGCGACTCCCCCGCCGTGCCGGCCACGTAGAGGTCACCGCCGGCCTGCACCATGAAGTCGGTGAGCCCGGCGGCGCGCAGGATCGCGACGGCCCGGTCCACCGCGTAGCCCTTGCCGATGCCGCCGAGATGCACGCGCACGTCGGGCCGCGTGATGGCGACCGTACCGGCCGTGTCATCGATGACCACGCGCCGGTAGTCCACACGCGGCAGCCGCGCCGCGATCTCGGCCGGCCGGGGCGCGCGGTTGTCCTGGTCGTGGTCGAATTTCCAGATCTCGGCGAGGGCGCCGAAGGTGACGTCGAACTTCCCGTCCGTCCACGCGCTGACCTGCGCGGCCGCCCGCAGCACGGCGCGCGTGTCGGCGTGCACGGGCACCGGAGCGCCACCGGCCGCCGCGTTGAGTCGCGAGACGTCGCTCGCCGGTCGCCAGGTACTCAGCAGCGCCTCGAGGCGCTCGACCTCGGCGAACGCGGCGGCGAAGGCGGCCCGCGCCCGCGGCGCCTCGGCGGTGCGCGCCGTGAGGTGCAGTTCGGAGCCCATCGCCAGACGGCGCTCCTCGACGACGGCCGGCGCGGCCGGCGCGACGGGCGACCCGCACGACGCCGCCAGCAGCACGACGGCGGCAAGCGCGCTCAGTTGCGGCCGGGACCTCACGCGCACGGGGCGCCTCCTGCCCTTATGCTATCGGGCGCATGCGCTTCCGTCACCTTCGCCACCTGTCGTGCCTCGTGCTGCCCCTCCTGCTTGCGGCGACGGCCGAGGGGGGTGTCGCGCGCCTCGAGATCACGCGCCGCGAGCCCGTGCTCGGGGGACGCCCCTTTGGCGCCGCCGGTGCCTACGAAAAACTCGTGGGCCGCGTCCATTTCACGTTCGACCCACGTGCCCCGCGCAACGGGCACGTCGTCGATCTCGCGCTGGCCCCGCGGAACGCGCAAGGCCTGGTCGAGGCGTCGGCCGACTTCTACCTGCTGAAACCCGTCGATCCGGCCCGCGGTAACGGGCGCCTGTTCTACGAGGCCGGCAACCGGGGCACCAAGCGCATCCTGCCGGTGTTCCAGCAGGCGACCGCCGCCGACGACCCGACGACCGAGGCCGAGTTCGGCAACGGCGCGCTCATGGCGCAGGGCTTCACGCTGCTCTGGATGGGCTGGCAGTGGGATGTACCGCCGGGCCGTATGCGCATGGCGCTGCCCATTGCCACGAACGGCGGAGCGCCCATCACGGGCGTCGTGCGCGGCAACTTCATCCCCGGCGCCAGGGCCACGGCGGCAGCCATCGCCGACCGCGGCCACGACGCCTACCCGGTGGTGAATCCGGAGAGCCCCGACCACGTCCTCTACGTGCGCACGCACCCCGCCGATGTGCCCACCGTGGTGCCTCGCCCGCGCTGGCGCTTCGCGTCGGCCACGGCCATCACGCTTGACGGCGGTTTCGAGGCCGGGCGCATCTACGACGTCGTCTACCGCGCGCGTGATCCACGCGTCATCGGTCTGGGCCTCGCGGGCACGCGCGACCTCGTGAGCTTCCTGAAACACGCGACGGCCGCCGCGGGCAATCCGTCACCGGGGCTGCGCCACGCCATCGGCTGGGGGGTGTCGCAGACCGGCCGGTTCCTGCGCCACTTCGTCTACGAAGGCTTCAACGAAGACGAGAACGGCCGCCAGGTGTTCGACGGCGTGTTCGATCAGGTGGGCGGCGCCGGCCGCGGCAGCTTCAACCACCGCTTCGGCCAGCAGTCGCGCGACCAGTTGCAGCACTTCAACATCCAGTATCCGGTGGACATGTTTCCGTTCACCGACGCGGACGAGACCGATCCGGTGAGCGGCGTCACCGACAGCCTGCTCGCACGCGCCCGCCGGACGAACACGGTGCCGAAGATGGTGCACCTGCTCACCAACTCCGAGTACTTCAACCGCGCCGGGTCACTCGTGCACACCGACGTCGCCGGCACGCGCGACGTGCCTCCGCCGCCCACGACCCGCATCTACATGGTGGCCTCGGCTCCGCACATCGTCGGGCCGTTCCCACCGGCGCCCTATACGGACAAGGACTTCGTCGGTCAGGCGCCCATGAACCCGCTTGTCTATACACCGGTCATCCGCGCCGTCTTTCGCGCCCTCGACCGCTGGGTCACCGACGGCGTCGTCCCGCCGCCGAGCCGCTACCCGACCATCGCCGACGGCACCCTCGTGGCGCCGGCCGCCGCTGGCTGGCCGGTGATCCCGGGCGTCGCCATGCCGCCGGAGCCAATGATCACGTATCGTCTCGACTTCGGGCCCGAATGGACGCAGGGGCGTGTGACCGTGGAGCCGCCGCGTCTCGGCGCTGCGTTCACGAGCCTCGTGCCGGCCGTGGACGAGGCGGGTAACGATCGCGGCGGCATCCGCCTGCCGCAGATCGCCGTGCCGCTCGCCACCCACACGGGATGGAACTACCGCGCGGCCGCGATCGGAGCATCGGACCGCCTGGCCAGCGAAATCGGGGCCTATCGCCCACTGGCGCGGACCGCCGCCGAGCGCCAGGCGCAGGGCGACAGCCGGCCCGCGATCGACGAGCGCTATCCGAGCCGCGACGTGTACCTTGGCCGCATCGCCCAGGCGGCCGTGTCACTCGTGCGCGACGGGTACCTGCTGGCCGAGGACGTGCCGGACCTCATCACCCAGGCCGCCACCCACTGGGACTGGGCCACGAGGTAACCGGCGCCGTCGCGCCTCGCGGCAGTTAGAGCATGAACCCGACGTCGGCCGTCGTGAACCGCGAAAGATTCGGGAACGCGACGGCCAATTCGCCCGGCGACGCGCCGAACCACTTGCCGAGCGTCGCGCCGAACTGCGAGGTCGAAATCTTCGGGATCCAGGCGCCGCGGTTGCCGGCGTCGTCGGCACCGCCGAGGGCAAATTCCGGCATCTGGCCGTAGATGCCGCCCCGCACGCCGCCGCCGACGATGAACTGATGCCCGCCCCACGCGTGGTCAGTGCCGGTGCCGTTCGGCTGGAACGTACGGCCGAACTCCGACTGCGTGAACGCCGTGATCTGCGACGACAGGCCGGTCTCGACCGTCGCGTTGTAGAACGCGCTCATGGCGTTGGCGAGTTCGGCGAGCAGTGCCGTGTGATTGCCATCCTGTGAGGTGTGCGTGTCGAAGCCGCCCATCGAGCAGAAGAACACCTGGCGGCCGGGCCCGATCTGCGAACGCAGTCGGATGAGCTTCATCACCTCTCGAAGCTGGTTGCCCAGGCCGGTGCCAGGGAACACTGTCGTCAGGTTCGTGACCGTGCCGCTGTTGTTCAGCGTATCGGCCAGCTGGAGCCCGTCGGCGAACGCGTCGTTGGCCGCCGTGCGCAGCGGATGTCCGCCATCGAGCGCCAGCATCGCGTTCACCGCGTTCCGGCGCGCCGTAGCCGCGGCCGGCGGGTAGATGTTGAGGCCCGAGAGGTTGAGACTGGCGCCCGGAGGAATCACGTTGGGCGCCCCACCGCCGCTCTGCAGGAACGCCGCCGGTGATGACACGGAGACCGCGCCGAGCGTGTCGTTCACGCCGAACACGTCGAGCAGTCGCCCACCCCAACCGCCGATCGTGGAATTCGACGTCGCCGTCTGCGCCTGCAGCGTCTGGTCTGAGTGCGAGAAGAGATTGCTCGGCTTCTGCAGTGAGGGATCCAGATACTCCTGCTTCGTCAACGGCCGCTCGAGCTGCCCCGTGTTCAACACGACGGCGACCCGACCGGCATTGAACAGCGTGTTCACCGGTGCCAGCGACTGATGCAGACCATACGGGTTGCCGCCGGCATCGAGGATGGGCGATGTCAGGCGCGCCGGGGTCAGGGCGACGCCGGCGCGCAGCGTCTGATACTGCGTGTAACGCGTCGTGTCGAGTGGCACGATGGTGTTGTTGCAGTCGTTGCCCCCGAATAGATAGATGCAGACGAGCGCCTTGTAGTCGGAGACCGGCGCCGCCGAGGCATCGGTTACGAACCACGAACGGGCGGGCCCGAATCCCAGGCCCGTGAGCCCCAGCGTGGCCAGGCGCGTGCTCAGCTTCAGGAAGTTGCGGCGTGCAGGCTTGTGCGTATGCATGGCGTGTGCTCTCGGGCTACTGGATGACGACGGTCTGGAACGCGGTGACGGGGCCGGCGCCGCACGCGTTCACGGCCTGCACGCTGAAGTTGTAGGTGCCACCCGGCGCGCCGGAGGCGAAGCCGCGGCCGGCAATCGGGAACGAGCCCACGTAGGAGCCCGAGACGTTGAGGCGGTAGCCGGCGGCCGGCGTGCCGCCGGACGGCGTGTCCCAGGAGGCGCTGATGACGTTGCCGGTCTTCGTGACCTGGAAGTTCGTGGGCACACGCGGCAGCGCGCAGGTGGTCGAGGGCGCGGTGAGCGTCACCGATCCCGACTGGCTGCTCGCGCCGGCGGCGTTCATCGCCCGCAGGCGGAACGTGAAGGTGCCGTTCGGAATGCCCGGCAGGTTGAATTCTTCGCTGAGCGGAATCGGCAGCGACACGGTGGCCGAACCGGTCACGTCGAGCATCAGGCTCTGCGGCGTGCCGCCGGTGAAGGAATTGCGCCAGGCAAGCCACAGCGCCGAGCCTTTCACCGCGCCCTGCACGTTGCCAGGGGCGTTCGGCTTGAGCGCCGCGTTCACGTGCAGGCGCACCTCGTTCGACGGCAGACTCATGGCGCCGCCCCGCGCTGACTTCATGCGGATGTAGAACGATCCGTTCGGCGCCGTGACGGTGAAGTAGGGGGCGGTGCTGCCGGTGGGCACGACGGCCATCGTGGAGCCAGCCGTGACGCCGCCTTCGAGCACGTAGGTATCTGGCGCCGGGCCCAGCTGCGGCGGATTCCAGCGCAGCGTGGCGACGTTGCCCGAGACCGAGGCCACATAGAGGCCGGTCGGCGCCTGCACGGTCGTGGGGATGACGCCGCCGGCGCTCGTGCCGCCGGTGTAGACCGAGTACTCGCTCGAGATCGCGGCGAGGTACACCGCGCCGAGTGCCCGCTGGTTCGGGTCGCTCACGGGAATCGCGTTGGTGGCATCGACGATGATCTGGCGCAGCTGCGGCGTCATGCGGCCCATCATCACCGTGGTGTTGACCTTCTCGACGAGGGCCGCGGTGTCATTCGCGATGACTCGGAAGGGCGTCATGTCCACGCCGAACGCCGAGCCGAACTGGTTGGTGAGGATGCCGTAGATGAAGTTGGCGCGCTGAATGGCGAGGGCCGGTGGATAGAGCTGGAACTCCGGGCCGAAGAGCGACTGGTCCGACGGAATCTTCGCCGTGGGCGAATAGAAGCTGAACACCGTGGACGGCGTCAGCACGCGTTGGCTCAGGTTCGTGAACACATACTGGAAGCTGCCCGGATCCCCGAGTGAGGCATTGAGCGCGCGGCCAAGGCCCATGATGTGCAGGATCGGATCCTTCAGGCGACCGTGCAGGGTGGCGTCGGGGGTGAGCGCTTCCGGGTCGAGCAGGATGGCCGCGAACACCGCCCCCAGGTCGCCGCGGACGCCGGCGCCGTTGTTGATGAAGACGTTCACGACGCGGTTGATGTAGGCCGGGCTCGGGTTGCTCGTCACGAGCGAGCGGATGAGCCGGGTGACGATGAACGGCGGCACGTTCGAATGCGAGAAGATGTTGTCGAGCAGGAGCGACAGATCAGCCGGCGCTGGAGAGTTCGGCGGCGTCACCAACCCACGCAGCAGCGTCTTGGGGTCGGTGTCGTGGCGAGTGGCGTTTGAGGTCGGCACGAGGTTGCCAACGAAGTACTCCGGGTTGGAGTTGCCCGACGTCGCACCGGGCATCGGCGGATACGTCCACCCGGTGAGCGCCCTGGCGAACTCGGCGATGGTCGCCTGCGTGTAGGCGGGAATCGGATTGCCCGCCCCGTCGAGTTTCTGGCTGCCGTCGTTGTTGAGCTCCCAGGTGCCGATCGAGAACAACTGCAGCAGCTCGCGGGCGTAGTTCTCGTTCGCCGACGTGGTAGCCGTCGCCTTGCGATTGAAGACGTTGTCCAGATACTTGCCCATCGTCGGACTGAGCGAGACATCCTGCAGCAGGGTGCGGAAGTTGCCGAACGCGTTCCGCGACAGCAGCCGCATCCACGGCGTGAGCGCCGCGCCGTCGCCGACCTTGTTGGCCGAGACCACAATCGTCTGGCTCAGCGCGAAGATGGCGCGCTGCCGCAACTGGTCGGGCCCGTTGGCCATGTTCAGGTAGACCTGAGCGCGCACGGCGTTGCCGTCGAGCCCGTCGGGAATCGGACTCTCGGGCATGGCCAGCTGCTGCTGGATCCAGGCTGACGGCCCGATGGCCTGCACGTTCGCGACCTCGAGCGCGGTGGGACCGAAGGTCGCCTGCTCGAGGAAATGGACGGCCGTGGACGCGTCGGTCGCCTGCGCGAATACACGGTCCACGTACAAAAACTGAACGAGGACGACGAGAACTGCAAGAGCCATCCGGCCGGTGCGGCGCGGGCGATAGCGGGGGGCGACGTCGAAATATGGCGGTATTTCCGGCGCGTTCATGCGTCCTACCTCGTCCTGGGATCGGGCGGTGGGGGCCCGGTGCACTGACGGCAGAGGCAGGATCCGTGCCAGCAGGACTGGAATGCCCGTTCGGGATGTCGGTCCGGCGCGCTCAGCGCGGCGGCGACGGCAGGTAGTACTGCTTGTACATCCCGCGCCGGAACAGCCATCCGCCGAGCGGACCGCCCCAGTTGAGCACGTGGTACATGAACCCGAGGTCCATCAGCTCGATGAGATTGCCGTCGAAGTCGCGCACGAAGAAGAACGAGTGCCCGCGCGGCGACTTCTCGGGCCGGGTGACGATCTCGACACCGCTGGCGACGAGATGGTCATGCCACTTCTGGAGGTTCCTGACGTTGAACGAGAAATGCGTGAGGCCGACGCGATGCCACGGGATGACCTCGGCCGGCAGCTTCGGCTCGAACGCGAAGATCTCGAGCACGCCGCCGCCGGGCACCCGAATCCAGCCGATCTTGCAGGACGGCAGCGGCGCGTCCACGCCGAAGAAGGCGCGCACGCGCTCGGGCGGCGTGTCGGCCACCCCGACGAGCGGACAGCCGAAGATCTCCGAATAGAACCGGACGGCCGTGTTGAAATCCGAGACGGTCAGACCGACGTGACTGAAGGAACGGGCGCGCATGGCCCGGAATGGTAGCAGGGACCGCCTAGAGGGCGGTGTCGCGGATGTGATCGGCCACCCGCAGGGCCTGGGCGATGATCGTGAGCCCGGGGTTGACGGCCGCCGACGACGGGAAGAACGAGGCATCGACCACGAACAGGTTCTCGACGTCGTGCGTGCGGCAGAACGGGTCGAGCACCGAGGTGGCCGGATCGCGGCCGAAGCAGCAGGTGCCGCACTGGTGCGTCGTGTTCTTCGCTTTGTGCGAGTGGCGCATGACCTTCCAGAAACCGAGCCGCTTCAGCATGCGCGTGGCTTCCTCGACGAGCAGGTCGTGCGCGCGCAGGTTGTTCGGCGCGTACTCGAGGCGCGTGCGGCCGTCCGGGGCCAGCGTGACGCGGTTCTCCGGGTGCGGCAGGTCTTCCGACATCGCCAGCCAGTCCACGCCGCGCGCCACCCAGGCATCGTAGGCGCTGAGCGGGATGCCGGGGATGATCGTGTCGCCCACGGCCTTGGCCATGATGCCGTGGGTGCGCCCCTGCGACTGGATGTGGCCGAGCGGGAACGGCGTATCCGGTCCCTCGAAGTAGAAGTCGTTGAGCGCCACCGTCTTCTGGAACACGGTGTCGTTGCGCCGCAGCGGGTGGAACCCCTGCATCATGGTCGCCAGGTGCGCCATGTAGCGCCGGCCGACGAGGTCCGACGAATTGGCGAGCCCGCGCGGATGCCGACCGGTGGCCGACCGCAGCAGCAGCGCCGCCGAGTTCACCGCGCCGCACGCCACCACGATCGTCGGCGCCTCGACGCGCTCGACGTCGCCGCCGCGCTCGATCTCCACCGCCTCGACGCGCGTGCCGGCCGCGTTCGTCACGAGGCG
This sequence comes from Acidobacteriota bacterium, assembly GCA_016789705.1. Lineage (GTDB taxonomy): Bacteria > Acidobacteriota > Vicinamibacteria > Vicinamibacterales > UBA2999 > CADEFD01. Next base: position 23,415 of record JAEUQR010000146.1, read on the forward strand.
CCGCGCGAGCGCGCCCGTCCACAAGGTCACGTTCGGAAAGGCGGTGGCGGGACTGACGGCGCAGACCTCCGCGTCGCTCTTCGCGCCGAGCCGGCACGGGAACGAATTGCAGGTGTTGCAGAGCACGCAGCCACCCTCGGCGCCCGGCGCGAGCACGCCGAGCGGCAGGTGAAAGGGCCGCAGGCCCTGGGCCCGCAGGTCGTCGACGATCGCCTGCATCATCGGCGCGTGCGGCACCGGCGCATGCGGGAACGGCCCGCGCGGCGGCTCGGTGGGATCGCTGCCCGCCTGGCCGCGCACGCCGTAGAGCACCTCGGCCCGGTCGTAGTACGGCGCCAGTGTCTCGTAGTCGATGGGCCAGGCCGGCGATTCGCCGTCCACGTGGCGCAGCACGCCGAAGTCCTCACGGCGCAGCCGGATGAGCACGCTGCCCCAGAACTTCGTATTGCCGCCTACGCAGTAGTGCGTGTACGGCAGGAACTCGGCGCCGGCGCGGTCCACCCACGTCTCGTGGGTGCGGTACCGCAGGTCGCGCCAGACCGACGCGGGATCCCAGTTCTCCGCCTCGCGCGGCACTGACTCACCGCGTTCGACGAGCAGGATGCGCGCGCCGGTCGGCGCGAGCGCGTGCGCCATGGTGCCGCCGCCGGCGCCCGACCCGAGGATGATGATGTCGAAGCGTTCGGTCGCGGACACGTCGCTCACCGTGGCGGCACGGCGCCACGCTCGGCGCTGGCGTAGATCTGGTCCATGAGGACCTGATCCTCGATGGCCCGTTCGAGACTCATCTCCGGGGCGCGGCCGCCGCGGATGGCGTCCACGAAATCGCGATACATCGCCTGGTAGCCGCGGATGTCGCGGAAACCCGGGACGAGCAACCGCGGCACGGCGCCGCCGCGGGCGATGACGAACACGCCGTTCGACTCGAACGAGATGACGCCGCGCCGCCCGAACAGCTTCGAGACGCGCAGTCCCTTGAAGAACGACGGGATCTCGCGCGAGTAGTAGAGCGACCCGACGGCCTGGTTGTCGTACTCGAGCGCGACCATCATGCTCTTGGCCCGGCGGTCCGGCCCCTCGCGCGAGACCGACGGCCGGTAGCCGCGCGCCGCGACGATCCGCGGTCCGAGGCAGCCGGCGATGTGCAGCCAGTGGATGCCTTCCTCGAAGAAGGCGTCGCCGCCGGCCATCGTCTCGTCGTTGCGCCAGTCGTCGGCGCCCTTGAGCCGATGGGCGATGGTCGTGAAATGGGCGAACACCATGTCACCGATGACGTCATCGGCGAGGAGCCGCTGCAATGTGCGCACGAGCGGCTTGTAGTGGTCGTTCTCCCCCACCAGGACGATCCGCCCGGCGGCATCACGCGCGGCCCGCACCGCCTCGTAGTCGGCCATCGTCGGGAACGCCGGCTTCTCGACCAGCACGTGTTTGCCGGCGGCGAGCGCCGCGAGCGTCAGGTCGCGATGGAACCGCGGCGGCACCGCCACCACGACCGCGTCGACCGACGGGTCGGCGATGGCGGCCTCGTAGCTGCCGCAGGCGGCGCGGCCGCGGAACTCGGCCCGGAAGGCCTCGGCGCGGGCGGCGTCGCGGCTGGCGTAGCTGGCCACCACGTCGCCACCGAGTGCGCGCAGGTGCGCGCTGTGGACACGGGTGATGAAACCACAGCCGAGGTAGGCGAGATGAACGGGGGCGGAGGGCACGCGTGACTCGCCCGGCCCGGGCGATGTCGAGAGTGTATACCGCCCGGCCGGCGCCAATGGCCGGGGTACACTCAGGGCCGAATATGCCGCACACGCGACGACGCGCGCTCACACACTTGGCTCTGGGTGTCGCGAGCCTGGCCGCCACGACCCGCGGCGTCCTCGCGCAGCTCCCGAATCAGGCCGTGCCCCGCGGAGCGTGGCAGCCGAGCGTGGCCAGCCGATGGAACACCGCGCTCGTCGAAGCCGTCCGTCGAACCGGTTTCCGGCCCATGTGGGCCGCACGCGCCCTGGCCGTGGTCAACACGGCGATGTACGACGCGTGGGCCGCCTACGATGCCGTGGCCTCAGGGGTGCACTGGAACTCGGACATGCGGCGGCCGACGGCCGAACGCGACGAGGCCCGCGCGGCCCAGGCCGTGAGCATCGCGGCCTACCGGACGTTGGTGGATCTCTTTCCGACGCAGACCCGCGCCATCTTCGACCCGCTGCTCCGGGAACTGGGCATCGTCGTGGCAGCAACGGCCGACCCGGCGACCCCGACCGGCCTCGGCAACCTGTGCGCCACGCAGGTCCTGGCGCTGCGTCAGGTGGACGGCGCCAACCAGCTCGGCACGCTCGGCGCCGGCCCGTATTCCGACTACACGGGCTACGCGGCGGTCAACACGCCCGAGGAGCTGCGCGACCCGAACCGCTGGCAGCCCTTGCGCGCGGCCGACGGCACCGCACAGGCGTTTCTGGCGCCGCACTGGCGCCTGGTCCGCCCCTTCGCCCTGAGCGCGGCCGCGCAGTTTCGGCCCGGGCCGCCGCCCGCGTATCCGAGTGCAGGCTACGTCCTCGAGGCGCTCGCCGTGCGTCAGCTCAACGCCGACCTGACGGACCGTGAGAAAGCCATCGCCGAATACTGGGCCGACGGCCCCAACACGGAAACGCCGCCGGGCCATTGGGCCGTGCTCGCGCAGAGCGTCTCCGCACGCGATCGGCACGGCCTCCGGCAGGACATCATCCTGTTCTTCGCCCTCGGCAACGCACTCCTCGACGCCAGCATCGCCGTGTGGGACGCCAAGATCGCCTACGACTACGTGCGGCCGATCTCGGCGATCCGCTTCCTGAGCGCGGGCGCCGTCGTGCCCATCTGGGCCGGACCGGGGCTTGGCACCCGGCTCCTCCCGGGTGAGACGTTCCGCCCCTACATCGCCACGCCCCCGTTTGCCGAGTACACCTCCGGCCACAGCGCGTTCAGCGCGGCCGCGGCGGCGGTACTGACGGAGGTCACGCGCAGCCCGTTGTTCGGCGCCTCCTTCACCTTCAGAGCCGGCACGTCCACCGTGGAACCCGGCGTCACCCCGGTCACCGACGTGACGTTGCGCTGGGCGACGTTTGGCGAGGCCGCCGACGAAGCCGGGCTCAGCCGCCGCTACGGCGGCATCCACTTCGAGAGCGGCGACCTCGTGTCGCGGGCGATGGGCACGGCCATCGGCCGCCAGGTCTGGCAGAAGGTCCAGCAACTGGTCGGCGGAGGGGTGAGAAGAAGACCGTAGATGGCGAATCCGGATAATATCTCCCTCCCGGAGGGCTCCGCCATGGCGCGCAAGACCGCAGCAGATTTCGATCCCGAAGTGCTCATCCTGTTCGACGCCTACGTGCACGGGGCGCTCGACCGGCGCGGCTTCCTCGACAAGGCCGCGAAGTACGCCGTCGGCGGGATGACGGCCTCGATGCTGCTCGATGACCTGAGCCCGAAGTTCGCCGAGGCGCAGCAGGTGGCGAAGGACGATGCGCGCCTCAGGGCCGAGTACGTCGAGTACGCCTCGCCGCAGGGCTACGGGAAGATGAAGGGCTACCTCGTGCGGCCGGCGAAGGCCGCCGGCAAACTGCCGGGCGTGCTCGTCATCCACGAGAACCGCGGCCTGAACCCGCACATCGAAGACATCGCGCGCCGCGTGGCCCTCGACGGCTACGTCGCCTTCGCGCCCGATGCCCTGACACCGCTCGGCGGCTACCCCGCGGCCGGTGAAGATGAAGCCCGCACGCTCTTCGGCAAGCTCGAACAGCCGAAGACGCGCGAGGACATGGTGGCGGCAGCCGGGTTCCTGCGCACGCACGCGGAGTGCAACGGGAAGATCGGCGCGGTGGGTTTCTGCTACGGCGGCGGCGTCTGCAACTTCCTGGCGACCCGCGTGCCGGAACTGCTGGCGTCGGTGCCCTTCTACGGCGGCCCGGCGGCGGCCGAGGACGTGCCGAAGATCAAGGCGCAGCTCCTCATCCACTACGCCGGCACCGACGAGCGCATCAACGCCGCGTGGCCGGCCTACGAAACGGCGCTCAAGGCGGCCGGCGTGAAATACACGATGCACATGTACGCCGGCACCCAGCACGGCTTCAACAACGACACGACGCCGCGGTTCGACAAGGCGGCGGCGGCCGAGGCGTGGAAGCGCACGATGGACTTCTTCGCCGCGACGCTGCGCAAGTAGTGTGAGCCGGACCGCAGTGCCACAGCGCGGCCGGCGCCTCGCGTGGGCGGTGCTGTCGGCGGCCCTGGCCGCCGGCGGCAGCAGCGCCGGCGCGCAGTTCGATCCCGCGCGTGTCACGCCGGAGCCGGCCGCCGTGGCCGCGCGGTTTCCCGAACCTGCCGTCACCTATCCGACGCCGGCCTTCGCGCCTGGCCGCACCACCCTGCCGTCGCACGACGAGGCCGAGACGTTCGTCGCCGCCGTCGCCGCGCGGGCGCCGCAGACGGTCACGACCGAGCGCGTCGGCACGTCGCAGCAGGGCCGCGCGATGATGCTCGTGACCCTGGCCGCGCCCGGCGGCCCGTCGGCGTCGCGGCCGAGCGTGCTCGTCCTCGCGCAGCAGCATGGCAACGAGCCGGCCGGCGGTGAGGCGGCGCTCGCGCTCATCCATCAGCTCGCCGGCGACGACCAGGCCCTGCTCGAGCGGGTGAACGTATTCGTGATGCCGCGCGCCAATCCCGACGCCGCCGACCGCTTCGTGCGCGCCACCGCCAGCGGCACCGACGTCAATCGCGACCACCTGCTGCTGCAGACGCCGGAGGCGCGCGCCATCGCGACGGTCAGCCGGCGCGTGCGGCCCGACGTGGTGCTCGATCTGCACGAGTTCACCGCCGGCGACCGCTGGGTGAAGAAGTACGGCGTCGTGCAGCACTACGACGCCCTGCTGCAGCCCGCAACGGTCGGCAACCTCGAGCCCTCGATCGCGCACGAGGCGGCGCGGTATTTCCTGGCGCCCGTGCGACAGCGGCTGACGGCCGAGGGTCTGCGCGTCTTCACCTACCACACGACCTCCCCCGATCCGGCCGACCGCGTGGTCTCGGCCGGCGGCGTGCAGCCCGACACCGGGCGCAACGTCAACGGCCTGCGCCAGGCGGTGTCGCTGCTCATCGAGACGCGCGGCGTGGGCGTGGGGCGCGCGCATCTCGCCCGCCGCGTCCACACGCACGTGACCGCGGCCCTCACCGTCGTGCGTCAGGCGGCGGCCCGCGGACCTCGGCTGCTGGCCGTGACGCGCGCAGCCGATGCGGCCGTCGCCGCGGGCGCCTGCACGGGCATGCTGACCATCGCCGCCGAACACACGCCGGCGCGGATGCCGATGACCTTCCTCGACGCGGTGACCGGCGAGGACCGGCGGATCGTCGTGCCGTGGCGTTCCGCCGACGCGCTGCGGGTCGTGCGGGCGCGGCCGCGGCCGTGTGGCTATCTGCTCGACGCCAGTGAGACGGCCGCGGTGGAACGCCTGCGCGTGCTCGGCGTGCAGGTCACGCCCACCGTCGCCGACCGCCGCTGGAACGTCGAAGGTTACCGCGTCGTGGCACAGACGGCCGGCGCCCGCCAGGATGCGCGCGGCGCCATCGACGACGGCGCGCCGATCGCCGTGCTGTCGGTACGGCGCGTGCGGCGGCAGGACACGGTCGCCGCCGGCACCTGGTTCATCGATCTCGCGCAGCCGCTCGGCACCCTCGCCGCCGCCGCGCTCGAGCCCGATTCGCAGAACAGCTTCGCGGCCAGCGCGCTCATCGCCGCCCCCGAGCGCTCCCTGCGCCGGGTGATGTCGATGCCGCCCGCCGGAGCCTTCGGGAGTGCCGCACGATGACCCCACGCACGAACGCCCTCGGCCAGCCGATCGGCGAGCCGCTCGACGACTGGACGGCGCCGCCGCGGCCCACCGCGCTCGCACTCGACGGCACCTGGGCGCGTCTCGAGCGCCTGGATCCTGACCGTCACGCGCGCGCGCTGCACGACGCGAACGCCCTCGATGCCGAGGGCCGCAACTGGACCTACCTCCCCGTCGGGCCGTTTGCCGCCTTCGACGACTACGACCGCTGGCTGCGTGCGGTCGCCGGCGGGACCGACCCGTACTTCGTCGCCGTGGTCGATCGGGGGACCGGGCAGCCCGTCGGTGTCGCCAGCTACCTGCGCATCGACCCGGCGGCCGGATCGATCGAAGTCGGCCACATCAACTTCTCCCCGCTGGCGCAGCGCACCTCGGTCGCCACCGACGCGATGTTCCTGATGATGCGGCACGCTTTCAGCCTCGGCTACCGGCGCTACGAGTGGAAGTGCGACGCGCTCAATGCGCCGTCGCGCGCTGCCGCCGAACGCCTGGGTTTCATTTACGAGGGCCTGTTCCGCCAGGCCACCATCTACAAGGGACGCAGCCGTGATACGGCCTGGTATTCGATCCTCGACCGGGAATTCCCGGCCCTCGAACGCGCCTATGGCGCCTGGCTCGCGCCCGCCAACCGCACCGCCGAAGGCCGGCAGCTGCGGCGTCTGGCTGAGCTCATCGCCGAGGCCCGGCGTGCGTAAGGGGCTGCGCGCGTTCGCGCTCGTGGCCCTGCTGACGGCCCCGGCGTCGGTGTGGGCCCAGACGTCCACGCCTCCGGCCGCCGACATCCTGTCGTCGGGCCGGCGCACGATGACGGCCGAGCGCATGCGCGACGGCGAACACATCGTGCTCGATGGCGTGCTCGATGAACCCGTGTGGGGACGCGCGCAGCACGGCGGCGAATTCATCATGCAGGACCCGGTGCTCGGCGGCACCCCCACCGAACGCACCGAGATCCGCATCGCCTTCAACCGCGACCATCTCTACATCGGCGCCACACTCTTCGACTCGGAGCCCGACAAGCTCAAGGGCAACACCCGCAAGCGCGACGAGTTCCTGAGCGCCGACGACCGGTTCATGTGGACGATGGACACGTTCCTGAATCAGCAGACCGGCTATTTCTTCGAGATGAACCCGGCCGGCCTCATGGCCGACGCGCTCATGGGCCCGGGCGGCACGAACGCCCGGGAATGGGACGGCATCTGGAACGCCAAGGTCCTGCAAAGCGACATCGGCTGGGTGGTCGAGATCGACATCCCGTTCATCACGCTCGCGTTCGATCCGAACGCGCCGGCCTGGGGCATCAACTTCCAGCGCACCGTGCGCCGGAAGAACGAGGAGCTCCTGTGGACCGGGCATCAGCGCAACCAGGGGCTGCGCCGCATGGCCACGGCCGGTCTGCTCCTCGGCCTGACGGACATAGCGCAGGGACACGGCTGGGAGATCAAGCCGTACGCGGCCGGCTACCTGGCCGACGCGCCCGGTCGCACGCCGGCCGTCGCCCGCAACGGGTCGGCCAACATCGGCGCCGACGTCACCTACAACTTCACGCCCAGTTTGCGCGGCGTCGCTTCCATCAACACCGACTTTGCCGAAACCGAAGTCGACCAGCGCCTGGTCAACCTCACGCGGTTTCCGCTCTTCCTGCCCGAACGCCGATCGTTCTTCCTCGACGGCGCCACGTTCTTCGACTTCGCGAACCGCGCGTTCTTCTCGCGGCGGATCGGCCTCGACGCCCGCGGGCAGCCGCAGCGCGTCGACATCGGCAGCAAGGTCACGGGCCAGGCGGGCAAACAGGACGTGGGCGCCCTCTACGTGCGCACGGGCGACGACGACGGTGCGCTCGGCGAGGACTTCCTGGTGCTGCGCACGAGGCGCCGCATCCTCCAGCAGTCCTACATCGGCGGGCTGTACACCGGGCGAGCGACACGCGGCCAGGACGACCTGGGCACGCGCCACACACTGGGTGTCGACGCCCGGCTGGCCACACGCTCGTTTCTCGGCAACAAGAACCTCGAAGCGTCCGCGTATCTGCTCTACGCGACCAATCCCCGCAACACCGGTCAGAACATGTCGTTCGGGAGTTTCCTGTTCTATCCAAACGACATCTGGGAGGCCGGGCTCGGGTTCAACGTGATCGAAAAGCAGTTCGACCCGGCTGTCGGGTTCACGCCCCGCCGCGGGCAGCGCCAGGCCTTCCCTTTCCTGAACTGGATGCGCCGCCCGAAGACCCGGCATCCCTACATCCGCCGCTACGGCTGGGGCGTCAACACCGACCTCATCACCGACATGCAGAACGACTGGGTGACACGCGTCGTCAACGTGCGCCTGGGCCGCGTCGAGTTTCACTCGGGCGACACCATCGAAGTGAACGTCGAGCCCTCCTCCTACGAGCGCCTGCAGGAGGCGTTCACGATCAGCCCGGGCATCACACTGCCGGCGGGCCGCGACTACAGCTTCACGCGCTACACGATTCAGGGCAACACCGCCAACCAGCGACTGATTGCGCTGCGCCCGCGTCTCGAGTGGGGCGGCTTTCTCTCGGGCACGCGGCGGGAGGTGGCCTTCGACATCGGCATCCGGCCGCGTCCGGGCGTGACGATCAATCTCGCCAACGAGTGGAACCACGTGGCGCTCGCCGAGGGCACCTTCGACACCCGGCTGCACCGCGCCATCATCGACACCCAGTTCAGCCCGTTCATGTATCTGGTCAACAACATCCAGTACGACTCGGTGAGCCGCGTGCTCGGCTGGCAGTCGCGCTTCCGCTGGATCGTCGTGCCGGGCAACGACGTATTCTTCGTCTACACGCACAACTGGATCGAGGACCAGCTCGACCCGAACCGGATGTTCCGCACACTCGACCGCCGCGGCGCGGCGAAAGTGGTCTACACGAAGCGGTTCTAGGGGCTGGGGGCTGGGGGCTGCGGCAAGTCGCGTCACGCGTTCGGACCGCGCGTCACTGCAGCACGGGGGCGGTGTCGCCGGGCAGCAGCAACTGACGATGCGCCCAGAGGGGCGCGATGCCCTGGCGCATGACCTGCTCGTGGAACGCGCGCAGGTCGAAGGCGGCGCCGCGCGCCGCTTTCACATCGTCGCGCAGCTTCAGCATCGCCATCTTGCCCAGGAAGTAGCCGCCGTACGTCGGGTCGTAGGTGCCGCGTTCGGCTTCCTGTCGGGCCGCCGGCGCCGGCAGGTGCGCGCGCGACTCGAAGAGCGCCGCCGCCTGCTCCACCGTCCACTCGCCGGTGTGCAGGCGGATGCCGGCGAGCAGCCGGCAGATGCGGGTGAGCGCTTCGCTCGCCTGGGCCATGCGGTACCGCGGGTCGTCGGCGCGGAAGCCCTCATCGAGCATCATCTGCTCCGCGTAGTGCGCCCAGCCATCCTGGCCCGACGACGGCTGTGGAAACGGGTTGAGGCCGATCCAGATGCGGCGGATCTTGCCCGGTGTCTGCCGCATGAACACGCTGTGCACGTAGTGGCCCGGCATCACTTCGTGCGCGCTGATGACGGTGAGTGTCGGGATGTTGAACTTCTGCAGCCACGCCTCCTGCCGCGCCGGCTCCCATGCAGCCTGCGCGTCGGTCACGTAAAAGTAGCTCTTCACGGGCGTCGTCTCGAGCGGCGGCGACGAGTGCATGGACGCGAGCCCCAGGTCGAAGGGCGGCGCCGCAGCCACGACGACCCGCTCGCTCGGCGGCAGCGCCACGAGGCCTTTCTCGACGACGAACGCCTGGAGCGCGTCCACGGCCTGCTGCGCCGCCGGCACGAGGGCACCGCGCGACGGATGGTTCTTGAGCACGTCCTGCCAGACGGCGAGCGCCGGGCGCCGTGCGTCGACTGTCGCCGCGGCCTGCACGAACGCCGCCTCCTGCACGGCCAGTTCGCGTTCGCCGATGGCGACGAGGGTCTCGATCGGCAGGTCGATGAGCTCTTCCGCCCGGTAGCGCGCTTCGAGGCCGGCCTTCCCCACCGCGAACGGCGCCTCGGCCTGCGGCAGGCGCTCGGCCTCGAACCAGCGCACGAACGCGTCGATCTCACTCGCCGTGGACGTCGTCGCGGCGAGCAGGGCGCCCTTGAGCGTCGTGTCGGTGAGCGTCGCGAACGCGAGCGGCACGTCGGCCGTGAGCATGCCCGAAGCGCCACGCAGCATGCGCACGCCGCGTTCGGCCATGACGCGCGGCGGGGCGGTGATGTTGGCGCGGGCGGCCGCGAGCAGCAGCGGCACGCCGCGCAGCTTGTCGATGATGCGCCGGGCCCGGACGTCGGCCGGCGACGACTCCATCGTCATCAGGTTGTGCACGCCGTCGGAGATCGCGGCGGCGTAGGGCATCAGGTTCTTCTGCCAGTTGCGGTGGGTGTCGAGTTCGAGCAGCCAGGCGTCGGTGAGACCGCCGACGATGCGGTGGTCCACACGTTCGTCGGGTGTGAGGCCGGTGAGCGGAATCGCCGCCAACCGCCCGCGCAGGGCCTTCCACTCTTCGATCTCCGTCGCAACCGCCGCCGCCGAGAAATCCTCCAGCCGATCGTCGTAGACGTGGATGCCGTTGCCGGCGGCGATCGACGGATGGCGGCGTGCGAAGTGATCGAGGAACGCGTCCACGAAGACGTCGAATCGCTCCGGCGCGGGCGTCGGCGCCGGGGCCGGCGCACAGGCGATGGCCGAGACGAGGCTCAGGACGACGAATGCGCGGCACACACCGTGAGGTGACATGCCACGCATCTTACTCGCCGGGCCTCGGTGCCCGGTGACTCGTGTCGCCCGGAGGCGGCACTACATCGACGTGCCGAGTTTCGCCTGCACCTTCTGCAGGCCCTTCACCGATGGCGTGCGGTTCGGCGTGCGCAGCAGCGCCTGCTCGAAGGCCGCCGCCGCTTCCTTGTCGCGGCCGGCCTCGGCGAGCAGTTCGCCGTAGAGTTCGAACGCCGGCTTGATCGGATCGGGCGGACCAGACGGCGCCGCCATCGTCACCTCGACCTCGGTGGCACGCTTCGCGAACGCGAGCGCTTCGTCTTTCTGCCCCTTCGCCCAGCGGATGATCGCGCCGAGTTCCTGCTCGCGAATCGCGTGCGGGCGCGCGGCATAGGCGTTGGGACCGGCCGCGGCGCGCTCGCGGAAACCCTTGAGCTGCGCTTCGGCGGCCTCGGCCGTGGCCATGTCGCCAAGCTTCGCGGCGCTCACGCCCACGATGTAGACCCACGACGCCGCCCCTTCCGAGACGCCCATGGCGTTACCCGGCATCGCCATGCCCGGCATCCCGGCGTGTTCGCCGCCCGCCGCGGCCGCCGCCGGCGCCGGCGGGAGCGCCAGCTTCTCCCACTGCGCCGTTTCCTGAATGTGACGCGCGCGCATGCCGAGGTAGCCGTCGCGGATGTTGGCGGCGTTCGGATTGCGGTCGGCCGCGGCCCTCGCGGCCTCGACGTTTTTCTTCGCCTCGTCGAACTTGCCGAGCATGAGATTGGCGTAGCCTAGCCAGCCGAGCGTGTGGAAGTCTTCGCGGCCCTCGGGCAGCTTCAGCTTGGCGTTGAGATCGACGGCCGCCTTGTAGGCATCGATGTTCGAGAGGGCCACCTGCTGCCACATGCCGCGCTGCACGTAGATGTGCGAGGGCATATGGAGGGCATGCGCGGCCGAGGGCGCGATCTTCGCGTAGGCATTGGCGGCGTCGAGCGCGAGCGGCGCGTGATCGGGATCGTCGAAGGCGTGGATGACGAAGTGCGCGGCGCCCGGATGTTTCGGGTTGGCGGCGAAGATCTTGCCGGCAATCGACGCGGCGAGGGCCTGGCGGCGGAAGCCGGCATCGCCGGGCCGCACGCTGCCGAGGAGCGACAGCGCGTAGAAGGTGCCGATCTCGTGATCGTCGGAGTACTGCTCGTAGAGCCGCGCCATCTGGTTCGCGTAGGCGATGTCACGCGCCAGCTTGTCGCCGGCGCTGAAGTAGAGGGTCTGCATCGCCTCGAGCAGCGCCTTCTCCTTCGGCAGCTTCGCCTTGGCGAGCCGCGCCTCGTGCGTGGGCGCGAGGCGGTCGAGCACGGCCTTCGCTTTCGGGATGTCCTGCTGCGCCCACAGCGGGTGATTGTGGCTCATGGCCTCGCCCCAGTACGCCATGGCGAAGTTCGGATCGGCCTTCTGCGCCGCCTGGAAGGCGACGGCGGCTTCGTCGAACTGGAAGTTGTGCAGCGCCTTCACACCGGTGAGGAACGCCTCCTGCGCGCCAGGCGCGCCGGACGTGGGGAACGTGATCGAGCCGAACTGCTGCGCGGCGGGCGCGGCCGCCCACACGAGCACCGCCGCCACCGCGGCGACGAGCGCCGACGTCGTGCGCACACGAACCATGGATGTCCTCCGGACAGGCTGTCGATTGGGAACACGCGGCGACCGGCCGCGCGCCGTCGGTTAGCTTACACCCGGCCCGCCGCGCGGCGCGTCACACGGAACGTGATGAGCCGCGCCGGACCTTCGGTGACCACGGCGAGGCGCGACGCCGAGAGGAACGCCAGACCTTCGGGCCGTTCGCCGTCTTCGAGCGGCAGATCGAAGGCCTGGATGAGCTGGAGTCCGGCATGATCGAGCTGCATCACCGCGATGCGGCGGCTCTCCTCCGAGAGCAGCAGGAGGAGACCCGACACCGGATCGACCGCCACGTCCGCCAGGTCGTCGAGCAGGCCTTTGGCCGCGCGCGGCAGCTTGAGGTCGTCGGTCACGACCAGCGTGCGCAGATCGCAGAGACACACGCGGCGCGGCTTGTGCTCGTGCACGGCCACGAGCGCCGCCCGTCCGGTGTTCGAGAAACGCGGCGCGACCCAGGCGAGCCCCTCGAAGCCCTTGTTCTTCGTGGACCCCGGCCGCTCGAGCACCGCCGTGCGCACCACCCGCGGGCCACGGGCGCCGAGACGCAGTTCCACGAGCGTGCCGTGTTCCTCCGAGAGGGCCCACACGACGTCGCCGGTCTCGTTCGCGGTGATGCCCTCGAGGTCGGCCAGCGCCGTGTGCAGTTCGGGCCCGGCCCAGAGCGTGGCCGTGCTACCGCTCAGACGGTAGATGCCGAGGTCGTCTTCCACGAGGAGCACGCCGGCACGCGACGCGGTGACGGCGCTCGCGCCCTTGACGGGCAGCGAGCGGACGGCGTGCAGCGCAAACGAGAGAGGCGTGTGAGAGTTGGACAAGGACACGGAGCCGCCGGCCCGGAAGGACATCACCGCCGCCGGGGTTGCTCCTATACTCTACACACCGATCTTCCCGGGAGGAGCGTTCCGATGCGCATTCGCCGCCTGCTGCTCACGTCCGCCGCCGTGCTCGCCTGCGGCACGGCTCTCGTCATCGGCCAGCAGCAGGCCGCAGAGGCCCCGGCCTCGCTGCGCCCGGGCTTCACGCGTCCCGCCGTAGCCGGACTGAACGGCCTCGTCACCTCGGGCCATCCGATCGCCTCGTCCGCCGGACTGCAGATCCTGCTCAAGGGCGGCAACGCGTTCGACGCCGCGGCCGCCGTGGGTTCGATGGCCGCGCTCGGCGAACCGGAGATGAACGGCATCGGCGGCAACGGCTTCATGACCGTCTACCACAAGGGCACCGGCAAGGTCTGGTCGCTCTCGATGGCCGGGGCAGCACCGAAGGGCATCGTGCCCGCCGACATGACGCCCGAGACGCTGAACGCGGGCATGAAGGCCGGCATCGTGCCCGGCAACATCGGCGGGTATCTCATCCAGTTGCAGCGCTTCGGCACGATGAAGGTGGCCGACGTCTTCGCCACCGCGATCGACTACGCCGAGAAGGGCTACCCGATCGACCCGATGCTCGCCGCCTCGATCGCGCGCGGCAGGAACAACCTAGCGAAGTACCCGACCACGGCGAAGATCTTCCTGCCGAACGGCGAGCCGCTGAAGGCGGGCGACCTGCTGAAGAATCCCGACTACGCGGCCACGCTGCGCAAGATGGTCGAGGCCGAAGCGCAGGCGCTCAAGAAGGGCGCGTCGCGCGAAGCGGCGATTCAGGCCGCCTACGACCGCTTCTACAAGGGCGACATCGCGCAGGAGATCGACCGCTTCTTCAAGGCGAACGGCGGCGTGCTCACGGCCGCCGATCTCGCGGCCTACAAACCCGAGTGGCAGGAACCGCTGCACACGACCTATCGCGGCCACGACGTCTACAGCAACCCGGCCACCTCGCGCGGTGGCTTCGAAGTGCTGATGGGCGCGAACCTCATCGAAACGGTGGACCTCAAGGCCGCCGGGCCCGGGTCTCCCGCGGCGCTTCATGCCGCGATTGAAGCCATCAAGATCTCGAAATCCGACATCTACCGCTACGTCGCCGACCCCGCGTTCGTCTCAGTGCCACAGGCGGGCCTCATCTCCCGCCGCTTCGCCGACGAGCGCCGCAAGCTCTTCGATCCCGCGAAGGCCATCCTGTACCCGCCGGCCGGCCTGCCTGACGGCTCGCCCGCGTCGTCGCCGCGCGCGCAGGGCCCGGCCTTCGACGACAACTACGACGGCGAACTCCACACGACGTCGTTCGAGATCGTGGACAAGTTCGGCAACGCCGTGGGCTGCACGCCCACACTCGGCGGCCTCTTCGGCAACAACGTGGTCGTCGGCAACACCGGCCTGCTGCTCAACAACGGCATGCGGATCGGCTCGACCTCGCCCTACCCCACCGATGTGAACTACGTCGGCCCGGGCAAGATCCCGATCCTCAACAACTCGCCGGTCGTCGTGCTGAAAGATGGCGCGCTCGCGTTCGTCTTCGGTACACCGGGGGGCGAGACGATCGGCCAGACCGAGTTCCAGGTCCTGCTGAACCTCGTGGACTTCCAGATGCCGGTGCAGGAAGCCATCGAGGCGCCGCGCTTCGTGCTCGACGCCAAGCCCAACTTCTACAAGCCGGGCGCCGCCATCACGGTGCAGATCGAAGGCCGCGTGCCGGCCGCGACCATCGCCGCGCTGAAAGACATGGGGCACACCGTGCAGGTGCTGCCCGGCTGGGGCAGCCTGGGCCACATGCAGGTCATCCGCGTGGACCCGAAGACCGGGGCCAGGACGGCCGGCGCCGATCCGCGGCGCACCGGCTACGCGATGGGCTACTGACACCGACGACCTTGCCGGAGCGTCCTGCATGACCCGTCTTCGCGGTCTTACCCTCGGCCTCGGCCTGGCGGCCAGCCTTGCCGTGGCCGAGCGGTTCGTCGCGCCAACGCGCGCGCAGTCCACGCCAGTGCCCGCCTTCGCGGTCGACCCACGCTGGCCGACCCTGCCACCGCAGTGGACGCTGGGCCAGGTCACGGGCGTGGCCGTGGACGCGAGCGATCACGTGTGGGTGCTCCATCGGCCGTGGTCGCTCACCGACGACGAGAAAGCGCAGAACCCGGAGGCCGCCTGCTGCACGGCGGCGCCTCCCGTGCTCGAGTTCGATGCCGCGGGTCGGTATCTGCGCGGATGGGGCGGCCCGGGCGCCGGCTATGAGTGGCCCGAGGACGAACACGCCATCCACGTGGATCACAAACGCAACGTCTGGATCACGTCGGCCGGCGGCCCGCGGCTGCGCGACGGCAAAGAGAACATGATCCTGAAGTTCACGAGCGATGGCCGCTTCCTGTTCCAGATCGGCAAGCGCGGCCAGAGCAAGGGTTCGCTCGACACGGCCAACGTGAACAACGCCGCCGACGTCCACGTCGATCCGGCCACCAACGAACTCTACGTGGCCGACGGCTACGTGAACCGCCGCGTGATCGTCTACGACGCGGATACCGGCGCCTTCAAGCGCATGTGGGGCGCCTACGGCAACCCGCCCGACGACGCCGCGCCGAAGGCGCTTGCACTAGACGGACCACCGCCGGCGCAGTTCAACCTGGTGCACGGCGTGCGCGTGTCGCGCGACGGCAAGGTCTACGTGAACGACCGCCGCAACAACCGCATGCAGGTCTTCACCACGGCCGGCGTCTACGAGCGCGAGATCTTCATCGCGCGGAAGACGAGGCTCCTCGGCACGTCGTTCGCCGCGGGCTTCTCGCCCGACCCGGGTCAGCGTTTCCTGTACCTGGCGGATGCCGGCAGCGGCAAGGTCCGCATCTACGACCGCGCCACCCTCACCGAGGTCGGCGCCTTCGGTCGCATCGGCCGCTACGCCGGGCAGTTCATCTTCCTGCATGCGCTCGCGG
>JAEUQR010000149.1 GCA_016789705.1 Acidobacteriota bacterium
CGGCGCGGCGCCGGTGGCGGTGGCGATTCCGATCCTCGATGAGCACCGCACGCTCGTCGAGACGCTGGACGTACTGGGGCGGAGTGCGCTGACGCGCCAGGAGATCGGCGAGGCGGCGCGGCGCTACTGGCAGGCGCACCATACGCTCGGCCTGATGGCCGAGGCGTATGCGGCGCTGCTGCCGCGCGCGGCGGCGAAGACGGCGCCGGCGGTGGACCTGCCGGCGCATCTGCGGAAGAGCGGGGACGAACACCTGACGGCGCTCCTCGCGCCGTTCGGTGTGGACACGCCTGCCGGCGTGTCGAACGGGTAGGTCCGGGCGGCGGGCGGTGGCTTACGCCAGCGCCTGCATCCGCCGGTCGAGCTCAGCCACGGCTGCCGTGAGCTGCTCGCGGCGGGCCGGATGCGTGGCGGTTTCGAGCTGGCGGCGCATTTCGATCTGCGCGAGGCGGCACGACTCGAGTTCGCGCACTTTCACCGGATCCTTCGCGGGGCCGGTCTTCTTCGCCGCGCGGCGCTCCTGCTCGAGTTCTTCCATCCGCTCCTGAATACGGAGGTCGGCGTCAATCAACCCTTCGGCGGCGTCACCCATGTGTCTGGTCGGTCCTCTCGGCGTTCTGCGCCAGCACGGCCGGTGCGGGCACGAACATCCGGTTCATTATAGCGGTGATGCGGCCCGACGTCCTGCGACACTTTCACGCGCCGGTCGCGGCGTGGTTCGCGGCGTCGTTTGCCGCGCCCACCCGGCCGCAGACGCTCGGCTGGCCGGCCATCGGGCGCGGCGAATCGGCGCTCATCCTGGCACCAACCGGCACCGGCAAGACCCTCACCGCGTTCCTCTGGTGTCTCGACCGGCTGATGTTCGAACCGGTGCCGGCGCGCGACGCCCGTTGCCGGGTGCTCTACATCTCGCCGCTCAAGGCACTGGCCGTGGACGTCGAACGCAACCTGCGGGCGCCGCTCTCCGGCATCGCGCACGTGGCGGCGGCCGCCGGTACGCCGTTCCACGCGCCGAGCGTGGCCATCCGCACCGGCGACACGCCGGCCAGTGAACGCACCGCCTTCCAGCGCGCACCGGCCGACATCCTCATCACCACGCCCGAATCGCTCTTCCTGCTGCTCACGTCGAACGCGCGCGACCGCCTGCGCGCCGTGGACACCGTCATCATCGATGAGATCCACGCGCTCGTCTCGACCAAACGCGGCGCCCATCTGGCGTTGTCGCTCGAACGCCTCGCCACACTCACCGGCCGGCCGATCCAGCGCGTGGGCCTCTCGGCCACACAGAAGAACCTCGACGACATCGCGCTCTTCCTCGGCGGCCACGAGGCCGCGCGCACCCGCTCCGGCAAGGCCGCGCGTGCCGCGCAGACGCCCGAGGCTGCGCTCGCCGCCGAGTTCGCGCTCGACGCGCCGCCCGCCGCGCGTCCGGTGACGATCGTCGACGCCCGCGTGCCGAAGACGCTCGCCATCACGGTGGACGTGCCGATCGCGGACATGGCGAAGGTGGGCCACCGCACCGAACCCACGAGCGGGCCTGTCACGAAAGCGCCGGTGCAGACGATCTGGACGTCGATCCATCCGCGCCTCCTCGAACTCATCCAGGCGCATCGTTCGACGCTGCTCTTCGTGAACAGCCGGCGCCTCGCCGAGCGCCTCGCCGCGGCGCTCAATGAACTGGCCGGCGAGACACTGGTGCGCGCGCACCACGGGTCGCTCGCGAGGGCGCAGCGCACCGAGATCGAAGATCTGCTGAAGAGCGGCCGCCTGCGCGCGCTCGTCGCCACCTCATCGCTCGAACTCGGCATCGACATGGGCGCCATCGATCTCGTCGTGCAGATCGAGGCGCCGCCGTCGGTGGCAAGCGGCCTGCAGCGCATCGGCCGCGCCGGCCACCAGGTGGGCGAAACGAGCGCAGGGGTCATCTTCCCGAAGTTCCGCGGCGATCTCCTGGCCTCGGCCGCGGTCGCGGCGGCGATGACGGCCGGCGACGTCGAGCCCTCGCGCATGCCGCGCAATCCGCTGGACGTGCTGGCGCAGCAGATCGTCGCGGTCACGGCCATGGACCACTGGACGGTGGACGATCTGTACCGCCTGGTGCGCCAGTCGGCGCCGTTTGCCACGCTCAATCGCCGCGTCTTCGACGGCGTGCTCGACATGCTGTCGGGCCGGTATCCCTCGGACGAGTTCGCCGAGCTGCGCCCACGGATCACGTGGGACCGCGTGAACGGCACCGTCGTGGCGCGTCAGGGCGCCAAGCGCGTCGTCATCGCCAACGCCGGCACGATTCCCGACCGCGGTCTCTACGGTGTCTTCCTCGCGGACGGCAGCCGCGATGCCGCGCGCGTCGGCGAGCTCGATGAAGAGATGGTGTTCGAGGCGCGCGCCGGCGAGACGTTCCTGCTCGGCGCCTCCACGTGGCGTATCGAACAGATCACGCACGACCGCGTGCTCGTTTCCCCGGCACCGGGCGAACCCGGCAAGATGCCGTTCTGGAAGGGCGAAGGGCCCGGTCGGCCGATCGAACTCGGGCGCGCCATCGGGAAGCTCACGCGCGAACTCGCCGCCGCCACACCCGCCGCCGCGATGACGCGCCTCACCGAACGGCACGGCCTCACGGCCGGCGCCGCGACCAACCTGCTGCAGTATCTCGACGATCAGCAGCGCGCTGTCGGCGCCGTGCCCGACGATCGCACGATCGTCGTCGAACGTTCGACCGACGACATCGGCGACTGGCGTCTCTCGGTGCTGTCGCCCTTCGGCAGCCGTGTGCACGCGCCGTGGGCGATGGCGGTGGCCGAGCGCCTGCAGCGCGAGCGCGGCATCGCCGCCGACGTGATGTGGGCGGACGACGGCTTCGTGGTCCGCATCCCGGAAGGCGACGAGCCGCCGGATACGACACTGCTCATCCCCGACCCCGACGAAGTTGACGCGCTCGTCGTCGCCCGCCTCGGCGGTACCGCGATGTTCTCGGCGCGCTTCCGCGAAGCGGCAGGCCGCGCGCTGCTCCTGCCCCGCCGCCGGCCCGGCCAGCGGGCGCCGCTCTGGCAACAGCGCAAGCGGGCGGCCGATCTACTCGCCGTGGCGGCCCGGTTCGGTTCGTTCCCGATCGTGCTCGAAGCCTACCGCGAGTGTCTGCGCGATGTGTTCGACCTGCCGGCGCTCGTCGACCTGCTGACGAAGGTGCGCAGCCGCACGGTGCGCGTCGCCACGGTCGATGCCCGTACGTCGTCGCCGTTTGCCGCGTCCCTGCTCTTCGGCTACGTCGCCAACTACATGTACGACGGCGATGCGCCGCTGGCCGAGCGGCGCGCGCATGCACTGTCGGTCGATCAGACGGAGCTGGCCGCGCTCATCGGCGAAGGTGAACTACGCACGCTCGTGGACGTCGACGCGCTTGCCACCATCGAGACGGACCTGCAGCAGACGAGTCCGCGCCTGCACGTGAAGTCCACCGACGGTGTGCACGACCTGCTGCTCCGGCTTGGCGATCTCTCGGCCGCGGAGATCGAAGCGCGCGCGCTGCCGGGTGTGGCCGGCCCCGCCATCGAGACCCTGGTCGCCACCCGCCGCGCCGTGCCGATCCGGCTCGCCGGCGAGACGCGGCTCATCGCCGTCGAAGACGCCGCGCGCTTCCGCGACGGCCTCGGCACACCGCTCCCGCAAGGCCTGCCGGCCTCGCTGCTCGAGCCCTCGCCCGACGCTATCGGCGACCTCGTGCGCCGCTACGCGCGGACGCACGGACCGTTCACGGCGCAGGATGCGGCGGCCCGCTTCGGCCTCGGGGTCTCGGTCGTGGACGCCACGCTGCGCCGTCTCGCCACGACCGGCCGCGTCGTCGAGGGCGAGTTCCGCCCCGGCGGCCACGGCCGCGAGTGGTGCGACCAGGACGTGCTGCGCACGCTGCGCCGGCGGTCGCTCGCGGCGCTGCGCAAGGACGTCGAGCCGGTGGAGCCCGAGGTGCTCGGCCGTTTCCTCACGGCGTGGCACGGCGTGACAGCGCCACGCCGCGGGCTCGACGCGCTGCTCGACGCGATCGAGCAACTGCAGGGCGCGCCGCTCCTCGCCTCGGTCATCGAACGCGAGATCCTGCCGGCGCGTGTGGCCGACTACACGCCGTCGCTCCTCGACACCCTCATCGCCGCCGGCGAAGTGGTGTGGACGGGCGCCGAAGCCGTGGGCGAGCGTGATGGCCGCATCCGGCTGTTCCTCGCCGATCAACGTGCGCTGCTCACGGCGCCGGCGGATGACGCCGCCGGACTGCTCGAGCGCGAGACCCACATCGTCGCCTTCCTCGCGCGCCAGGGCGCGTCGTTCTTCGGCGCGGTGCACGAGGCGGCAGGGGGTGGGTTTCCGCAGGACACGGTGGATGCGCTCTGGGGCCTCGTGTGGCGCGGCCTCGTCACGAATGACACGCTGCACGCGCTGCGCGCCTACGTCGCCGGGCCGGAGCGCGGCCGACGGGTGCCGCGCGCGCACCGGTTCCGCTCGCGCCGCCTGCTGCCGCCTTCTGCCGAAGGACGCTGGTCCCTCGTCGAGACGCCGGGCACCGACAACCCCACGGCGCGGGCGGCGGCCCTGACGCGGCAGATGCTCGCGCGGCACGGCATCGTCACGCGTGAGGTCACGGCGCTCGAGCCGGTGCCGGGCGGCTTCAGCGCACTCTACGCGGTGCTGCGACGGCTCGAAGACACCGGCCGCGTGCGCCGCGGCTACTTCGTCGCCGGCCTCGGCGGCGCGCAGTTCGCCGAGCCCGGCGCGCTCGATCGCCTGCGCGCGGAACGCGATCCGGCGAGCGAGCCCCGCGTGGTCACGCTCGCCGCCACCGACCCGGCCAACCCGTACGGCGCGGTCGTGGACTGGCCGGTGTGGAGCGGATCGGCGACGCTGCGCGCGAGCCGCGTCGCCGGCGCGCGCGTGGTGCTCGTGGACGGCCACGCCACGGCGTGGATCGCCCGCGGCGACCGGCAACTGCTCGTGGCGCTGGCCGCGGAGGAACCCGACCGCGGACGCCGCGCCCGGGCGCTCGCCCGCGAGCTCGTGCGCCTGGCGGAGACGTCGCTGGCCGATCGCCGCGGCTGGCTCATCGCCGAGGTGAATGGTGAACCGGCGGTGGCGAGTCAGGTCGCCGCCGCCTTCGTCGAGGCCGGCTTCGACATCACCTCGGGGGGCCTGCAGTTGCGCGTCGCACGCCGCGCCTCGTCGCCCACGGCCGAAGCCCCCGCACCACTGGACGACGAGACCGCCGATGCCTGAAGGCGACACGATCGCGCGCGCCGCGGCCGTGCTGCAGCAGGCGCTCGCCGGGCAGGTCGTGACCGGCTTCGTCTCGGAACTGGCCCCGGTGGCGGCCGTGCACGACGACCACCCCGTCACCGGACGCACCGTCGAGCGGGCCGTGGCGCACGGCAAACACCTCGTGCTCGCGTTCTCCGGCGGCCTGCTCCTGCGCACGCACATGCGCATGCACGGGTCGTGGCATCTCTACCGGCCCGGTGAACGCTGGCAGCGCGCGCCGCGGCGGATGCGGTTGCGCGTCGACACCGCGCCCTGGGTGGCCGTCGCCTTCGACGTCTACGACGCGGAGCTCGTGCCCGGGCACGACCCCACGCGGATCGCCGCGGTCGCCACGCTCGGGCCGGACCTGCTGAGCCCGGCGCTCGATGTCGCTGCCGCGGCCGCGCGCCTCGGCGCCGGCGGGGCCCGCGCGATTGGCGACGTGCTCCTCGATCAGCGCGTGGTTGCCGGCATCGGCAACGTGTTCCGCTCGGAGCTGCTCTTTCTGGCGGGCGTCGATCCCCGCGCCGCCGCGGGCACGCTCACGCCGGCGCAGTGCGCGGCCCTCGTCGAGCGCGCCGTGGTGCTGCTGCGGGCCAACGCGCGCCTCGGCGCCGGACGCCGCGTAACCACCGGGCGGCTGGCCCCCGGCGAGGCCCTGTGGGTCTACCAGCGCACCGGACGGCCGTGCCGTCGCTGCGGCACCTCCATCCTGTCGGCCGCCGAGGCCCCGCTCGCCCGCCGGGTCTACTGGTGCCCGCGCTGCCAGCCGGATTCCGCAGCCGCGCTCAGCTAGCGGCCGCGCCAACGGCTGTGCGAAGCTGGCGCGCGTGCTGGCGCGACTCATCCGCTTCGCCGAGACCCTCGGCGTGAACTCGCTGCCGGTCGTCGGCCTCGTCGCCGGCGACTGGTCGTGGTCCACGGCGCTCGGGGTCTACTGGTTCGAGAACCTGATCGCGGCCGCGCTCGTGGCGCTCCGCCTCCTGCTGCACCGGCGCTGGCGCGCTGCGCTCGACGAACGCCTGCCGAAGGAGCTGAAGACGCCGGGCCACTTCTTCACGCTGACGCTCGTCTTCAATCTGGCACACGGCCTCTTCCTGGGCATGGTGGTGCTGCTCGTGCTCAAGTCGGCCCCGGACGTCGTCGCGCTCGAACAGGCCTTCTACGTGCTGCTGGCGATGCAGGGCCTGGCGTTCGGATTCGACCTGTGGACGCTCGAGCAGTGGCCGGTCGATCGCGTCAGCGCGCTGGCCGGCCACCTGCTGGGCCGCGTCGTGCTCGTGCATCTCAGCATCATCGCCGGCATGGTCGCCTTCGCGGTCTTCGAGGAGGCCTGGACGTTCTTCGCGGTCTTCGCCGGCCTCAAGGGCCTCAGCGACGTCGCCCAGCTCCTGCCGCGGCGCCAGACCGTCAGCGGGTGATGCGCTCCGGATGCGTGTAGACGTTCATCGACGTCCCGCGCACGAACCCGCAGAGCGTGATGCCGGTCGCACGCGCCAGCTCCACGGCGAGGCTCGACGGCGCCGAGACACCGGCCACGAGCGGCACACCGGCCAGCAGCGCCTTCTGCACGAGTTCGTAGGAGGAACGGCCGCTCACGACGAGCAGCGTGCGATCGAGCGGCACGAGGCCTTCGAGCAGCGCGCGGCCGACGATCTTGTCGAGGGCGTTGTGGCGGCCCACGTCTTCCGCCGCCAGGCGCACGCGGCCGTCCAGATCGCAGAGCGCCGACGCATGGATGCCGCCAGTGAGCGCGAAAGCGTCCTGTGCCTCGCGCAGCGCGTCCGGGAGCCGCGAGACGACGGCCGCCGGCACCGTCCACTGCCCGCCCACCGTGCTCACGCGCGACCGGATCGACTCGATGGTGCGGCGCCCGCAGAGCCCGCACGCCGCCGTTGTGATGATCTGCCGGCGCTCGCCGAGCCGTGCCTCCACGCGGATGGCGGCCTCGCCCGTGACCGTCACATTCAGGACGTTGCCGCGGGCGTCGTCTTCGACGTCGTCGCACTGCTCGATGGCCGCGATCTCGTCGGCCGCGTGCACGACGTCTTCGGCCAGCAGGAACCCGGCCGCCAGCGGCACGTCCTCGCCGGGCGTCCGCATGATCACGGCAAACGGCGAGTTGTTCACGCGGACTTCGAGCGGTTCCTCGACCGCCACGCGGTCGTCCACGTCGCCACTGGCGCCGTCCACGACGCGCGTGACACGCAACGCGCGCACGGCCGCGCCGCTCACGAGGCGGCTCCACCGCCGGTGATGAGCCGGCCGATGGCCTCCACGACGTCGGGCGCCGGGCTGGGCTTCACGATGAAGGCGTCGCAGCCGGCCGCCGTGGCCGCCTCGGCCACGTGGGCTTCCACGTGTCCGGTGATGGCGAGTACCGGCACGTGCCTGGTGCGGGGGTCGGCCTTGAGCTGACGCGTGGCCTCGATGCCGTCCACGCCCGGCAGCGACAGGTCCATCAGCACGGCCGCGGGCGGTTCGGCGCGGGCGAGGGCCAGGGCCGCGGCGGCGGTGCTGGCTTCGACGACGCGGTAGCCGGAGACCTGCAGCCAGGCCCCGTACATGGCCCGGGCGTCGGCGTAGTCGTCGACCACGAGCACGAGCGGAGGGCTGGCCACCTCCGGAGTATAGAGCGGTGCGGCGGGCGGACGCCCCGGTCGCCGGCGGCGCGTGGATCAGCTACGATCCCGGCATGGCGCAGACGTATTCGTTCGACGTCACCTCCAACGTCGACCTCCAGGAAGTGGACAACGCGGTCAATCAGGCGAAGAAGGAGATTGGCCAGCGCTACGACTTCAAGGGCTCGACGGCCACGATCGAGCTCGATCAGAAGGCCGGCACCCTGACCCTCACCGCCGAAGACGCCTTCAAGCTCGGCGCCGTGTGGGAGGTGCTGCAGACGCGCCTCGTGCGGCGCAACGTGCCTGTGAAGAACATGAAGCCCGGCGATCCGGAGCCCGCCTCGGCCGGCTCGTACCGTCAGGTCATCACGCTGCAGCAGGGTGTGCCGAGCGACGCCGCGCGCGAGATCGTCAAGTTCCTGAAGGACGCGAAGATGAAGAAGGTGCAGGCGTCGATTCAGGGCGACCAGCTGCGCATCGCCTCGGCGTCGAAGGACGATCTGCAGGCGGCCATGGCCGCCCTGCGCGGCCACGACTTCGGCGTGGCGCTGCAGTTCGGCAACTACCGCTCGTGAGCGCACGCGGACCTGCCGGACGCCGCGGCGTCTCGGGTCCGCCGCGGCCGGATACGGCTCGCGGCACGGTCGGTCTGGCACGGGCGATGTCGAAGCTCGGCCTCGCCTCGCGCACCACAGCCATCGGCCTCGTGCTCGACGGCCGCGTGCGCGTCGACGGCCGCGTCGTGCGCGATCCCGGCCGGCGCGTGGTGCCGGAGACGGCGCGGATCGCCATCGACGGCGATGCCGTGACGCCGCCCGCGACCCGCACCATCGCGCTGCACAAACCGCGCGGTGTCGTGACGACGCGCCATGATCCCGAGGGCCGGCCCACGGTATACGGGCTCATCGCCGCGGCCGGTGACGGCCTGGCGCCGGTGGGCCGCCTCGACCTCGCCTCCACGGGGCTGCTCCTCTGCACGAACGACACGCGCTTCGGCGCGTGGCTGACCGACCCGGCGAGCGGCGTCGAGCGCGAATACATCGTGACCGTGCGCGGCGAGGTCACGCCCGACGTGGCCGCGGCGCTCGAACAGGGCCTCCAGGTAGATGGCGAGTGGCTACAGCCCACGGCCATCCGCGTCCGCAAGGCGTCGGGCCGGGAGTCGCACCTCACCGTGGTCCTCTGCGAGGGACGGAACCGCGAGATCCGGCGGCTGTTCGCGGCGGCCGGCCACGAGGTGACGCGACTCACGCGCATCCGGATCGGCGGCCTGGACCTTGGAGATCTCGCGCCGGGGGCGTGGCGGGATATTTCGCCAGAAAACGTTGCCCGCGCCTTCCCGGAGTATTCTGGAAGACGGTCGCGCCGCCCCCGCCGCACGACACAGGCGCGCTGACCCGCGCCCCCTTTCGAGGAGTGTTCCCGTGAGACAGGTCCGACTGCTGACGATGTTCGCCGTGGTGATTGCCGCCGTGGTGATCGGCATGCCCCGCCTCGGCGCGCGGCAGGCGGCGCCCACCGCGCCAACCGGTTTGAAATACGTCGTGAGCCCGGGCGGCGGTGTAAGTCTGCAGTGGACGCACTCGACCGGCACGGTCACGAACTACGTGCTCGAAGCCGGTGTCTCGCCCGGCGCGCCGTTCCTGCGCCTGCCGGCCGGCAGCGACGGGCTGCTCTACGGCAAGATGCCGGAGCTCGTGCCAGCCTTCACGGCCGCCGGCGTCGGCTCGGGCAACTTCTTCGTGCGGATCCGCGGCGCCAACGGCGCCGCCGAGAGCGCGCCGAGCAACGAGGTGGAAGTGCCCATCCGCGCCGGCTGCTTCGCGCCGGGCGCGCCGACGAACTTCACGCAGATCGTGCGCGGCACGCTCGGCTTCCTCGCCTGGAACCCGGGCAACGGCGGCCAGGCCACCACCTACACCGTGCGCGCGAGCTTCGTGCCGAACGATCCGAATCCGCCCATCCAGCTGCCGATGAGCGCGCTGGCCTTCACGCTGGGCATTCCGCCCGGCAGCTACTACGTGCATATCGTGGCGTCGAACGCCTGCGGCACGAGTGCCCCGTCGAACGAACTGCTGGTGACGGCGCCTGCCGACACGCCGGCGCGCACGCCCGACCCGCCCGCCGGAGAGCGCCTGCCGATGCCCGACGTGCGCGGCATGGTGTTCCAGTTCGCGAACGAGGCCATCGGCCGCGGCCTTTTTAGCCTGGACAACCTGTGCCCGACACGCGTGGCTGGTCCCTACCAGGACGCGGCGCACGAACTCGAGGCGCGCAAGACGCAGCGCAACAACTACATCGACTACATCGTGAGCCGCCTGCGCCAGATCGACACGCGCTTCGGCTACAACGCCAAGCCGACGCGCGCCTGGGTGCCGTCGGTGATCGCGGGTGACGAGATCGCCTACCACTACGGATCGGATGCGCCCGAAGGATCGCCCAACGCCTATGCCATCGACGTGCTGGGCGGTCACTGCACGGGCGTCGGCGTCGTGCCGAATAACACCGCGAACCGCCACACGCCCGACTATCGGCCCTTCTTCAACGAATTCGTGCGCTGGACGGGCGCCGGCGCCTTCTAGGCCCGCGTCGTCATCGCCTCTTGTACTCAGGAGTCTCTGGTATGCGTGCATGGTTGGGAGTGGTGCTCGTGGCCGGCGGGGCCACGATTGCGGCGTGCAGTGGTGCGGCAAACGGCCCCACGGCGCCGTCGGCTGCCGCGGGCGGCGAGGTCACTGCGGCCACCGACGGTTCCACGCTGAAGACGCCGGCGCCGCGGATCGTCTCGCCCACGGGCGGTGCGGCCGTGGCCGCCACGCCCACGCTCGTGGCCGAACCCACGGTGGGCCGCTTCTCGACGCTGGTCGTGCGCACGGCGCGCTTCCAGCTCAGTGAATCGGCCGCCTTCACGACGATCACGGACGAAGGCACGGCCACCGGCACGGCGAACGGGCTCATCACCTACACGGTGCAACGCGCCCAGGGCGCAGGCCGCCGGATCTACTGGCGCACACGCGCCGAACTCGACGGCGCGGTCAGCCCGTGGTCCGCCACGGCGGAGTTCGTCGTGAGCGGCTCGGCCACGCCCACGCCCACCCCGTCGCCCGGCGGCGGCAACCGCACGCCGAATCCACCCGCCGGTCAGCGCCTGCCGCTGCCCGACGTGCGCGGCCTCATCGCGCAGTGGACGTCGGAACGTCCGGATCTCTTCCCGTCGCAGCAGTGCCCGCTCGGCGTGAAGTACGTGAACAACCCGTGGCAGGACTACATCATGGACCGCCTGCGCCAGCTCGACACCCGCTGGGGCTACAACGCCAAGCCGACGCGCACGCCGGCCGACAACGGCGGCCGTCCGGTCGTGGCGGCCGGCGACGAAGTGCTCTACAACTACGGCTCGAACCCCGACCAGGGCAACACCAACGAGGTCTACGCCGTGGACATCCTCGAGCAGCACTGCGGCACGCCGCGTCTCACCTGGCGCGTCTTCACCGGCGAAGAGCCGGTGCGCTGGACGGGCGCGGGACGCTTCTAAGAGCCTGGCGCGGAGCCAGGGCCGACACACCGAAGGGCCGGGAGACGTCCCGGCCCTTCGCACGTACGGCGGTCGCGCCCCAGCCGCTGGCCCCTAGTCGAGGAAGAAGTCCGGCATCAGGTCGTCCTCACGGGCGCCGTCGGGCAGGTAGCGCGAGAGATCGGTCACGCCGGCCTCGGCGAGCACCTCGTCGTCGATGAAGAAGTTGCCGGTGCAGGCGCGGCTCGGGCGCGTGAGGACGGCGTGCGCGGCATCGGCCATGATGGCCGCCTTGCGCGTACGCCGCTGGCGCGTGTCTTCTCCGGCGATGAGTGTGATGGCCGCCGTGTCGATGGCGGTGCGTGGCCAGAGCGCATTCACCGCCACGCCCTCGGCGCGGAACTCTTCCGCCATGCCCAGCACGCACAGGCTCATGCCGTACTTCGCCATCGTGTAGGCCACGTGCGGCGCGATCCAGCGCGGATTGAGATTGAGCGGCGGCGCGACGTTGAGCACGTGCGGATTGGGCGCCTGCAGCAGGTGCGGCAGGCAGTGCTGGGTCGCAAGGAACGTACCGCGCGTGTTGACCTGGTGCATCAGGTCGAAGCGGCGGATCGGCGTGGCCAGCGTGCCGGTCAGGTAGATGGCCGAGGCGTTGTTGACGAGGACGTCGATGCCGCCGAAACGGGCCACGGCCGCTTTCACCGCGGCCTTGACCTGCGGCTCCTCGCGCACGTCCATGGCCACCGCGAGCGCCTGCCCGCCGGCCTGCTCGATGGCCGCCGCGGCGGTGAAGATCGTACCCGGCAGTTTCGGGTGCGGTTCGGTGGTCTTGCCGGTCACGACGACGTTCGCACCGTCAGCCGCCGCCCGCAGGGCGATGGCGAGACCGATGCCCCGGCTCGCGCCGGTGATGAAGAGGGTCTTGCCGGACAGGGACATGATGGGCTCGGGGCTGGGGACCAGGGGCGAGGGGCTGGGGCCCACTACAGCACAGACACGAAGGGCCCGGCGGTTGCCCGCCAGGCCCTCGTGCGAATCGTGTTCTCCGGACCCGGAGACCCGGGTCCCGAGCCGCGTCTACTCGACGTAGCTGTAGCCGCAGTTGTCACACACCCACATGCGGCCCTGCTTGTACATGTTGTAGGCGCACTGCGGGCAGATGCGGTAGGCGCGGCCGTCTTCGTCTGTATAGGTCTTCTGCGAGCTGCCGCCGCTCTTCTTGTCGTCGCTGCCCGACGAGTTCTTCTCGTCCTTGGGCTTCTGCTGATCCAGTTCCTGCGCCGCGGCCGGGGCCACGACCGTCAGACCGACCGCGGCGGCAAACAGCGCCGACCCACGCAAGAAGTTCCGACGATCCAGATTGGTCTCGAACATGTCCGCGCGCCTCCTCGTGGCGAAACCCAGAAAGAACTTCCGGACGATTGTAGCCGATGTCCGACCGATATGGTCGCGCCAGCGACCGAGATTGTGTCTCCAAACGTCTCGACCTGGCAAGCTCTACCCCAGAGTCAGCACCGCCGCTCATGCCATCGAGCGAATCTCGACATGCCCCGTGATCCGCCGCGACACCGGGCAACGGCCGGCAATCTCGGTGAGCCGCGTGCGCTGCTCGTCGCTGAGTGACGCGCCGAAGTGCAGCCGCCGCTCCACGATGAAGACTCCGTTCTCGTCGCGGCCACTGAGATCCACCTGCAGATCGCCCAGGTCCCAGCCCTTGCGGCCGGCGTACATCCTGAGCGTCATCGCCACGCAGGCGCCGAGCGCGCCGAGCAGCATCTCGGTGGGATTCGGGCCGCGGTCTTCCCCGCCCACGTCGGCGGCTTCGTCCGACACCACCGAGTGATGGCGAACCTGGATGTTCTGGGCGAACGGGCCGCCCGCGGATGCGACGTGCACGGTGGTCATGCGGAGTGAACCTCGGGCGCCGGTCAGGCGCGGTTGATCATGAACGACGCCATGTGCTCGAAGAACGGCCGCAGCACGGCCGCGGCATCGTCGGGAATCTCGGCCTCGACGAGGGCGCGCTCCATGAACGTCACCCACCGGTTGCGGCCCTCGACATCGATGGCGAACGGCATGTGACGCATGCGCAGGCGCGGATGCCCGCGCTGCTCCATGTAGCGGGGCGGACCGCCGAAGCGGCCCACGAGGAAATCGCGCAGGCGCGTTTCGGCGCCCTCCATGTCCTCGGCCGGATACATCGGGCCGAGGATGTCGTCGCCGGGCACCTGCGCGTAGAAGGCGCGCACGAGACGCGCGAACCCCTCCTCGCCGATGCGGGCGTAGACCTGACCTTCGTCGAGCGGCGTGCTCATCCTTCGATGATACCGCCCCGGCGCCCGGGCACTAGAATGAGTGCATGAACGACGACGCCCCGAAGAGTGCGCTCGAGATCGCCATGGCCCGCCTGAAGCAGAAGGATGCCGAGGCCGGGAGCGTCGAGGCGCCGCTCACCGACGCGCAGAAGGCCGAGATCGCCGACGTGCGCCAGGTCTACGCGGCTCGGCGCGCGCAGGCCGAGATCATGCACCAGGCCAGCCTGGCGAGCGCCTTCGACGTCGAGGGCCTGGCGCGCCTGCACGAGGAGTTCCGCCGCGACACCGACCGCATGCAGCGCGAGCTCGACGAGAAGGTAGCGGCGATCCGCCGGCGTTCAGAGTAGCCGCAGCAGACACGTCTGCAGGTAGCGGGCGTCCACGTCGGCCGGTTCGGTGGGATAGTCGCTCGGCAGCCCGCCCTGCGCCACGAGCCGCGCCTGACGCGCCGCCGGCACCGCCACCTGCACGGCGCCCACGAGCGAGTAGCCGCGCGTGTTGCTGGCGAGCCAGAGGTCGCCGCCCGGCGCCAGCAGGTCGCAGGCGCCACGGATGATCGGCGGATAGTCGCGGTCGATGGCGAACGGCGCCTGACGCGCCGCCGAGAAACTCGGCGGATCGATGAGCACGACGTCGAATCGGCGCCCCTCGCGCCACGCCTCGGCCAGGTACGCGGACACGTCCGCCGTGACCGTCGTGTGGGATGTGGCATCGAGCCCGTTCATCACGAAGTGATCACGCGCCCACGCCAGCACGCCGTCGGAGAGGTCGACGCTCGTGACATGCGCCGCGCCGCCGGCGGCCGCCGCGACCGACAGCGCGCCGGTGTAGGCGAAGAGATTCAGCACGCGGCGGCCGCGGCTGATGGTCGCAATGCGCGTCCGCTCGGCGCGCATATCGGTGAAGAGGCCGACGTTCACGCCGGTGGTGAGATGGACCTCGAACCGCCACGGGCCTTCCCGCACCGCGAGCTTCCCGGGCGGTGCCTCACCGAGCACGGCGACGTTGGCCGGCCCGGTGGCGGCGCGGCCGCGGCCACGCTGCTTCACGACGACACCACGCGCGATCCGGCGGTCGAGCAGCCCCCGGGCGACAAGTTCCGCCACCGGCACGAGGGCCTCGGTCAACGCCGACACAACCGCCCACGCGCCGTAGACATCGGCGAGCACGCCGGGCGTGCGATCCCCGGCGCCGTTCAGGAGGCGAAACGCCTGGTCGGCTCCGGTGAGACCATGCGCGGCCCTGAGCGCCATCGCCGCCTCGATCCGCGCGTCGGCCCACGCCGCATCGATGGCCGTGGCGTCACCCGGCGCGAGCACGCGGAAGGCGGCCGCGCCGCGGTCCACGACCGCCAGGCCGACGCTCGTGAAGACGTGCGACTGCAGCCGCACGATTTCGCCATCGGCGAGCGCCGGCAGCGGCGCGAAGAGCGAGAACGGCACGTCGCTCGTACGTGCGACCCGGTCGATGACACGCTGCGGCACCGTGACGTTGGTCACGACGCCGCCTCCACCGTCCAATGCGCATCGAGCCAGGCCGTAAGCGCCGCGAGATCGACCGGCCACGGGGCGGTGGCCGTCACCCGTCGCTCGCCGGCCGGATGCGGCACGTCGATCGACGCGGCATGGAGCGCGAGCCGCGGCACGGGCACGCCTGGCAGCAGGGCGGCGCTGGCGCGTCCGTAAACGGCGTCGCCGAGAATCGGCGTGCCGATCGCCCGCAGGTGCACGCGGATCTGGTGATGACGTCCCGTGCGCGGCGTGGCCGCGACGGCCGCAATTCGTTGCCCGTCGTGCACCCACGCGAGGGTCACGGCGTACTCCGTCGTGGCCGGGCGCGCGCCCGGTTCATCGGGCCGCGCCGGCCGCGCCTTGCCCTTGCGCGCCTCGTGCAGCGCGAGGTCGATCGTACCAGCCGGCGGCGCCGGCACGCCGTGCACGAGCGCCGCGTAGTGTTTCACCACGTCGCGCCGCTCGAAGGCCATCGACAGCGCGCGGTGCGCCTCGGCGGTGCGCGCGAAGACGACGACACCCGAGGTGTCGAGATCGAGCCGGTGCACGACCCACACGCGC
>JAEUQR010000167.1 GCA_016789705.1 Acidobacteriota bacterium
CGTCGCCGACGTGCTCGCGATGACGACCATCGTGCGCTACGCGCTGTCGTTCGACGGCCTGGCGACCAAGGTGAACCATCACCAGACGGTGTCCGAGTACTTCACGCCGAAGGACGACCTCAGGCGCAGCGGCTTCGACCGCCTGATCCGCCTGGGCATCGGCCTCGAAGACGCCACCGATCTCATCGCCGCGCTCAACTGGGCGCTGCATCACGCCCGCACGATCACGCCGGAGACCGTGCAGGCGTGGCAGACGCGGCGCACGGAAGCCCTGGCAATCGCGCCAGCTCGGCGTTAAGACGCGTCATGCCTGACCGCCTCCAGCCGGCGCAGGTTCCCCGCCCGCTCAGGGGTCAACGTCGCGGCGTCGTCTCCACCCTTCTCGGACTGGCCGTCGCACTCCCTTTCCTGACGAGCCGACGTCGCACGGCATCTCGCCAGACGCGGCGCTCAAAGTGCGGGAGCGGTCTGGGCAGACCAATCGCGAGTAGGCGGTCGATCGGGCCAGCGGTGGCATGACGACGATCATGGCTGCCGCTGGTGTGCTCGCGCAAAGTCGAGGCATGCTCCGTGGTGCGAGTCGTGGCCGCGACCGCTTCGTCGCGGCGATCGCCATTGGCTCGTCACTCGTCGTGTCACTGCTGCCGGTCGTGGCTCAGACGCCGGCACCTGTGATACCACTGGTCGAGGCACGCTCCCTGATCACCCAGCGGCGATTCGTCGCCGCCGCGCGGGCACTCGAACGGCATGTGGCCGCGAACCCGCAGACCGGCGAGGCGTGGGTCCTCCTGGCGGAGGCCTGCTGGGCCGATGACCGTCCGGACCCGTACTCCGTGGACCGTGCGGTCGAGGCGCTGATGCGTGCCGTGGAGCTCGACGCCGGGATGGCGACGCCGTGGGGTCGCACGGCGCTCGAACGGCTGGCAGTGGCGGCCGTGCGCAGCGAACGGCTGGCCGTCGCCCGCCGCAGCTACCAGCAGCTGCTCGGACGGGAGACGCGGCCTGACGTGCGGGCGCGTTACGAGACGCAACTGCTCGAGATCGCCCTCGACGAAGGCAATTACGTCGCGCCGCCGGCGACTCTATACGGACCGACGGGCGAGGTCATCGGGCCGGTCGGCCCGCTCATGATGCGCACCAATCGCTGGTTCGAGAAGGGGCGGCACACGCAGGACCCGAAGAAGGCCGCCACCTATTACGAGCGGGCGGCCGCCGCCGACCCCTTGATGTGGCAGGCACCGCTCAACCTGGGGATCGCACGTGTCCGCCTCCGAGACTTCCCAGCGGCGCTCGAACCGCTCGCCGAGGCCGATCGGCGATGGCGGGCGGCGACCCCCGAGGCGGCGCCGCACCTGCGGGCGCACCTCTGGCGCCTCATCGCGTTCCTGGAGCTCGGCCGGCTTGACGACGCCGCCGTCGAAGTTGATGTCCTGACGACGCTGCCCTTCGACCCGTGGGTGCAGCTGTACGTGCTGCGATTCCTGACCGCTCGAGGCCGTGCCGCAGCCGCCGTCGCGCCCCTTCGCGACTTGCGCGCGGCGCATCCGGAGAACGTCGAGGTGCTGTACGCCCTTGCCCTGGCCGAGCGTGCCACCGCCAGTCACCGCGCCGCCGATGCGCTTCTGAAGGACGCGCTGGATCTCATTCCCGCGGGACATGTGTCGCTCGCCCCGTGGCGGTCCGTGCTCAGTGCGGCGATCGGCGGCCGCTGACTGAACGCTCAGCGGCGGAGCGGCGCCGCAAACACGGCGGGCCCAGGCGGCGGGGCGTTCGTCTGCGGCACGTGACACGCGGTGCAGTTCCAACGGGCCGGCGTCACCTGCGCACCTTGCACCCCTGGTGCGTGGCGCATATCGACGAAGTGCGAGGACGGCGCCGGCGGAGGCCCCGAGGTCGCGTCCTTGCGGCCGTGGCACCGCACGCAGGCGTTGGCCTTCGCGGTGATGGGGACGAGGCCGCGCACGCCGTGCGGCACGACCGGCGGCTGCCCGTCCCACGCGCGCGGCACGCGCGTGCTGCGACCGGGGCGCACGTCGGGCACGTCGTGGGCGGGTGGCGCATCGGCCGAGGGCAGTGGGGGCTGCGCCATCGCGGCGCCGGCCGCCGCGAGCACCAGAACGACGACGAGCAGATACCTCCGCATGTCACGCTCCCGCAGGCGGCGGCGACGCCTTCACCACGCGTACCGCGCACTTCTTGAAGTCGGTCTGTCTGGAGATCGGGCACATCGCGTCGAGCGTCACCACGTTGATGAGGACGCGGTCATCGAACCATGGCACGTAGACGAGACCGCGCGGCGGCGCGTAGCGGCCTTCGGTCTCGACGCGGGTCAGCGTGCGTCCGCGCCTCGACTCGATCCACGCCGCATCGTGGCGGGCGAGCCCGCGGGCGGCCGCGTCTCCCGGGTGCATGTAGAGCAGCGCCGCGGGCACGGCCTTGTGCAGTTCGGGCACGCGCCGCGTCATGGTGCCGCTGTGCCAGTGTTCGAGCACACGGCCGGTGCTGAGCCACAGGTCGAACCGTGCATCGGGCACTTCGGGCGGCGCCGCGTAGGGCCGGAAGAAGATCTTCGCCTTGCCGGCAATCGGCTGTGGCGCCCCGTCCGACGGGCCGCGGCGGTCACCCGGCCGCAGCGTCTTCATCGCCGGGCCGTAGAACTCGATCGGCCCGCGTGTCACGTACGGATCGTACTGGACGTTGAAACGCCAGAGGGTTTCCTGTCCGCGTACGACGGGCCAGCGCAACCCGCGGACGCCGTCGGCGAAGTAGTCGTCGAACGGCGCGAGGTCGTGTCCGTGCCCGCGGCCGAACGCCGCATACTCCTCGAACAGCGCTTTCTCGGGAAACCACGTCACGCCGAGATGACGCGCCGTGTCGTTGTCGTGGCCGGCCGCCACCGGATCGGGCCAGCGCACCGCCCGGTTCGCCGGCGTGGCGAAGAGCACGTCGTAGAGCGTGGCATCGGGGCGGTAGCCGAAGGCGCCGGCGCCGGAACGCACGTCGGGCAGGTGTCCCGTGGGTTCGCCGGTGGCGGCCACGCCCGCCACCGCCTGTGCGCCCCAGGTGTCGCGGATCGTGAGGCGCTTCGAGAATTCGAGGATCTGCCACACGTCGGATCGGGCGTCGCCGGGCGCGGCCACCTGCTGACGCCACAACTGCGTGCGGCGTTCGCTGTTGCCGTAGGCGCCCCACTTCTCGAAGATCATGGCCGAGGGCAACACCAGGTCGGCCAGCCCCGTCGACACACCGGGATACACGTCGGAGACGACCACGAAAGCATCGGGCCGCCGCGCCGCCTCGCTCCAGTGCGACGCATTGGCGGTCGACTGGAACGGATTGGTGACCTGCACCCACACCCACTGGATGCGGCCATCTTCGAGGTCGCGCATCATGTCGGTGAGGTGGCGGCCGGGCAGCGGATTGATGGTGCCGGCGGGCAGGCGCCAGATCTGCTCGGCCCGGCGGCGGTCGGCCTCGCTCTCGACCGACATGTCGGCCGGCAACCGGTGGGCGAAGGTCCCCACTTCGCGCGCGGTGCCACAGGCGGAGGGCTGGCCGGTCAGCGAGAAGGCGCTGTTGCCGGGACGCGCGTAGCGGCCCGTGAGCAGATGCACCATGTAGGCCTGCTCGTTGACCCAGGTGCCGCGTGTGCTCTGGTTGAACCCCATCGTCCAGAACGACACGATCCGCCGGCTGCGCGTGCAGTAGAGGTCGGCGAGCTGACGGAGCTTGTCGGCGAACTGCTCGAGCGGTTCGTCGGGATTCCCCCGCGCGAGCGGCGCCACGAAATCGAGCGTATACGGGGCGACAGCAGCGCGGAACTCGTCGGCCGTGATCTGCCAGTGGTCGGCGGCCTGCGCCGCCCGGTGCTGCACCACGGCGGTGCCCGCCGCCTCCGGCCGCCCCTGGGCCACGGCCTCCTCGCGCGTCAGCGTATGCACACGTTCGGCGGCGCGCGTCTCCGCTTCGGCCGGCGTCATCGCCCGTTCGTCGCGGCGCTGGCCGTAGCCGATGTCGGTGTGGCCGGCGGCGAACACGCAGTGCCCGTCGACGAATTCCCGATCGACGGCGTCACGCGCGATCACCTCGCGGGCCAGGTAGTTCCAGATGGCCAGGTCGGCGTGCGGCGCGATGACGATCTCGAGGTCGGCCATCGCCGAGGTGGGCGTCGTGAACGTGGTCAGGTGCACGATGCGGACGGCGGGTTCCGCCAGCCGGCGCGCGGTCACCCGCGCCCACAGCATCGGGTGCATCTCGGCCATGTTGGCGCCCCAGCTCACGACGGTGTCGGTCAGTTCGATGTCGTCGTAGGTGCCGGCCGGTTCGTCGATCCCGAAGGTCTGCATGAAGGCCGACGCCGCCGAGGCCATGCAGTGGCGGGCGTTCGGTTCGAGATTGTTGCTGCGCCAGCCGGCTTTCACGAGTTTGGCCGCCGCGTAGCCCTCCTGAATCGTGTACTGTCCGGAGCCCATCACGGCCACACCCGTGGGGCCGAGCCGCGAGTGCGCACGTTTCCACTGACGCGCCATCTCGTCGAACGCCCGGTCCCACGACACCGGCGTCAGCACGCCCGCCTTGTCGTAGCGGCCGTTCACGAGCCGCAGGAGCGGCGTTGTCAGGCGGTCGGCCCCGTACAGGATCTGGGCGTTGGCGTACCCCTTCACACAGAGCAGGCCGCGATTCACCGGGGCGGCGGGATCGCCCTTGACGGCCACGACGCGCCCGTCGCGGGTGCCGATCTGGATGCCGCAGCCCGTGCCGCAGAAGCGGCAGACGCCGCGATCCCAGGCCACGTCCGCGAGCGCCCCGGCCCGAACGAGTGCCGGCGGCAGCGGCAGTCCGGCGGCGAGCGTCGTTGCCGCGGCAGCGGCCGCCTTGAGGAAGGTCCGGCGGGAGGGCTCGGCCATCGTGTACCTGCTCGTGCCGGCGGGCGTCAGCCGGCGTGATCCGTCAGATGACAGACCAGATCGGCGCCCACCACGCCCGGCAGGCGCGCCACCGACTCGTGCAGCTGGCGCAGACCGTCCGCCGAGGTGCTCTCGAGGGTGACGACCACACGCTGGCCGCCGGCATCGGCGGCGTGAATCTCCACCCCGGGCATCGCTGCCAGGGCGGCACAGCGGGCGGGCGTGGTCACACGCACGAGGACTCCCGCCACATGCAGAACGTCAGCGTCGTGCGCCATGCGGCCATTGTCGGCGGGCCGGAAGGCGCCGGCCATGACGGCGATCATGCCGCGCCGCCGTCAGCGGTTCACGCCGGAGCCGGCAGCGCGTGCATCGTGGCCGCCGGACGCGGCCAATCGCCGCGTGCGAGGGTGTCGATCCAGCGCGGCAGCGCCGGAATGCCCCAGCTCGACTCGAAGCGCAGCACCGGCAGGAGCAGACGACGGTGAACGGCCGCCACGCGCCGCGCCCGGGCCGGCACGATGCTGCCGGGCGCGAGCACGATGGCGTCGGCGCGCGCGAGGCACATGTCGGACGAAGCCTTCCAGTCGGCGGTCGCCGACGAGGTGACGAACAGCGTGAGAGCGGCATCGACGAGCGGCGCCATCCGGTTCGACTCGACGACGACGTCGTACCCGCCCGACGCCAGCAGGCGCACGAGCACCGCCACCTCGTGCAGCCGCGCGTCGGGGCAGCGGCACAGGAAGGCCCGCGCCGCACCGGCGGCCAGGCACCGCCCGGTGGACGTCGACAGCACCGGCGTCGTGTCTTCTTCGATGGCGAGGTGACCGGCGCCGTGGCGATGCGCCGACACCTTCACGGTCGCAACGGCGCGCGGCGCCAGCGCCCGGACGAGCGCGACGCTGAGGGCCGTCTTGCCCACGCCGCGGCTGTGCCCGCCGACGACGATCACGCGGCCCTTCACCCCCCGGCCTCGCACGAGAACTCGCTGCCGTCGTCGTCGAACGGCTGGATGACCGGCAGGCGCCGCGGCCCCGGCGGCGCGCCGACGCGCGTCCGGAGCACGTGCCCGGCCATCGCGAGATAACTGGCCGGGGCGTTGTCGAGCACGCGCGACAACCGCTCGGCCACGAGGGCCAGATGATCGGCGCGGAACCCCTCGGCCGCCTCCGCGCAGAGCTCGGCGCGCGCGGCATCACCTGCCACGAGGGCAAAGGCCTGTTTCGTGCGCAGCCAGGCCATGAAGCCCACTTCCACGGCCACGTGGTCGGGCGGCTCGGCCGTGTCGGGGCGATAGGCGAACGCGCCGTAGTACCCGGTCACCGCCGACATCACCGACCCCAGTTCGAGGCCGTCGTGGTAGCTCACCTCGCGCGGCGGCGCCGGACCACCGGGCCCGAAGACCGAGTGATACAGCCCTTCCGACGCCTCGGTCAGCGCCGCGTCGACGACGGCGTGCAGGCCGGCGTCTCCGAGATCGCGATCGAGGGCACGGAGATCGTCGTGCCAGGCGCTCGACGGGCATTCGAACAACCGGGCCAGCAGCTGCCATGTCGCCGCCTCGCGCAGCGCCGACACGGCCGCGGGATCGGGAGCGGTGGCTACGACCGTCGCGCTCACGACGTCCTCCGCATCGCGAGCGCCACCCAGCCGCTGCGCATCTTGCGCGCGCCGGCCTCCTTCCCCGCCCCTTCCCACACCGCCAGCGCCACCTGCGTGCGGGCGTTCGGTGCAAGACCGTCGGGCAGCGGACGCACGATGACGACCGACCAGCCGGTCGCCGTGCGCACGCCGCGTCCGCGTGTCTTCGACCCACCGGCCGGCGACAACGAGCCTGGCCCCTCGGCGGTCAGATCCTCCACGGGCGAAGTACGGGCGCCTCCCCGCAGGTTGCCCGCCGCATCGGCGGGTGCGTACCGGCGGGCCATCTCGCTCTGCGCGGCCGACCCTTTCTCGAGGGTTGGCGCCTCGAAGGGATAGTGATCCACGGTCGCGTTGGGATACAGGTCCTGAATGGTGGTGCCGCGGCCATCGACCGTGGCCTGCCAGTCGGCGCGCCAGTAGGCAATCTGCACGCCCTTGCCGGCCTGGCCCATCTGCGGGTCCGGCGCATTCGGATCGGCGCGCTGCGGCACCTGTACGGCGCAGGCATCGACGAAGCGGCCGTTGCCCGGCAGGTCGTCTTTCGACGCGTCGTTCCACTCGAGCCGGAACGCCACCTCGGTCGGGCCGGCGATCGCCCGGACACGCACGTCCGGCGTGGACGCCGTCATCAGCCGCGGCTCGACGAGGTCCTGCAGCAGCAGCTTCTCGACGTGTTCCGGCGCGTTCGCCCAGGCCGGATCATCGGGGCTCTCCGGCACGGCGGGCGCCATCACCGCCACCACATCGGGCGTGGTCACGGCGGCGGGCCGACACGCCGCCGCCACGCTGGCGACGGCCACGAGTACGACGATATGCCTTCGCATGACGCCCTCCCTACGGGCAGTTCGACCGCATGACCTGGTAGATCTTGTCGAAGCCGGCGCGCACGTGCACCGGCTCGGTCATCGGCACGCGCACGAGCGTCGTGCCACGGTCGTCGACGCCGGCGACCTCCTCCCCTTTCCGGACCCAGCGCGTCATCACCGATTCGGTGGCGCCGAACAGGCTCAACAGGCCCGCCAGATCGGGATCGTTCGCCGCATTGCGGTAGGCCGCGATGGCGGCGTCGACCCCCGGCCCGAACATCTGCCGCAGGAAGGCCGGCGGCACGTGAATCGGCGGGATGTAGTAGACGTTCGGCTCGAGCCCGTACTGCGGGTACATCGGCAGCGCGATCTTGCGCACGTGCACGAGGTAATCGATGGGGTTGTCGGGCCGCGCGTTCTCGGGGGTCGAGATGTAGCCGGCCATCCGGATCTTGCCGATGCAGTTGACGAAGCACTGCGGCTGCAGCCCCACTTCCATCTTGGGGTAACAGGCGATGCACTTCTCGGACGTGCCCGTCATCGGGTTGAAGTAGACCTTCTTGTACGGGCAGCCCTTCACGCACTCCTGGTAGCCGCGGCACCGCCCCTGGTCGACGAGGACGATGCCGTCTTCCGGCCGCTTGTAGATCGAACCGCGCGGGCACGACGCCAGGCACGCCGGATACGTGCAGTGGTTGCAGATGCGGGCCAGGTAATAGAACCACGCCATGTGCGGCATCGACAGGCTCATGCCGCCGTCGACCGTGCCGGCGCAATCGTCTTCACCGACGTTCGGGTAGGCGTAGTCGTCACCTTCGGGCCGCCACGACAACACGCGCTCGCCGGCGCGTGCCGATTCGAAGATCGTCTGGCCGGTATACGTGCCGCCCGACCACTGGCCACCGTCGAGCATCTCGAGCAGCTTCAGGTCCCAGGCCAGCGGATAGGACCCGTACGGCTTGGTCTCGACGTTGTTCCAGAGCATGTACTCCTGGCCCTTGCCGGACGTCCACGTCGTCTTGCAGGCCAGCGTGCAGGTCTGACACGCGATGCACTTGTTGGTGTCGAACACCGCCGCGAACTGCTTCTTGGGACGGCTCTCCGGGTACCAGTAGGACATCTCCCTGCCGATCTGCCAGTTGTGCACGCGGGCCATGACCTACTCCTTGGTGCCGGAGTAAAACCCTCCGGACAGGTAACGCTTCATCGCGTCGGATTCATTACGCGGCCGGATGCCGAGCGCCACCGGACGCCACACGCCCTGGGCCCCGATGCCGCCGGGTTCCGCTTTCGAGATCTTCACGAACGACTCGCGCGGCGCGCCGGTGGGACAGTGCACGTCGGGCAGGAAGCCCTTGCCGATGCCCTGGCCGAACATCTCCTTGCGCACGAGCGAATCGGTCATCCAGGTGGGTTTGAGCCAGCCGCGGGTGGCCGACTGGTGCGACCCGGAGCGGAACATCGCCTGGAACTTCGTGCGGGGGTTCTTGGCCAGGCCATCGGCCCGCGTCCTGGCGCCTTCGACCGACCCGGGCGTCGCGCCATACATGTTGAACCACATGCGGGTGACGCCACGCGGCGTGCCCGGGTAGAAGCGGGCCCGGCACAGCAGCCGCGCGAACTCCATGTCCTTCGCGTTCTTCTGCCAGCCGCGGAACGGCCGGTCCTCGGGGTCCGGATCGATCCAGACGTAGTCGCCGTCCTGCACGCCGAGTTCTTTGGCGTCGCCCGGGTTGATGTCGACGTACCCTTCGGTCACGAACGGACTCCGCTTGTCGCGCCGGTAGATGTCGCCGAACGGCCCGAAGAGCACGGCGTTCATGTCGGTGTCGATCGGCGTCGTGTGCGATCCGTGCCGGTATTTCGGTGTGTGGAAGATGAACTTGAAGCCGTCCTTCATCAGCGGGTGCTGGGTCTTCCGCGCCTCGGCCCAGGTCAGGACGACGTTGCGCCCGCACCGCACCTCGCACGAGAGGTCGGTGCGCGCGACGCCGTAGTCTTCAGGGCCCTTCGGACGAATCGCCTCGTGCTTCGGTGCGACGATGACGTTCGGCTCGTGGAACGTCGAGTCGATGGGTTCACGGTGCACCGGCAGGTTCTCGCCGGCTTCGATGAACTCGTCTTCTTCACGGTAGAACTCGAGCCGCCCGGTTTTCGTGTACCACGGCGTGGCGTCGGCCAGCTGGTCGTAGCCGACGACCTTGGGCGTCGTGCGGGAGTTCATGAGCGCCGGTATGCCGTTGCGCGCCTTCGCTTCGAGGTCGGTGAAGCGATACCCCCTGGTGTTGGTGGAATGGTCGAGGATGCGCTGCAGGTGCACATCGGTGCGGCCCTCGCGGACGAATTTCCACATGTCGTTGAAGCGCTGGTCGCCGGTGAGTTCGGCCAGTTTCGAGGCGACGAGCGTCGTCACCTCGATGTCGCCCATGGTGTTGAAGATCCGCGGAATCGGCGTCCGCGGAAACACGACCAGGAAGGGGTTGGTCACCGACGCCGTCATGTCGGGGTGTTTGAGTTCGGCCCACGAATCGACGCCGAAGACGACGTCGGCCCATTCACAGGAGCCGCTCCACCACCACTCGTGCACCGCAATCATCTCCATCCGCGGCAGCGCGTTGACGACGGTGTTGTAGTGCCACTTGACGTTGCCGAGGATCGAATTCGCGTTGGCGAACCACATCACCTTGGTGGGCGTCGGCATGTGGGTGGACCCGGTGAGCAGCCGGTTGCCGACCCGCAGCGGATGGTCTTCGTGGTTGTAGAAGTGCGCCGACTCGGCCCGCCAGTACTGGCGAGGCCGCGACGGCTTCGCGGGGTCGAGCTCGATGTCGAACGGGTTCTCGTTGATGTACTGCGGCGAGCCGTTGAAGAGCGCCGTGCGGTAATTGCCGGCGTACGACCCGACGTTGCCGCCGATCTTGCCGACGTTGCCGGTCAGGGCCGCCAGCAGGAAGACGTCGCGGTCCTTGTTGTCGCTGTTGAAGAACTGGTTCGGCCCCATGCCGAGCGCGAAGAGCGTGGTGCCCGGCTGCTTCGCGAAGTCGCGGGCCAGCTGCTCGACGGCGGCGGCCGGCGCCCAGGTGATTTCTTCGGTGGTCTTCGGATCGAAGTGGGCGGCGTACTCCTTCACCAGGTCGAACACCGTGCGGCAGCGCACGTTCGTGCCGTCCGCCAGCCGGACGGTCACGCTGCCCTCGAGCTGCGGATCGCCGACGGTCGACCGCTGCCCCACCTGGTCCCGGGTCAGCGCCTTCGGCTGCCCGGTCACGCGATCCCACCAGACGTAGTCGCCCCATTCGGCGCGCATGTCGGCCGTCACGGTCTGTTTCCGCTGCGCGGCCGCCGCCGGTTCACGTTCACCCGTCTTGCGGAGGTCGGCGGAGGTGAGCGTGGCGAGCTCGCCGCCGAACACCTCCTTCGCGCGCAGGCACTTGAGCGTGTCGGTGCGCACGAGCACCGGCAGGTCGGTCCAGCGTTTGAGGTAGTCGGCGTCGTACAGCTTGTCGCGCAGGATGACGTGGGAGAAACCCAGGGCCAGCGCCGACGTCGTGCCCGGCCGCACCACCAGGGCCTGGTCGGCCTTGCTCGCGGTGGACGAGTACTCACAGGCGATGACGACGACCTTCGTGCCCTTGAGGCGAGCCTCGGTGAGCCAGTGGGCGTCGGGCATCTTCGTCGAGATCCAGTTCATGCCCCAGACCACGACGGTCCTGGCGTGTTCGACCGCGTTGAGGTCGAACTCCACGGTCTGCTGCCCGGTGACCATCGGGTGCCCGGGCGGCAGGTCGGTGTGCCAGGAGTAGTTGTCGAAGCCACGCGAGCCGAGCGCACGGTCGGGGCCGACCTTGCGCACGTGCGCGTCGAGCAGCGCCAGTGTGTTGGCCATGCGGTACATCCCGAACACGCGGGTGATGCCGAGCAGCGGCATGCCGCCGCGCAGCTTGATCGTCTGCACACCGGCGCCCTGGGTGGCCTTGATGGTCTCTTCGTCGTAGTGCTGGGCGCGCAGGCGTGCCATGCCGGCCTCACCCGAATAGGTCTCGGCGATGTTCTTGAGGGCCTTGGCGACGATTGTCGCGGCCTCGTCGTGCGGCAGCCGCACCCACTCGTCGCGCGCCCGCTGGAAGTACTCCGCCGGCGCCCGGCCGTCCTCGCCGCGCGGGAAGCCCGCCTCGACCCAGCGCTTGAAGCCGGCCCGCACCATCGTCTGGTTGACCCGCCGATCGCCGTAGAAGCGCCGCGTCAGCGCCAGCCCTTTCTGGCACACGCGGGGGTCCCAG
Organism: Acidobacteriota bacterium; assembly: GCA_016789705.1. Taxonomy (GTDB): domain Bacteria; phylum Acidobacteriota; class Vicinamibacteria; order Vicinamibacterales; family UBA2999; genus CADEFD01. The sequence continues at coordinate 11,638 of JAEUQR010000167.1, forward strand.
CGGTGAGTCGTTCCGTTGCCCGCAAGGTCGGTGGCTTCGCCGTAGCGCATGGTCGGCCCGATGCGGGTCACGACGCCCTGCCGCACGTAGGCGTTCAGGATGCAGTTGTGCGTGTCGTTCGGCGCGCACGTGAACGTGTATTTCGAGTCGTAGGCGAAGAGGTCACGGTAGGCCTGCTCCCAGCCGCGGTCCGGATAGGCGGCCAGCGGATTGGCGGGCGCCTGCAGCCCCCAGGCCCGTTCGGCCGACAAGGCGAAGCCGCCGAAGCCGGCCGCGGTCACGAGGTCGAGGAACTCGCGGCGAGTCGGGTATGTCATGGCTGCACTCCCCAGGAACGGATGAACGTCACGACCGACTCGATGTCGGCGGGCGTCAGGGTCGGATGCGTCGGCGAGGATTCGGCGAACGCGACCATGCCGGTGCCGCGCCGTCCCCGCGTGATCGTGTCGACGAAGAACGTGTCGGTGGCCGCCGTCAGCAGCACAGGGTTGTTGAGGGCCGGAGCGTCGAGGCCTTCACCACGGGGGCCGTGGCATCCGGCACACGTGCGTTCGTACAGGACGGCACCGGCGGTGCGGTCACCCTGCACCCAGCGGGCCGGCTTCGTGTCAACCGACTCCGGGGTGCCGGCGAGCTGGCGGAGATACGCGACGATCGCCGGAATGTCCTGCTCGCGGATGCCGGCGCTGCCATCGCCCCAGGCCCGCATCCGGCGGCCGGGCCGGCCTCGCCGGATGGTCTCGCTCACGAGCTGGTCGGGCGCGGCGGCGAGGAAGTCGGGATTGGCCACCGAGGGGAACGTGGCCACCCCGGCGGCGCGCAGGCCGAGACCGTCGCGGCCGTGACAGCCGGTGCAGAAGGCCCCGAAGAGCGTCGCGCCGTCCGAGGCGAACTCGCGTTCCGAGAAACGCGCGACGCGCATGCGATCACGCGGCAGGTAGCTGCCGGGCACGTCGCGGCGGCGCAGCGAGAGCGTGAACAGCGTCAGGTCGCTGACGTCGCGGTCGGTGAGCCGCAACGCCGGCATCTGCGAACCGACGACCACGGCCGCAGGCGTTCGCACGTGCTGGTCGAACCAGTTGTCGAGCGTCCGCTCCCCCGGCACTTCGGTGAAGTCGGCGCGGCCGGGATCCTTCTCGCCGGCCCGCGTGAGATCGACGCCGTCGTCGCCGCCCACGCCGCTCAGTTTGTGGCACCCGAGACAACCCGACGACAGGAACGTGGCCTTCGCCGCGACGAGCGCCGGCATCGCCACCCGCGTCGAGAGATACCGCTCGACAACCGCACGGTCGGCGTCGGGCACGGGCCGCCAGGCCTGCAGCCACGGACGCGACGTCTCCTGTGCGGCGCGCGTGAGATGCGCTTCGTGCCAGTCGGCCCTGAACCCGGTGAGACCAACGCGGCTCAGGTCCGGCCCTTCGAGGCCGCCGCCGTCGGGCCGCAGCAGGCCGCCGCGACCATCCACACGGTGGCAGGCGCGGCAGTCGAGCCGCTCGAACGTCGTCGCCCACTGGTCGAGCACGTCGCGCCGCGGCACACCGGCCGTGGCGTGGCAGGTGCCACAGCCGGCCTCGGTGGACCGCACGGGCAACATCGGCTCCGGCCAGAAGTGCACGGTGCCGTGGGCATCGGCGGCAAGTGTGGCCCGGCCCTGGCCGCCGTGACAGGCGGTGCAGCCGAACTCGCCCGGATCGTGCACGACGTTCGGGTGCGCGCTCTGCGCCGGCCCGGTGGCGCTCTGTTCGCCCGGCGCCATCGACACATGACAGGACACGCATCGGTCGGCGACGCCGAGGGCGGGATTCACGACCTGGCGCAGGTGCACCGGCACCGGCTGGCCGTCGAGGCGCACCTCCGCCTGCACCTGACGCCATTCGAGCAGCACGTGCTCGCGAACGGCCGCCGTCACGAGCAGCCCGAGCACGCCGAGACTCGAACCGAGCAGCAGCCACTTGTTGCGGTCGAGTGACGCCATCGTCGCCTCCGGCCCTCAATGCACCGGCCAGTCGGCCGGTGACCAGAAGAAGTGCCAGTTCGGGCCGCGGAAGTACGTGCCCACGACCGTCAGCACGAGGAACCCGCCGAGGAAACAGGTGAAGAGCCCGAGCGCGCCGGCGCGTGTCGAGTTGAAGCGGCGCACGAGCCACAGCGAATACGCGGCGTAGATGGCGGTGAGCACCGTCCCCGGATTCACCGCCGTGATGACCAGCTGCGGAATGCCCGGGAACCACTCCCGCAGCCAGCCGAAGCGGATGATAAACGCCTCGACGCCGACCGCCGCCGCCAGGCCGAGCACCGCGGCCCGCCGCACGAGCGGCCAGCCGCCGGGACCGCCGAACCATTCCCCGGTGCCGGCCTCTTCGCGGTCGAGGAACGGAATCAGGCCGAGGCCGATGAGCACGACCGCGGGAATGCCGATGCCGCCCATGAACGCTGAGAACGCGACGAGTTCCTGCAGGCCGAGGAAGTACCACGGCGCCTTGGCGGGATTCTCGGGCACGAGCGGGTTGGCGACTTCCTTGAGGGGCGCATCCGACACGATCGCCAGTGCCGTGCAGACGAACACCGTCAGCATGAACACGGCGAGTTCGGCGTAGAAGAGGTGCGGCATCGACGGCACGGTGTGCTCGGGCCCGCGGCCGACGGCCGGCGACCGTCCGCGCACGATGGCCGCCAGGTGATACGTCTTCTGCGGCGCGTCGGTGAAGAGCGGGTGGGCGCCGGCGTCCGGGGCGAGCCGGCGATCGACATCCGCCGGCTTCGCGAGGCCGCCGTCCTTCCGGATCCGCCAGAAGTGGACGGCCATCAGCGCCGCGGCCACGAGCGGCAGCAGCATGACGTGCAGCAGGTAGAAGCGGATGAGCGCCTCTTCGCCCACGGTGTCGGAGCCGAGCAGCAGCAGGCGCTGCAGCCCGCCCGGATCGAACGTCTCGGTGATGCCGAGCGCGTCGGTGACTTCACGCGGCGACTGCGCGATGTTGGCGCCGATGGTGATCGCCCAGTAGGCCAGCTGATCCCACGGGAGCAGGTAGCCCGTGAACGACAGCCCCAGCGTGACGGCCAGCAGGGCCATGCCGATGAGCCAGTTGAACTCGCGCGGCGCCCGGTAGGCCGCCGTGTAGAACGCCCGGGCCATGTGCAGGATGACGGTGACGACCATGGCGTTGGCCGCCCAGCGGTGGATGTTGCGGATGAAGCGGCCCGTGGGCACCACGAAGTGGATGTCCTTCATGGAGAGGTAGGCGGCCTCGGGATAGGGCTTGTAGTAGAACATCAGCAACACGCCCGTGATGAGCGTGATGAAGAAGGCGGCGAGCGTGGCGATGCCGAGGCCGGCCGTCGTGGCCCACCGCAGGCTCCACCGGTGCGTGCGCACCGAGTGCAGGTGCAGGAAGACGTTGCCGAAGACGAACGTCGAGCGCGACCGATCGGTGCGCGGCGCACCGGTGCGGAACGCGGTAGCCGCCAGCCGGCCGGGCACCTGGCGGAGGTTGTCGCGGAACGTGCGCAGCGCGTCGTGTCCGGCGTTCATGCCTGCACCTTCGTGCCGGCCGGCACGCTGGTTTCCTCGTCGACGATGACGGCGTTGCCGTTGACGGTGACCTGGCGCCATGGCAGCGGCGCCGGTGCCGGACCACCGGTGACCGCGCCGTCGCTCGCGAATTTCGAACCATGGCAGGGGCATTCGAACCCGCCCGCCGTGGCCTTGATGATGCAGCCGAGGTGCGTGCAGACGATCGAGATGGCGTGGATGCCCTCACCGTCACGGAAGAGGGCCACCGAACGCCCCGGCGGCACGAACGGCTCGCCGGCCGGCAGCGTCTCCGGGATGGTCACGCGAAACGTCTTCGAAGGCGACGGCAGCACGGCGGCGCGCGGCAGGCGCAGGGCGCCGAGCGTGGCCACGAGCAGCGCCGACGCCATCGACCAGAGCGACAGCAGTCCGAGCACGTCGCGTCTGGGCACGGCCTCGGGATCGAGGCGGGACTGCGCGGGTCGGGGTGACACGGTCATGAGACCCTCCAGCTGGTGCTGAACGACACGCGTTCCATGGCGATGGCATCGGCCGGGCAGCGCATGACACAGAGCGCGCAGCGGATGCAGCGGTCTTCGTCCTTGAGGATGGCCGAGTGGGCACGTCTGTCAGCGCCCTCGCCGATCCCATGCGCGATGGCCGCATCGAGGTCGCTCGACGCCACCAGACCATCGAGGCCGACGAGCTTGAGGCAGCCGGTCGGACAGACATCGGCGCAGCCGCCGCAGAGCACGCAGCGGGCGCCATCGAAGATCGGGGTCACGCCGCAGTCGAGGCAGCGGCTGGCTTCGCGCACGGCCTGCGCGGCATCGAAGCCGAGCTCCACCGGCACGTCCGGGTGGGTCAGCCGTTCGGCCGGCTCGCGGGTCGGCACGGCCTGCCGGCGGATCGACTCGTAGCCGCGCTCGCGCTGATACCCCGGCTGCGGCAGGTGCATCGTGACCGCCGATGCGTGCAGGGCGCGGCCAGTGACGTAGGTGTAGACCGCCCGGGCCGCCGCCTTCCCCGACGCCACCGCGTCGATGAGGAGCCGCGTGCCGTGCGCCAGATCGCCGGCCACGAACACGCCGGCGGCCGTCGTGGCCAGCGTGGCCGGATCGATGCGCGGCCAGCCCGGACGCGCCATGTCGATGTCGGCGCCGCCGTCGGCGAGGAACGCGAGCTGCGGCGTCTGCCCCACGGCCAGCAGCACCGTGTCGCAGGTCAGCGTCTCGCGCACCGCGTCGTCGAACTGCGGTGAGAACTTGCGGGCCGCGTCGTAGACGCGCAGGCAGCGGCGCACCGTGACGCCGGTGACGCGTCCTGCCTCGTCGCGCACGATCTCGAGCGGCCCCCAGCCGTTCAGGCGCTCCACGCCTTCCTCGTCTCCTTCGACGATCTCGACCGTGTCGGCCGGCATATCCTCGAGCCCTTCGAGGGACACGAGGCGCACGCGCGAGGTGCCGGGCAGCCGCGCCGCCGTGCGCGCGGTGTCGTAGGCGATCTGACGGACCACCGACCGCGCCACGTCGTAGGCGACGTTGCCGCCGCCGATGACGACGACGTCGCGGCCGACGTCGAGCCGTTCGCCGAGCGCGGCCGCGCGCAGCATGTCGACGCCGCCGAAGACGCCCGGCCCCGTTTCACCGGGCAGCCCGATCGCCCGTGAGGCCTTGGCGCCGACGGCGATGACCACCGCCGCGTAGTCACGCCGCAGGTCGCTGAACGACACGTCGCGGCCGACGGTCACGCCGCAGCGGATGTCGACACCGAGGGCGGCGATGACCGCCACTTCCTGTTCGATGAGGACACGCGGCAGCCGGTAGGCGGGCACACCAACCGCCAGCATGCCGGCCGCCACCGGTTCGGTCTCGAACACGGTGGGCCGGAAGCCAAGCAGCGCCAGGTCGTGCGCGGCCGACAACCCGGCGGGGCCGGCGCCGATGATGGCCACCTTCTGGCCCGCGGCCGGCGGGACGGTGCCGTCCATGCGCGCGCGCAGCAGGGCTGCCATCTCCTCGGCGTCCGCCGCCACGCGCGGCACGAACTGCCGGGCCGACTCGAGCACCTGCTCGGCCGGCCGGGCTTCCGGGCCGTACAGGCCGCAGGCGAACATCTTCAGGGCGCGGATGGCGACGGGACGATCGAGGGCCACGAACCGGCCGTCGTCATCGACCCGCGGCACCTGGCCGCGCCGGCAGGCGGCCTCGCACGGCGCGCCGCAGATCCGCCCGCAGATCGACGCGAACGGATTCGGGCCGCGGGCAATCAGGTAGGCATCCTCGAAGCGGCCCTCGGCAATCGCCCGCACGTAGCCGCGGGCGTCGGTGTGCACCGGGCAGGCGCGCTGGCAGGCCACGAGACCCGCGTGATACCCGTCGCCGGGCACCTCCACGTGCAGAAGCGGTGTGTGCGATGCCGTGTCCACCACAACCCTCGTGGGCGGATATTCCGCCCGCACGCGGCGGCGCGCCATGATGGTCGTCATATCCAGCGGCAGGCGCGTTCCTTACACTGCGCCTCGTCACGTCGGCGGGGTGGAACGAGCGATGACCAACCATGGCCTGGACGCCGCGAGGGATCGGGACCTGCACCTCGTCCCGCTGGATGCGCTCTGTGATCAGCTCGTCGCCGGCCCGCATGCCGTCGCCCGCGCGGCGATTGTCGCGCTGCGCGAGCTGGGCGCGCCGGTCGAGCTCGGCGACGACGCCACGGCCCGCGTCCGCGCCGCGCTCGAGGACCTCGACACGCTGCTCGATGCGCACCTGCGCAAGGCGGAACATCTCGTGTTCCCTGCCGTCTCGGCGCTCGCCGACGCCGAGCGACGCGGCGGCGGCCGGCCGCCGTCGGCCTTCTCGACGCTGCTGCATCCGATCCGCGTGCTCGAAGCCGAGCACGTCCAGCTTGGCGGGGCCCTGCGCCGCCTCGACCGTTCGATCGCGGCCGTGACGGGCGATCTGCGCACGACCAGCTGGTGGACGGCGATGCGGCGCGCCGCCGACGATTTCGCGGCGGCGCTGAGCCACGAGGTCCGCATCGAATCGCTCGTGCTGTTTCCGCGCGCTCTCGATCTCGACCGGCGGCTCTGAGCGAACCTCCGGTATCATGCCGCCGTGCACGCCCCCACTGACGACCTGTTGCGGCGCATGCCGCTCTTCCGTCGCCTGAGTGCCGAAGATCGCGCCCGCGTCGCGGCGGTCGCACGCCTGCGTCAGCACCATCGCGGTCAGCACATCTTCGAGGAGGGCGACGACGCCACGGCGTTCCTGGCCATCGTCGACGGCCGCGTCAAGGTCTACAAGGCCACGCCGTCCGGCAAGGAGATCATCCTCGAGATCTTCGGCCCCGGTGATCCGCTCGCCGCGGTGGCGGTCTACGAAGCCACGGCGCTGCCGGCCTCGGCCATCACGCTCGAAGACACGACCTGTCTGCGCATCGAACGGCGTGATTTCTTCGACCTGCTCGAACACCATCCGGCGCTCGTCCGCGGCTTGTTGTCAGGACTGACGCTGCGGCTGGCCGAGTTGACGCGCCGCCTCGCCGAATTGACCGGCGCACGCGTCGAAGCGCGCTTCGCGCGGCTGTTCCTGAAGCTGGCGCACCAGATCGGCCGGCCCGAACGCGGCGGCGTGTTCGTGCCGATGCCGCTGGCCCGTCAGGAACTGGCCGACCTCACGGGCACGACGGTCGAAACCGCGATCCGGGTGATGAGCCGCTGGCAGAAGGATCAGGTCCTGCTCACCGACCGCGACGGCTTCATCCTGCTCGATCGCGCCACCCTCGAAGACGTCGCGGCCTCCTGACGGCGCACGTCACCGCGGCCCGAGCACGAGCACACTCTCGACGTAGGCGAACCACAACGTGTCGCCGGCGAAGGTGCCGGTGACGACGGGACCGCCGCGCAGCCGGCCTGCGAACACGTTGACCGACGCTCGTGGCGTGAACGCGTAGTCGGCCGAGGCTTCGACGGCCGTGCCGAGCCGCGTGGCGCCGTTCGACCGGCGGCCGGCGTAGCCGAACACAGGCCCGCGGGCGAGCGTGGCGCCGCTGCCGGCGTACCAGAGATCCGCGGACGAGGCCAGATCGAGCCGCCGCACGTCGAGCCGCAGGCCCAGTGCCGGCCGTGGGCGCGCCTGCGCCTGCACGAACACGTCGCGCAGGTTCATGATGCCGTAGGCGGTGGTCTGCGAGAACCGGCGCACGGTGGGCAGGACTGGAAAGTAGGTGCCGTGCCGGCTGTCAGCGGCATCATCGTCGCCGCTGGCGTGAAAGAGTCCGGCGCGCAGCCACGGGCGCCAGGGCGCGGCGGTCCACTGATACCCGCCCTCGACCGCCACCGCCGTGGCACGATGGTCGTCGCCGTACCACGTTCCGGTCTGCGCCACGCCCCACGCGAACACATCCACCTCGCCGCGCCCGGCCGGATACGCGCCGAGCACGACGGCGCCGGCCGTCGAGACGTCGATGTCGACGCCGCCCGGCGCCGCGCGTCCGCTGTTGTCGGGCCGCTGGGTCACGGCCCGGCGATCGCGGTACTGCCAGCCGAATCCCTGCACCTGTGTGTGGCCCCCGGGCCCGGCCGCCGGACGCGAGCTGACGGTCGCCCCGGCCACCGCCACCTCGCGCATCGTCGTGTTCGCCTGGCGCGCGAAGCCGCCCTGAGTGGGCAGGAACACCACGCCGGTGGCCTTCCATCGCGGCCGCGTTACATCCACCCGGACGCCGTCGAACGCCCGCTGATAGATGGACCACTCGAACTCACCGACGATGCGGGCATCGAGCCGCTGCCGCTTCACCGTTTCGATCTTCGGGACACTACTCGGCGCTTCAGTGCCCGATGTGTAGCCCATGCGGCCGATCTGCAGGTCGACGCCACGCGCGAGATCCGGGAAGCGCAGGTTGGCGAGCCGCAGATACACCTGGCCGGCCGTGGTGCGCTGCCCGCCCTGATCGAAGTACAAGCCGCCCACCCCAAGGGCGCCGGGACCGATCGCGCGGTCGGGCAGTCCGGCCATGCCGACGACCTGCAGACCGAGGGTGAGATCGACCCGCGCCGCATGGCCACGCACATCGATGCGCAGTCGGTCGGCGGCGAATCGATAGTCAGGGTCGCCGCCGCCGGGCCGCGGCTCGAAGTACTTCCACGATTCGGCCCGTACCGTGTTCACGGCCGAGAGCCTCCACGCGGGCGGTGGGGCAGGCGGCGCCGGAGGCGATTGCGCGGCGCTCTCGCCCACCGCGACGACAACGGCCACCGGACACACGAGACTCGACAACCACAGCAGGCGCCTCATGCCGCGATCGTCAGGCCGCCGGGCGAAGACTGCCATGATCATCGTCATGCCGGCGGGCACCGGCTCACGGATTCGGCGCCACCTCGGGCACGTGGCACTGCCGGCACCGTGTCCGCTCCGGATGGGTCGTGCGAATCTCGACGCGGGCGCCGGGACCGGCGTGGCACGTCAGGCACTCGCCTCGCATCTGGAGTGGATGCGGAATTCGCGGCGGCGCCCCGGGCGTGGCGCGGCTGCCCTTCCACGGCCCCTGCGCCAGCCCCACGAAACGCGACGCCACGAAGGACGTGCCGGCCGCCTGGGGCACGTGGCACTGACGGCAGCGACGGAAACTCCCCTCGGCGCCGGTGTCACCGTGCGGCGAGGCCGGCGCCACGCCCACGCCGTCGATCGCCGCACCGTCGGCGTCGTGACAGGTCGTGCACGCACCGATGGCCGCCTCGTGGGGAATCGTCGGCGGCGCGCCGTCGTAGGCACGTCCGGCCGCGCGAAGGCCGGTGGAGCGGGCTGCCGCCCCGGCCGGCGCCGCCGGCCCGCAGGCGGTCGCGAGGGCCGCCATCCAGACCGCCGCCGTGACGGCGGCGATCAGACGCGCTCGAGACGCACGGCGCATTTCTTGTAGTCCGGCTGTTTGCTGATGTTGTCCATCGCATCCAGCGTGAGCAGGTTGACGAGCAGCGATTCGTCGAAGAACGGCACGAAGACCGACCCCTGCGGCGGCCGGCCGCGGCCATCGATCTCGACCGGCAGGTCCAGCCGCCCGCGCCGGCTGACGAGCCGTACGCGGTCGCCCTTCTTCACACCGAACAGGTCGGCATCGGCACGATTCAGTTCGACGTAGGCACCGGGCACGGCCTGGTGGAGCTGGGCGATGCGGCGCGTCATGCTGCCGGTGTGCCAGTGCTCCAGCACGCGGCCCGTGCACAGCCACAGAGGAAATTCGGCGTCCGGCACTTCGGCCGGCGGATGATACGGACGCAGGAAGAACGCCGCCTTCTCACCGTAGCCGACGGCCTTGTAGAAGTGCGCGCCGCGCGCCTTCTTCACGTAGGGGTCGTAGCCTGCCGTGTAGCGATACGGCGTCTCCTTGCCGTTCACGACCGGCCACAACATCCCGCGGGTGCTCTTGAGCTGCTGGTAACTGGCGAGGTCCTTCCCGTGGCCGAGGCCGAACGACCGGTACTCCTCGAACATCGGCTCGTGCCAGTTGTCGTCGGGCCACGGAAACAAGTGGCCCATGCCCATGCGCCGCGCCACCTGCATGACGGCCCACGCATCTTCGCGGGCCTCGCCCGGCGGATCGACCATGCGATTCCACTGCTGCGTGCGGCGCTCGGTGTTGCCGTAGACCCCTTCACGTTCCACCCACGCCGCCGCGGGCAGGATGAGGTCGGCCATCGCCGTCGTGGGCGTGGGATAGATGTCGCTCACGACGATGAACCGCCCGTCGTCGGGCGTGCGTTCGAACCGTGAGCGGTTGGGCAGCGTCACCCACGGATTCGTGGTCTGGATCCAGAGCGCCTTGAGATCGCCGCGCTTGAGCGCCCGGAACATGTCGACGGCGTGGTACCCGGGCTGCGCCGGAATGGTGCCGGCCGGCAGCTTCCAGATGCGCTCCGCCTCGGCGCGGTGCTCCGGGTTCGTCACCACCATGTCGGCGGGCAGGCGGTTGTTGCTCGTGCCCACTTCACGCGCGGTGCCGCAGGCGCTCGGCTGGCCGGTCAGGCTCAGGGGATTGGCGCCGGGCCGGCAGATCTTGCCCGTGATGAGGTGCAGGTCGGTGATGAGGTTGTTCATCCACGTGCCGCGCACGTGCTGATTGACGCCCATGCACCAGAGGCTGACCGTGCCGCGCGAGAGGTCGCCGTAGAGATTGGCCAGCGTCTGGATCTGCGCCACCGGCACACCCGTGATCTCGCTGACACGGTCGGGCGTGTAGTCGGCCAGGAACGCCGTCAGCTCTTCGAGCGAGCTCGGCCGCGGCTGGTCTTCGAAGACGTAGCGTTCGGCCTGATCGTCGTAACAGCCGTAGCCGATCGTCTTCACGTCCTCGATGCCGCGCCGGAAGACCACGTTCTCGGCGAGGAACGACGTATGAATCCGTCCGCTCGCGACGAGCAGGTGCAGGATGCCGTTGGCGAGCGCCAGGTCGGTGCCGGGTTTGAAGAGGACGAACAGATCGGCGTAGTCGCTCGTCGGCGTGCGCCTGGTGCCGATGTCGATGATGCGCGTCGCCGGCTTGACGCGCCGTGTCTCGAGGATCCGGCTGAACAGCACCGGATGCATCTCGGCCATGTTGTTGCCCCAGAGCACGAAGTCGTCGCCGCGATCGAGGTCTTCGTAGCACCCCATCGGCTCATCGCTCTGGAACTGCGTGATGAAGCCCGAGACGGCGCTCGCCATGCAGAGCCGCGCGTTCGGTTCGAGGTTGTTGCTGCGCAGCCCGCCCTTGACCCACTTCTGCGCCGCGTAGCCGTCGAAGACGGTCCACTGACCCGATCCGTACATGCCCACCGCGCCGGGTCCGTGCTGCTTCAATGTCTCGCCGAACCGCGTGGCGATGAGATCGAGCGCGTCGTCCCACGAGATGCGGGCGAACGTGCCGTCGGCCTGGCGGCGCTGCGGATAGAGCAGCCGATCGGCGCCGTAGAGCAGCCCCGGCAGGTGGTAGCCCTTCACACACAGCAGGCCCTTGTTGACGGGGCTCGCCTCGTCGCCACGCACGGCGACGACGCGCCCCTGCTCGACTCCCACCATCACGCCGCAGCCGGTGCCGCAGAACCGGCACGGGGCCTTGTCCCAGCTGATCGAGGCGCGGTCGACCGGCGCGGTGGAGGTGAGACGCGCGGCTTCTTCGCGGTCGGCGCACGAATAGGCCGCCACGGCGGGCGCCGCCACGCCCGCCATCTTCAGGAACGTGCGCCGGCCAACACGGGACATCATCGCTCCTGCCTCGTCTGGCCGTACTTGCGCTGCATCTCGCGATTGATCGCGTCGGCCTGCTCCTCGGCGCCCTTGACGAGCCACTGGTGCTCGGGTCGGTTCAGGATCTCGTCGATGACCTGGTTGACACGCCGGGCCTGCTCGCCGCGTCCGCTGCGCGCCGCTTCGGCGGTGAGCTCGCGGGCCTCGGGGATGAGCTCCATGTAGAAACGCTCGGCCACCTCGAACATGCCGTGCCACTGGGTGTAGTCGGGCGCCATCATCGAGGCGCCCATGCGGGCGCGGCGGCCTTCGTGATGCCAGAGGTAGTACCACGTCCACTCGATCTTCTCGTCGTACTGCGTCTTCGTGAGCAGGCCGGCGGCGGCGAGCGCGCTCATGATCGCCTGTCCGGGTTTGGCGAACTTCTCGTTGAAGTTGATGACGACATCGTCGTACTGCCGGTAGAACAGGTTGATGTGGTCGGGCGTATGGCAGGTGGCGCAGACCTGCTTCATGCGGTTGCGCTTGGCCTCGGCGGTATCGGCGATGGCGGCGCGGCGCTTCTCCGGGTCGGTCTCGGTCACCACCGCGTGATTGGCATCGGTATCCATCACGAGGCTCACCGGCGGCCGGTTCGTCCACGAGATCCGCTCGCCGGGATCGTGCGTGATCTTCATCCCGTTCCGCAGGTTGGCGCTCATGTGGCAGGTGGCGCAGGTCGGCGCGGCGCTGTAGTCCTGCCCCACCACCCACGGCTTCGCATCGAGATTCATCTCGCCGATGAGGTCGCGGAAGGCGACGCCGTGCTTCGACTCGTCGTAGATCTCCTTCTGCGGATGGTCGGGGCCCAGGTGGCACTTGCCGCAGTTCTCGGGCTGGCGCGCCCGGCGCGAGGAGAAGTCGTGCCGGCTGTGGCACGCAGCACACGACCCGGTCGACCCATCCAGGTTCAGACGGCCGATGCCGGTGTTCGGCCAGCTCGTGCTGCTGAAGAGCGGCTTGCCGCTTTCGTTCCGCACGATGCGCCCGACCGCCTCGGGGTTGGTCGGCTGGCCGTTCTCGTCGGGCTTGAGGTCGCGCACCGTGACCAACCCGCCGTCGTTGGCCTGGAACGCCACGAGCGACCCGTGGCACTGCTGGCAGCCGGAGTTGGCCGGGGCGAAGCCGTTCACCGACTGGACGGCCTTGCCGGGCGTCGGGGAATGCGGGTTGAAGGTCACACGCGACCCTTCCACGGTCTCGGCGAGGAAGTTGTCGAGCGAGGCCAGGATGTTGCCGGCCTTCGAGTGGTGACTGGCCGAGAACTCGGCAGCCTCGGTGGGATGGCAGCGCGCGCAGTCACGCGGCGTGACCACGGTGGCAATCTGCTGGCCGTAGTGGCTGAAGACGTCGGCGTCCTTCGCCTCCGCCTTGTGGCAATCCACGCAGGCGACACCCTTCTCGGCATGCGTGGAGCCGGTCCAGTGGTCGACGATGCCCTTCGACACCTGCGTGTGGCAGTCGACGCACTGGCGGGAGGCTGCCGGTGTCGAGACCGCGGCGCGGGCGTCCCCGGCCTCGTGCCGGCGTCGCGAGACTTCGAGCCACTGCACCGAGACGAGCGAGAGCAGGAACAGGAAGCCCAGACCGCCGATGACCCAGCGTTTCTGATCGAGTGTCATACCGTCATCCTCAGTGCGCGACGAGCGCTTCCCACATGGTCAGGCCCATGATGGCCGACGCGCCGGCCACGCCGATCCACACGCTGATCTCGGCGTACTTGAAGCGCCGCACGAGCCAGGCATCGATGAACGGCCAGCCGAACATCACGAACACGATGAAGCCCTGCGTCAGCATGGCCGTCGTGCCCGAGAACAACTTGAGCCAGCGGAACGCGACGTAGAAGAACCACTCCGGCTTGATGACCTCGGGGGTCACCTGCGGGTCGGCGCGCGGCCCCATCTCGACCGGCACGAGCACCGCCAGCGCGCTCAGCAGAATCATGAGCGTGAGCCCGATGATGAGTTCGGTGTAGAAGTGCTCGGGGAAGAAATTGAACGGCTTGGCCGTCTTCGGGTCTTCCCCCTCGAACTCGAGTTCGGTGACGCCGAGGAGGCGCACGAGCCCGATGTGCATCATCAGCACCAGGATGAGGAGCACCGGCAGCACCGCCCCGTGCAGGATGAAGAACCGAGACAGCGTGCGGTCGTTGTAGGTGTCACCACCGAGCAGCACCTGCTTCATCAGCGGCCCGACGACCGGCACCGTATCGCTGATGTTGGCACCGACCGTGGCCCCCCAGTAGCTCAGCTGCTCGAACACGAGGCTGTAGCCGGTGAAGCCCAGCATCAGCGTGCAGACGAGCAGCGTCATGCCGATCATCCAGTTGAGTTCGCGCGGCTTGCGGTAGGCCCCGGTGAAGAAGACCCGCATCTGGTGCAGCACGACGGCGGCGATCATCAGCGTGGCGCCCCACTTGTGCAGCCCGCGCAGATACCAGCCGAAGGCGGCTTCTTCGGTGATGTAGCGCACCGATTCGTAGGCCGTCTGCGGGGCGGGCTGGTAGTAGAAGGCCAGCAGCACGCCGGTGACGATCTGCACGACGAAGAGATACGCCGGCGTGCCGCCGAGCGCGAACCACCAGCGTTTCAGGTGATGCGGTACCGGCTCGTTCGACATCGCCGCCACCGCGTCGATCGACACGGGGACACGCTCGCCGATCCAGCCGCGGACGTCGCTCATGCGTCACGCCCCTTCAGCCGCGTCAGGCAGGGGTCGTGGCCGGGGCCGACCGGTGTCGTCACCTCGACGAGACCGGCGACGTCGCCGAGCGACAGCTGCTCGGCCGGGACCAGGATGTAGAGCAGGCCCTTGTCGACGGTGAGTCCGTAGCGCGGCAGCGCCTGCCCGGCATCGCCCGGCGGTCCGCCGGTGGCGGTGCCTTCCGTGTTGAAGGTGCCGTTGTGGCACGGGCAGAAGTAGCGTTCGTTCTGGGCCTCCCAGCGCACCTGGCACCCCAGGTGGGGGCAGGTGCTCGAGAGCGCGATGAAGTCCGTGGCGGCGCCGGTCTGCGCCCGCCGGGTGACGTTCACCGTGCGGCCATCGGGCGTGCGGTACAGGAGCGTCGCCCCCACGGCCACGTCGGAGACCCGGGTCACGAACAGCTGGTGCAGTTGCCCTGTGTGCGCCGGCAGCATGAAGCGTCCGCTCACCCACGCGAAGAGCCCGTAGCCGCCGAGCAGGCCGGCCACCATCGCCAGGCGGGAGGTGAACCAGAGCGCGCGGCTGCCGCCGGGCGGCGCGGCCGGGTCGTCGGCCGCGGGGGCAAGTGGAGCTGCGTGATCGTGCGCCATGGACGTATACCTAGAACGGCGAGAAGCCCTGCGCGGGGAACCGCTGCATGGTGTGCAGGTGATAGAGGGCCGGGCCGTAGGCCAAAAGGATGAGGACGACCGCCACGGCACTCCACCAGCCGAGGCGATCCCAGATCGACGGGCCGTCGGCCGGCGGCACGACCGGCTCGGCATACTCGACGGGCGGCCGTGCCCCGCGCGGCGCCACGAGCATCGTGCCGACGACGACGCCCACGTAGAGCATCGCCGAGACGAACAGGATGACACCGCCCACGGCCGAGAGATTGACCAGGGGGATCCAGGCCTGCGCCGCCTCGACGCCCTGGAACTCACCGGTGTAGATGCGGCGCGGCATCCCCAGCAGTCCGGCGATGTGGCTTGGAATGCTGAAGCACTGCATGCCGATGAACCACAGGTACGGCTGCATGGCGGCGACTGCCGGGAACGCGATCGCCCGTCCGGTGAGGCGCGGCAGCAGCCAGTAGGTGGCGCCCATGAAGGTGAGCGCCACGGCGGTGCCGACCGTGAGATGGAAGTGTCCCTGAATCCACGCGGTGTTGTGCACCATCGCGTTCATGGCATACGCGGCGTTGATGGCGCCGCCGAACCCGCCGAGGGCGAAGGTCACCATCGCCAGCGCGACGCCGGAGAAGAACGGATCGCCCCACGGCAACGCGCCGATCCACCCGAACCGCCCGCCGCCGCCGCGGGCGCGGCCGGCGATCTCGAGTGACGCCAGCACGGTGAAGGCCGTGACCAGGCTCGGGAACATCACCGCGTAGGTCGTGAACGTGTGCACGAGTTTCCAGGCGCTGGCAATCCCGGGATCGGTGAACTGGTGGTGCAGCCCGACGGGCGTCGAGAACAACACGAACTGCACGAACACCACGCGGGTGACCGCGTCGCTGAAGAGGCGTCCGCCGGCCACCTGCGGAATCACCGTGTACCAGAGCACGTAGGCCGGCACCAGCCAGAAGTACGTGAGCGGGTGCCCGAACCACCAGAAGTAGGTACGGGCCACGATCGGGTCGATGCGTTCGACGAAGCCGAGCGACCACGGCAGGATGAAGACCAGCACTTCCACGGCGAGGCCGGCCGTCGCCAGGAGCCAGATGGCCACGGTGGCCAGCATGCCGTGCGCGGCCAGCGGCACGCGGGCGTCGCGGTTGGCCGCCCGCCACGCGCGGACGCTCGCAATCATCACGCCGCACCAGATCCACGAGCCCACGACCAGCAGCGTCGCGCCCACGTAGAACGCCGGATGGGCTTCGAGAGGCGGGTAGAACGTGTAGAGCACGGTGCTCGTGCCCGACAGAATCGCCAGCGTGGTCATCACCGTGCCGATGAGCGCCACCCAGAACCCGGCCCACGCCCAGCCGACGCCACGGACCCGCCCGAGCGTGGTTTCGGCCACGACGTAGCCGAGCGCCATGATGAAGAAGGTGGTGAACACGAGCGCCTCGAGCACGCCGTGCGCCGTGACCGACAGGTAGTAGAGGCGCGCGGTGCCGAAGGGCAGCTCGACGCCGGCACGGGCGAGCGCCTGCATCACGGCCATCAGGGCGCCGAGCGCGAAGGCGGCAATCGCCACCCAGAGGTGCGCCAGCACGAGCCGGGCCGCCACCGTCACCGCGGCGCCCCGACGATCACGGAGCCCTGCATCAGGTGGTGCCCCAGGCCGCAGTATTCGTTGCAGACGATCAGGTACTCGCCGGGGGTCTCGAAGGTCACGGTCGCCTGGCTCACGTAGCCCGGGGCCACGGTGAGGTTGACGTTGGTGCCGACGATCTGGAAGCCGTGCAGCACGTCGGGGCTCGTCACACGGAAGGTCACCGGCACGCCCGCGGGCACGTGCACGCGTTCCGGACGGAACACGTAGAACTCGGCGCGGATCGCCACGGTGCGGCTGCCATCGGGATGCACGGTGACACCGGGCGTGGCGAACTCACCGCGAACGCCGAGCGTGTCGGGATTCACGACTTCGGTGTGGCTCGGCGGATGGTTCGATCCGGCCACGGCCGTCACCACGATCGCGCCAATGAACACGGCGAGCATCGCCGTGGCGGCCCACATCCAGAGGCGTTCGTAGCGGTCCACCTGCATCGCGGTCCCCTACGGCGACACACGCGGCATGAAGAGCCCGAAGTAGAACGCGAGCCAGCCGACGACGACCGACAGGCCGAAGACGGTCACGATCGCCACCGTACCTCGTGGCGTCTCGTCGGGCGTCGGCGCGTTCATGACTGGGGGTCTCCGGTGGTTCGAAGGCGGGCGCCGCGCACACGAACCACGCGGCCACCGGGTGTCCGGCGCGGCTCTCTCGGCGCATCACCCGGCACCGGATGATGGTCTGCGATTCCGACCGCGGTCGCCATGACAGTGGTCATACAGCTCGGACCCGACAGTGAGGCATGGAACGTGCAGGAGCCTAACACGCGCGGGCACCGAGATCCACCACCGCGGCGTCACGACCGCCCGGCCCGGCGCGCGCGGCGGTTAGTCCACGTACTCGAGCATGGTCATGAAGCCCATGTCCATGTGGAACTGCTGGTGACAGTGGAAGAGCGCCAGGCCCGGCTGGTCGGCGGTGACGTCGATCTCGACGGTGCGCCACGGTGGCACGGTCACGACGTCCTTGCGCACACCCGAGGTGGGACGCCCGGCCACGCTCACGAGTTCGAAGGTGTGGCGGTGCAGGTGCACGGGATGCGGATCGGCGCTCTGGTTGTCGAGCGTCCAGCGGTAGCGGCGTCCGGCGCGCACGCGGATCGGGTCGGCCTTCGGATACCCCTTGCCGTTGATGAGCCAGTGGTGACCGTCTGGCTCGGCTTTGAAGGCCAGCGTGATCCGATCGTCCACCGGGATGTCCCGGCGTTCGCGGTCGCCGAAGAGCGTGTAATCCCACGGCCGCGGGATCGGCTCCGCCCAGCGTGGCGGGCCCGACTGGCCCGCGTACTCGACGACCACTCCGAGGCCTGCCGCGCGCCCCTCGGCCTTCACGCTGCCGAGCACCCACACGCCCGGCCGCGACAGCTCGACGACGGCATCCACACGTTCGCCCGGGGCCACCTCGACCACCGGCACCGCGGCCGGCGACGGCACGCGGTTGCCGTCGAGCGCGATGACGCGGAACTGATGGCCCGCCAGGGCGAGCTGATGGGTCAATGTGGCGCTGGCGTTGACGATGCGCAGGCGCGCCCGCTGCCCTTCCCGCACGCGCAGCGGCTCGCCGGCGCCGAACATCTTCCCGTTGACGGAGAACGCCTTGAACTCCACATCGAGAGGCCCCCGGCGCCTGAGGTATGGCTCCCACTCGTGCAGGACGACGGGCACGTCGTGGTCGTAATCGCCGGCATCGTCGGCTTCCTCGACGAGCATCACGCCGAACTGGCCCGTGTAGGTGCCTTTCGTGAGGTCGCGGCCCGCCGCGTTGTGGCTGTGATACCACCGCGTGCCGGACGGTTCCGGCGTGAAGACGTAGCGCCAGCGGCCGCGCGCGGGCACCCCCGGCGTGCCCTGCTCGTACACACCATCGACCTCCGGTGGGATGTGCAGCCCGTGCCAGTGGACGATGTCTTCGCTGGCCGTCTCGTTGAAGACGTCCACGGTCAGGGGACGTCCACGCGGCACGCGCAGGAGCGGCCCTGGCACCTGGCCGTTGTAGGCCCTGGTCCGCACGACACGGCGGGGCGCGAGCTCCAGCGAGGTCTCGCCGATGCGAAGCGTGACATCGGCAGGCCCGGCCAGTTGCTCTGCCGTCTGCGGCGGAAACCGCCGTGACACGTGACCGTGTTGCCCGCGGACCGTTCCGGAGGCACACGCCCACGCGCCAGTGGCGATCAGCCATTCACGGCGTGTCATGGCGCCACGCTATCACGCCCCTTCAGCGCCGTTCACTTCTGGATCGACTTCAGGAAATCGGACAACGCCTGGATGCGCAGCGGCACCGTGCCCGGATCCATGGAACGGAAGAGCGTGCTCCACACTGGCATGTCGCGCGAGCCGTGTGCCGCGATCTCGTCGGCGCCCTCGATATAGCGGCGAATCTTGATCTCGGGGAACGTTCCGCCATTGCGGGCCGTGATGCGGGTGAGATCGGCCGGCGCCTTCGTCAGGGCCTTGGCGGCCGGGCCGGTGCCAGTGGCATCGAGGCCATGGCAGGACGCGCAGTAGGCGTTGAACATCCCCGGTCCGTCGGACGCCGAGGTGCGCTTCATCGTGCCTTGTTCAATCTTCTGCGCCCAGGCCGGTCCCGCTGCGAGGCACAGAGCCGCGACCGCCATCACCATGAATCGAGCCATGATTCCACCCCCTTGAGAGGTCCCCCGGACAGGCCGAGATCGCGACGGGCCGAGGTTGATCGGGCAGCATCAATCCGCGTGCCACGCCGTCGTGCGCAGTGGGCCGGCGACAGCCGAGGGAGTGCGGCGCCGACTTATGGCGCAATCGGCGTCAGATTGCCGCAGGTGGCCGGGCCGGCCGCGCCGGCGAGGGTTCCGGGCCGACGACCCGCGCACCGCGCGGTCGTCGTGGTGGGAAGGGTTCCGCGAATCGCAGTGGAGATTTCCCCACCACGCTTATGCCAGCCGCCGGAACACGCCCTCGAAGATCACCGGACCGTGCGCCAGCGTCCCCGCCGCGGGGCGGTTGTACTCGGTGAGCGGGCCGTCGGGCGCGAACCCCGCCGCCGCCAGCTCCGCGATGAGCTCGGGTTCGGTGAGGAAACACTGCGGCTGGCCGGAGAACTGCGTGAAGACGAACAGGCACGCGCCCGGCCGCGCGACGCGCGCCGCCTCACGGAGCGCCGCGCGGAATACCGCTCCGGAGGGCGCCAGGTTCCAGATGCCGTGCGCGACGACGAGGTCCACCGTCCGATCGCCGATCGGCAGGTGCTGCATCGGCGCGAGCACGAGCAGGGGACGCCGCTCGAGACCCGCGGCGTCCAGACGACTGGCCGCCGCCACCAGCATCGGGCGCGACAGGTCGATCCCGACGACTTCCCAGCCCAGCTGCGCCAGCGGCAGGGTGTTCCTGGCGGCCCCGCATCCGATGTCGAGCGCCACGCCAGGCGTGTGCTGCGTCAGCAGGTCGGCGGCCGTGCGCATCAGCACCGGGTTCGGGGCCGACTGGGCGAAGCCCGCCACCGTGCCCGGCGCACGCCAGGAGGAACCGGCAAGAGGATCCATCGCGGTACAGCCCTTAGCCGGCTCGCTGACGGCGGACCACCAGGAGCGTGATGTCGTCGAACTGCGGGGCGCCGCCGACGAAGGCATCAATCGCCGCCATGACCCGATCGATCACCTGCTCGGCGGAGTCTGCTGCCGCTTCGCGCAGCACGTCGATCAGCCGGTCCTCGCCGAACTCCTCGTCGAAGATGTTCTGCGCCTCGGGCACGCCGTCCGAAAAGAGCACCAGCATATCGCCAGCGTCGAGGTGCCACATGGTCTCGCCAAACGGCAGCCCCGGCGGCATCAGGCCGAGCGGCGTGCCGGAGGATGACAGCGTCACGACGTCGCCGGAGGCGCGCAGGATGAACGTGTCGACATGCCCGGCACTCACCACCCGCAGTGCGCCACTGCGCGGCTCGAGGTCCACGAGCGCCGCCGTCACGTACTTCTCGGGCGACGTCGATGCGAAGAGCAGGTCACTGGCCTCGGCGGCCAGTGCCGGAAGTGACGCCGTGCGGCCCAGCAGGGCTCTGAGCGTCGCCTGCATGTTGGCCATGACGAGCGACGCCGGCAGCCCCTTGCCCGACACATCGGCAACACATAACAGCACGCTCCCGCGGCCGTCGTCGCCGCCAGGCACCGCGATGGCATCGTAGTAGTCGCCGCCACATTGACGGGCCGGCCGGTTCCTGGCGGCCAGGTCGTAGCCGGACACGGCAGGCAGCGTCGCGGGAAAGAGCGCCGCCTGGATGCGCGCGGCGAGCACCAGCTCGCTCTCCAGCTTGGCCCGCGCCACTTCCGCCGCCTTGTTCAGCTGCAGCAGCCGTTCGCGCTCCTGCGCGGCCTGCACGGTGCGTTCGAAGAGCCGGGCGTTCTCGATCGCGGTCGCGGCCTGCAGCGCCAGGGTGTTGAGCAGCTTCAGTTCGCCAGCCGTGTAGGCCATCGGCACCGTGCTGCCGAGCGCGATGATGCCGGTGACGCGCTCGCCGACGCGCAGGGCGGCGCCGAGCAGCGCCCGCAGCGCGGTCTGTTCGGTGACGCGCCTGGGATCGTCCGCGATGTCGTTGACGATCTCTGCGACACCGCTGGCCGCCACGGCTCCCAGGATGCCGCGTCCGGCGTGGAACCCCTGCAGCGCCGGCAGTTCATCCCCGAAGCCGGCCACGGTCGTGAGCGCGCCAGTCTCATGGTCGAGCAGCATCAGCACACCGTCGGTCGCGACGATGAGGCGGCGGGCCTCCTGCAGCGTGAGCGCGGCGACGCGCTCGACGTCGAGCAGGGCCGCCAGCTTCTCCGAAAAACTGTAGATGAGATTGATCTCGCGATAGAGATTCAGCACTTCGGTGCCGAGTGACTTGCGTTCGCCTTCGCGCCCGGCCAGGTGCGACAGCAGGTCGGCCAGCAGCCCGGCGCGCGGCTCCCCCACCACCGCGCCAAGGTGCGTGTCGTCGTGGCGCACGGCGAAGCGGAAGGCCTCACCGTCGGCGGGCGTCCCATGCAGGTGCCGGCCCTGCGGGTCTTCGACCGCCAGCGGGCCGACAGCCTCGGCCATCGCGTCTATCAGGGCGCGGGTATCCGCCGAGCGCGCCAGCAGCTGCTTCAGAACGACGCGGCTCACCGGCAGCTCACAGTCCGAGAACGGTGCGGGCCTTGTCGAGCAGCGCGTCCGGATCGAACGGCTTGGTCATGTAGAGGTCTGCGCCCACCTCCACGCCCTTCTGGCGGTCCATCTCCTGCCCTTTGGCGGTGAGCAGCACGATGTAGACGTCGGTCAGCCCGAGGTCGCGCTTGGCGCGGCTGCAGACATCGAAGCCGCTGAGCTTGGGCATCATGACGTCGAGGAACACCAGCCCTGGGCGGCTGGACTCGATGAGCGCCAGCGCCTCCTCGCCGTTGGTGGCGGTGAGCAGTTCCACGCCTTCATCTTCGAGTTCTTCGAGTGTCTGGTGGATGAGCGCGCGCAGGTGCGGCTCGTCATCAACGATGAGAATGCTGCGGTTCACGGCGGGGGGCCTCACTGGTAAACGAGGAAGAGCACGTTGTCCATGCCCTTCTCGAAGCGGAGCATCTGCACGGCATTCGACTGTGCCGAGGCGACCGAGCTGAGCATGATGATGTCGGGCTGGATGGCGCGCGCCTTCTCCATCAGGTCGGCGGCGCTGGCCTCCGAGACTCGGTAGCCGCGCGCCGTCAGCACATCGGTGAGCGTCTTCACCGCCGTGGTGTCTTCGTCGACCACCAGCACGTGTTTGTGCGACGTCTTCTGTTCGAGCAGCGCGCCGACCTCACGGAAGAGCAGGTCCGTGTCGATGGGCTTGGTGAGATAGCGGTCGACGCCGACGCGGAAGCCGCGTTCGCGATCCTGCACGATCGACAGGATGACGATGGGGATGTCGGCCGTCACCGGGTCGTTCTTGAGCACGGCCGCGGCATCGAAGCCGTTCATCTCGGGCATCATCACGTCGAGCACGATGAGATCCGGACGGTCGGTGCGCACGAGGGCGATGGCGTCGCGGCCGTTCGCCGCCGTCGTCACCTGGTACCCGGCCTCCGTGAACTCCTGGGTCAGCAGCTCGCGGATGTTGGCCTCGTCGTCGACGACGAGGATACGCGCCCGGCGGTCTGACGTGCGCGGCGCGGTGACGATGACACGGTCGCGCAGCTGGCGGATGAGCGACGCCAGTTCCACCGGCGTCGTGCCGGCCGTGGCGAGCGGGCTCGGCCCGATGGGCAGCGAGAAGGCGAACGTGCTGCCCTTGCCGAGCTCACTCTCGACCCACACGCGGCCGCCGTGGTGCTCGACGATCTCGCGGCAGATGGGCAGCCCGAGGCCGGTGCCCTTGGGCTTGTCGGTGAGGGTGTCGCCCACCTGCTTGAAGCGTTCGAAGACCTTCGGCTGGTCGGCCGGTGCGATGCCGAGGCCGGTGTCGATGACGCTGACCACCACCTCCTGCCCGCGCCGCTCGGCCCGGCACGTGACCGAGCCGATGTCGGTGAACTTCACGGCGTTCGAGATGAGATTGATGACCACCTGAATCAGGCGGTCGCGGTCGCCGGTCACCGCCGGCAGCCCCGGCGCCACTTCCATCGCCAGCGTCAGGCCCTTCTGTTCGAAGAGCGAGGACGTCGCCGCCGTGGCGCGCTCGAGGATGTCGCTGACGGTGACGGCCTCCATGTGCCACTCGAGCTTGCCGGCTTCGATCTTGGCCAGATCGAGCACGTCGTCGATGAGTTTGGTGAGGCGTTCGCCTTCGCTGACCACGACCTTCAGGTTGTCTTCCACCTGCAGGATGGTCGACACCACCTTCTTGTCGTCTTTCGGCACGAGCGGGAAGATGCGCTCGTCGAGCCGCTTCTTGATGATCTTGGCGAAGCCGAGCACCGAGGTGAGCGGCGTGCGCAATTCGTGGCTCACCGTGGAGAGGAACGCGCTCTTGGCCTGATCGGCCTCTTCGGCGATGGCGCGCGCGTGTTCGGCTTCCTCGAACAGCCGGCGGTTCTCGTGCTCCTGCTCGTTCAACTGCCGGTAGGCCGCGGCATTGTCGAGCGCGATGGCCGTGTACGAGGCCAGGCTGCGCAGCATGTTCAGGTGATGTTCGGTGTAGGCGCCGGTCTCGAAGCTCTGGATCGTGATGATGCCGAGCACACGGTCCTTGGCTTCGAGCGGCAGATAGATGAGCGACTGCGGCGTCTTCGACATGGAGCCGTCTTCGAGCGGCCGGCTCTGTTCATCGAAACGCGTGACGTATTTGGAGAACTCGCGCTGCAGATCGTTGATGAACACCGGCTGCCGGTGCGTGATGCACCAGACCGGCAGCTGGTCGGCGTCGGCCGTGCTGCGCGAATACGGGGCGTAGCGCTTGCCCTGCTCGATGGCCAGCCGGTATTCGATCTCCTGACGCTCGGGATGGTACAGACCGACGCCGAACACATCCGCGTCGGCGAGCTGGTTCACGCGACCGTAGAGCTTGTCGAAAATGGTGTCGAAGTCGAGCGAGGCGGTGATCTCGCGGCCGATGTCGCTCAGGAGCTCGATGTTCTTCTTGCCCTCGCCTTCGGAGCGCGCCAGCGCCTCGGCCGACTCCGCCCGCAGTTTCGCTTCGGCGAACTGGGCGCGCGCACGCTCCTGGCCGATGACGCGACGGCGCTGCAGGCGGTCGGCGCCGAGCACGAGCAGGCCGAGCATCGTGGTGTAGCCGCCGTAGGCCCACCAGGTGCGATACCAGGGCGGCAGGATGGTGAACGCGAACACCCCCTCCTGGCTCGTCAGGCTGAGCTCGTTGCGCGCGCGCACGTGAAAGCGGTAGTCGCCGAACGACAAGTTCGTGTAGTCGCGGCGCGATTCGGTGGACCACGCCGACCAGTCGGCGTCGACACCGTCGAGCCGCGCCTGGTACTGCGTCGTTCGCTCGTTGACGAAGGAGGGCGCCGCGAACTCGAACCGCATCGAGCGGGTCCCGGCATCCAGGGTGGGCGGCTCGCCGCCGGTGAGGGCCGGTGCCAGCGCAGTCGCCTGATTCACGGTGATCCGCCGGATGAGGGCGGCAAAGGCCGGTGTCTCGCGAGAGAAGAGCCGCGTGTCGAACCTTACCAGCTGACCACTGGCAGAAAACCAGACAACGCCGTCGTTCTCAGGAAAGAACGCACCCGTGCGCTCAGCGGCGAAGCGGCTCAGCAGTTGCCGGTCGGTGCTGAAGGTACCGTCGGGCTGGCGGGTGAGCACCGCGGCACCACGTGCGGATGCGACGAAGATGCGGCCGTCCTGCCCCTCCTTGAAGTTGATGAACTGGGACTCGGGATCGCGTTCCACCACCTCGAACGTCTTGTCCTCGACGAAGCGGCCGGACGCTTCGTCCAGCACGGCGATCTTGCCGAGCACCGAGACATAGACGCGGCCGGCGACCGGACGCACGGTGGCGAACCCCGCCGCCAGCCCCTGCTCTGCGCCAAAGCGTTCGACCACCGGACGGGCTGGTCTGGCGCTGCCGGCAGGTGTGTCCCCGTCACGCACCATCACGACGCCGCTCGACTGCGTGCCGGCCCACAGCTTGCCGTCAGCGGTCTGGTGCAGCGAGCGCACCTGCTCGGTCACACCCGGTACACGTCCTTCATTGATCCACTGGCCGTTGCTCCACCGGACCGACGCCAAACCGTCCGCCAGGCCAACCCACACGCGATAGGGGTCGACCTTCGACTGCTCGAGGACGAAGGTGCCGAACGAGCGGTCGGGCGACGGCACGATGGCGCGCGCGGTGTCACCCTCGATGCGGAACAACCCGTCGGACGCGGTCAGCAGCAGCTGCGGCGGAACCTTGCCGTCGGGATCGACGAACTCCATGAAGGCCCAGCACTGGTTGACGAGGCCGGCGACCGATGGCAGCTCGGCGAATCCTCCCGCGCGTGGGTTGAGATACTGCACGCCCTGACCGTGTGCGATGTAGAGCTTACCGTCGTGTCTGATGAGGTCGGCGGCGGCGGCGCGGAGGCCCTCCTCGCGCCCGAAGAGCGAGAAGGGCGACTGCGCCTCGACTCTGGCGAGCCCCACGGACAGCCCCAGCCAGAGCCCGCCTTCCTGGTCCGGCATCACGTAGTAGACCTGCGAGGTCGGCAGCCCGCTGCGCTCGCTGACATGCTCGAGCAGGCGCCCCTGACGGTCGATCAGCACGACGCCTTCGTTCGTGGTGGTCAACGCCAGCGCGCCATTCGGGAGCGGGAAGCCGCGATACAGGTTCGACTTGATGAGCGCGTCTGCCCCGGTGGCGAACGGGCGCATGACTGCGCCGTCGTATAGGAACAGGCCATCGCGCCTGGTCCCCATGAGCAAGCGGGTGTCGTCGTAGCGGAGGATGATCGGGTAGATCTCGTCACCCATGCGCTCGGCGCCAGGGACGGGCTGAAGCGAATCGCCGCGCAGCGCCATCAGCCCGAGGCCCTGCTGGCCGACGTAGAGCGTGTCGTTGACGAACTGCGCCCGGTTGAAGATGCGGGCCGTCGGTTTCCAGACCTTGAACGCGCCATCAGCCCAGCGGAAGATGCCGGACTGGGTCTGGAAGTACACGCCCTGCGACGAGGTATACAGGCGCCACACGTCCTCGAACACACGGGCGTCTTCGGGCAGCTTGTCGAGGAGCGACACGAACCGGGTCTGGCCCTGCTCGTCGGGCTCGATGTAGCCGAGATCGCCGACGCCCCCCACCCAGATGCGGCCCGACGCGTCCGCGGCGAGCGACCGGATGGTGGTCCTCGTCGGGGTGACGATGCGGCGCCAGGTCACGCCGTCGTATTCGAGCAGCGCGTTCGTCGATCCGACGTAGATGACGCCCCGGGCATCCTGCAGCAGCGCCCAGTTCTGCGCGCCGCCGTCATAGGTCTCCGGCGGATACTGTCGCACCAGGAGGCCGCCGGCTTCCGGGTGCCGCAGCATCGGTGCGCCGGGAGCGGCCGCGCCGGCCGCGACAGGCGCTGCCGCACCAGACGGCGCCGGCGCCTGGGCACGCGGGGCCCCTGACAAGGCCAGCGAAAGGACACTGACCGCGAGGAGGAGGGTCGGGGAGCGCATCATGGGGTCGGGGGATACTACCCCGTCCCCCCGGTATGCGAAACGGGCGTCACCGTCCCCTCACCGCGCCTGCCCGGAAGCTGCTGGCCCGGCGGGACGCCGAGTGGCCCCGCCGGGAGCGTCTCTCGATTCGGCCGCCTAGTTCGAGAAGGCGGCGATCCCCGTCTGCGCCCGGCCGAGGATGAGCGCGTGCACGTCGTGGGTGCCCTCGTAGGTGTTCACGACCTCGAGGTTCACCATGTGGCGGATCACGCCGAATTCGTCGACGATGCCGTTGCCGCCCATCATGTCGCGGGCCATCCGCGCGATGTCGAGCGCCTTGCCGCACGAGTTGCGCTTGAGGAGGGACGTGATCTCCGGCGCCGCCGTGCCTTCGTCCTTCATGCGGCCGAGGCGCAGCACCGCCTGCAGGCCGAGCGTGATCTCCGTCTGCATGTCGGCGAGCTTCTTCTGGATCAGCTGATTGGCCGCCAGCGGCCGGCCGAACTGTTTGCGGTCCAGCACGTAGTCGCGGGCGCGGAACCAGCAGTCTTCGGCCGCGCCGAGCGCGCCCCAGGCGATGCCGTAGCGGGCGCTGTTGAGACAGGTGAAGGGCCCCTTGAGGCCGCGGATGTCGGGGAAGGCGTTCTCGTCCGGGCAGAACACGTTGTCCATCACGATCTCGCCCGTGATGCTGGTACGCAGACCCACCTTGCCGTGCGTGGCCGGCGCCGTCAGGCCCTGCATGCCCTTGTCGAGGATGAAGCCGCGGATCTTCCCCTCGTCGTCCTTCGCCCACACGATGAAGACGTCGGCGATCGGGCTGTTCGAGATCCACGCCTTGGTGCCGGTGAGCGCCCAGCCGCCATCGACTTTCTTCGCACGGGTCGTCATGCCGCCGGGGTCGGAGCCGGCGTTGGGCTCGGTCAGCCCGAAGCAGCCGATCCACTCCCCCTTCGCCAGCCTCGGCAAGTACTTCTGCTTCTGCGCTTCGGTGCCGAAGGCGTTGATGGGCACCATCACGAGCGAGCCCTGCACGCTCATCATCGAGCGGAAGCCCGAGTCCACCCGTTCGATCTCGCGGGCCACGAGGCCGTAGCTCACGTACCCCATCCCGGCGCCGCCATACTCCTCGGGGATGATGATGCCGAGCAGGTCGAGCGCGCCCATCTCGCGGAAGATCTCAGGCGCCGGCTTCTCGTTGCGGAACATCTCGAGCGCGCGGGGCGCCAGCTTCTCCTGGCAGTAGGCGCGCGCGGTGTCGCGCACCATGCGCTCTTCGGCGTTCAGTTGCTGGTCGAGGAGCAGCGGATCGCTCCAGTTGAAGCGGGCATCGGTGGTGGTGGACATGATGGGCTCGGACGCGGTGTCCGCCCGGCGAGACGGCCGGCGGCACGGCAGGTCCGATGATGCCACGAATCCGGCTGCCCGGCCGTCAGTCGCCGGTGGGCGCCGTGTGCGGGGTGACCGGCGGCGGCATGCGGCCGCCGGCATGCCGCACGCCCCATTCCACCATCGCCCGCATCATCGGCCGCAGATCCTCGCCCTTGTCGGTGAGCAGGTATTCGACCCGCGGCGGGCGGTCGCTGTAGCGCTCGGTGCGCACGATGCCCTTCGCGCGCAGCCGCTTGAGACGTTCGGCCAGGACGTTGGTGGGAATGCCTTCCGGCGAGGCGGCGAATTCGGCGAAACGCCGTTTGCCGCGCATCAGGTCGCGCACGACCAGCAGCGACCAGCGGTCGCCCAGCACGTCGAGCGTGCACGAGACGGGACAGCGGGATCGCCGGATGCCGGTCATGCGCGCAGCCTAGCAGAGGCCGGCCGGCGGCGCCAGTCACTTGTCAATTGCAAGTGACTCGACTACAGTGGCCGCCCATGCCGTTCCGCCCGGGCGTGCCGCACGCCGTCCTGCTGGCGCTCGCCGCCGTCAGTCCGCTCTTCGCGCAGCCCTCGGCCGCGCCACCCCCGAGCATCGCCGCGCACCGCACGGCTACGCCGATCCAGGTCGACGGCCGCCTCGACGAAGCCGTCTACGCCTCCACCACGCCGGTCAGCGACTTCGTGCAGCAGGAGCCCGACGAGTTCAAGCCGGCCACCGAGAAGACCGACGCCTGGGTGTTCTTCGACGACAACAACATCTACGTGTCGGCGCGCTGCTTCGAATCGCACCCCGAACGCCGCGTCGCCAACGAGATGCGTCGCGACACCAGTCAGCTCAGGCAGAACGACACGTTCCTCGTGCTCTTCGACACCTTCCACGACCGCCGCAATGGCTATCTCTTCTACGCCAACGCCATCGGCGGCCTGGCCGACGGCCAGGTCACCGATGAAGGTCCGCCCAACATGGACTGGAACACCGTGTGGAACGTGCGGACGGCGAACTTCGAGGGCGGCTGGACCATCGAGATGGCCATTCCCTTCAAGTCGCTGCGCTACCTGCCCGGACGCGAGCAGACCTGGGGCATCAACCTGCGCCGCGTCGTGCGCTGGAAGAACGAGTGGTCGTACCTGGCGCAGGTGCCGCGCGCGCTCACGACCTTCCGCGGCGTTCTGAAAGTGTCGTCGGCCGGCACGCTCACGGGCCTCGAAGCGCCCGGCCGCACGCGCAACCTCGAGGTCAAGCCGTTCACGCTCGGCAACGTCGCCACCGACCGCACCGTCACGCCGACCGTCGACAACGACACCACCCTGCGCGGCGGCGTGGACGTGAAGTACGGCGTCACCCAGAACCTCGCCGCCGATCTCACGGTGAACACCGACTTCGCGCAGGTGGAAGTGGACGAACAGCAGGTGAACCTCACGCGTTTCAACCTGTTCTTTCCGGAGAAGCGCGACTTCTTCCTCGAGGGCGCCGGCACCTTCGCATTCGCCGGACGCGCCAGCGCCGGCCTCGCCGCCGGCAGCGGTGACACGCCGTATCTGTTCTTCACCCGCCGCATCGGCCTCGACGGCGCCCGGCAGGTGCCACTGCGCGTGGGCGGCCGGATGTCTGGCAAGGTAGGCGCGACGACCGTCGGCGTGCTCAACGTGCAGACGGGCGAAGACGCCGTGGCCAACGCCGACTCCACCAATTTCACGGTGCTCCGCGCCAAACGCGACATCCTGCGCCGCAGCAGCATCGGCGGCATGCTCACGCACCGCACGTCGACGCCGGGCAAGCTGGGCGCCAACACCGGCCTCGGCCTCGACGCCACGTTTTCGTTCTATCAGAACCTGCGCATCGACAGCTACGTGGCGGCGACACGCAGCGAGGGCAGGGAGGGCGACGACCTGTCGTACCGCGGGTTCTTCGACTACAACGCCGACCGCTACGGCGTGCAGGTCGAACGGCTCGAGGTGCAGCCCAACTTCCTGCCGGAAGCCGGGTTCCTGCGCCGCACCGACATGCGCCGCAACTTCGCCCTGCTGCGCTTCAGTCCACGCCCGCGGCGCATTCCGCACCTGCGCAAGATCACGGCGCAGGCCAGTCTGAACTACGTCACCAACACGGGCGACCGCCTCGACACGCGCGAGCAGGTGGGCCAGTTCCAGACGGAATTCACGAACAGCGACATCCTGAGCGTGAGCTACACCGACTCGTTCGACCGGCTGGTGCGGCCGTTCGCGATTGCGCCGGGCATCCGCATCCCGGTCGGCGGCTACAACTTCGCCACCACGCAGGTCTCCTACACGGGCGGTCAGCAGCGCCGCTATTCGGGCGCGCTTGTCTATGAAGGCGGCCCGTTCTACAGCGGCGAGCGCCACTCGATTGCCCTCAACGCCGCGCGCATGGAGGTGACACCGCAGTTCTCGGCCGAGCCGAGTGTGTCGGTCAACTGGGTGGACCTGAAGGAAGGATCGTTCCGCACCACGGTGGCACGCCTGCGTGGCACCTACACGATGACGCCGCGGATGTACGTGAGCGGCATCGTGCAGTACAACTCCACGAGCACCTCGTTCGGCAGCAACCTGCGTTTCCGCTGGGAATACCGCCCCGGCAGCGAGGTGTTCGTCGTCTACACCGACGACTACGACACCGAGGCGCGGCCAGGCATGACGCCGCTCCGGAATCGCGCCTTCGTCGTGAAGGTCAACCGCCTCTTCCGGCCCTGACGCTCCGTCAGCGCACCGTCACGCGGGCGCTGGCCGTGCGGCCGCGGTCGTCGGTGGCCTCGACGCGATGCGCCCCGGGTGCCAGGGGCCACTCGACGGCGCCCTCGGCATCCGATGCGCCAACGACACGTCCATCCACGCGCCACTCGATGCGGCGCGCGCCGGCGGCCACCGCGCGCAGCGGCAGCGTCTGGAACTCGCGGCGCAGCGTCGGGTCGATGAGATAGGTGGTGCCGTCGGCTGGACTCGCGATAGCGAACCGCGCGGGTGCCACGCGCGCGGCCCCGGTCTCTCGTGAGGGCGGCGCGGCGCCGAGGCTCGCGAGCGCGACGTCTGACGGCGCTACCGGCGCGCCCGCCACGGCGCGTCCTTCGGCGCGGGCCCAGGCGTGGAACTGCGCCGGCAGATACGTCTGCAGGCCGTCGTCGCCCAGATGATGCCAGGCGCACGGCACGCCGGGCTCGTCGGCCGCCACCCATTCACGCCGCTTGAGCGGGCACCACGCGTTGGCGAGGCCGCCCGACTCGGCGCAGATCTCGCGCTCAACCGCGGTCGGCGGCGGCGGCACGATGGCGCCATCCGCCATCACGGCCACGGCACCGGCCAGGCGCTGCTCCGCCGCCAGCATCACGGCGTGGAAGATCGGCCCGGCCCCGGTGACACCGCTCGAGTTCCGCAACGGACGGCGATCGAAGTTCCCCACCCACACGCCCACCGTCGCGTGCCGTGAGTAGCCGATCGTCCAGTTGTCGTGGTACGCCTGCGACGTGCCGGTCTTGACCGCCACGGGAAACGGCAGTTCGAGGCTGCCGCCCCGCCCGAAGACGAACTCGCGCGCCTCGGGGTCCGACAGGATGTCGGTGATCCAGAAGGCCGTGCGGTCGGACACGATGCGCGTGCTGTCTGCGAGGTCGCCCGCCGGCTGCCGCAGGAACGTCGGCGGCAGCCACTCGCCGCCGCGCGCGAAGGCCGCATAGGCTGCGGTCAGCTCGTCGAGGCGCACTTCGGCGTTGCCGAGTGTCACGCCGAGCCCGTAGTGCGCGGCCGTCTTGTCGAAGGTGCTCAGTCCGGCCCGGCGCAGGAACCGCAGCACGTTCGGCACGCCGATCTCGGCGGCGAGCGCCACGGCCGGCACGTTCACCGAACCGGCCAGCGCGTGGCGCGCGAGCAACGGACCGCGGTAGCGGTCGTCGTAGTTGCGCGGGCTGTAGACCACGCCGTCTTCCGCCGTCGGGAACGTCGATGGGATGTCGGCGAGCACGGTGGCCGGCGACGTACCCTGTTCGAACGCCAGCGCGTAAGTGAACGGCTTGAGCGCGCTGCCCGGCTGGCGCAGTGTCACCGGCCCGTTGATCGTGCCGCCATGCGCGCGGTCGAAGTAGTCGCCCGACCCTTCCCACGCCACCCACTCGCCGGTGGCGTTCTCGAGCACCACGATGGCGACGTTGTGGGCGCCGTGGGACACGAGGTCCTCACGGTGGCGGGTGATGATGCCGGCGATATCTGCCTGCAGGGCGCTATCGAGCGTGGTCTCGATGCGCGCCGGCCGCGGCTCCCCCGCCGCCGCCAGCACCATCTCGACGAAGTGTGGTGCGGCGAACGGGGCGGGCGTGGGCGCGAATGCCAGGCGTTCGTCGAGCGCGTGCGCGAGGTCGTCCGCCGCCAGCGCGCCGCTGGCCGCCATGCGCCGAAGCACCGTGCGCTGCCGGGCGCGCGCCGACTCCGGGCTCCGGAACGGATTGAAGCCGCTCGGCCGCTGCGGCAGCCCGGCGAGGAACGCGGCCTGCGCCGGCGTGAGCATCGCTGCCGGCACGCCGAAGTAGGCCTGGCTGGCGCGCTCGGCGCCCGTGAACTGGTTGCCGTAGGCGGCGAGGTTCAGGTACAGCGCCAGCAGCTCCGGCTTCGAGAAGCGATGTTCGAGGCGCAGGGCGATGAGCGCCTCGTGCGCCTTGGCGAGCACGCCGCGGCGCCGCGAGGGCTGCTGACGGTTGAGCAGCAGCTTCGCCACCTGCTGCGAGATGGTCGAACCGCCCTCGACCACCCGGCCTTCGGCCAGATTCGTGCGGAGGGCGCGCAGCACGGCCACGGGATCGACGCCCGGGTGGCGGAAGAAGCGCCTGTCCTCGGCAGCCAGCGTCGCGGCAACGAGCCGTGGTGGCAGGGCCTCGGCCGTAAGCGTGATGGCCCGTGTCGCCTCACCTGAGAGCGCTTCGTAGATCGGCGCGCCGTGGCGGTCCACGACCACCGTGGACGGCGTGGCCGGCTCCGCCAGCAGCGCGTCGGGCAGCGGCCAGCAGCGCACCCAGAGCGCCAGCGTCACGGCGGCGACACCCCCGGCCGCAAGCGGCCGGCGCAGGCGCGGCCGCCACGCGGCGAAGCGCGCGCGCAGTCTCGGCCGCTCGGACGTGGAGGTGGACATCGCGTTACCGCTTCACGTCGATGACGGTCGTGGCTGTGCGTCCGAAGATCTCCGGCGTGTACATCTCCTCGACGCGCGCCGGGGCGGTACGGAAGGCGCCGGCCGTCGTGGCGCGCACGATGTAGCTGAACTCGTGCAGGCCCTCGCCGAGGCGTGTGGCGAAGAGCTGCACGCGGTCGTCGTGGCGCTCGACGCGATCGAAGCCGCTGTGCCGCCACCAGGCGCGCCAGTCAGTGGCATCGCCGCCGTCGTTCACCTGGCGATCCTGCGCCGCCGCGAGATCCCGCGCCGTCGTCGCAAACCACGACTCCACCGCTTCGAACCCGGCCGGCAGCGGATCGGTGACGGCGACGAACCGCCGTTCCTTGGTCAGGCGGAAGGTCAGCGTCACGCGCACGAGGTCGCCGGCGGCGTAACTCGTGGCCGGCGGACGGGTGCCCTGCTCGACGAACGGCTCGTAGCGGCGCTCCACCTGGAAGCCGGCATCCAGCCCCTCCTGCACGAGCGCGTCCGCCGCGTAGCGCAGACGCGCCGTGTAGTACAGCGTGCCGGCGCCTTCGCGCGTGAAGGTGAGCGGCAACGTCGTGCCGGGCTTGCCGGCGGTGAGCACCTGCGCCATCGGCAGGCTCGACGTGGCCGCCTCGGCCGAACGGCCGCGGAACTCGTCGCGCGCCAGCTCCCGTGCGCCCAACGTGACGACGGCGCGGAAGTCCGGCACCGTCGGCTCGTACTTGCGGTAGTAGGCGACGAGCGCCGCCATGGCGTGGGCGTTCTCCTGCGTGTTGCCCCAGCGGCCGTTCTTCCGCGCCGTCATCAGCCAGCGCACGAGCGCCGCGAGCGGCGCCTCCTTGGCGTCGGCCTGCACGAGAGAATGCAGCACGATGGCCGTCGAGCGGACGTTCGAGTTCCAGAACCAGAGCAGATAGGGGTCGGCCAGTTCACCCACGTGCGCGGCGCCGGCCTCGGGCAGGATGGCGTTCACCATGCGGCGGCGCAGGTCGCTCACGCGGTCGCCGGTCACTTCGCCCTTCGCCCTGAGCGCGTCGTGCAGGTAGGCCAGCGCGAAGACCGGCATCCGGTCGCGATACCCATAGAGCCGCGTCGCGTGCGAGTCGATGTTGCGGCGGCCTTCGGCGAGCACCTTCACGGCAAAGGCCTGCCAGGCGGTGTACGAGGGCCACCATTCCTCGTTCGCGGCGGGTGGCGCGGCGGCCAGCGCATTCGACAGGTAGTCGTAGGCCCGGTTCCGCACGCCGGCATCCACCGTGTAACCGAGATCGGCCGCCGACCGCATCACGTGCAGCACGTAGGCCGTGAGGTATGGCGACACGGTGACGCAGTCGCCCGGCCAGTAGGCGAAGCCGCCGCTGTCGCACTGGAAGCGTTCGAGTTCCCTGAGTGTGCGCTGCGACACCGACTTCATGTCGCCGGGGTTCATCCCGGGCAGCGAGAAGGCGTCGCCGAGGTCCGCGGCGAGGAAGAGCGCGAGCGACGTGGACGCCTTCTGCTCCGCGCAGCCGTAGGGATACTCCACGAGGTAGCGCGCGCCTTCACCCAGGCCCACGAGGGCCGTGGACGAGAGCTGCAGGTCGAGGCCGCCGAACCCCGGCACGACCGCGGCGGGAATGCTGACGCTCTCACGCGCGGTGGTCGTCGCCTCCGCCGCCGTGCCGTAGGCCGCCACGGTTTCCGGCGCGGCCAGGATCTCGACCGGAATCACATCCTGGAACGTGTCGGTTTCGTTGCCGACCCGCGCCGTCATCTGGATGCGGGCGCGGCCCACGGACCTTGCCATGCCGCGGAATCGCACTTCAATCGTGCCGCCGGCGCCAATCGCCACGCGCTGCTCGGCGGCGCCGCTGAGCGTGAGCACCGCCGGGTCGAGCGAGCGCATCGAGACGATGGCGGTGCCGGCCGCCGGTAACTGACTGCCGACGACCGCGCCGAAGTGCGCGTCGTCACCCACGGCGAGGAAACGCGGGAAGGCCGAGGTGAGCGTGATGGGCTTGTTGGTGCGCACCTCGGCGCTGCCGGAGCCGAAGCGCGAGCGCCGGTCGCCGGCGACCGCCATGATGCGGTATGTGGTGAGCGATTCGGGCAGTGTGACCTCGACCGACGCCTGGCCGTCGGCACCGGTCACGACTGAGCCGAGCCAGAAGGCCAGGGCGCGGAAGTCCTTGCGCACGGCGCCGGCGCCGGCATCCGAGCCGCCGCCACCGCCATCCGTCTCACCCTTCGGCGTGAGCACGCGCCGCGCCACGATGCGCTGGCGGTTGTCGGTGTTCATCACCTGAAGCGCCTTGCGCACGTAGACATCGCCGGCCACGTCGGGCGGCTGGAAGCCGGTGAGCGACAGCACGCCGTAATCGACTGCCCAGAGCGTGACTTCGCTCGCCGTGCCGGCGCCGCCCATGTCCTTCACGTTCAGGGCCACGGTGGCTTTGGCGGCAGGTCGATACTCCTCGCGATCGGCATTCACCGTCACGGTGAGACGTTTGGCGCGATCCTCGACCTTGAGCTCGACGTAGCCGAGGCGGAACGACGGCTTGCCCGGATCGCTCGTGTCGGCCGTGGCGGAGGTGGCCGTCGCGGCCGCCGGCGCGGGATTGGTGCGGCCTTTCACGAGCAGCACCGACACGTACACGTTCGGCACGTCGTCTTCGGTGATGGGAACCTCGATCGACTGCTGGGTCGACGTGAGGGCGAAGCGACGATGCGAGCGGATGCCCTCGCGTTCGGTCGTGACGAGCGCGGTCGCCTGTTCCCACGGCGACTGGATCATGAGTCGCGCCGTGTCTCCGGGCCGGTACGTCTGCTTCTCGGGCACGAGGTCGATGCGGTTGTGGTCGTAGCGCGCCCACGCCGTGTAGCCGTCGCCGAGCACGTAGAACGACGTCCGCGTGACCGACGTGCGGCCGTTCTCACCGCGTCCGCGGACCTCGAGCGTGAAGTAGCCGCCGGTCGTGAAGGGAATCGTGAGCGGCACGGGTGCGGCGGCGGTGGTCACCGTCCACGCGCCGGCCGGCACCTCCTTCCGCTCGGTGTCCCACGTGTAGAAGCCGTTGCCTTCGGCGCGGCGCACGCTCGTCCACTGCACCTGCGTGAGCGTCACCTCGACGGGCACGCCGGGCACGGCCACGCCGTCGAGGCCGGCCGCCACGATTTCGGTGGCGAGCCCGTTCTTTTGTTCGAGGAAGTAGCCGGGCCGGCGCAGCCCGACGTACCACGGCGCCGGATGCACGACCGCGCTCGCGCGGTTGGCGATGTGCTGGCGCGAGACGTCTTCGACGTCTCCTTCGAGCGAATACACGTACGGGATGCCGGCCTCGCGTGCGGTGTCGAGCGAGAGCGCCAGGTCACCCGTGGTGCCGAGCGTGCCTTCCTCGCGACGCAGATCCTCGCGATCGCTCATGCGGTCCACGCTGCCGACGAACAGCCAGCGATCGGGGCCGAAGCGTTCGGTCACGGCGTCGGGCGCCTGGTAGTGCGGGCTCTTCGTGTAGCGCCATGTCACGGGCTTGCCGCCCATCGGCGCTCCGAAGAGATACCGCGCGGTGACCGTGCCGGTCAGGGCGTCACCGGCGATGCGCGGCGTGCCGGTGAGCGTGACGTCCACGCGGAAGTCGGGCCGCCGGTAGGCGGCCACGAGGAACGAGCCGCGCACGGCCTTCTCGTAGGCCACGTAGTCGTCCATCTCGGGACTCGGTGTCTCGCCCGGACGGCGTTCGGCCGGGGCCGGCGGCTTCGGCTTGTCGGACTCGAGAATGGCGCGCACCGAGTAAGGCCCGAGCGTGCCGTCGGCAGGCAGCGGCACGGTCCATTCGGCGCTGCTCCAGGCGGTGAGCGGCACGGTGCGTTCGTCGACCAGCCGGTTCTGGCCATCGCGCACCGTGACGAGTACGGGCGTGCCGGCGGCGAAGAGCTCGACGCCGGTGGGCGTGTTCTTCCGCAGAATCGCCTTGAACTGCGCCGTTTCGCCAAGGCGGTAGACGCCGCGGTCGGTGAAGACACTGCCGCGCAGCATCGGTTCGCGCTCGCGCAGGTTGAAGTCGACGTTGAAGTCCCAGGGCGAGATGCCTTCGTGCCAGTCGGAGCCGGTGTAGGCGACATCGCCGTCCTTCTCCGCCATCACGAGAAAGGCCAGCGGCTCGTACCACTCGTCGGGCGTGCGCAGCGCCGTCGCCGGCGCGATGGCCACGCCGTCGGCGCCCGTGGTGCCGCGCCAGAACGTGGTGCTGTCCTTCTTCACGATCGACACCGCGGCGCCGGCCACGGGTGCGCCGGTATCGAGCCGCGTCACGAACACGAGGGTGTTCTGCGGGCTGTCTTTCACGGTGATGCCGAGGTTCGTGACCTGCACGATCGTGGCGCGTGTGGGATCGCCGTCGTCGCCCACGGCTCGGCGGGTGCGGTCGAGGATGCGGCCATCGCGCACCGCCGCCCACACTAGGCCGGTGCCCGTGGCGCTGAGCGCCGGGCCGAGCGGCAGTCCGTGCGACTGCACGCGGTCGGGCGTGAGGCGCAGCGTGCGGGCCACTCCCGCCGTGGCCGGCGTCTCGCGGAAGCGCGGCGCCAGGCGCTGAATCGTGGCCATGAGATCCGACGGCTCGATCCGCAGCGCCCACTGCAGGATGTCGCGCACGTTGCGCGCGTAGAAGGGCAACTGCGCGCCGCCGTCCTTTTCCCACACGCCGTGGCCGTCGCCGAAACTCGTGAAGGCCGTGCTGTGCCAGTTCTCGACGATGCCGAGCCACGGATAGCCGAGCGTCTGCCCGTCGGCGCTCTTGAGCGTCGCTGGCAGTGTCACGACGTACTTGCGGTTGGGCGGCTGCGCCTCGAAGCCGGCATCCTCGAGCGTGAGCCAGGTGCTGTCGTCATCGCCCTCCTGCGCGCGACGCGGGGCGCCGGCCTTCTTCACCGGCTGCGGCGCGGCCGTGATGTCGAGGGCACTCGCCGCGGCGGCGAAGGCCGAGGCACGCACCGGCGCCGTGAACTGCAGTGGGTTGTAGCTGTCGCCCGAACAGGCGGTGTTGCAGCGGAAGCCGCGCACGAAGAAGGCCGGCTCCGCTTCCACGGTATACGTCTGCGCCCGGCCGGGCGTAGCCGG
Organism: Acidobacteriota bacterium; assembly: GCA_016789705.1. Classification (GTDB taxonomy): domain Bacteria; phylum Acidobacteriota; class Vicinamibacteria; order Vicinamibacterales; family UBA2999; genus CADEFD01. The sequence goes on from JAEUQR010000167.1 coordinate 50,027, forward strand.
ACCGGCCGGCGAGGGCACGCGCCCGTTCAGCACGAGCCGCACGTGGCTCTCGGGTTCGACCACCGACACCGACTCGAAGACGGCGAGATTCGGTTCGTCGGGATGCCGCTGCTTGTCCCACTGCGTCGTGAGGCGGAGGCGCACCGGCGCGCCGCCGGCAGCGATGCGCGTCACCTCGGCGACGCGCGCCTCGAAGGCGGCAAGTCCCGCCGGGTCGAGCGTCTTGTAGCGGGCGATCTCGTCGTCGGTGAACGACGGCGGCTCCCAGTCGTGGCGGGCCAGCGTGGCCGAGAGGTTGGCGGCGATGTCGGCGCGGCGCACCGGCTGGTTGAAGCGCAACAGGAAGACCATCGCGCCACCGACCGTGTCGCCCCGGCGATACCACGACGTGCTCAGCAGACGCACCGTGGGCGTGGTGAAGGTGAACGTGACTGGCGCGGCGAGCGCGCGTCCGCTCACCGCGGTGGCCGTCGTATCGACCGTGACCGTATAGGTCGTGGCATACGGCAGCGGCTGCTTCGGGTCGGGCGTGTAGATGAGCATCGTCGTGCCCGACCAGCGGAACGACCCGGGAATCGCCGGCGTGACACGCACGAACGGGGCCGTGACGACGGGGGGGATGCGGCCCAGCGTGACCATCGGCTCCGAGAACACGATGCGGATCTCGTTGGCCTGATCGAGACTGGCGAGCGCGCCGGACGGCCCGGTGCTGACCAAGGTGAGCGCGGGGGCAGCGGGTTGTGCCGCCAGGGGACTCGCACACAGCACCATCGCGGCGAGCACGGCGCTCAGCCATCCAGCTCGGGTCATGACCAGCCTCATCTGCAGGGTATCGGCCGCCGCGATCCAGGAGGCCAGCGGTGCCCTGCCCCATTAGACACCGGAGAAGTCCGCAGCCATTGGCGAC
>JAEUQR010000179.1 GCA_016789705.1 Acidobacteriota bacterium
GTTGTATTCGAGGCGCTCCTGGATGAACTGGAAGCCCGGCAGTCCGGCCTGATCGAACGAGGCGTGGTCGGTCGCGCCGACGCTGCGTGGGCTTGCCATCCTCCAGCCGAGATCCTTGAGTGGCTCGCCCCACTTCTCGAGGATCGGCAGCGCGCCCTTGTTGGCCTGCCCCCACACGCCGCGGATGCGGCCGGTGCCGTTGTCGAGGTTGAAGTAGGCGGCGACGTTCGCGTGATCGGGCTTCGGACGCCGGGTGTCGGCGTCCCAGAAGTGCGCGGCGACGTAGGCGCGCGAGCCGAGCAGGCCCTGTTCCTCGCCGCCCCAGAGCGCCACGCGGATGGTGCGCCGCGGCCGGAGCTTCAGCGCCTGGATGACGCGCACCGCCTCCATCATCGCCGCCGAGCCGGTGGCGTTGTCGGTGGCGCCGGTGGCGTAGGGCACGCCGTCCAGATGCGCGCCCATGATGACGACCTCGTGCGCCAGGTCGGTGCCGGGAATCTCGGCGATGGTGTTGATGCCGTTCGGCTGCGCGCCTTCGGCGTGGAAGGCCGTCTTGATCTCGACTTCCATCCGCACCGGGATGCCGCGACTGATGAGGCGCACGAGCCGGTTGTAGTGCTCGACAGCCAGGGTCGCCGACGGCACCTGCTTCGGCGCGTTCGGGTCGCGGCTGCCGCCGCTCGTCGGGAAGATGGTGCCGCCGTCGGTCATCTGCGTGCGCCAGGTGAGGTCGCTGCCGCCGGCCGCGGTGTCGCCGTCGCTGCCTCGTTCGAGCAGCACGCCCACACCTTCGTCCACCAGGAACTTCTGCACGGCCGCCGCGAACTGCTGGCGGGCGCGGGCGGCCTCGGCGGCGCCCGGGGGCGGCGCGGCCTGCGGCTGCGGCTCCTGTGGCGTGGCCGCTTCGGTCCACCACGGCCCGTCGTCCATCCGCAGGATGACCGGGCCTTCGAGCATCCGCACGGCGCGCACGGGCTGCATGATGACGATCTTGCCGCGCAGCGTGCCGCGGTAGGCGGCGAGGTCGGCTTCGCTCGCGGCCTTCACGTGGACGACGTCGCTGGCCACCGGACCGGCGGTGGAGGGCGAGAAGTTCCTGGGCGCGCCGATGAGCACGGCCGGCTGCGGGGCGGTCATCGTGGCGCTGAAGCGTTCGATCGTCCAGCCCTGGCCGAACGCCCAGCGTTCCTGGTGCACGTTCGCGAGGCCCCACGCCGTGAACTGCTTCATGGCCCACTCGCTCGCCTGCGCGAAGGCGGGCGTGCCGGTGACGCGCGGGCCGTAGACCTCCGACAGCCACCAGACATGGTCGTGCGCCTGCGAGCGCACGGTGGCTTCCTCGCGCACGCGGGCGATGACGGCCGGGTCGAGGGGCGCCGGCGACTGGGCGGCCAGCGAGAAGGCGAGGAGGACGACGCCGGTGAGGGAGAGCGCGGAGGTGCGACGCATCGGCGAATTCTACTGTGAGCCCGGTCCATGGCTTCCGGCTGCACACTGCCGCGACGTCCGATGACAAATCGGTGCCGTGACGGCCTAGACTATCGGCTCGCAATGTCGAGCTGGTGGCCGGAGGTCCGGCCCCGGGAGGCGTCCGTGTTTTCGAGTCTGAGAGTTCTGGGCATCGGTCTGGTGTTGCTGGGGCTTGCCGCCACCGCCACCGCGCAATCCACGACGGGCAGCATCCAGGGCATCGTGCGCGATGCCGAAGGCGGCGTGCTGCCGGGTGTGGCCGTCACGATTCGCAACATCGACACCGCTCTCACGCGCACCACGGTCACGAACGACACCGGATCGTACGACGCGCAGCTCCTGCCGCCGGGCGATTACACGATCGGCGCCGAGCTCTCGGGGTTCCGCGCGCAGCAGCGGACGGGCGTGCGGCTCACGGTGAGCCAGGCGGCGCGCATCGACTTCAGGCTCGAACTGAGCACCGTGCAGGAATCGGTGGAGGTCACGGCTTCGGCGCCGCTCGTCGAAACGGTCGACAGCGCCGTGCGCCAGGTGATCGACGCCGAGAAGATGCAGGAGCTACCGCTCAACGGCCGCAACTTCCGCACCCTCACGCTCATCATTCCCGGCGTGCAGGCCGAAGTGCAGGGCGGCACGCTCAGCAACCGCGGCGGCGGCGTGAACATCAACGGCGCCGGTCTCACCGACAACAACTTCCTGCTCGACGGCTTCAACAACAACGACGACACCACCGCCGAGATCCTGACGTTCCCGTCGGCCGACGCCATCCAGGAGATGACGGTGCTCGGCGCCAGCTACAACGCCTCGCTCGGCTTCGCGCAGGGCGGCATCGTGTCGCTCGTGAGCAAATCGGGGTCGTCCACCTGGCGCGGCAACGCCTTCGGCTTCTTCCGCGACGAGGCGCTCGACGCCAGGAACTACTTCGCCACCACCAAGCCGAACGTCTCGCGCCAGCAGTACGGCGGCTCGCTCGGAGGTCCGACGCCGCTCAGGAACGCGTTCTTCTTCACGAACTACGAGAAGGTGCGCATCCGCGAAGGCGTGACCCTCGGCACGACCGTGCCCACCGTGGCGCAGAAGAACGGCGACTTCTCGTCGCTCGCGACGGCCATCCGCGACCCGCTGACCGGGCTGCCGTTCCCCGGCAACGTCATCCCCGCCAGCCGCTTCAATCCGCAGGGCGCGGGCATCGTGAACGCGTTCTATCCCGACCCGAACGCGCCGGGCACCTCGCGTAACTTCATCCACAACCCGAACCTGGTGCAGGACCTGCACCTGGGCACCGGCCGCATGGACTGGAATCCGCGCGCCGCCGACAGCTTCATGCTGCGTTACCAGATCTACTGGGACGATCAGGTGAACCCGAACGTGCAGGGCACGCTGCCGGGCCTGGCCGAGACCATCATCAAGAAGAACCAGAACCTCGGTTTCCAGTGGACCAAGGTCTGGAACAACTCCACCGTGCAGGAAGTGCGCGTGGGCTGGGGCCGCATCCGCAACGCGCGCCTGTCGTCGGATACGGAAGACTGGAACGCGCGCCTCGGCATCCGTGGCACGACGTCCGAAACAGTGAAGGACCGACTCACCGTCGGCCCGCCGATCGTGAACGTCACCGGCTACAACGCGATCACGCCCTTCAGCAACCCGTTCATCCGCATCCACAACAACTGGCAGTACGCCTACCAGCTCGTGCAGACGCGCGGCAATCACTCGATGCGGTACGGCGCCGAGGTGCGCACGACGAAGATCGACCTCGACGACTGGAACACGCCGAACGGCAACTTCACCTTCACGGGTCGCTATACCGGCAACGCCATCGCCGACCTGCTGCTCGGCTTCCCGTCGCAGTCGCAGCGGCTGGTCGGGCCCGGCGTGAGCAACATGCGGTCGTGGCAGGCCGCTGTCTTCGCGCAGGACGAGTGGCGTGTCACGCCCACCTTCTCGCTCAACTACGGTCTGCGTTACGAATACCAGGCGCCGTCGTGGGAAGTGAACGACCAGTGGGGTGCCTTCGTGCCGGCGCTGAACAAGCCGGTGCAGGCCGGCACCGAAGGACTGCCGCGCACCATCCGCAGTTTCAGCAAGGCCAACTTCGGGCCGCGCGTGGGCATGGTCTACGACATCAGCGGCAACGGCCGCCGCACGGTGCGGGCTGGCTACGGGCTGTACTTCGCCTCGCTCACCAATGCCACGCTGCTCGCCAACTTCCAGAACGCGCCGATCAGCCTGCGGCAGACGTTCGTGGCCAACGCGACCACGCCGAACATCTCGATGAGCGACCCGTTCCCGGCGGCGCTTGCCGGCACGTCGGTGCAGGCGCAGGGCTTCGAGCCCGAATGGAACCTGGGCCGCACGCACCGCTGGAGCGCCGACATCCAGCAGGCGCTCGGCGCCAACGGTGCCCTCACGCTCGGCTACGTGGGCTCGCGCTCGCGCTTCCTGCCGCGCAGCTACAACATCAACCAGCCGGTGCTCGGCGCAGGCGCGGCGCAGGCGCGGCGTCCGTATCCGCTCTACGGCGACATCACCTGGAACATCGCCGACGGCGAGGGCACCTATCACTCGCTGCAGACGAAGCTCGAACGCCGGCTCTCTGGCGGCTTCTCGACCATCGTCGCCTACACGTGGCAGAAGGCGCTCAACAACGTCAACGACGGCGGCGCCGGTGACACCGGCAACCAGAACGCCTATGCACGTGACGAGTTCGGTCTGGCCGGCCACAACCGCGCGCATCGCTTCACGGCGTCGGTCATCTACGACTCGCCCTTCAAGAACGTGGTGGCGAGAGACTGGCAGTTCGCCGGCGTCTTCACCGCGTCCACCGGCCAGCCCTTCACGCCCGTGCTGACCACCGACCGGGCCGGCGTCGGCGCTTTCACCGGGCAGCGTCCGAACGCCGTCTGCAACGGCAACCTGCCCGGCGACGACCGCAGCCCCGACCGCTGGTTCGACACGTCGTGTTATCCGCTGCCGGTGGCGGGCACGTTCGGCAACGTCGGCCGCAACACGCTCATCGCGCCCGGCACGCAGACCGTCGATACGGTGCTGTCGCGCTACATCCCGCTCGGCGGCGCCCGCAACGTCCAGTTCCGCTGGGAAGTGTTCAACCTGCTGAACCACACGAACTTCCTCATCCCGAACCGCAACGCCGACTCGCCCGACTTCGGGAAGATCTTCCAGGCGCTGCCGGGGCGGCAGATGCAGCTCGCGCTGAAGTTCACGTTCTGAGGCTAGAACAGCCACTTCACGGCGAACTGCACCACGCGCGGATCGCCGGCGGAGGTGATGCTGCCGAACGCGGCGGCGCCCACGGTGGTGTTCGGCGCGCCCAGGGGGGCGGTGTTGGTGGCGTTGAAGACCTCGCCGCGCAGTTCGATGGCCGTCTTGCCGGCGAGCGCGACACGGCGGAACACGGCGAGGTCCAGGCTCCGGTAGCCTGGTCCTCGCACCGGATTTCGTGAGCTCGAGCCCAGCGTGAACGGCGGCGCCGCGGCGAAGGCGGCGGTGTTGAACCAGCGGCTGGTCGTGCGCTCGTCGGCTGGCAGGTCCGGGTCGCCGATGAGGTTCGGGCGCTGCGTGCCGAAGCCGGCGAAAGCGTTGTTGTTGGTGGTCTGCGCGATGGCCACCGGCACGCCCGACTGCAGCGTGACGATGCCCGAGAGCGTCCAGCCGTTGACCAGGGCGCCGACGACCCCGCGCGGATGCCAGGCGCGGCCGTCACCGAAGGGCACGTCCCACACGAGTGAACTCGTGAACGCGTGCGGGATGTCGCCGGTGGAAGCGTCCCGCTCGAGCCGGCGGTTGAAGCTGTCGGCCACCGGAAAGTTCGCCACCGGCCCGGTGAGGACCGAGGCGTCGAAGACCGACGACGCGTCGTCGCGCAGTGACGAGCGCGTGTAGCTGAGCGAGTACGACACGCCGCGCGCGACACGCTGTCGCACGTGCACGTAGGCGCCCTGGTAGAAGGTGGTGCCGACGTTGTTGCGGTAGAGGCTCACCGTCGTGTACTGGGGATACGGCTTCAGCAACTGCGCGACGGTGATCGTGGGATCACCGAGCGACGACGACCGTGGGATCCGGCCGAAGTACGGGTTCGGCACGCGCGCGAGCAGTGCACTGCCGAGCGCGAGCTGGCTGGCCGAGAGCTGGTTCAGGTTCGTATCGGGCAGGCCCACGCGCGTGATCGTCGAGCCGGTGTAGGCCACCTCGATCGTGATGTTCGGTGTGAGCGACTGCTGCAGCGACACGTTCCACTGCTGCGCGTAGCCGGAACCGAGATCGCGATCCACCGAGAACACGCCCTGCCCGAGGCCGGCCTCGGCGGTGAAGGGGATGGGCGACACACTCGGCCCCTGCGACAACGTGAAGGCGGGCGTCTGGTTGTCGAGCGTGCGCTGCGACACCGTCTGCAGGAAGGGGAACACCGGCGTCGTGAACGGCGTCGTGATGCCGGCCATCTCGATCCAGACGAGCCCGTGCCCCGCGCGCACGACCGTGGAGTCCGTGGCCTGCACGGCCACGCCGAGCCGCGGCCCCACGTTGTTCCAGTGCAACTGGCGCGCCGCGCGCGGCGCGCCGTGCTGCCCCGCGTACTCCATCTGCCGCGTTGCGAGGTTGAAGACGCCAACCTGATCGTTCACCTCGGTGGAGGGGAAGTTCAGGGTGTAGCGAAGCCCGGCGTTCACCGTGACGCGGTCCGTGAGGCGCCAGTCGTCCTGCAGGAAGTACTCCTGGACGTGGGCGCGGTTCCGAATCGTCTCCTGCTGCAGGTCGATCGAGAACTGCTGCACCTGTCCGAGCAGGAAACTCGCGAGCGGCGTGCCGGTATTCGCGGTGCCAGGCAGGTCGGTGAAGAGATTGCTGAACGTGAACGACCCGGTGGGCGAGGGCGGCTGCAGCACGTTCAGCCGCGCCCACCGCCAGTCGAAACCCGCCTTCACCGTGTGGCGTCCGCGCGCCCACGTCAGCGTGTCGGCGAGTTCGGTCACACTGGTGCCGAAGTCGGTCGCCGTGTTGGCGGGCGAGCCGAGCTGCTGGTAGCCGGCGATGAGGACGGCTGGCAGCGTGTTCGGGAAGCGCGCGGTGGACGGGATGCCGGGCAGGCCCAGCGCGCCCGAGGCGGCAGTGCCGAGGCTGGCGGCGGACCGGTCGACGTGGCGGCGTGTATCGCCGGCCCGCACCTCGTTGAAGAGCGTGCCGGTGAAGGCGCGCTGCCAGGCCGAGGCGAGCGCCCACGTCGCCGTGTGCTGGGGGCCCAGGGTGCCGCTCGTGACGCCGCTGCCCTCCGGCAATGGCGTCACCGGCAGGAACGTCTCGCGGAAATGGGTGAGCCGCGCGAAGGCCTGGTGGCCGTCGCCGAGCCGCTGGTCGAGGCGCAGGGTGAATTGATCCTGGTCGACGGTCTCGTCGCCGAGGCGCCGGTAGTTGTTGGCGGTGCCGCTCGCCGTCGGCAGCGGGTAGCGTTCGAGGAGCGCCCGTGCCACCGGATCGAAGCGCGACACCGGAACCGTGCTGTTCGCGAAGGGCTGACGCGTCGTGGTGCCGGTGGCCGGATCGTAGACGGCGGGCAGGCGCCCGCCAATCGTCTCGGTGAAGATGCCCTGCCGCTGCAGCAGCGTCGGCACGGTGGAGACGACGGTGCGCGCGATGGTCTGCCGCTGGCCCTGGTAGTCGCCGAAGAAAAACGTGTGGTCGCGCTTCAGCGGACCGCCGATGACGCCGCCGAACTGCTGGCGACGGTACTTCGGCTTGTTGAGACCGGTGGCGAACGCGTTCCTCGCGTTCAGGGCCTCGTGCCGCGCGAATTCGAACAGCGTGCCGGCAAGTCGGTTGCCGCCGCTCTTCGTCGTGAGGTTCACGACGCCGCCGTTGAAGCGGCCGAACTCCGCCGGCGGGCTGTTGCTCTCGATCCTGAACTCCTGGATCGCGTCCACGTTCGGGAAGAACGCAACCTGCCCGGGCTCCGGCTGCAGCACCGAGATCCCGTCGAACAGGTACTCGTTCGTGCGCGGCCGGCCGCCGTTGATGCGCGGCAGCGGCGCGGCTGGCGGCGGGGGCAGCGCCACACCAGGCACGAGACTCGCGAGCGCGATGAAGCTGCGGCCGTTGAGCGGCAGGTCGACCACGCGGCGGTTGTCGATCAGATGGCCGAGGCTGCCGTTCTGGCGGCGCAGCATCGAGGCATCGGCCCGCACCGTCACCGTGTCGCTGGCGCCGACCTCGAGCACCACGTCGACACGCAGCGTCTCGCCGGTGGCGACGCGAAGCCCCGTGCGCACGATCGGACGGAAGCCCTGCAGCGTGACGTGCAGCTCGTACTCGCCGGGCGCCAGGCCCTGGAGCGTGTAGTCACCGGTGTCGCCGGTCACCACCTCGCGCGCGAGGCCGGTAGCCACGGCCCGCGCCTGCACGGACACCGCGGGCAGGACCGCGCCGGATCCATCCTTCACCACGCCGGTCAGGGCGCCGCTGCCGATCTGCGCGAGTGCGGGTGTGGCCAGCAGCGCCACCACCGCCATCGTCCACAGGGTCTGTGTCGTCTTCATCCGCAGGGTCATCTCCGCGACGTGCGCGCGAAGGCACTCTAGAGCGGTTCGAGTCGTCGATCAAATCGACTCAAACTGTTTCGAGACGGATTCTCGGCGCGGGAGGCGCGTCAGGGCGCAGGGCGGCGAGGGTCAGGACCGAGGGGCGCGGCCACCGGCGGCACCCGTTACCTCGACCGACACCGCCTTCACGAGCGCGTAGACCGGCCGTCCCGGGGCGAGGGCGAGGCTCTGCACGGCGTCGCGGGTCACCTCGGCGGCGATCGTGAGCCCGCCCACTGCCACGTCTACCGTGGCGGCGTCCTGGCCCTCGGGCAAGGTGACCGACCGGATCGCGCCGGCGAGCACGTTCTGCACGCTCAGCCCGTCGGGCAGGCTGGTGGCCAGAATCACGTCGCGCGCCGGGATGCGGGCGCGCACGGTGGCGCCTTCGGGCGCGCGTCCCGCGGCCACCAGCATGCCGCCGTCGAAGGCCAGCTCCACGACGCCACGGTCGGCGTGGGTGCGATGCACCACGGCGTCGAAGACGGTGCCCGGTCCGGCGGCGTCGACCAGTCCTGGCAGATCGGGGCGGCGCATCAGCGTCGCGATCGTGTCGAGCGCGATCGCCCGTCCGCGATCGAGCAGGAGCACGTGTGAGGCGAGGCGCACGACATCGTCGAGGTCGTGTGTCACGAGAATCGTGGGCACACCGAGCGTGGCGCGGACGTCGGCCACTTCGTCCTGCAGCCGCCGGCGGACGGCGCGGTCCACGGCCGAGAACGGCTCGTCGAGCAGCAGCACTGCCGGTTGTCTCGCCAGGGCACGCGCCAGGGCCACGCGCTGCCGCTCGCCGCCCGAGAGCTCGTGCGGCCGGCGGCCCGCTTTGCCGTCGAGGTGCACCTGCGCGAGACACGCCAGGGCTCGCGCCCGCCGTTCGCCGCGCGGTTGGTCGGTGAGAGCCGCCTCGACATTGCCGAGCGCCGTCAGGTGCGGGAAGAGCGCGTACTCCTGGAACACATAGCCCACGTGGCGGCGGTGCGGCGGCACGAAGACGCCGCGCGCGGTGTCGGTCCACGTCTCGCCGCCGGCGCGAATCTCGGCGCTCGCCGGTGCATACAGCCCGGCAATCGCGCGCAGCACGGTGGTCTTGCCGCTGCCCGACGGGCCGAAGATGACGAGCGTGTCGCCGGCCTGGCACTCGAGGCGGACGTCGAGCGGGATCGGGCCGTCCTGGCGCAGCACGACGAGCAGCCGGCGGTCAGCCACGCCGGCGCACCAGTCGCTGCGACAGCAGCGTCGTGAGGGCCAGCGTCGTCACCGCCGTGGCCAGCAGCACGGCGGCCATGATGCCGGCGCTCCGGTCGTCGAAGGCCTGCATGCGGTCGTAGATGGCGATGCTCAGCGTGCGGGTGTCGCCCGGCAGGTTGCCGCCCACCATCAGCACCACGCCGAACTCGCCGAGCGTGTGCGCGAAGGTGAGGATCGCGGCCGTGAGGATGCCCGGCCAGGCGAGCGGCACTTCGATGCGCCGGAAGCGCTGCCAGGGCGACAGGCCACAGCAGGCGGCGGCGTCGCGGACGTCCGCCGGAATGCCTTCGAAGGCGCGCTGAATCGGCTGAATCACAAAGGGCAGGTTGATGATGACCGAGGCCAGCACGAGGCCGGGGAACGAGAAGGCGAGTGCGGTGCCGGCCACGCGCTCGAAGAGCGCGCCGAGTGGCGACCGTGGGCTCACGAGCGTGAGCAGGTAGAAGCCGAGCACCGTGGGCGGCAGCAGCAACGGGACCGCCACGGCCGCTTCGACGAGCGCTTTACCGCGGAACGTGCGGGCGGCGAGCGCGTGACCCGCCCACATCCCAACGGGCACGAGCAGGGCTACCGTCCAGAGGCCGAGCGAGACCGAAACGCGAAATGCCTGCCAGTCCATGGGCGCCGGGTCAGCGGGGCAGTCCGAAGCCGTAGCGTTCGAGGATGGCGCGCGCGGCGGGTGTCTGCATGTAGTCGTAGAAGCGCGTCGCCACCGGACCGGCGCGGGCCGTGAGCACCATGCGCTGGCGCAGTGGTGCGTGATCGTCGGCCGGGATGAGCGCGTAACGTCCGCGCCCCTGCAGGTTCGGCGCGAGCGCCAGCGAATACGCGATGATACCGCCCACGGCGTTGCCGGTCGTGGCGAACTGCGCCGCCTGCGACACGTTCTCGCCGAGCACGAGTGATGGCTGCAGCGCCGTCCACAGCCCCTGCTTTCTGAGTGCGGATTCGGCGGCGCGGCCGTACGGCGCATGCGCGGGGTTGGCGATGGCGAAACGCCGTGTGCCACCGCGTTCGATGAGACGGGCCAGGCCGGCCAGGCCCTGCGCGGGATCGAGCGGGGAGCCGGTGGGCGCGAAGAGCGCGATGCGGCCCACGCCGTAGAGCGTGCCGCGTCCACGGGTGAGGCCGGCGGCGGCCAACGTGTCCACGAAGGCCTCATCCGCCGACAGGAAGAGCTCGAACGGCGCGCCGTCCTGGATCTGCCGCGCCAGGGTGCCCGACGACCCGAACACCGTCTCGACGCGCTGGCCGGTCTCGCGCTCGAACTGCGCGGCAATCTCCGTGAGCGCGAAGTTCAGGTCCGAGGCGGCGGCGATGGCTGGTGCGCGCTGCGCTGAGAGTCCGGGAGCGAGCAGGCACGTGAGCGCCACGCCGAGAGCGACGCACTGCCGGCGGAAACGCACCATCGTGACCGAACCTTACCAGTCACGTACGTGTAAATACAATACAATCCGATATTCAGGCCTGTTTGAGCCGATTAATTCGTCTCAGGTGAGCCATGTCGAGCCTCCGGCCCCGTGCGCGGTGATACCATCCCGGCCATGGCGGGAGAAGCCGCGCGTCTCATCACCGTGCGCCAGGCGGCCGGGCGCCTCGGCGTCGGCTACTCGACCCTCAAGCGCTGGGTGCTCGCCGGCGTCGTGCGAACGACGCGCACCGAAGGAGGCCATCACCGGATTGCGGAGGCGGAACTCGACCGCCTGGCGGCGCGTCACAGCTCGCCCGCCCGGCCGAGGCCGGCGACGGCCGCGCCGGACGACCTGCTCGGCGGGCTCAGCGCCCGCAACCGACTGCGCGGGTATGTCGAGGAGGTACGGGTGGACGGCCTCCTCGCGCAGGTGCGCCTGCGCGTGGGCAATCAGTCGCTCACGGCGGTCATCACCGCCGATGCGCTCGCCGCGCTCAAGCTGCGCCGCGGCGATGACGCGATTGCCGTCATCAAGTCCACCGAAGTGATGATTGCGACTCCGGCCGTGCCGGCAGCGGCGCCCGGACGCCGCGCCCGCAGACGTTGACGGCAGCGCGCCGTCAGACTGCCTGCGCGCCCACCGGATCGGCGGTGTGGCGGGCATGCGGCGGCGCCACCGGCATGCGCACCGTGAAGGTGGCGCCCTTTCCCTCGCCGTCGCTCGCCGCCACGATCGTGCCGCCGTGCAGTTCCACGAGCGCGCGCACGATCGAGAGCCCGAGCCCCAGGCCGCCGAACTCGCGCGAGACGCTGCCGTCGGCCTGCCGGAATCGATCGAAGACGTAGGGCAGGAACGAGGGGCGGATGCCGATGCCGGTGTCGCGCACCGTCAGCACCAGCCAGTCGGGGTCGGCGCCCGCCAGGACGTCCACGGCGCCCGTGGCGGTGAATTTCACGGCGTTCCCCACGAGGTTGTAGACGATCTGGCGCAGCCGGTCGGGATCGGCCACGATCCGCGGCACCTGCGGCGCGACCTCGCAGCGCAGTCGCAGGCCCTTCGATTCGGCGGCGAGGCGGAACGTCTCGGTGGCGTCGCGCACGATACTCGCGACGTCTACCTCTTCGGGCCGTAGCCGGAACTTGCCCGACACCGCGCGCGACACGTCCACGAGGTCGTTCGTGAGCTGCGCCTGCGCCAGCGCCGTGCGGTGGATGGCGTCGATGGCCTCGCGCGTCCGCTCCGGCGCGAGACGGCCCGTCCGCAGCAGCTCCGTCCAGCCGAGCAGCGCGTTCAGCGGCGTGCGCAGCTCGTGCGAGAGTGTCGCCACGAACTCGTCCTTGAGGCGGTTGGCCGACTGCGCCTCGCGGTAGAGGCGCGCGTGTTCGATGGCCATGGCGGCGCGCCGCCCGGCCTCTTCCGCCAGGGCGAGATCGCGTTCGTCGAAAGGCGTGCGCTCGTGCCCGCGCATCCACGCGACGGCGCCGAGCGTGGCGCCGTGCAGGGTGAGCGGCACGACCAGCGCCGACGCCACGCCAAGCGGCCGCGCCGCGTCGATCTGCCACTGGGCGGCGCCGAGCGCTCGCAGCACGTCGTCGTCCACGTGGCGCATCAGCGACGGACGGGCGATCGCCGTGAGCGTGAGGGCCGGCGCCCCCTCGCCCTCGGCTCGCAGCGAAGGCCTCGCCTCCAGCCAGGCCTGCACCGCGGCATCGCGATGCACCGAGCCGAGGCGGGTCAGCCGGCCGTCGGCGTCCACCACGTCGAGCACCGACCAGTCGGCCATCTCCGGCACGGCGAGCGACGCCACCCGGCGCAGCGTCTCCTCGTAATCGAGCGACGCGCTCAGCTGCCGCGACGCCTCGGCGAGGAAGTGCTGCTCGGCGGCCGAGCGCCGTTGTTCGGAGATGTCGTTGAAGACGCCGATCGCGCCGCGCGCCTCGCCGCGTTCGTCGAGCAACGGCACCGCGTGCGCCTGCATCACCACGACGCGGCCGTCGTTGCGTACTGCGGCGAACTCCGCGTTCACAACCGGCTGTCTCGTGCGGGCCGCGGTCTGCAGTGGCAGGTCGTCGGGCGTGAGCGGGGTGCCATCGAACCGCGTCACGCGGAACGGCGGCCGGTCTGCACGGGGCGCACTCAGCGAGACATTCGTGGTCACCGGTACACCCAGTCGCAGCGCCATGCTGGGGTTCACCGAGATATGGCCGCAGTCGGGGTCGTCGGTGCGCGCGAGGCCCACCGGTGACACGTCGAAGAGGGCATCGAGCTCGGCGGCACGGCGTTCGGCGATGGCGCGCGCGGCCGCCAGCTCGTCGGCCCGCTCGCCGGCCGCGACCGCCCGGCTCTCCGCCCGCGCCCGCGCCTGCTGCAGGTGGCCCGACATGATGCTGATGGTCGCGCCGCTCACAGCGAAGAGCGCCATGCGGACGATCTCGAACGTCTCCCACCGGCTGCGTGATTCCTCGCGAAAGACGACCTCCGCGGCCAGCACGCCGAGGAGTGTCGCAAACAGGCCGGCGTCGCGGCCGCCGAGCATCGCCGCGAGCAGGACGGACGGCGTGAAGAGCAGGAACGGCGCGCGGTCGAGGTCGAGCAGGCGCCCCAGGGCCAGGAACACCGCCGTCTCGAGCAGGATGAGCAGCGCGGCGAAGGTGTACCTGGCGAGCGGCGTCATGGCGCCACGCTGAAGCCCGCCGAGGCGCCCACCCAGGCGAGCCCGCGGTTGTGGGCCACGCCCATCATCTGCCCGCGTCCCATGCGGATGAGCGGCAGCACCGCGCGCAGCCGGTCGGTCCACACGTACATGACGCGCACCTCGGCCTGCGTCGCGCCGTGCGGCGTGTCGATGACCGGCGCGAAGTGCACCTTCTCCTGCAGCAGATAGAGATGACGATCCGCGGCCGGAATCGCCGCCAGGTCCGCGCCGGTGGGCGAGAAGACGATGCCGCCGCCGGCGAACGAGAAGAGCGGCTTCAGCACGAGCTCGTCGCTTGCGGCCGGCAGGCCGTCCACGGTGTCGAGGCGCCACGTGCGCGGCACCGATCGGTGCGCCAGCCAGGGAATGGCCGACTTGCTGAGGCGGAAGTACCACGCCGGATGCCCGATCCACTCGACGTCGAGCTCGTCGCGGTAGTCGAATGCCATCGGATGTCCGGTGCGTTCGAGCTCGTCGGGGATCACGCGGTTGAAGATGCGGCGGATCGGCACCTCGCGGCCTTCGTGACGGCGCCAGAGCGTGCGGCCG
>JAEUQR010000198.1 GCA_016789705.1 Acidobacteriota bacterium
GCCGGCGGCGGGCTGCTCGACATGCTCACGCCAATGCTCGATCGCGACCGCGACGGCTCGGTCGTGGACGACGTGGCCGGCATGCTCGGCAAGTTCCTCGGCGGCCGCTGACCCTTCGACAACCGATCGTTCACCCCACGCTCACGTCCTGAGCCGCGGGGCGGCCACTACAATGGCCGCATGTCCAGACACGCACGTCCTTCCTGGCACCTGCGGGCACGCGCGGCGATTGCGGGCCTCATGCTCGTTACCGTCTCGGTCCCCGCGCTGGCGCAGCCCGCCGCCGCGCGTGACGATGCGCACGAGGCCGCCCCCGGCCCGCTGGCCACGTCCGCACCCGTGTCCGCAACCCGGACGGAGATCGAGCTCCTGCGTGACGAAGTGGCCGATCTGCGGCGCGAACTGCTGGTGCTCGCCGGCGAACTGCGCGCGCTGAGGACGGCCGCCGTGCAGAGCCCCGCCGCCCAGGCGCAGGAACCGGTGGTGCTGCCGCCCGAGATGGTGCAGGCGCAGGTGGCGGAACTGGCGCAGGTGAAGGTCGAGGCGGCCTCGAAGTTCCCTGTCACGCTCACCGGCACCATCCTTTCGAACACCGTCTACAACTCGGGCGATGCCAACTGGCTCGAGAGTCCGAACATTGTCGGCACCGCCGCCGGTGGCTCGATGACCTCGACCATGCGCCAGAGCCGCCTCGGCTTCGACGTGCGCGGCATCAGCGTGGGCGCGTGGGAAGGCAAAGGCGCGCTCATCGTGGACTTCTTCGGCGGCACGCCTGGCTTCGTCACGGGCACGGTGATGGGACTGCCGCGCCTGCTCTATGCCTTCGGCCGCCTCGAACATGGCGGCACCGCCGTGCAGGTCGGGCAGGACCACGTGATGCTCGCGCCGCGCGATCCCACCTCGCTCGCCTCGTTCGCCTTCCCGCAGTTCTTCCGCGCCGGCAATCTGTACCTGCGCGCGCCGCAGGTGCGGGTCGAGCAGAAATTCGGGGGCTTCACGATCAAGACCGGCATCGTGGCGCCGATTGCCGGCGATGCCGGCACGAGCTACGTGTTCGCGCCCACGCCCGGCGGCGGCGAACGGTCGGAGCGGCCGGCGTTCCAGGGGCACCTCGGCTACGGCCGTGGCACACCCGAGAGCGCCGGGGAGGCGCAGTTGGGCGTGTCGGGTCACTACGGCTGGATTCGCGAAGCCGGCCGCCTCATTCCCGCCTCGGCCGGTGCCGTCGATCTCAACCTGCGGCGCGGACGTCTCGGCCTGGCCGGCGAGGCGTACCTGGCCGACGAACTCGATGCCTACGGGTCGGGCGTGGGACAGCCCGGACGCTCCGAAGGCGGCTGGGTCGAAGCGCGGCTGGCCGCGGCCACGCGCGTGTCGTTCAACGGCGGCGCGTCGCTCGACCGGCGGCCCGATGGCTTCGGCCGAGCCGGACGGCTGCGCAACACGAGCGCCTTCGGGAACGTCATCGTGAAGCTGTCGCCGGAGATCGCGGCGTCGGTCGAGTACAAATGGCTGCAGACCCGCTACGGTTCCGGCAGCAACCGCGTGAACCATCACGTGAACGCGGTCTTCGCGGTGACCTTCTGAAGCGCTGGGGTTCGGGGCTCGGGGCCCGGGCTCGGGGCCCGGGGCTCACCTGCGGAAGATGCTGATGCTGCCTGGGGGTTGGGGCGTGATGAAGACGACGGCGTGGTTGCTTGCGGGTCTGCTGCTGCCATTCGAGGCGCAGGCGGATGTGCTGACTGGTGTGGTCACGACGAAGACGCGGGCCGGCACACAGCCGGCGCCGGTCGTGGTCTATGCCGAGCCGCTCGGCGGCGCGGCGCCGGCGCGTGAGACGAAGCCGGTGACGCTGTCGCAGAAGAACAAGGCGTTCGCGCCGCGGGTGCTCGGCGTGCCGGTGGGCACCGCGGTGAGCTTCCCGAACGACGACGACATCTTCCACAACGTCTTCTCGCTCTCGCCCGGGAACGCGTTCGATCTCGGGCTCTATCGGGCGGGCGCCTCGAAGACGCGCACGTTCGCCACGCCGGGTGTCGTGCGGATCTTCTGCAACATCCATCCGCAGATGACGGCGCTCGTCGTGGCTGCGCCGACGCCGTGGGTGGTCACCACCGGGCCTGATGGCGCCTGGCGGCTCGACCTGCCGGCCGGCCGCTACAAGCTGACGGCGGTCTCGGAACGCGCGGCGGCCGTCACGGCGGAGGTCACGGTGGCCGGCACCTCCACCGCGCCGGCCCTCGCGCTCGACGAGAGTGCGTTCGTGGCCGTGCCGCACACCAACAAGTTCGGCAAGCCGTACCCGGCCGCCGCCTACAAACAACCCTGATGGGTGTATCGTTCGCTGATGGCTGATGCCCCGACCGCCGCCGACAGTCCCGGCGTCGTCGTCTTTCCGCCGCTGCTCTACGGTTCGTGCCTCGTGGCCGGCCTCGGGCTGCACTGGTGGTGGCCGGTGGCGACCGGTATCCCATGGCTGCCGCGCATGGTCGTCGCCGGTGTGGCGCTGCTCGTCGCCGCGGCGCTCGGCCTCGGCGGTGAACGGGCGCTCCATGGCGCCGGCACCAACGTGCGGCCAGACCTGCCGACGACGGCCGTCGTGACCAGCGGCGTCTATCGCTTGACGCGCAACCCGCTGTACCTGGCATTGCTGCATCTCTACGCGGCGCTCGCGCTCTTCAGCGACTCCCTGTGGCCGTTTGCGCTCTGGATCGTGCTCCTGCCCGTGCTCGTGAAGGGGATCGTCGAGCGTGAGGAACGCTACCTCGAGCGGAAGTTCGGCGCGCCGTACGTGGCCTACAAGGCACGTGTGCGCCGCTGGTTCTGAGGAGGTCGCGTGACCCTGGTCTGCGTCTCACACCGTAGAGGCGCGTCGGCGGCCGGCGCTCGCGTCTACGCGCGCATGCGGTACGGCGCGACGGGATCGGTGAAGCCCTTGACGGTGATGGGCGGGGCCGCTTCAGCCGCGACCAGGCCGCGCACGGCCTCGAACGTCGTGTCGTTCAGCAGCGTCTCGTTCGGCTCGGCGGCGGCACACAGCCGCGCGGCGAGATTCACCGGCGCGCCCACGGCCGTGTAGTCGAGGCGATCTGCGCCGCCGACACTTCCTACGATCACTTCGCCGGTGACGATGCCGATGCCGAGGGCGAGCGGCGGCAGCGTCGCATCCGCCAGCGGCGCCTGACGCACGGCGCGGTGCATCTCGACGGCGCAGCGGATGGCGTCGAGCGCCTTGTCGTCGCCGGTGAAGTGCGCGAACACGGCATCGCCCATGAACTTGTCCACGTCGCCGCGGAAGCGCTGCACGAGTTCCGCCTGCAGGGTCAGGTAGCGGTTCAAGGCCGCCACCGCTTCTTCCGGCGGCCGGCGTTCGGCGAAGGCCGTGAAGCCGCGGATGTCCGAGAAGAGCAGCGTGATGACCTGCCGCGAGCCGGCGCGGGTTTCCGGCGTGGACGGGCCGCGCTGGATCATCTCGACCGTGGACTGCGAGACGAACTTCTGCATGTCGGCCCGTTCCCGCAGGCCGTCGGTCATGCGGTTGAAGGCGGTGGCGAGGGCCGCCATCTCGTCTTCCCCGCGCACCTCGAGTTTCACGTCGAAGTGTCCCGCCGCGACCTCGCCGGTCGCGTGTGACAAGGCCGCGATCGGTGCGGTCAGCGAGCGCGAGAGCAGGAACGCCGCGCCGACGCCCGCCGCCACGGCAACGACGCCGAGCAGCACGAGACCGAACTGGATGTTGCGATAGGGGGCCAGCGCGAGGTCGAGCGACTGCAGCGCCACGACGCGCAGCCCGGCCTCGTGCGGGTCGGCGACGCCGAGCGCCTCGAAGCGTTCGCCGCCGAGGTCCACGGCGCTCGTCACGCCGGCCGCGCCGAAGGCGCCCGCGTTCGCCCACGGCGCGCGCCCGGCCGCGAGGGTCGTGCCGGCCAGGCCCGCCGCGCCGAGCACCACGATCTCCTTGCCGCTCGCCTCGCGTAGTGCCGCCGCCCAGCGGTCGTCGATTGGCGCCGCCGCGGCGACGAAGCCGAACACGGTGCCGCCCGACTCGGCCGGCACGAGCACCACGTGATGGGCCCGCCCGTCCACGTCCACGACGCCGCGCACCGGGCGCCCGGCGAGCGCCGGTTCGATCCAGCGGTTCGCGGCGTCCGGCAGGGTGAAGGGTGCGAACGTGTCGCTCCTTGCGATGACGGCACCGCGCGGGTCGAGCACCAGCAGCAGTTCGTCCCGCGCGTTCCGCTCGCGGTAGTCGGTCAGGAAGTCGCGGATCGTGGCGGCGTCGGTGCCGAGGAGCGCCAGCAGATCCGGAAACGACGCCAGCAGCCGCGCCACGAGCGTCAGGCGCTCGTAGCGTGCGTCGTGCGCGGCGACGAGAGTGTCGCGGCTCTTCAGCAGATCCGCCGACACCCGTTCGCTCACCGCCTGACTGGCCAGCCGGCCCACGTAGGTGAGCGTGGCGCCGGTGAGCGCCACGACCAGCGTGCCGATGGCGACGAGGAGCCGGCTGCGGAGGGAGCGGAATCGCACGTCGGTCAGCGCGCTACGGCGCGGATGCGGGCGGCGTACGCTTCTTCGTGGCCTGTTCGAAGGCGTAGGCGAGCTCGATGAGCCGCGGTTCGCTGCAGGCCATGCCGGTGAAGCTCACGCCGTAGGGAATCGGCTTCGCCTCGAAGCCCTCGGGGAAGGCCGGCGTCGGCGCGTTCGGCACCATCGCGACGGGCACGATCACGGTGGGATAGCCGGGTTTGGCGGCGATGCCGGCGCCGCTCGCCCCCGGGAAGAGGATGGCGTCGAGCTTCTGCGCCTTCATGACCTCGTCGATCCCGTGCGCACCGCCAAGGCGGATGTCCTTCGCGCGGTCGGCCTCCCAGCGTGGCTTGTCCTTCTCGAGGTCCATCTCGTCCGACACGTCGAGGTTCGCCTGCCCGTACTTGATGGCGCCGCGGCTCTGGTGCGCGAGGTTCCAGGCGCGCAGTTCCGACAGCGTGGAGACGGGGCCGGAGTCGTCCAGCGTGTCGAGCCAGGCGTTGAAGTCGCGCTTCATGCCGTACTTGAGCACGACCGAGCAGTTCGCGTCCTTGCCCTTCGCGCCGTCGGTGCCCGAACACGTGCCCCAGGCGAGGAAGTTGTTCGCCGCGTCGGCGTCCACCACACTCGGGATGTCGGCCGGGTCCACGATGACCGCGCCTTCCTTCTTCAGCACCTCGATGGCCTCGGCCATCGCCTTCGCCTGCGCCTCGTTCAGGCCGCCGCGTGGCTCCTTCTCACCGGGCACCGTCAGCTTGTCGAAGTAGAACGCGCGCGGAATGCCGATGCGGGCGCCCTTCAGCCCGTCGCGCTTCAGGTGCACCGTGTAGTCGCGGTTGGGCGGTGGGGTGCAGATGCTCGTGGCGGCGTCGTTCGGATCCGGCGACGCGCCTTCCATCGCGCCGAGCAGCAGCGCCGCGTCGGCCACGGTCTTCGCCATCGGTCCGGCGGTGTCCTGATCGGCCGTGATCGGGATGATGCCGTAGCGGCTGATCCGGCCCACCGTGGGCTTGATGCCGGCGAGCATGTTCTGGTTCGACGGGCTCAGGATCGAGCCCGAGGTCTCGCTGCCCACGTTCGCCGCCCAGAAGTTGGCGGCCGTGCCCACGCCGGAGCTCGACCCGCCGGTGTTCGCCACGGGCCGGCCATCGCCGGTGGCCTCGCGCGGATCGCGGCGCGGGTCGTACGGGTTCATGCCGTAGCCGCCGAGGCCGTTGTAGTTGCCGGGCATGCCCTGAGCGATGAAGTTGGCGAGCTCCGTCATCATCGTCTTGGCGAGGATGATGGCGCCGGCCGCCTTCAGGTTCTTCGTGAGCGTGGCTTCGTAGGGCGGAATGAAGCCTTCGAAGGCGACGGCGCCGCCGGTGGTCGGCATGTCGGTCGTGTGGATGTTGTCCTTGAGCGCCACCGGGATGCCGTGCAGAGGCCCGCGCAGCGTGCCGGCCTTGCGTTCGGCGTCGAGGCGGTCGGCTTCCTCGAGGGCGTTCGGGTTCACGGCGATGGTGGCGTTCAGCCGTTCTTCGTAGAGGGCGATCCGCTGCAGGTACTGCTCGACCAGTTGCCGCGAGGTCACGCGGCCTTCGGCCATCGCCTTCTGCATGTCGGCCATGCTGGCCTCGACGACGGAGAAGGGCGCCGCGGGCGGCGCCGCCGGTGGCGGCGCGGAGCAGGCGGCAGACAGGGCGAGCAGGCAGGCGACGGCAGGGAACGAGCGCACTCGGATCATGGAACCTCGCAAAGCAGGTGGCCGATGGTCGTGCACCGCGGGGGCCGGCGTCAACCCGGACCGGACGGCCGGCCATGCGCGCCCCGCCGCGCGGAACATCCCGCGCCGCGGTGACGTCTGTTGAGCACGAGGAGCCTGCCATGAGCGCGTCCGTCGTCCTGTCCACCACCCCGTCGATCGAGGGCCGGAAGATCACGAAGTACTGCGGCATCGTGACCGGCGAGGCCATCATGGGCGCCAACATCTTCAAGGACCTGTTCGCCGGCATCCGCGACATCGTCGGCGGCCGCTCGGCCACCTACGAGGCGGAACTCCGCAAGGCGCGGGAGCTGGCCCTCACCGAGATCGCGCAGGCCGCGGCGGAGAAGGGCGCCAATGCGGTCGTGGGCATCGACCTCGACTACGAGACGGTGGGCGGCCAGGGCAGCATGCTCATGGTCACCGTGAGCGGCACGGCCGTCGTGGTCGAGTAGCGCCGCGCGCTACTGGTCGCTCACCGTGCGCCGCGGAAAGACGTCCACGGTCGCGCCGACGACGATCGTCATGAGGTCGT
Organism: Acidobacteriota bacterium; assembly: GCA_016789705.1. Lineage (GTDB taxonomy): Bacteria > Acidobacteriota > Vicinamibacteria > Vicinamibacterales > UBA2999 > CADEFD01. The sequence goes on from JAEUQR010000198.1 coordinate 6,807, forward strand.
AGCCCACGGCGAGCGGCCCGGCATAGGTCTTCCGCGCCACCGGCACGAGGTCGTCGGCCGTGGCTGGCGAGGGCACGATGTGCGTGAAGACGGCCAGGCGCGGCGCCGCCTTCGTGAAGAGCGTGCCGGCCTGATCCGGGCTGATGTGGCGCGCGAGGATGCGGGCGAGCGCCTTCGGATCCTGCACCTGCGCGCGCCGCGCTTCCACCTCGGGGCTGATGACTTCGACCACCATCACGTCGACGCCCTTCGCGTGGTCGACGATACGTTCGTCGAAGCGCATGTCGCCCGAGACGACGGCCGAGCGCCCGCGGTAGTCCACCCGGTAGCCGAGCGCCGGCGCGGCGAAGGCCCCGTGATCGACCGCGAACGCGGTCACGCGCAGGCCGTCGCGGTCGTAGACCACGCCGGGCGTCACGTCCTTCGCATCGAGTCGCACGCCGTCGACCGGGAAACCTTCGTCCTTCGTGCGCGTCGCGATGTCCCACTGGTACGCCTGCGCCAGATGCCGCGCCATGTCGGCGGTGCCGGCCGGGCCGATGAGCGGCAGCGGCCGCGCCCGGCCGAAAATCCACGGCGTGAGCCACACGTCGGGCAGGCCGACCGTGTGATCCGAGTGCAGGTGCGTGAGCAGCACGGCATCGAGGCCGGTGAGCACCTCACGCTGCCCGATCGCGAAAAGACGCTGCGCGGCGCCGCGTCCGGCGTCGATGAGCAGACGCTGCCCGCCGGCTTCGACGAGGATCGACGGCCCGAACCGCTCCATGTTCGGCCGCGGATTGCCCGTGCCGAGCAGCGTGATCTGCAGCGTGGCGGCCGGCTGGGCGCCGGCAGAGACGCCAGTCACGGCTGTCAGCAGCACGGCGAGAAGCGTGTGTCGTGAGAGCACCGTGGACCTCCTGGTCAGGGTCTGCGCGCGTCGTCCGATGCCGGTGCGCCCGTGTTACCGCCAGCCGCGCATCCGCGCGCGCATGCGGATGAAGTCGTCGGGTGGCGGCGCCTCGACCGAGACACGCACGCCGGTGATGGGATGCGGGAACGACAGCGTCCACGCGTGCAGCATCTGCCGCGCGGCTGCCTCGGCGCCTTCGGGGGTGCCGTAGACACGATCGCCGAGCACCGGGTGGCCGATGTGCTGCATGTGCAGCCGGATCTGGTGCTGGCGCCCGGTGTCGAGCGTGAGTTCCACGAGGGCGGCGCCGCTGCCGTAGGCCTGCCGCACGACGTAGTGCGTGATGGCCGGAATGCCCGCTTCGCCCGGATGGGCGAGCCGGCGGCGGCCGGCCGTGTAGCCCTCGGCCACGGGGGCGTCGATCGTGCCGATGGCGGGCGAGGGCACCCCTTCGACGAGCGCCATGTACTGACGGTGGAACTCGTGCCGCCCGAACTGCGCGCGGCCCGCCTCGTGTGCCTCGCGCGTCAGAGCCAGGGCCAGGGCGCCCGAGGTGTCGCGATCGAGGCGGTGCAGCGTGCCGACGTAGCCGCCGGGCCCGCGGCGGCGGTCCATGTACTCGCGCACACGGCTGAGCACGGTGTCTTCGCTCGCGCCGTCGTCCTTGTCCACTGGAATCGTCAGCAGGCCCGCCGGCTTGTCGATGACGAGGATGTGCTCGTCTTCGTAGAGCCGCCCGAAGCGGGAGCGCGCCGGCCGCACCGCTGGCCGATTCACGTCGAAGACGACGGTGGCCGTGGAGAGGACATCGGCACCGGGATCGCGCTCGACGGCCCCGTTGACGGTGACCTGGCCGCGCTCGATGGCGGCGCGGACCCTGGCCCAGGAGAGGCCCGGCTGGTCGGCCCGGAGGCGCTTGTCGAGCCGCGTGCGTGTGGGTTTCGTCAGAAGGTCACTATAATCCAACACTTTGGGAGGCTGGGCATGCTCGACGAGACCGTGACGTCCATCTGCTACTACAACGGAACCTGGGGCACGGGCGAAGTGCCGCTGATGACGTCGGCGACCAACGCGGCCTGGCTGGCCAATGCGGTCTTCGACGGCGCGCGCGCCTTCGAAGGGGTGGCGCCCGATCTCGACCTGCACTGCGCGCGGTCGATCCGTTCGGCCGAGGGGCTGCTGATGAAGCCCCCGGTCACCGCCGCGCGGGTCCTCGAGCTGGCCCGGGAAGGCATCGCCATGTTCCCGGCCGACGCCGCTCTCTACATCCGGCCGATGTTCTGGGCCGAGACCGGGCTCGTGGCCGTCGATCCCGACTCGACGCAGTTTGCGATCGTCATCCACAAGTCGCCGCTGCCGGATCCGCTGCGCGGTTTCTCGCTGTGTCTGTCGCCGTACCGGCGCTGCAGCCCCGAACAGGCGCCCACGCACGCCAAGGCGGCGTGTCTCTATCCGATGGCCGGGCTGGCCATCGCCGATGCCAGGCGGCGCGGTTTCGACAACGCCGTCATGTGTGACCCAATCGGCAACGTCGCCGAGCTCACCGCGCAGAACGTGATGACCGTGAAGGACGGCGTCGTGCACACGCCGGTGCCGAACGGCACGTTCCTCAACGGCATCACCCGGCAGCGCGTGATCGGGCTGCTGCGCGGCGCCGGCATCGAGGTGCGCGAGCGCACCATCCGTCCGGCCGAACTGCACGAGGCCGACGAGATCTTCTCGACCGGGAACCACGGCAAGGTCGTGCCGTGCGTGCGGTACGAAGGTCGCGCGCTCGAAGCCGGCCCGGTGTACCGCAAGGCGCGCGAGCTCTACTGGGCCTTCGCGCACGCCTCGGCGGCGCAGCCCGCGGCCGCCCGCGGCTGAACCTGTCATCGATGGCCGACGCGGAACGGGACGGCCGCCGGCTCGCCCCCGGTGACCGCCTGCTGCAGTACGAAGTGCTCGAGCTGCTCGGCGTGGGCGGTATGGGCGAGGTCTACCGCGCCCGCGACGAGCGGCTGGGCCGCGAGGTGGCCATCAAGGTGCTGCCGGCGCGTGTCGCCGACGACGCCGTGGTGCAGGCACGCTTCGAGCGCGAGGCGCGCGCCGTGGCCACGCTCTCACATCCGGGCATCGTCACGATCTACGAGTTCGCCCGGCTGCCGGCGCTGCAGCTCGTGGTCATGGAGCTGCTGCGCGGCGAGACGCTGCGCCAGCGCCTCGACCGCGAACGTGTGCCGTGGGTGGATGCGGTGGCGCTCGGCGCGCAGATGGCCGATGCCCTCGCCGCCGCGCACGCCGAAGGCATCGTGCATCGGGATCTGAAGCCCGAGAACACCTTCCTCACGCGCAGCGGCGCCGTGAAGGTGCTCGATTTCGGGCTCGCCACCGGCCGCCGCTCCGCGGTCGCCGGCCGGGCCACCGAGGCCGTCACGACGGGCGTGGAGCTCACCGGGGCCGGCGGCTTCGCCGGCACGCTCGGCTACTGCGCGCCCGAACAACTGCGCGGCGAGCGGGTGGATGCGCGCGCCGATCTCTTCGCCCTCGGCTGCATCCTCTACGAACTCATCACCGGGCGGCGCGCCTTCACCGGCGCCACGCCGGCCGATGTCGCCGCCTCGGTGCTGGCGCGCGAACCGGCGCCGCTCGCGGCGCTCGGCGCCGACGTGCCGGCCGCCCTCGACGGGCTCGTCTTCAGCTGCCTGCGCAAGGCGCCGGAGGATCGGCTCGACTCGGCCGAGGGGCTCGCCGTCCTGCTGCACGACATCCGCCGCTCGGCGCTGACCTCGGCTGCCGCGGGGCGGACCGTCCACCGCGCCGCCGCGCCGGCGACGACACACTTCGACCTCGTCGTCATCGGCAGCGGACCGGCCGGTCAGCGCGGCGCCATCGCGGCGGCGAAGGCCGGCCGCCGCGTCGTGATGGTCGACCGGCGGGCGATGCTCGGCGGCGTGTCGCTCCATCGCGGCACCATCCCGACCAAGACGCTGCGTGAAGTCGTGCTGCACCTGGCAGGCTTCTCGAGCCGGTCGTTTCCGGGCCGCGAATTCGCCGCCGGCCCCGATGCGGCGGTGGCCGATCTGGCCTGGCGCGTGCAGTCGGTGATGGACCGCGAGCAGCACGTGGTGCACGGCCACCTGACCCGCAACGGCGTCGTGCTCGCCGACGGCCTGGCCCGCTTCCTCGACCCGCACCGCGTGCAGGTGACCAACGACCACCACGACTTCGTGCTGAGCGCCGACCGGGTGCTCATCGCCACCGGCTCGCGGCCGGCGCACGCGCCGTCGATTCCGGTGGACGGGCAGCGGATCTTCGACACCGACGCCCTGCCGCTCCTGTCGCAGTTGCCGCGCGACGTCATCGTCGTCGGCGCCAGCGTGATCGGCCTCGAGTACGCCTCGATCATCACCGCCCTGCACCGCCGCGTGACCGTGATCGACCAGCGTCCGGTGGTGCTCGAGTTCGCGGACGACGAGATCGTCGAGGCGTTGTGTTACCAGTTGCGCCGTCGCGGCGCCACCCTGCGGCTCGGCGAGACGGTCACCGGCGTGCGGCGCGACGACCGCGGCCATGTCGTCGCCACGCTCGACAGCGGCAAGACCGCCCACGGCGACGTGCTGCTCTCGGCAGTGGGCCGTCAGGCCAACACCGCGTCGCTCGACCTGGCGGCGGCCGGCCTCGACGCCGATGCGCGCGGCCGGCTGAACGTCGATGCCGCCTTCCGCACCGCCGTGCCGCACATCTCGGCGGCCGGTGACGTCATCGGATTCCCGGCGCTCGCCTCCACCTCAATGGAGCAGGGACGGCTCGCCGTGGCGCACATGTTCGGGCTCGACGGTGTGCGCGCCGAGACGCCGCTGCCGTACGGCATCTACACCATCCCCGAGATCTCGATGGTGGGGAAGACCGAACAGCAGCTCACGGCAGAGCGGGTGCGCTACGAGGTGGGAGTGGCCCGCTACGAGGACCTGGCGCGCGGCCAGATGCTCGGCGACGATGCCGGCTTCCTCAAGGTGCTCTTCGATCCGGTGTCGCTGCAGGTGCTCGGCGTGCACATCATCGGCACCGGCGCCGCCGAGCTGATTCACATCGGCCAGACACTCATGGCCACTGGTGGCACGCTCGACGTGTGGCGTGACGCCGCCTTCAACCACCCGACCCTCGCCGAGGCCTACAAAGTCGCGGCGCTCAACGGCTTCAACCGCCTGAGCGAAACCGCGCCGCGCTGAGCCGGCGGCGCGCGCCGCCAGCGGCCGGCGAGGAATGCCCGGCGGGACGGACGAATCCCACCCGGCCTGCTCCGCCTGCTGCGGGTTCGCGGCGCGTCCGCGGCGGGCCGCCGCTGGCACGCGAGGTGCAGCCACCCTCCGTGTGAAGCACCGCCTTGTCCTCTCGCTCGTGGTGCTGGCACTGGTCGCCGGCGGGACGGCCGGCGCCTACTACTGGAAGGGCCGCGCACCAGAGGCCCCCGCGGTCGTGACGGCCAGGGTGACCCGAGGCGACGTCGTCGAGACGGTCGACGCCACCGGCACACTCGAGGCGGTGACGACCGTGCAGGTGGGCACCCAGGTGTCGGGCACCATCAAGGCCCTCTACGCCGACTTCAACGCACACGTGCGCCGGGGGCAGGTGGTGGCCGAACTCGAGCCGTCGCTGTTCCAGACGCAGGTCGAACAGGCGCGCGCCTCGCTCGTGCGGCTCGAAGCCGAGGCGAAGCGCGCGCTCGTACAGAGCGACGACGCACAGCTGAAGCTGACGCGCGCCCGCGAGTTGTCGCGACGGCAGCTCATCCCCGCCTCGGATCTCGAAACCGCCGAGAGCACCGCCCGCGCCACCGCGGCGGCGGTCGAATCGGCCCGCGCCCAGGTCGTGCAGGCCAGGGCCTCGCTCAACCAGACCGAGGTCAACCTCGGGCACACGATCATCCGGGCCCCCATCGACGGCGTCGTCATCTCGCGCAACGTCGACGTCGGGCAGACAGTGGCCGCGAGCATGCAGGCGCCGACGCTGTTCGTCATCGCCCAGGACCTGGCGAAGATGCGGGTGAACGCCCGCGTGGCCGAATCCGACATCGGCCGCATCGCGCCCGGTCAGCCGGTGACCTTCCGCGTCGATGCCTACTCCGGCACCGCGTTCACAGGCACCGTGTCGCTGGTACGCCTGGCCGCCGTGGTGGAGCAGAACGTCGTGAGTTACGTGACCACGATCGACGTGCCCAATCCGGACCTGCGGCTCAAGCCGGGCATGACGGCCAACGTGACGATCGAGGTCGAGCGGGCCGCCGGTGTGCTCCGGGTGCCGAATGCCGCGCTGCGCGTGCGCCCGAGGGCCGAGATCTTCGCCGCCCTCGGTCAGGCCGCTCCGGTGGACAGGCCCGACGGCACCGGCGCGCGCGGCGCCAGGCGCGCTGCGGCGGAGGCGGGAGCCGCCGCCGAGGTGTGGGTGATGCGCGACGGCGTGCTGCAACGCGTCGCGGTCGGCGTGGGCACGAGTGACGCCAGCCTCACGGCCATCCTCTCGGGCACGCTCGAGGAGGGCGACGAGGTCGTCACCAGCCTCGCGGCATCCACCACCGCGGCCACGAGCGCATCGGGCAGCACGCGGTCGCCGCTCCTGCCCGCCGCCAGGCGCCCGCGAGGCGGCGCGGGCGGCGCACCGCGCACGCCCTGAGGGCGAAGGTCATGGACCGGCCGCTCATCTCGGTGCGCGATCTCACGAAGACCTACACCTTCGGCGAGGTCGATGTCCGCGCGCTGCGCGGCGTGTCGATCGACGTCGCCGCGAGCGAGTTCCTCGCCCTGACCGGGCCGTCCGGATCCGGGAAGTCCACCTTCATGCACCTGCTCGGCTGCCTCGACCGGCCGACGAGCGGCACTTACCTGCTGAACGGACGAGACGTGTCGGCTCTCACGAACCGCCAGCTCGCCCGCGTGCGCAATCAGGAGATCGGGTTCGTCTTCCAGGGCTTCAACCTGCTGGCCCGGACCTCGGCGCTCGAGAACGTGGAACTGCCGCTCATGTACGCGCGCGGCGTGTCGGGCCGGCAGCGCCGCGAGCGCGCCGCCGCGGCGCTCGACGCCGTGGGCCTGGGCGATCGGCGCTTTCATCGGCCGAACCAGATGTCGGGCGGCCAGCAGCAGCGGGTGGCGATTGCCCGCGCGCTCGTCAATGAGCCGCCCCTGCTCCTGGCCGACGAGCCCACCGGCAACCTCGACTCGCGCACCAGCGTCGAGATCGTCGAGATCTTCCAGCGCCTCAACATCGAGCGCGGACTCACGATTCTGATCGTCACCCACGAGCGCGACGTGGCCCAGTACGCCGCCCGGCTGGTGTCGTTCCTCGATGGCCGGATCCGGGTGGACCAGCCGGTGGCCAACCGCCACGACGCGGTCGCCGACCTCGTCCGCCTGCGGGCCGCGCCGGATGTCGCCGAGGTGCGACTGTGAGGCGCCGATGAACATCCTCATGGTCTTCGCCGTGGCCGTGCGGGCGCTGCGCCGGAACGCGATGCGGACCTCGCTCACCGCGCTCGGGATGATCATCGGCGTCGCGGCGGTCATCGTGATGGTCGCCATCGGCAACGGCGCCCGGGCGAGCATCGAGGGCCAGATACGCAGCGCCGGCACCAACGTCGTCATCGTCTCGGCGGGGTCGACGGGATTCGGCCCGGTGCGCCAGGGCCAGGGCGCCACCACGACACTCACCGCCGCCGACGCCGAGGCCATCCGCGCCGAGGTGCCGGGCATCCGCTACCTGTCGCCCGGCGTCAACGTGCGCGCGCAGATCGTGGCCGAAACCACCAACTGGGGCACGCAGGTGCAGGGGGCGGGGGATGAGCTGGCGGCGCTGCGCGTCTGGCCGCTCGAGTACGGCGTGTTCCTCTCGCCCTCGGACGTGTCGCGCGCCGCAAGCGTGGCGGTGCTCGGCGCGGTCGTGCGCGACCAGCTGTTCGGCGCCGGCACCGACCCGACGGGCGCGGCCGTGCGCATCCGCAACTCGCCGTTCCGCGTCATCGGCGTGCTCAGCCGCAAGGGCCAGGCGGCCATGGGACAGGACCAGGACGACGTCGTGATCGTCCCCTACACGACCGCCCAGCGGCGGCTGCTCGGCATCACCCACGTGCAGAACCTGTGGATCTCGGCCGAGTCGGGGGTGACGACCGATGCCGTGTCGCAGGCGATTGCCGGCGTGCTGCGCCGGCGCCACGGCCTCGAGGCCGGTCAGGATGACGACTTCATGGTGCGCTCGATGGAGGAGATGGCGAGCGTGCTCACGTCGACGACCACGACGATGACGTGGCTGCTGGCGGCGGTGGCGGCGGTGTCGCTGGTGGTCGGCGGCATCGGCATCATGAACATCATGCTGGTGTCGGTCACCGAGCGCACGAAGGAGATTGGCCTGCGCCTCTCGGTCGGCGCGAGCGACATCGACGTGCTGCTGCAGTTCCTCGTCGAGGCGATCGTGCTGAGCGTGGCCGGCGGACTCATCGGCATCGCGCTCGGATTCACGGCCTCGGCGCTCGTGGGGCGGGTGACGGGCTGGCCGGTCGCCGTCACCGGCGGCGCGGTGATCCTGGCCTTCGGGTTCGCCGTCGTGGTCGGCGTCTTCTTCGGCTTCTATCCGGCGCGGAAGGCCGCGGCGCTCAATCCGATCGAGGCGCTGCGCTACGAATGATCCCGCCGGCCCCATCCCGACCGGTCGTCGGGGAGATTCCCCGGGACGGTGGGACCCATCCGCCGTCGCCTGCGGCACCACGCACGGTCATCCCTCGGAACGCGCCGCCTCCCGCGTACCGGCCTTGGTACGCACCTTGCGCGCTTTGCCGGTGGGGACGAGCCCCGGCGATGCCCGCGAACGGAAGGAGTCGGGTCATGCCTCTGAAATCTGTCTCGATGGTGGCGGCGATGGCGTGCGCGTTCGCCTTGCCGGCAGTGACCGCACGGGCCATGGGCGATCAGGCCCGCGAGCGGCGGCCTCCCGAGGTCCGCGACACCAGTCCCGACGACCAGGCGAGGGAGCGCCGGCCCGGCGATGCCCAGGCCCGCGACCGGCAGCGTCCGGCACCACGGCCCGCGCCACGCCCGGCCCCCCGCGTCGTGCCACGCCCGACCTCGCGCGGCAGCATCGTCTTCATCGGCGGCTACTTCTACGACCCGTTCTTCGGCCCCTACCCGTGGTGGCCGCGTCCGGTGCACCCGTACTGGTATTACCCGCCCTATGACCAGCGGGCCGAACTCCGGATCGACTGCCGCGACCGGATGGCGGCCGTGTACGTGGACGGCTTCTACGCCGGCGTCGTCGATGACTTCGACGGCGTCTTCCAGCGCCTGCCGCTACCGCCCGGCGGGCATCGCATCGCGCTCTATCTCGAGGGTTTCGAGACGGCGGAATTCAGCGTCTACCTGCGGCCGGGATCGACCTTCACCGTGCACCACGCGATGCGGCGGCTTCCGCCCGGGATGCCGAGCCAGCGGCCGGACGTGATGGCGCCGGTGCCGGCACCGCCCGAGGGCACCTACACGCCGCCGCGCTCGGCCCCGCCGATTGCCAGCCCGCCGCCGGCGCCGGCGGCCACCGCGACGGCGGTCGGTCTCCTGGAACTGCGCGTGCAGCCCGTCACCGCCACCGTGATGGTCGACGGTGAGCGCTGGATGAGCTCGGATGACGGCTGGTACGAGTTGCATCTGGCGCCCGGCGCGCACCGCGTGGACGTGACGGCACCCGGGCATCGCCCGTTCACGACCACCGTGGACGTGGCGGCCGACGCCGCCACGCCGCTCAACGTCAGCCTTCCGCGGGAGCGGTAGCCATGACGACCCTGCGGGTGCCCTTCGTGCCGCCGGACGTGCCGCCCCTGACGCCGAACGAAGCGCGGGTGGCCCGGCGCCTGCACGTGCTGCGTCGCGCGGCGCGGCGCGAGGCGTTCGAGCAGCGCCGCCGCTGGCGCTACCGCCTGCGGCGGGGGCGCGTGGAATTCGACCGCGACGTGCATGAGCTGCACGCGCGGCTTCGACAGAGCCTGCCCGCGTATCTCATTGGCGCCAATCCGTGGAGCCTGCTCACGGCGCCCGTCATCTACTCGCTCCTTCTGCCGTTCCTGCTGCTCGACGCCTGGACGACGGTCTACCAGTGGATCTGCTTTCCGATCTACGGCATCGCGCGCGTGCGGCGGGCGCCGTTTCTCGCCATCGACCGGCACAAGCTCCAGTACCTGAACGCGATCGAGAAGGCGAACTGCACGTTCTGCACCTACGCCAACGGCGTCATCGCCTACGTCCGCGAAGTGGCGGCGCGCACCGAGCAGTACTGGTGCCCGATCAAGCACGCGCACGACGTGCCCGCGCCGCACGCCCGCTACCATCACTTCTTCGACTACGGCGATGCCGAGGGCTACCACCGCGACCTGGCGCTCCTGCGCCGGCGGCTGCCGGCGCCACCCGCGTCGCCGCGAGCCAGGAAGCGGCGGCACCGCTGAGGCCCCGCGTCACGCGGAGCCTCAGCCGGCCTTCTGCGGACGCCGCGGCTCGACGATCGGGAAGCCGGCGTCGAAGCGGTCGAGCACCTCGAAGAGGATCGCGGCCGCGGCGCTGTCGCCCGTGACGGTCACGGTGCCGGCCGTCTGCGCCCCGGCCAGCGTCTGGCGGCCGAGCACGAGTGCGTCGAAGGCCGCTCTAGTGAGCGAGACAGTGGCGGCCGCGGCCGCGGCGCGTTTCCCGCTGACGTGCGTGAGCGCCCCGTGGCGCAGCGTCACCACGATCTGCTCGCGCGTGTCGGTGAACGTCCAGTTCACGACCACCTCGCGCGCCCACGCCCTGGGCGCGTTCACGTGTGTGCCGAGCACGTCGAACACCATCGCGACCGGCATGGCCGACACCATCTCCGGGTCGAGCGTCGAGGGCCGCGCCGCCGGCGGTCCCTGCCGCAGTTCCTGGGCGCCGAGCAGGTAGGCGTTCCGCCACGTGGCCGACTCCGCCAGGTAGCCGAGCTGCTCGAACGCATCGGCCCCGAGCGCACGTGCCTCGGCGTTGGACGGGTCGGCGAAGACCACATGGCGCATCACCTCCGCCACCCAGCGGAACTCGCCGCGGGCGAAGTCCCGGCGCGCCCTGGCGACGACGGCGCTTGCGCCGCCCATGTACTCGACGTATTTCTTCGCGCCGTCGGAGACGGGCAGCGGATCGAGGTTCGCGGGATGGCCGTCGTACCAGCCGATGTACTTCTGGTAGACCGCCTTGGCGTTGTGCGAGAGCGTGCCGTAATAGCCGCGCGCCGCCCAGTCGCGCGCGAGGCCCGGCGGCAGCGTGAGCTGCGCCGAGATCTCGGCCGGCGTGTAGCCGTGGTTCATGAGCCGCACGCTCTGGTCGTGCAGGAACTTGTAGAGATCGCGCTGGTTGGCGAGCGCCGTGGCGACGCGGTCGCGGCCCCAGACGGGCCAGTGATGCTGCGCGATGAGCACGTCGGTGGCGGCGCCGAATCGTTCCAGCGCGTCGTTGAGATACGCCGACCAGCTCCGCGAGTCGCGCACTTCGGTGCCGCGCAGCGGCAGCAGGTTGTGCATCGTGTGCGTGGCGTTCTCGGCGAGATTCAGCACCTTGTGCGTCGGCAGGAAGAGGTGCATCTCGGCCGGGGCTTCCGACTGCGGCGTGAGCTGGAACACGATCGGCACGCCGTCGATGGTGCGGCGGTCGAGCGGCGCCGCGATCTCGATCGTCGGCGGCACGAGCGATCGCCCGGGCGCGCCCACCGAATCGATCTTCCCGAGGCCCGCATCCACCGACCCGCGCGGGCCGCGCGGCAGCGGGGCGCCGAACTGATACGCGGCGCGCCGGCTCATGGCGTTGCCGGCCACGACCGACTCGTCGATGACTTCGTCCATGAAGCCGGCCGGGGCGATGACGGCGACGCGGCCGGCGGCGAGATCCGCCGCGTCGATGACGCCGCGGGCGCCGCCGTAGTGGTCGCTGTGGCTGTGGGTGTAGATGAGGGTCGAGACCGGCTTCTTCGGCCGGTGGGCGTAGTACAGCGCGAGCGCGGCGCGGGCCGCACCCACCGAGCCGAGCGGGTCCACCACGATGAGGCCCGTCGCCCCTTCGATGAAGGTGACGTTGGCGAGCGCGAAGCCGCGCACCTGGTACACGCCCGGCACGACCTCGAAGAGGCCGTGGATGGCGTTCAGACGCGCCAGCCGCCACAGGCTCGGGTGCACCGTGTCGGGCGGCGTGTCGTTGTCGAGGAAGCCGTAGCGTCCGGCGTCACGCGGCGGCAGCGTGGCGATGAAGCCGCGACGCGCATCGGCGAAGTCCTGCGTGTCGGCGAACGGGAGCTCGCGAAGGGCGGTGTCGTAGGCGGCCCGCACGGCGGCCTCCGGTCCGCGCGTGGGCTGTTGCCGCGCGTGGGCCGGCACGAGCCCCGCGGACGCCGCGAGCATGACACCACAGACGGCGGCAGGAACGGTCGATCGACGCATGCACCCCTCCGGAGCGCGGACGATACCACGCCCGGCGGGTCGAGCCGTTGCGTCGAGGGGCGTTACGGTGCGACCACGGCGATGACTTCGATCTCGATGAGGAAGTCGGGGTTCGCCAACCGGCGTACCTCGACGAGCGTGCTGGCCGGCAGCTCGTTCGTGAAGTACTTCGTGCGGATCTCGCGCACGACGCCGACCTGCGAGGCGTCGAGCATGTAGTAGTTCGTCTTGACCACGTCGTTGAAGGTGGCGCCGGCCGCCGTGAGCGCGGTCTCGAGGTTCGCGAAGACCTGGCGGGTCTGCGCGGCGAGGTCGCCCTTGCCCACGAGCTGTCCCTTCGCGTCGAAGGCCACCTGGCCCGAGATGTAGATCGTGCGGCCGCCGGTGGCCGACACGATGTGCGAGTAGCCGGTGGGCGTCGAGAGCCCGGGGGGATTCGAACGCTGGATCACGGAACGGCCTCCTTGTGCCACCGGAACGACCGCCGTGGCCACGACGATGCCGGCCGTCAGGGCAGCCAGCGTGAGTGCGAGCGTCAGACGAGATACGGGAACCATGCAGACCTCCGGCCCACACGATACGCCGGACCGGGGGAGGACGCGAAGGGCGCGGACGCGCCGGGAGGCTCAGGCCGCGGGGTGCGGCTTGCGCACGTCAGGGCGCCGCATGCGGCTTGCGCGCGTCAGGGCGCCGCATGCGGCTTGCGCGCGTAGAGCAGGATCATGCCGGTGCCGGCCACGGCGGCGAGCACGACGGCGGCGGCCATCCACGGCGTGAGGCGGCTGGCGAGATACAGCACGCCGAGGCTCACGCCCACGCACGACCACATGGAGACGAGCGCGCTCGTGGCTGCCTTCTTCGACATGCCGCGGCCTTCGTCGAGCACCTTCATGTAGGGCGCGAAGAGCGGAATGCGCAGCAGGCGATCCTCGAGCCACGGGCAACTGCGCGTGAAGCAGTAGGACGCGATGATGAGGAAGATGGTGGTCGGCAGGCCGGGAATGAACACGCCGAGCCAGCCGAGGCCGACGGAGGCCACGCCGATGCCGGCAAACGCCCAGCGGCGCGGGTCACGGACCCAGGAGACGGGCTGGCGTTCGACGGGGCAGGCGCGTTCCATGGGGACGTGGAATGATTCTCTCGCGCCGGGCCCCCGTGGCGCAACCTGCCCGGCCATCGGTGGGCCGCCGACGCCGATGGCGCGTGTTACTGCCGTGGTGGCGGTGCCGGCGCCGCCGGCGTCGTGGCGCGCGCCGCCAGCGCGGCGCCAAACTGCCGGGCGGCTTCACGGACGCGCCGCACGTGGTCCGGCCCCATCCGAATGAGATGTTTCTGCGCGGCGGGCAGCCGCTCGAATGCCGGATCGGCATAGGCGTAGCCGCCCACGCCGGGCACGAGCGCGGCATCCCCCGGCACGTCGGGCGTCGTGGCCACGACCGCGATGGCCCGGCGCACTGCCTCGTCGAAACTGCCGTCGGGATGCCCCTGCGCCATCCACGCGTCGACGAGCCGCGGACGCAGCGTCGTGAACGCGCCAGCTGCGGTGGCGGGGCTCACCGTGGTCACCGCCGCGACGAGCGGCGCGTAGCGCGCCGTCGTCACGGGATCGAGGCGGGTGATGCCACCCGCGCGGGTCACCGCGAATCCCTCCGTGGGCCGGAGCACGGCCAGATCCCGTGCCGGCGACTGGCCCTCGGCGAGCCGGTCGATCGCCGTGACGAGCGCACCGAGGAGGTCGTCGGTCGCCAGCCATTTCAGGAACTCGGGGTGCGTGCCGAGCGTTGCGAAGAGCTCACGCACATAGGGGTCCATCTCGCCGAGCGGCGGCAGCGGTGCGGCGACGGGCGCGGCATCCGCGGCAGGTGCCGCCACGGCGGGCGGCGCGGCCGCCGTCGCGGGTGCGTCGGCGTCGCGCTGGCGCGTCACCGCATACCAGATACCGGCACCCGCGACGAGTGCCGCGAGCATGCCGACCTGGACGACCCTCGGCCCTGGGGAGGACGGAGCGGAGGGCGCCATCCCTGCCGGGTCTCCACGCCCGGTGTCGAGCGGAAGATCGTCGAGCGATGCCATGGTCGCCTCCTGCCCTGAGGGTCTCAGAAGGCGCACCGTCGTGCAAGCGGCACCGCAGGGGGCGCGCCGCCCCCGTTACCAGCGGGTCGTGACGCCGGCCCCGAACATCCGCCCCTGCATGATGCTGTTGGGCGCCAGGTACGAGGCGCTCAGCGCGTTGGTCGTCACGTAGCTGATGATGGCGTCGCTGTTGTTCAGGTTGAAGACCTCGATGACCGGCAGCACCTGGAAGCGTCCCACCTGGAAACGCCGCGACAGCTTGAAGTCGAGCTGATTGATGCGCTCGACGAAGGTGCCGCGTTCGGGCTCCAGGAACACGATGAGCGAACCCTGACCGAACGTCGCGGTGGGCATGATGACCTGGCCGGCCGGACAGGGCGCCGGACAGCCGGCGGGGTAACGCGTGACGCCCCGCGTGACGTTCATCACGCGCGTGCTGTTCGGGCTCTGGTTGCTCTGGAACGCCACGCTCAGGTCGAATCCCCAGCCGATGCTGCGCGTGCCCGACAGCTTGAACTGGTGCTTCCACGGAATGTCGATGGCGAAGTCGTCGCAGAACGCCTGCGTTGCGTAGTTGGTCGTGCTGCCAGTGGCGAGGTAGTTCGGGTCGTCGGGCGCGGTGCAGGCTTTCTGGCGTTCACGCTCCATCGTGTAGCCGCCGAAGAGCTGCCCGCCGCCCGGGATGCGCCACGTCGTGTTGGCCTGGAACGCGTTGTACGAACGCTTGCGCGCCGGGTCGAAGGTGTCGAGATTCCGCGTCGGGCGCCGTGTGGCCTCGAGGCTGCGCGCGTAGACCTCGATCGGGGCGCCGGTTGCCGGGTTGTAGAAGGTGTACGGCGTGTAGTCGGCGAGCGACCAGCTCTGGTTCACCGTGTTGGTCAGGTTGCGGAACCCCCCGTGGAAGAAGGCCGTCGACACCGACAGGCCCGGCAGCACTTCGTGCTGCAGTTCGAAGGCGTTCTCGAGGTTCCACGTGCGCGGGTAGTCGCCGAACTCGTTGAGCGCGGCGATGCCGAAGTTCGACGACAGGGCCGAGAAATCGATTTCGCAGCCGACGCGGGGATACCCGGTGCAGCCGCGTTCGCCTTCGGCGATGTCGTTGCCGTTGGCATCGCGCCACGGGAGGGTGGCGGTCTGCGACAGCAGCGGGTTGTAGTTGGCGGCGATGCCGGTCGTGCGGATCTGGTTGTAGCGGTTGACGGAATACTTGACGGCCGTCTTGCCGTTGCCGAAGACGTCGAGCACGGCCGAGAATCGCGGCGCCCAGTCGCGCCAGTTGGGCAGGTTCTGGATGGCTTCGTACTTGCGCACCGGCACGAACCGCCCGGCCGGCGACTCGCTGGCCAGCACCTGCGCCTTGATGTTCTCCCAGCGCACGCCGGCGTTGACGGTGAGCCGGTTGAGGCGCCACGAGTCCTGCACGTAGAGCCCGAGGTCGCGGTTCAGGCGTTCGCCGTAGCGCAGCGGCGTGTTGCGGATGACGACGCTGTCGGGCACCGTGAAGCGGACGCCGGTGCTGTTGCTGCGGTACTGCTGCGTGAGGTCGGCGTTGGCATCGACCGTGTGCCAGAAGTCGCCCCACGTGTACTGCATGCCGGCCTTGAAGCTGTGCGCGCCCCAGAGGTAGGTCAGCGAGGCCTGCAGCGCGTGGCGTTCGGGGCTCTGCGTGTTCTGGGCCGTGGCGGCCGTCCGGCGCCCGCCGAGGTCGTTCTCGAGGCGTGACGCGCCGGCGAACCAGGCGCCCGTGAATCGGGCCTGCTCCACGCCATCCTGGTAGCTGTTCGTGTAGTACTCGAGGTTGCGCGAATACCCGGCCTCGAACAACATCGCGTTCGTCACCGTGGACGTGTACTTGAGGGCGGCGGTGTGGTACGCGGGCGAGAACCACTGCAGCGCCGCTTCTTCCGGATCTTCGTTGCTCTGCATGTCGTGCCCGCGGTACTTGTCGATCTCGTCGAAGTAGGCCGAGAGCTTGTTGCTGTTCGAGATCTGCCAGGTCAGCCGCGCCAGGCCGCTCTTGATGTACTGGTCGTCGAGTCCGCGGCTGCCATCGTCCTGCACGGTGTTGGCGATGAAGTTGTTGACCGAGAAGTAGCGTCCGGTCGTGAAGAACCACAGCTTGTTGCGCAGGATCGGACCGCCGACGGCGAGCGTCGTGTCGAAGATGCGGTCGATGGCGTTGCCGGCCGACAGGCCGCGTGCGACATGGCGGTCCGTGAGGTTGCTCGACTGCCAGTCGCCCGGCCGGAAGGCCACCTTGTAGTCGCCGCTGACGCGGTTGCCACCGTCGCGCGGAATCATGTTCATGCGCACGCCGCCGGCCGACGTGTCGGCGGAGATGCCGCTCACCTGGATGCTCACTTCCTGATTCATGGCGTCGTTGAAGTAGCTCTGGATGGCGCCGTCCCCCTGCAGGCCGTTGACCATGAGCCCGTCCACGAGCATCGTCGTGTTGGCCGTGGTCATGCCGCGTGTCGACATGTAGGTCTGCTGCATGGCGCGGGCGCCGCCGGTGTCGGGCAGGTTCAGGCTGACGCCCGGCACGAGCTGCGCCATGCCCTGGATGCTGCGGCCCGTGGGAATCGAGTCGATGGCCTCGCGGTCGAGCACCTGCGCGCGCGCCGCGGTGGTGACATCGACGACCGGCGCCGCGCCGGTCACGATGATCGATTCCTCGAGCGCGCCGACGCGCAGTTCGGCATTGATGGTGGCGGTGAATTCGGCGGTCAGCTGCAGGCCGGCGCGCCTGAAGCTGTTGAAGCCGGGCAGCGAGAAGGTCACCGTGTAGGTGCCGGGGCGCAGGTCCACCAGGCGATACAGGCCCTGATCGTCGGTGATGGCCGAGCGCGTGCCTTCGATGAGCGCGTCACTGGCGGCTTCCACCGTCACGCCCGGCAGCACGCCGCCGGAGGAGTCGCGTGCCACGCCGGTGATGGCGCTCTGGGCGAAGCCGGCGGCCGGCAGGAAGAGGAGCCAGCCCAGTACGACGACCGTGATTCGAAGCGAGTTCGACATCCCGTCCCCCCGGCCGCGGAAGACACGGCCTGACCCGGCGTATACAAGTTGTGACAAGCGCTAGCGGCGGAGGCTACGCCGCGCAGGGGGCGGCGTCAAGCCCCGAAATGCGGGGGCGCCTCGCGTCCGTGCAGCGCGCCCGCTAGCGGAGCGCGCCGCGGGCCATCGCCAGGTTGCGCGCCGCGTCCTCGAAGCCGGGCCGGGCCCGCAGGGCGGCCTCGAACTGTGCGATGGCGCGGTCGAGGTCGCCGAGCGACCCGTAAGCGATGCCGAGGTTGTTGTGGGCCTCGGCATAGTCCGGCCGAACGCGCAGGGCAGTCGTGAACGCCGTGACGGCCTCGGCATGCCGATTCCGCTCGAGCAGGAAGACGCCGAGGTCGTAGTGCGACTCGGCGTCGGCGGCCGCGAGCGCGGCGGCCTGCGACAGCGCCGCGAAGGCCCTCTGGTCGTCGCCGAGCGTGGCGAGCACGTTGCCGAGGTTGCGCCAGGCTCTGGGTGAGGCCGGGTCGAGCTGCGCGGCGCGTTCGAAGGCCGCGGCCGCCTCCGCGAGCTGGCCCTTCTCGGCGAGCGCGAGTCCGAGGTTGTTCTGCACACCGGCCGAGTCCGGCGTGCCCACGGCCGCCTGACGCAGGTGCGCCGCCGCTTCGTCGGGCCGGCCCACGGCGAGCAACGCGTTCGCGAGGTTGTAGTGCAGGTCGGGGTAATCGTCGCGCAGCGCCAGGCCGTCACGATAGGCGCGGATGGCCTCGTCGGTGCGCCCCGCCGCGCGCAGCGTCACGCCGAGGTTGTTGAATGCCGGCACGTAGTCGGACTGCACGTCGATCGCGCGCCGGTAACACGCGATGGCCTCGTCGTGACGGCCGGCCTCGTACAGCGCGGTGCCGAGGTTCGTGTCGGTGATGGCGCGGCTGCGGGTCGGCGAGAGCAGCGGGAGCTGACACAGCACGGCGACGGCCGCCACGCCGGCGCCCGCCCCGGCCAGCTGACGCCGCGATGCCGCCTGCATGAGCCGCGGCAACGCCGCCAGACCGCCGGCCGCGAAGAGCACGAGCAGCGGCACGAGGGGATAGCGGTAGCGCGCGAAGACGTAGAAAGCGATGGTCGATGCGGCAAAGGCGAGGGCCATCGCGAGGAACACGCCGAGACGGCGGCGGTCCGCCCACGTGGCCCACACGCCGAAGGCCGCGAGTGGCACGAGCACGCCGAAATGGGTCACGACGCCGAGGAACTTCAGCGGCCACGACCACTCGGCATACGACTCCTGGCTTTCGGTGTCGACGGCCTCGCGCGCGTTCACGAGCAGCGCCGTCTTGCGCGCCATGAGCGCAAGCCACGCGCCAGGCTCGCCGCTGATGAACGCCGTGGCGCGCCGCGTCCAGTACGACGAGACCTCGGCCGGCGTGAGTGCGCGTCCTTCGGCGCGTTCCGCCAGTTCCGTGGCATCGACGCGTTCGAACTCCGGCGAGCCGCGGCCGAAACGCAGCGACTGGTAAGAGCCGTCGGCGTCGGCGTTGTTGCCGATGTAGAAGTTCGGACCGAACTGCGACGTCGTCAGGTACACCTCGCCGCTCACGGCGAAGTTGCGCGCGGCGACGGGCGCGATCGCCACGACGACACCGGCGAGGAAGAGCGCGAGCGCTCGCCCGCGACCGACGCGCGCCGCCGGCGCCGAGAGGCCGATCCACGCCGCGATGACCGCGACGAGCACGAGCGCGTTCTCGCGCGTCAGGGCCAGCGCTCCCGCGGCGAGTCCGGCGAGCGCCCACCAGCGCCGCCGGTCGTCGCCGGTCAGCACGAACGCGAGCGCCGTGATGATGCCGGTGACGAAGAACACGTCGAGCACCGACTTCTGCAGCAGGCTGTCGAGGAAGATCGCCGGCGCGTAGAGCGCCAGCGTGAGACCGGCGACGAGGCCGGCGCGGGCGCCGGAGAGCCGCGCCGCGCCCACGGCGAGCAGTGCCGCAGACGCCGCGCCAAGTACGGCCTGCAGGAGCCGCGCGGTGCCCGGGTCGGCCCCGGCCACGGCGTAGACCACGCCGAGGAAGTAGGGGTAGAGCGGCGCCTGGTAGAAGACGTCGGTGCCGATCCAGTCGCCGGCGGCCAGGCGCCGGGCCCATGCGTCGTAGCCGCGGGCATCCCCCATGAGCACCGAGAAGTAGGGGGCGCCGGCCATCTGCCAGAGGTGCAGCAGGCGCAGGCCGAGCGCCAGCAGGAACACTCCGGCCACGCCCGGCAGGCCCATCGAGCCGGGTCGGCCAGGTGGATCCGGCGGCTCAGGCCGGACCGGGACGGCGGCCGCCGTATCGGAGGGAGGCGGGGGCGGGACGGGACGGCGGGGACGCGGCACGGAACGGTCTGATTATGGCCGGGCGGTCGTGCAGTGTCGCCAATTGCAACGGCGGAGCCAAGCCGCTAGAATCCCGGGGTTCGGCGGGTGCCCGGGTTCCGGCCGCCCGTTCCGTGTTTGCTCGTTGATGAGGAGGCGGGACATGCGTCGTATGAATCCGTGGGTGCTGTCGGGTGTGCTTGGCATGCTCGCGGCCAGCGCGCTGCCGGCTGCGGCACAGAACGCCGGCGCGTCGCCGACGTTCTCGAAGGACATCGCGCCGATCTTCCAGGCCAAGTGCCAGGCGTGTCATCAGCCCGAGTCCATCGCGCCGATGTCGCTCGTCACCTATCAGCAGGCGCGCCCGTGGGCCCGCTCGATCAAGGACCGCGTCGCGCGCAAGCAGATGCCGCCCTGGCACATCGACCAGTCGGTCGGCGTGCAGAAGTTCAAGAACGACATGTCGCTCTCGCAGGAGCAGATCGACACGATCGTGAAATGGGTCGACGCCGGCGCCCCGCAGGGCGACCCGAAGGACCTGCCGAAGGCCAAGCCGCTCATCACGTCGAACGAGTGGCAGGGCGTGCGTGACGGCTTCGGCCCGCCGGACATCGTGATCAAGTCGTCCGAGTACAAGATGCCGGCCATGGGCCA
>JAEUQR010000022.1 GCA_016789705.1 Acidobacteriota bacterium
CGGCCGGGCTCTCGCGGCGGCCGTCGAGATAGTCGCGCAGGGAATCCTTCGTGCTCGGGAACGCCATCTCGTCCCACGGCAAATCGGCCGGATCGAACGTGCGGACTTCGGAGCTCTCGTCGTCGATGGCGAGAGTGCCGCCCGTCCACACGGCGCTGTAGACGATGATGACGGCCGTCACCCCGGGATACGAGTAGATGCCGACGAGGCCGTCGAGGCGGATGTCGATGCCGGCTTCCTCGCGCACCTCGCGGATGGCCGCCGTGCGCACCTCTTCGCCGCGGTCGACGTAGCCGCCGGGAAAGACCCACAGGCCGTACCCGGGCTCGATGGCCCGGCGGGTGAGCACGATGCGCCCGTCGGGCATGCGGACGATCGTGCCCACCGCGAGTTTCGGGTCGAGATAGAACACGAAGCCGCAGGTCGGCCCCGTGCAGACGAGCCGCATCGGCTCGCCCGTCCGCAGCGCGCGCGGTTCGAGCGCGGCGCCGCAGACGGGGCAGAAGCGGAACTGGCTCATGCTAGGGGCGGCCGGCCGCCGCCGCTTCCTTGCCGCGCGCCAGATAGATGTCGCGCGCTTCCTTGAACTGGCCGAGCACGTGCGCCTTTTCCTTGTCGCTGCGCCAGCCCGGGTCTTTGTCGGCCATCGCCGTCAGCTTGTCGATCCAGCGCACGAAGTAGTCGGCCGAGGCGGCGCTGCGGATGGGCTGCGTGCCGACGGTGACGAAGATCGGGTTGGTCACGGCCATCGGCCGCGAGTTCTCGACCGGGAAGGTGCGCGGCGCGCCGATCGCGCGCAGCGAGTACCAGCCGCTCGCCTTGAGGTCGAGCGGCAGCTCGAAGGAGGCGCTGCGCTTGTCGCCGGTGAGCGGAATCGTGTGCACCACCTTGCCGCCCGAGACGAGTTCGAAGCGCTCGACGCCCACCATCGACTGCAGCGTGCCGCGGAACGTCACGCGGCCGCCGGAGGCCGGCAGCGTCACTTCCTCGCCCATCGTGGCGTCGTTGCCGCTGAACTCGAGCAGCGGTCCGTTGGTGACGAAGCCCTTGCCGGCGAGCATCGCGCTCATCCAGTTCTCCCAGGTGAGCGGCCGATCGCCGAGGTGGAAGTAGCCGCGCGACACGCCCACGAGTTCGACGCGGTGCAGGCTCGAGATCGAGTCTTCGCCGCCCGTGACCGGCACGCGGAAGCCGTTGTTGAGCGTGTGGTACCACACCGTGAGCACGGCATCACCCGCGCTCTGCGACCACAGCTCGTGGTAGCTGAGCGAGCCGAGCGCGACGTCCACCGGGAACCCCTTGGCCGTGCCGAGGCTGCCCTCGAGCGGGTCGGCGTCGCCGGCGTACGGGTGCACGTAGGCGCCGATGGCGCCCTGCTGCTTCGCGTAGCGGAAGATGTCGGTGTTCGATGGATACAGGCTGCCGATGCCGGTGCCCTCGTAGCCGGTCACGAACGGCGACACCAGGTTGTTCTTCAGGTTGAAGAGCGAGATGTGGCCGTAGAACGGCGGCCGGTATTCCTGGCCGACGTGCATCACGTAGCCGTCCTTCGACAGCGGATGCAGCGACTGGCCGGGCGTGTAGTGCTGGTAGTCGAGCACGCGGTTGTCCTTGTTGGCCACCTGCAGGCTGGTCATGCCCATGTCTTCGGCGCGGGCCATCATCAGCATGTTCTCGGGCGTGTTGTGCAGGTTGCCCGCGTAGTTCATGTGCACGTGGTTGCTGCCCGACTGCCAGCCGCGGGCGCCGAAATCGACCATCCGCTTCATCCGCAGCGTGACGTTGTTCGTCGAGCCCGGCTTGATGTCGATGGTCGTGGTCGCGAGCTCGTACTCGAAGCCGTGCGTCGCCTCGATCTTGAAGGCGCCAACGGGCGCCCGGGTGATGTAGTGGCCGGGCGTGTGGAAGAGGTGCCGGTTGAGCGTGGCGAGCCGCTCGTACGAGTCCGGCGGCGTGTAGGGCTTGCCGTCGGCGGCCGTGTGATAGACACGCGCTGCCAGTTCCGCGCCGGTTGCATCATCGACGATGCGCACGGACACCGTGCCCATCGGCCGCATGTAGCGCCGTTCGGCGATCCGCACGATGTGCTGCTCACCGCCCCACGACTTCATCGTCTTCAGTTGCGGAATGCCTTCTTCGTTCGAGATGTAAGCGATCCACTCGCCGTCGGGTGACCAGCGCGGCAGGAAGTTGTCGTGACCGCTGAAGGTCATCTTGTAGGGCTCGCCGCCCACCGTGGGCAGCACGAAGAGTTCGGTGTACTGGCCGCCGAGATGCGAGGCGTAGACCATGCGCTTGCCGTCGGGCGACCACTGCGGCCGCGTGCGATAGAGCGTCTCCTCCTTGTGGATCACCTTCGCCCGCGGCGTCGCCATGACGTTCGGTTCGACCGGCACGCGCCAGATGCCGCCCGAGCCGAGCGGGATGCCGCGATTCGAGACGAGCAGCAGCTCCTTGCCGTCCGGCGAGAAGGCAGGCGAGATGTGCACGTCCACATCGCCGAAGTAGAGGCGATCGCGGCCGAACGAGTTATCGGTCGTCACCTGGACGCTCTTGCCCGGCTTGCCGTCCACGATGTCCATCACGAACACGTTGAAGTAGCCGTTCGGCGCCGTCGAGACGTAGGCGAGGCGCCTGCCGTCCGGCGACCAGGCCGGTTCGTGGTTCACGTGCGGCCCGGTCGTCAGGTCCACCGACGCGCCGGTGGCCAGGTTCAGCAGCCGCAGGTTGATGCTCTTCGCGTCGTCGTCGGCTGTGTAGGCGAGCCACTTGCCGTCGGGTGAATACTCGGGCATCGACAGGTATTCGCGCGGCGAGTAGGCGAGCTCCTTGGCCACCGTGCTGCCCACCTCGATCGTCCAGATCGAGCCGTCCATCGCGAAGGCGATGCGCTTGCCGTCCGGCGACCACGACGGCCACCACGGCGTGCTGCTCGCCGCCGGCGCGAAGTAGTAGTTGTGCATGTAATTGCCACCCGTCTTCGCGTTCGGGTAGACCTGCGCCTCGACTCGCCCGGCGGCAAGGGCGGTGAGCAGCATGACGACGAGTCCCAGCGGGCGCGCAAGTGTCTTCACGTGTATCCTCCGAAGTACGGGCGGTCGAACCGGCGTGAGTCTACACCCGGCGCCCCCCGATGACACCATCCGCGCGGACGGCGGGCGCCAGGTGGACAGCGGAGCGCCAGTCTGTTGTACTGGCGGGCATGTCCATCCTGAAGGTCTCGCGCATGGGGCATCCGGTGCTGCGCCAGAAGGCCCGGTCCGTGGAACGCTCGGAGATCAAGGACCCGCGCTTCCAGAAGTTCATCGACGACATGATCGACACCATGCACGAATACAGCGGTGTCGGCCTGGCCGGACCGCAGGTGCATGAGGGCCTGCGCATCTTCGTCGCGATGCTCGATGACGGCGACGATGCCGAGGCGAGCGTGCTCATCAACCCCGTCATCACTCCGGCCGACAGCCGCGTGGTCGAGGGCTGGGAGGGGTGTCTGAGCATTCCCGACATCCGCGGCCGGGTGCCGCGCGCCCACAAGATCGTCGTCAAGGCGCTCGACCGCCAGGGACGCACGGTGGAGATCGAGGCCGAGGACTTCCCGGCCCGCGTCATCCAGCACGAGACCGATCACCTCGACGGCGTGCTCTTCCTCGACCGCATGCAGACGCTCACGTCGCTGTCGTATCTCGACGAGTACTCGCGGTACCACGTCCGCGGCGGCGACGACGAGTGACCAGGCCGCCGGTGGCGCGATGAGACGCACACTCAGACGCCTCGGCGTGCTGCTGGTCGTGGCAGGCACGGGCCTTGCGGCGTGGCGCGGGCTGGCCGAGCGGCCAGGGCTGCCTTACGCCGGCACCATCGAGCGGCCGCTGTGGACGGCGGACGCGCCCGCGGTGCTCATCGACGCCGCCCACTGGAACGACGGCACGAGCACGGGCCGGCTGCGTGCCTTCGCCGGCCTGCTCGAGGCCGACGGCTACCCGCGCCTGCGCGACGGCAACGCCACCCGCGCCGAGGTGCTGGTGGACGCGAAGATTGCCGTGGTGGCCAACCCGCTCGGGGTGCTCGGCGTGCTGCGGCGGACGGCCGTCGCAGCGGGGCTCGACGGCCTGCGGTTCTTCGACGACGACGGCCTCATCACGCAGGAAATCGAGACCACCCTGCAGTGGGTCGAGAACGGCGGCTCGCTGCTGCTGGCCGCGGACGAAGCGCCCATCGCGCGCGGCAGCGTTGGCCTTGCGGCGCGGCTCGGCGTCAGGATGCGCGAGCGGCTCGTGGTCGATGTCGGCCACTCCGAGGGCGCGCCCGGGAACCTCGTCTTCTCGCGTGAGAACGGCCTCTTCGGCGCGCATCCTATCGTGGACGGTTTCCCCGACGCGCCGCCCGTGAACCGCGTGGTCAGCTTCGGCGGCCAGGCGCTCGAGCCATCGCCCGGCGCGGCCGTGCTGCTGCGCCTGAGCGGTTCGGCCACGGAAGTGGCCCGGGCCGGCGACCCGCCCACCACGGGCCAGCCGGTGGCTGGCCTCGCGCAGGCCATCGCCTTCGAGCGCGGCCGCGGCCGTGTGGTCGTCATCGGCGACACGCACCTGCTCACGGCGGATGCCGTGGCCGGTGGGCCGCCCACGGGTCTGGCCTGGGCCGGCACGAACAACGAACGGTTCGTGCGCTACGTGATGCGCTGGCTGTCGCGCCGCGACTAGAATAATCGGTCCATGCCCTCGCTGGCCCTTGCCACCGACGCCCCGAAGATCACGCTGCGCAGCGCACCCGCCGTGCCCTACGACGGCGCCATCGCGGCCGCCCGCACCTGCTATTCGCCACGCGTCGTCGATGCCTCCGAAGTCACGGACAAACAGCGCGACTCGATCGGGCCGCTGACCTTCGAGGGCGGGCACCACACGGTCTTCCAGCACGCGCACTTCGAGTTCGGCCTCGAGAACATCTCGCGCCAGTTCGTCTGGAGCGTGCTGCACGCGTATCCCTTCTACAACTCGGAGCAGTCGAGCCAGCGCTACGTGAAGCTCCGGGAGCCGCGCGCCTTCGTGCCGCCAATCACCGGCGAGGCGCTGCGGGTCTACGAGCAGTCGGTGCTCTCGGCGTGGGACTACTACGCGGAGCTCTCGGCGCTGCTCAAGGACGACGCCTGGGCCATCCTGAAGGAGCTGCGCTACCTGCGGCCGTCGAACAGCCCCGAGCGGCACAAGGCGGTCGAGCGCGAAGCCGAGAAGAAGGCCATCGAAACGGCCCGCTACGTCATCCCGATTGCCGCCTTCACGTCGATGGTGCACACGGTCTCGGGACTCGTGCTGCACCGCCTGCACCGGATGCTGAGCGCCGGCGACACGCCGCACGAAGCGCGGCTCGTCATCGGCGCGATGGTCGAGCTCGTGAAGAGCGTCGACCCGATGTTCTTCGAGAAGGTCGGCCTCGACACGCTCGCGAGCGACGAACTTCCGGAGGCCGCGTTTCCGCGGGCCAGAGCCGGCGGCGATGCGTTCGCCGCCGCGTTCGACGCCCGTCTCGGCGGCCGCGTGTCACGGCTGCGCGACTGGTCGTCGGATGCGGAAGGTGTCGTTGGTGATGCCGTGCGCGCCACCTTCGGCCTCGACGCCGCCGACCTGCCGGACGACGAGGCCATCGACCGGGTGATGAACCCGGCCCGCAACCTCTACCGCGTGGACATGCTGAACGTGTCGCACCACTCGCCGATGATGCGGGCGCTGCACCACGTGGCCTACGTGTTCGAGAAGAAACTCAGCCACACCGCCGATTCGCAGGATCAGCGCCACCGCATGGTGCCGGCCTCGCGCCCGCTCATGACGTTCGCCGACACGGCGGCGCCGGATGTTGTGACGCCGCGGCTGCTGCGGCAGAACCCGCGCGCGCTCGCCGTCTACGAACGCGCGATCGCCGAGGCCTGGGCGGCGAAGAACCGCCTGCTCGAACTTGGCGTGCCGCTCGAGTACGCGCTCTATCTGCTGCCGAACGCCAAGGCGCTGCGTCTCGTGGAGTCGGGGAGCCTGCTGTCGCTGCAGCACAAGTGGACGCTGCGCACCTGCTTCAACGCACAGGAAGAGATCTATCTCGCGTCCATGGACGAGATCGCCCAGGTGCAGGACGTCCATCCGCGGCTCGGCCGGTTCCTCGGGCCGCCGTGCGTGCTGCGCAACCGGATCGTCTCGCCCCGCTGCACCGAAGGCTCGCACTTCTGCGGCGTACCCGTGTGGAACAGCTTCCCGCAGGCCGTGCGCCGGCTGTAACGCCGCCGAGACTCCGCGTGGCCTGGCTGGCGCATCTCTACACGGCCTCGGGGGCGGCCACGGCCCTGGCCGCCGTGCTGGCGCTCGAAGCCGGTGACCTGCGCGCCACGCTCCTCTGGCTCGTTCTCGCCGTCGTCATCGACGCGACGGACGGCGTGCTCGCCCGGGCGCTCCACGTGAAGGAACGTCTGCCGTGGTTCGACGGCGGCACGCTCGACAACGTCGTCGACTACCTGACGTACGTGTTCGTGCCGGCGCTCATCGTCGCGAAGGCCGGCCTCGTGCCGCCGTCGCTCGCCCTGCCGATCGGCGCCGCCATGCTCATCGCCAGCGGCTACGGCTTCAGCCGCGCCGACGCGAAGGTGGCGACGACCGACTACTTCTTCACCGGCTTTCCCTCGTACTGGAACCTCGTGGTCGTGTACCTCGTGGACTGGCGCCTGTCGCCGGTGGTCAATACCGGCATTCTGGCGCTGCTCGTCGTGCTCGTGTTCGTGCCGGTGCGCTACGTCTACCCGTCGCGCACGGTCACCTGGCGCCCGGTCACGATCGGGCTCGGCGCGATCTGGGGCGTGTGCCTCGCCATGGTGATCTGGCGGCTGCCGGAGCCCGGCGGGCCGTGGTCGTGGCTCGCCCTCGTGTTCCCGGTGTACTACGTGGCGCTGTCGCTGCGCCTCAGCGTGGATGAGCGGCGCCGCCGTGCGATACCATCGCCGTGATGCCCGCCGCATTTTCTGCCGTCCTCATCTTCGGCAAGGACACCTGACCCTACACGCTGGCCGCCCGTGAGGCGTACGAAGCGAAGGGGCCCGTCACCTACGTGAACGCGAAGCGCGATGCCGACGGCCTTGCGCGCATGCTCGAACACTCCGGCGGGCAGCGTCGCGTGCCGGTCATCGTCGACGCCGGCGCCGTCACCATCGGCTACGGCGGCACCTGAGGGGTGTGACACGGCGGCCGGTCGGGCCGCCACACCCCCTGCACCCACCTCAGGCGGACGCAGCCGCCCCGGACCCGGGCGTTTGACAGTTTGTGAAAGACTTCACAAAATCGGGGTATGGGCGTGTGCGAGGTGCCAATGTCCCGTTCCCGCCGTGTGTTCCGCCCGGCGGCGCTTGCGGTCTTCGTGATTGCCGGTGCCCTGATGGTCACCGCGGCGCCAGGAGCGCAGCCGGCCGCGGCGCCGGTTGAAGGCAGCGCGGACTGGGTGGCCGCGCGCATCGACGCCCGTGACACCGGCCGCGACTCGCGCCTGGCGATGACGATGCGCCTGGCCGACCGGCAGGGGCGCACGCGCGAGCGCACGCTCGTCATCACCACCCTCGCTGCCGCCGGCGCCCGCGGCGACCGCGTGCTCGTGCGCTTCCTGGGTCCGGCCGACATCCGTGGCACCGGATTCCTCGTCTGGGAGCACGCGCAGAAGGACGACGAACGCTTCCTCTACCTGCCGGCGCTCGGCCGCGTGCGCCGCATCGCCGGCGCCGAAGCGCAGGAGAGCTTCGTTGGGAGCGACCTGAGCTACGAAGACATTGGTGGCCGCAGGCTGACCGACTACACCTACCGGATGGTCGAGGCTACCGCCGCGTGGACCGACACGCAGGGCGCGTCGCACCCGGCCTGGCGGATCGAGTCGCTGGCGAAGGACGCCGGCGCGCGGTATCCGAAGGTGCAGTCGCTCGTGCGCAAGGACGCCTTCGTCATCGTCGAGGCCCAGGTGTTCAACCGCCGCGGCGAACGCGAGAAGCAGTACACCGTCTCGCGGCTCGAGCGCCCGGGCGGCATCTGGACGGTCATGGACGCCACGATGGCCAACGAGGCGACGCGCACGCGCACGACGCTCGTCGTGACCGAGGCCCGCTACAACACCGGCCTCGCCGAGGACGCCTTCAGCCGGCGTGAACTGGAGCAGGGCGCCCGGTGAGTCCGTCGGCGCGGCTGGCCCGCATCCTCTACCGGTGGCGGCTGCCGATCACCGCGCTCGTGCTCGCCGGCGCCCTGGTCTGCGCCGGCAAGGCCAACCTCAATAACATCAACAACGACCTGAGCGCCTGGGTCGCGACGGACTCGCCGGAATACGTCGAGTACGAACGTTTTCGCCGTGAGTTCGGCGGTGGCCGCACGCTCATCATCGCCGTCGCCGGCGAGGGCATCTTCACGCCAGACGGCCTGCGCTACATCGACCGCATCTCGCGCGAGATCGCCCGCCTGCCGCTCATCGAACGTGTGCAGAGCCTGGCGACGGCGAACGTCGTGCGCCAGCTGCCGCCACAGGACGGCGACGACGGCGGCATCGAGGTGACGCCGCTCGTCGGCGATCGGCTCGACACGGCCACGGGCGCCGCCGACGTGCGCGAGGACGCGCTCGACGATCCGCTGCTGCGCGGCGATCTCGTCTCGGCGGATGGCCGCGTGACGGCGCTCGTCATCTCCACCGACGAAGAGCGGATCGACGCCGTGCGCGGCGAGGTCATCGAGCAGATCCGCGGCATCGTCGACACGGCGCGGCCGCCCGGCCTCGCCACCTACTTCAACGGTCCGCTCGAAATCAGCGAAACCTACAACCGCATCACCCTGGCCAACCAGCGCGACCTGACGCCGCCGGTGCTCGGCATCACCATCATCGCGCTCTACGCGATGTTCCGCTCGGTCCGCAAGGTGGTGCTGCTCGTCTTCGCCATCGGCGTGAGCGTGCTCTGGACGCTCGGGCTCTACGTGCTGCTCGGCTACGAGATGAACGTCCTCACGAGCATGCTGACGCCGCTCGTGGTCGTGCTGGCCGTGGCGGACGACGTGCACATCGTGCAGCACTTCGACCGCGAGATGCGCGAGCACGGTGACCGGCAGCGGGCGTTCGAATCCACCATCGCGCACCTCGTGACGCCGCTCTTCGGGGCCAGCGCGACGACGGCACTCGGCCTGCTGTCGCTGGCGACGAGCGATGTCGTCGCCGTGCACTCCTTCGGCATCGGCGCCGCCACGGGCGTGATGGTCGACATGATGGTCTCGCTCGTGCTCGTGCCGACGCTGCTCGTCTGGATGCGGCCCGACACCCACACGCCGCCGCAGGAAACGTGGCTGCTCGAGCCGCTGCGCCGCCTCGGCCGCTGGTCGTTCACCCACGCCACGCCGGTACTCGCCGTGACCGGGCTCGTGCTCGTGGCCGCCGTGGCCGGTGTGCTGCGGCTGCGGGTGGACACCAACCACGTGAACTTCTTCGCGCCCGGGCATCCGCTGCACGAGTCGGCCGACGTGATGGACCGCGAACTGGCCGGCATCTACAGCTTCAACGTGATGCTCGACGGGCCGCCAGACGCCATCGCCAGGCCCGATGTGATGGCGCGCATGGACCGCCTGGCCGAGGCGCTGCGCCGGCAGCCGCAGGTGCGCAAGGTCACGTCGGTCGTCGATTACGTGAAGCGCACCAACCAGCGGCTGGAGGGCGGCGCCGAGGCTGCCTACGTGCTGCCGGCGGCGCCGGGCGGCATCGCGCAGGAGCTCTTCGTGTTCGGGCTGTCGGACGAAGGCCGCACCGAACTCGAGCGCGTCGTCGCCAGCGACTACAGCCGCGCGCACCTCACGGTGAAGCTGGCGTCGATGAGCTCGGATGTGGTCTTCGAGCAGATCTTCGAGGCCGAGCGCCTCGCGCGTGACGCCTTCGCCGGCTCGGACGTGACGCCCACCGTCACCGGCGCCGGCCGCATCTTCGCCACGCTCGATCACTACCTCGTGACCTCGCAGGTCACGAGCTTCGGCACCGCCTTCGTCACGGTGTTCGCGGTGATCTTCCTGGTCTTCCGCTCGGCGAAGTTCGGCCTGCTGGCGATTGTCGCGAACGTCGTGCCGGTGGCGGCCGTGCTCGGCCTGATGGGCTGGATCGGCATCTCGCTGAACGTCGCCACGATCATGGTGGCGAGCGTGGCGCTCGGCGTCGTCGACGACGACACCATCCACTTCATCGGCCGCTTCCGGCGCGAGACGGCCCACGGTGCCACGGCCGACGTGGCGGTGGAGCGCGCCGCCATGGACGAAGGGCGCGCGTCGCTCACGACCGCGCTCGTCAACAGCCTGAGCTTCGGGGTGCTCTGGTTCTCGGAGTACAAACCCACCGCCTGGTTCGGGTCGTTGCTGGCCGTCACGATGGCCGTGGCCTTCCTGGCCGAGATCTTCATCGTGCCGGCCGTGATCGCCCGCTTCCCGAGGCTCTACGGATCGGCGGCCCGGCCGGCCGTGGCGGCGGCGTGATGCCGCGTCACGCGCGCGTGGCGGCACTTGCCCTGGCCCTGCTGGCTGCGCCGGTCACTGCCGTGGCACAGCCTGCAGCCACGCTGAGCGGCTACACGTCGCTCATGCTCGACGCGGTGCCCGATGCGCCAGGTCCGTCGGCCTCACCGGCAGGTGCGATCGAACTGCGTGGACGTGTCTTCCTGGACGGCCGCCTGACGTTCGGCGAACGCCTGACCGTGCGCGCGTCGGCGTGGGCGGAGGGCCTGACCGGCGAGCGGAACGGCTCGGCGCGACGGGCGGCGTTGGCGCAGCCGCACGAGATCTCGGCCACCTGGGCTACGTCCGCGCTGGAGGTCACGGCCGGGATCGGCCAGGTGGTCTGGGGCCGTCTGGACGAGTTCCAGCCGACCGATGTCGTCAATCCGATCGACGTGACGCGGTTCTTCCTCGAAGGCCGGGCCGAGGCGCGCCGTGCCGTGGCCCTCGCGCGCCTGCGGGCGTTCCTGCCGGCCGGCGCGACCTTCGACGCCGTGTACGTGCCGGTCTTCCGGGCTGCCACCTTCGACATGCTGGGCGAGGCGACGTCGCCCTTCTCGCTCGCGCCGCGCGAGGCCTGCGTCACAGGCGCGTGCCTGCCGGTCGTGACCTCGCAGGTCCGGCCGGCGGTGACGGTCGCGAACGGGCAGGGCGGCGCGCGTCTTGCGGCCACCACGGGCCGCGTGGACTGGGCGCTCATGGCCTGGCGCGGATTCGAGGCCGTGCCGCTCTACGAGGCGGCCGCGCCGTTCGTGCCCGGCGTCCGCGGTGTGGCGGTGGACGCGGTGCATCCGCGCACCACCGTGGTGGGTGGTGACGTGGAGACCGTACGCGGCGCCTGGGGCGTGCGCGGTGAGCTCGCCTGGCACGTGGAGGACACGCTCCAGGCGACCGACCGTTTCGCCGCGCTCGCCGCGCGCTCGGTCGAGGGCGGCGTGGGCGTCGACCGCCGGGCCGGCGACTATCGCGTCTCGGCGACGATTCTCGGCGTGGCGCGCCGCCTGCGGGCCGGCGAGGCGGGCCTCGTCGATCGTCACGACCTGCAGGTCGTCACGTCAGTCGACCGCTCGAATGCCCGCGACACCCGCCGGCTCCGCCTGTTCGGCGTCTACAATCCCGGCGATCGCAGCGCGTTCGTGCGCGGTGTCGGCGGTGTCAGCGTGCGCGACGGCTGGTGGCTCGAGGCGTCGGCGGGATGGCTGACTGGCAACGGCACCGACACGCTGTCGCGCCTCGCAGGTCGCGACTTCGTCTACCTGCGCGCCCGCGTGTATTTCTGAGCGGGCCTCGGCGGCGCCCGCCTTGTGGACCTCGGGCGCGTCCTCCTTTTCCCCTACAATCGACGGGTATCCTTCTGCGCCGCCGGCTCCTGTGAACGTCGTCACCCTGCATGCCGCCAACCCGGGCCCGATGACCGGCTCCGGGAACTGGACCTACCTGCTGCCTGGCCCCCGGCCGCTGCTGGTGGATGCCGGCGTGGGCCACGACGACCACCTCGCCCGTCTGTTCGAGGCAGTGCCCGGCGGGCCCGCCACCGTCGTGGTCACGCATGCGCACTCGGACCACGCGAGTGGTGCCCCGGCACTCCACGAGCGGGCGCCCGCCATCCGCTTTCTCAAGGTGCCGTGGCCCGACAGCGACGCCGCCTACGCCGTGCCGTGGGATGCGCTGGATGACGGACAGGTGCTCGAGACGGCCGAGGGGCCGCTCACCGTGGTGCACACGCCCGGGCACTCCCCCGACCACGTGGTGCTCTGGCACGAGGCGTCGCGCACGGCCTTCACGGGCGACCTGCTCGTGCGCGGCAGCACGGTGGTCATCCCGGCATCTCGCGGTGGCGTGCTCGCCGACTATCTGCACTCGCTCGGACGCCTGGCCGCGCTCGGGCCGCGGCGGGCCCTGCCGGCGCACGGTCCGGTCATCGACGATCCGCTGGCCGTCATCGACGCCTATCTCGCGCACCGCCGCGACCGCGAGCGGCAGGTGCTCGAGACGCTCGGCGAGACTCCGGCGACGATTCCGGCGCTCGTCGGGCGGATCTACCGGGAACTGCATCCCGCCCTGGTCGCGATGGCCGGGGAAAGTGTGCTCGCGCATCTCGTGATGCTCGAAGGCCAGGCGCGCGTCGCGCGCGACGGCGCCACGTGGCGGCTCGTCCGCTGACGTCCGGCCGCCCGGTGGCAGTGTTACAGTGACGAAGCGCGTCCGGGCCCGGGCGGACGCGGAGCATCCCATGGAAAAGATCGTCGATTTCATCAATCTGAACCGCGACAGGTTCGTCGAGCAGCTCAAGGGTTACCTCGCCATCCCCAGCATCTCGGCCCTGCCGGAGCACACTGCCGACGTCAGGCGCTGCGCCGAGTGGACGGCCGCCGAACTCACCCGCATCGGCATGCACGGCGCGCGTCTGGTCGAGACGCCCGGGCATCCGGTGGTCTATGCCGAATGGCTCGGCGCCACCGGCGCGCCGACCATCCTCTTCTACGGCCACTACGACGTGCAGCCGGTCGATCCGCTGGAACTCTGGACCTCGCCGCCCTTCGAGGCCACCGTGCGCGACGGCGAGCTCTACGCGCGCGGCGCCGTCGATGACAAGGGCCAGGTCTTCATGCACATGAAGGCCATCGAGGCGCACCTGTCGCAGACCGGCCGGCTGCCGGTGAACATCAAGGTCGTCCTCGAGGGCGAGGAAGAGGTGGGCAGCGCCAACCTCGACAACTTCATCAAGGCCAACAGGGACCTGCTCGCGGCCGACGTCGTCGTCATCAGCGATTCGCCGATGTTCGATCGGGACGTGCCGTCGATCTGCTACGGCCTGCGCGGCCTGGCGTACTTCCAGATCGACGTGCGCGGCACGAAGTCGGATCTGCATTCCGGCTCCTTCGGCGGCGCGGTCGTGAACCCGGCGATGGCGCTGGCAACGGCACTGGCGGCGATGAAGGACAAGGGCGGGCGCATCAAGATCCCCGGCTTCTACGACGATGTCGTGGCGCTGCGCGACGAAGAACGCGCCGAGTTCGCCAAGCTGCCCTTCAACGAGAAGCGCTACCGGATGGACCTGGGCGCGCCGAAACTGTTCGGCGAGTCGGGTTACACGACCCTCGAACGCGTGTGGGCGCGGCCCACCTTCGAGGTGAACGGCCTGCTCTCGGGCTTCACCGGCGACGGCGCGAAGACGGTGCTGCCGGCCGTGGCGATGGCCAAGGTCAGCATGCGCCTCGTGCCCAACCAGGACCCGCAGAAGATCGGCGACCTCTTCGAGGACTACCTGAAGAAGGTCATGTCGAAGGCCGTGCACTACTCGCTCACGCGCATGCACGGCGGCAAGCCGTGGATGACCTCGTTCGACAACCAGTACGTGCAGGCCGCCGGCCGGGCCATCGAACGCGGCTTCGGCAAGACGCCGGTCTTCAACCGCGAGGGCGGCTCGATTCCGGTCGTCGCCACCTTCCAGGAAGAACTCGGCCTGCCGTGTGTGCTCTTCGGCGTGGGCCTGCCCGACGAGAACGCCCACGCGCCCGACGAGAAGATCGATCTGGGCAACTTCCACAACGGTGTCGTCGCCTCGGCCGCGCTCTATGAGGAGATCGGTCGCTTGGGGACCGCCTCGAACTGACATGGAGCGGGGGAGAGTCCCCAGCCTCATGGACGGAACACTGACGGCGCTCGCGGCCTTCTACGGGCCGCTGGCGCCGCCGCCTCGTGACCTCTTCGCGTTCTTCGTGTGGGAGATCCTGTCGGCGCGGGCGTTGCCGGCGCGTCGTGACATGGCCTGGCAGGCGGTGAAGCGCATTCCCGCGCTGACGCCGGATGCGATGTTCCGCGCGCCGAAGGACGATCTGAAAGCCGCCCTCGAAGGCCTCGGCGGCTTCGAGGAGCGCCTCGAGGCGCTCCGGGCCGGCAGCGGCCACTTCCGTCGCCACCGCGACCTGCCCGAGATCGTCGCCGGACCGCTCCTCGGCGCCACGCGGGCCCTGCGCGATGTGCCGCACCTCACGCCCTCGGCGCAGGTGCGGGCGCTGTTCTTCGCCGGCGGACACGCCGTGCCCGCGGTGGACGACCAGACGTCTCGCGTCGTGGCACGGCTGGCCGGCGTCGCCGCGCCGGCCGGACCACGGCGCCGGCGCGCGGC
The DNA here is from genome assembly GCA_016789705.1 of Acidobacteriota bacterium. Classification (GTDB taxonomy): domain Bacteria; phylum Acidobacteriota; class Vicinamibacteria; order Vicinamibacterales; family UBA2999; genus CADEFD01. The sequence continues at coordinate 14,653 of JAEUQR010000022.1, forward strand.
CCGAAAGCACCTGCAGGCCGCGTTCGACCGTGACCCCGACCGGCTCGCCCAGGCGCTCGTGCTGCTCGGGCACCATGCCGGGCATGCGTGCGTCGAACACGCGCCGCACTGCACGGTGTGCCCGCTCAAGACCGGCTGCGCGTGGGCGCTGGCGCGGCAGGATCCGGCGGCCGGCCCGGGTTAGTTCAGCGAGGCGACCTTGCGGCGCAGCGACTTCACGTGGTCCCACACCTGCGTCGTTTCCTCGCGCGCCTCGTCGCCCCTGTCGGTGAGCGTGAGCAGCCGCAGGTACTTCTCCAGATCCCGCAGCGCCGCCGCGTAATCGTGCAGGTGATACGAGAGCAGCCCGCGATCGCGCAGCTCGGCGAGCGACGACGGCGACAGCGCCAGCAGCGCGTCAGTCACCGCGTGCGCCTGCGGGAACGAGCGATTCTGCACGTAGAGCCGCTTGAGGTTCACGAGCATCCGCACGAAGACCTGCCGGCGCGTGGCGCGGGCCAGCAGGTCGGGACGGAACGGCACGTGCTCGTCGTGCCTGGCGAGCAGGGCGCGGCAGTCCGTATCGGTCAGGATCGCGCCGTCGCCGAACGCATCCACGACCAGTCCGGTGCCGGCGTCCTGTCCGGCGGCGCCGTCCCACACCCGCACCAGGAAGTGCCCGGGGAAGTTGATGCCTTCCACGCGCAGGCCGGCCCGTCGCGCCACGTCCATGTAGATGATGGCCAACGTGATCGGAATGCCGGTGCGGCGGTCGATCACCTGGTTGAGGCAGCTGTTGCGCACGTCGCCGTAGTGTTCGCGATTGCCGCGGAAGCCGAGCGTGCCGAAGAGGCAGCGGTTGATGGCCTCGATGCGCGCGTGCAGCGGACCTTCCACGCCGGCTTCGGCGTTCACCGCGGCCAGCGCGTCGTCGCCGATGGCGTCGAGACGGGCGAGATAGCGCGCGGCATCGAGCGACGGGTACTCGACCGCGGCGATGAGCAGGGCCCCGGGCGCGAAGGCCGGATCCGGCCGCGCGTCCGCGTCTTCGAGAGCCTGAGCGAGCGCGGCGCCTGAGGGAAGCATGCGGGCGGGCGTCCTACCTGGCGCAGAGCTGCTCGAGCGCGTCGAGGTCGAGCCCGTCGAGCCCGCCGACGACCAGTTCGGCGTGGGCGGTGAGCGCCTCGGCAGGGTAGGTCGTGGCCACGGCCACCGTGCGCAGGCCGGCCGCCCGGGCCGACTCGAGCCCCCAGCGTGAATCCTCGATGGCCACCGTGCGGGAGGGCAGGAGCGTGCGGCCGGTGATGCGACCGAGGCGCGCGAACGCCTCCAGATACGGGTCCGGCGCCGGCTTCGAGTTCGGCGTCTGGTCGGCGCCGACGACGGCGAGGAAGTGCGCGCGCAGGCCGGCCTTGCCGAGCACGTCGTCGATCTCGTGTGTCTGTGCGCCGGAGGCGACCGCGACCGGCACGCGCGCGGCGGCCGCACGGATGAAGTCGGCGGCGCCGGGGAAGAGCATCTCGCCGGCGGCGGCGAGCGCGTCGTAGCGATGGCCCTTGGCGGTCACGAGGGCGTCGAGGGTGCGCTCGTCGAGCACCTGGCCCTGGTCGCGGGCGAGCTGCCGGAACACGCCATGATCGTCGAACCCGAGGTAGTGCGCATAGTAGGCGTCGGTCGAGAGCGTGAGCGGCGTGCCGTCGAGCGTCTGCTGGAAGGCGAGCAGGTGCAGCCGCTCGCTGTTGGCGATGACGCCGTCGAAGTCGAAGATGATCGCGTGCAGCGCGCTCATCGGCGGCCAGGCGCCAGGGCGTCTGCGGCGCGCAGCCGCTCGCCCGCCCGGATCGGCACCTTCAGGCGGTTCTCCGCCGGCGGATACGGGCAGTCGTACTCGGCGTTGTAGTAGCAGTACGGGTGATAGGCGGTGTTGAAGTCCACCACGTAGACACCGCTCGACTGCGGGTCGATGTCCATGTAGCGGCCGGCCTGGTAGCTCTCGGTGCCGCTCGTGAGGTCGCTGAACGGCACGAAGAGCCGCGACACCTCCTGGCCCACCTCGGCAAAGGCCGTGAGCTTGAGCGTCTGGCCGCGCAGCGTGAACTCGAGGATGCCCACGCGCTCCATGTCGCGCGACTTGCCGGTGGAGGTCGGCATCACGAGCCGAGTGCGCTCGTCGAGCAGCTTCAGCGTGGCCGGAGAGGCGTAGTCGGGGTCGATGTCGAAGTAGCTGATGGGCAGGAACTTCGCCTGCTCCTCGGGCTTCACCGGCGATTCCTTGCCGCCGCCGCGGAAGAACTCATCCTTCCGCGCGCGTTCCTCGGCCACCTTGCGGACGTAGGCGGCCGTGGGCGGCTCCTGCCTACAGCCGGCGGCCAGCCCGAGCGCAACCGCGAGGGCGACGGCGCGCCAGTTCCCGATGCGTGACACGTCCATCAGTGTGCCACAGCCCGGGCGGCGGCCGGTGGCGCGGCCGCCGAGCCTCGCGGCAGGCGCGGCGCGTCACGTCACGTCACGTCACGTCACGTCACGTCACGCAAACGGATAGGCGCCGCGGCTGACAGCGGCTGCGGCCAGCAGGCGGCGCCGGGCCACCAGATTCGCCGGTGTGAGCTTGAGCAGGCGGCGCAGCGCCGCCAGGTGCGTGCGCAGCATGTCGCCCTCGCCGAGGGCGGCGAGGGCCGCGCGGGCGGCCAGTTCGATGCGGCCGGCCGCGTCGTGGGTGACGACGACGGCGGCGGCCGCGTGCAGGGCGGCATCCGGCCTGCCCGTGGCCGCCAGGGCCCGCAGTACGGCGCTCTCGGCGGCGTAGGCGTCGATGACGATGTCGGCGAGCGACGACAGCACTTCCTGCTCCTCCTGCAGGGCGTCGCCGAAGCGCTGCATGGCCGCGCCTGAGACGAAGAGGGCGACCTTCTTGAACGCCGCCACGCCGCGTCGTTCGTCGGCGAGCGGCGTGTCGTCGGCCTCGGGCAGGGCGGCTGGCGCCATCAGCTCGTCCTGAATGCCCCTGGCGGCCGCCATCAGCGGCAGGTCGCCCTTCACGGCCTTCCGGATGAGCATGCCGGGGATGAGCAGGCGGTTGATCTCGTTCGTGCCCTCGAAGATGCGGTTCACGCGCGCATCGCGGTAGCGGCGCTCGATCGGGTAGTCGGCCACGAAGCCGTTGCCGCCGAAGATCTGCAGGGCCTCGTCGATGGCGAAGTCGACCACTTCGCTGCCGCAGACCTTGGCGATCGACGCCTCGACCGCGTACTCCTCGAGTGCGGCGAGCACCGCGGCCGTCGTGCCGCCGCCGGCCGCGATCGCCTGGTCGAGCAGCCCCGCCGTGCGGTACATCAGGCTTTCGAGCGCGTACTCGCGCGCCGTCATCTCGCCCAGCTTGTGGCGGATGGCGCCGAAGCTGGCGATCGGCACGCCGAACTGCTGCCGCGACGCCGCATACTTCGCGGCGTCGGCAATCGTCGCGCGGGCGCCGCCCGAGGTCATCGCGCCCAGCTTGAAGCGGCCGAAGTTCAGCACGTTGAAGGCCACTTTGTGGCCCCTGCCGATCTCACCGAGCACCGCGTCGGCCGGCACGGCCACGTCCTGCAGGACGACAGGTGTCGTCGACGACCCGTGCAGCCCGAGCTTGTGCTCTTCCTTGCCGGACGACACGCCCGGCCACGCCCGCTCGACGATGAACGCGGTGAAGTGCTGTCCGTCGACCTTCGCGAAGACGATGTAGACATCGGCGAAGCCGCCGTTCGTGATCCACATCTTCTCGCCGGTGAGCAGGAAGCTGCCGTCGGGCTGCCGCATCGCCTTCGCGCGCGCGCCGAGCGCGTCGGAGCCCGCGCCCGTCTCGCTCAGGCAGTAGGCGCCGGCGACCCGTCCGCTCACGAGTCCCGGCAGGTACTTCGCCTTCTGCGCCTCGGTGCCGAAGAGCACGAGCGGCAGGATGGTGAGGTTCGCCTGAGCGCCGAAGGTGGCTGCGAACGAGGCGTTCACGCCCAGCTGTTCGCTCACGACCAGGGTGGCGACCTTGTCGAGGTCGACGCCTCCCCAGGCTTCGGGGACGTTCGTGCCGAGCAGCCCCAGCTCGCCGCATTTCGCGAGCAGGTCACGATTGAGCGCCCAGTCCTTCAGTTCAAGACGCTCGAGGTGCGGCAGCACCTCGCCGGTCATGAAGTCGGCGGTGGTCTGTTCGATGAGCCGATGTTCCCCGGTGATCCGCTCGCGCGTCATCACCGCCGCCGGGTCGCTCGTGGCCACGAGCCACTCGCCGCCGCGCGTGATGTGTGAGGCCTGGCCCATGACGTCCTCCGCGGGTTACGCGATCTGCTCGAAGATGCCGGCCGCGCCCATGCCGCCGCCGACGCACATCGTCACCAGGCCATAGCGGGCGCCGCGGCGCCGCATCTCATGTACGAGCGACGTGGTCATGCGGGCGCCGGTGCAGCCGAGCGGATGGCCGAGCGCGATGGCGCCGCCGTTCACGTTGAGCCGGTCGTCGGCGATGCCGAGTTCGAGCTGGCAGGCCAGCACCTGCGCCGCGAAGGCCTCGTTGAACTCCACGAGGTCGATGTCGGCGAGTGTGAGACCGGACTGGGCGAGTGCCTTGCGCACGGCGGGCACCGGCCCGAGGCCGAAGAGTTCGGGCGCCACGCCCGCAGTGGCATACGTGACGAAGCGGGCGAGCGGCGCGAGGCCGTGGTCGCGCGCGTAGGCCGCGGACACCAGCACGAGGGCCGCCGCGCCGTCGCTCGTCTGCGACGAGTTGCCGGCCGTGACGGTGCCCGTCACGTGGAAGGCCGGCTTCAGCGCCGCGAGCGCCTGCGCCGAGGTACCGCGCCGCGGACCTTCGTCGGCGGCGAAGACGCGCTCGCGGGTGACCGGCGCGCCGTTCGTGCCGGGTTCCACACCCCGAAGCGTGACCGGCACGATCTCGCCGGCGAACCGGCCGGTGTCGAGGGCGGCGAGGGCGCGTTCGTGGGACCGCAGCGCGAAGGCGTCCTGCGCCTCGCGCGAGATCCCGGACTGGCGCGCGTGATTCTCGGCGACGAGGCCGGTGGTCAGGTAGACGTCGGGGTAGGCGTCGACGAGCGCCGGGTTCGGCGCCACCTTGTGGCCGCCCATCGGCACGAGGCTCATCGACTCGGTGCCGCCGGCCACGACCGCCCGCGCCTCGCCCACGCGGATGCGATCGGCCGCCATCGCGATCGCCTGCAGGCCCGAGGCGCAGAAGCGGTTCACCGTCACTGCCGACGCCGTCACCGGGAGTCCGGCCCGCAGGGCGGCGATGCGCGCCACGTTCAGCCCTTGTTCGGCTTCCGGCATCGCGCAGCCGAGGACCACATCGTCGATGTCACCGGCCTCGACGCCGCCGGCGCGTGTCAGCGCCTCCCGCACGGCGAGCGCGGCCAGTTCGTCGGGCCGCGTGAAGCGCAGCGCGCCTTTCGGCGCCTTGCCCACCGGCGTGCGGACGGCGGAGACGATGACGGCGTCCTGCATGTCAGCCCTTCCAGTCGGCCAGCAGCCCTTCGACGGCATCAGCCACGAGCGTCGTGCGTGCCTCGAAGAGATGGTTGGCGTCTTCAATCATGACCAGTTCCTTCGGTTCGGCGAGCGTGCCGTAGAACCGGCGCACGTCCTTCGCGGCGATGAGTTCGTCCTCTTCGCCGTGCACGATGAACACGGGCTTGCCGGCGCCGGCGAGCTCCGCGTAGTCGTAGCGATCGACGGCGGGCGCCACGAGCAGCACGAGCGAGATCCGCGGGTCGGTGGCGCCGATCGAGGCGGCAATCCACGAGCCGAACGACATGCCGGCGGCCCAGATCGGCAGGCCGGGGAACCGTGCGGCGGCATAGGTGATGGCGGCGCGAAAGTCGTCTTTCTCGCCGGGGCCGGCATCGAACGTGCCGGCGCTCGCGCCGACGCCCCGGAAGTTGAAGCGCAGCGCTGCCACGCCCACGCGCGTCAGGCCCTTGGCTGTCTGGTACAGGGCCTTCGTATGCATGGTGCCGCCGTGCAGCGGATGCGGGTGGCCGCAGACGGCAACCGCGCGCACCTCGCCCGCGGGCAGATCGAGGCGGGCCTCGAGGGGGCCCGACGGGCCGGCGATCTCTCTAAGAAACTCGGTGGGCACGCACTGTCTCCGATGGGTAAGGCAGACCCGCGATGAGGCCGGACACGGCCGCGGCGAAGTCGCGGGCCTTCGTGACGCAGCCGTTGTGGCCCGTGTGGGCCAGGGTGACGACGCGCGCGCCGGGCAGCCACGCGCGGTATTCGAGGGTGTCGGCCGGTGGCACGACCCGCTCGAGTTCGGGCTCGCCCGTCACGATGAGCGAGGGGACATCGATCCGGTGGTCGAGCGAGAAGTGCGCCGTCTCGAGCCAGCGCAGGCGGCGCACCATACGCATCGACGAGGCCGGGGCGGCGGCGATCCGGCGGCCGTGATCGAACACGAAGTGCCAGCGGTCGCGGCTCGAGGGGAGCGCGGCCTTCAGCTCCGGGTAGGCGCGAAGCGGCGCGCCGAGCCAGAACACCGGCGCCATCAGGCGCGGCGCCTTGAGATACCGCAGCGCGCGTTCCGGCAGCCGCCACGACGGCGGCGGCGACGACGCGATGACGAGCGATGAGACGCGGCCCGGATGCCGGGCCGCGAACTCCGCGGCGATGAGGCCGCCGTACGACACGCCGACGAGCACGGGAGGCGTGGCGCAGGTGACGCCGATGACCGCTTCGAGCTGCGTGAGGTAGTTCTCGAAGCCGGCGGATTCCGTCCACGCAAAGCCGCTCGTCGGTTCGTCGGCGAGCGAGAACGTCACGACGCGGCCGAGGCCGGCGAGGGCGTCCACGGTGGGCAGGCCCCACTCGTAGCGTCCCTGGATGCCGGGCACGACCACGATGGGCCGTCCGTCGCCGCGTTCGATGATGCGAGGCACGGCGTCAGTTCCTGAGGGGCTTGCCCGTCGTGAGGGTGTGCTGGATGCGGGCCAGCGTCTTCGGCTCACCGAGCAGCCGCAGGAAGGCTTCGCGTTCGAGATCCAGCAGGTATTGTTCGCTCACCGTCGTGGCGTGCGGCAGGTTGCCGCCGGCGAAGATGTGCGCCAGCGCGCGGCCGACGACCACGTCGTGATCGGTGGCGCGGCCGGCTCGCCACGCCAGATGCACGCCGAGCTTGAGGGCGGCGGCGAGCGACTCGCCGCCCACGGGAATCGCCGCGCGCGGCAGCGGCGCCCTGTAGCCTTCGGCCACGCGTGCCAGTGCCCGGGCCCTGGCGTCGGCGATGAGCCGCTCGCGATTCATCGAGAAGGTGTCGAGCACCGAGAGATAGCCGAGGCGCGCCGCGTCCGGACCGCTCGCCGACACCTTCGCCAGCGCCACGGTCTCGAAGGCCTGCTGCACCGCGGGCAGCGGATCGGCGGTGGGTGAGGGCAGGCGCGACATGGCGCGCGCCAGCATCTCCTTGGTGCCGCCGCCAGCCGGGATCAGGCCCACGCCCACTTCGACGAGGCCCATGAACGTGTCACCCGCCGCATGGACCCGATCGGCGTGCAGCGCCATTTCGCAGCCGCCGCCGAGGGCCAGACCGGCCGGCGCGACCACGACCGGCACCGGGCTGAGACGCAGCGCCATCGTGGCGCGCTGGAAGGCGCGCACCATCAGGTCCAGCTCGTCCCAGTTGCCCTCCTGCGCCTCGAGCAGCACCAGCATCAGGTTGGCGCCGGCCGAGAAGTTCGGGGCCTCGTTGCCGACGACGAGCGCGCGATGGTTCGCCGAGGCTTCAGTGATCCCCGCATGGATCATCGCCAGCGTATCGCCGCCGATGGCGTTCATCTTCGAGTGGAACTGCACGGCGAGCACGCCGTCGCCGAGGTCGACCAGGCTGGCGCCGGCGTTCTTCTTCACGACCTGCGAACGCCGCGCCGCTTCGGTCAGGATGAGCAGCCCCGGACGCGCCGGCATGGGCGCCTCGCGCAGGCGGTTCCGGCCGGCGGCGAGGGCCGCGGCGATGAGTGGCGGTACCTCGATGGCGCCTGCTGCCGACGCGGCATCGACGACCTCGCCGAGGCCGATGGCGTCGAGCGTCTCGAACGGACCGAGTTCCCAGCCGAACCCCCAGCGCATCACGCGGTCGACGTCGTCGATCGAGTGGGCGATGTCGCCGGCGACCCGCGCCGCATAGAGGAGGGTGGGCGCGAGTGTCTCGCGCAGGAACGCGCCGACCGTGTCGGTGCCGAGGAAGAGCGTGCGGATGCGGGCGCCGGTGTCGTCGATGGCCGCGGCGGCCGCGATCGACGGGAACGTCGGCTTCTGCTGCGGGCGGTAGTCGAGTGTGGCCGGATCGAGCGTGAAGACCGCCGATGCGCCACCCGCGTCGCGCCGCCTTTCGTAGAAGCCGCGGCCGGACTTTTCGCCGAAGGCGCCGCGTTCGAGCAGGCGCGTCACGAGCGCCGGTTGCCGGAACCACGCGCGGTCGGCCTCGCCGGGCAGCCGGTCCTCCAGATTCTTCATGACGTGCGCGAGGACGTCGAGGCCGGCGATGTCCATCGTGCGGAACGTGGCCGAGCCCGGCCGGCCGATAGCCGGGCCGGTCATCGCGTCCACGTCGTCGATCGTGTAGCGGCCGCTCTCGACCGCGCGGAGGATCGCCGCCACGCCGTGCAGACCCAGGTGATTGCCGATGAAGTTCGGCGTGTCCTTCGCGACCACGACGCCCTTGCCGAGCACCCTGTCGCCGAACGTAGCCATGCGATCGACCACGGCCGGATCGGTGTCGGAGGCGGGCACGAGTTCGAGGAGCGGCAGATACCGCGGCGGGTTGAAGAAGTGCGTGCCGAGCCAGCGGCGGCGGCGCTCGAGCGGCCAGCCTTCGGCGATGGCGCCCACCGGAATACCCGACGTGTTCGTCGTGAGTACCGCATCCGGCCGGCACACCGCGGCCACCCGCTCGAGCAGCGCGCGCTTCACGTCGATCCGCTCGACCACCGCTTCGAGCACCCACTCGGCGTCGGCGATGAGCGCCAGGTCGTCGTCGAAGCCGCCCGTGCGGACGCGCGTCCACGTGTCGGGCGTGAACTGCGGGTCGGGCTTGAGCGTCCGCGCGCGCTCGAGGCCGGCGCGGGCCGCCTCGCGGGAGACATCCAGCAGCACCACCGGCACGCCGGCGTTGGCCAGGTGCAGGGCGATCTGCGCGCCCATGGTGCCGGCACCGAGCACGGCCGCGTTCTTGAACGTCATGCCACGCCTCCGACCGGGCGCGTCCTGTCGCCCACGCCGTGCAGGAACAGATCGATGACCGTGTCGGCGTCGTTCTCGAGCGGATACCGCCGCCGGCTCAGCATCCAGTTGGTAGCCATTTCATCCAGCGCGCCGAAAAGGATCTTGGCCGCCGCCGTGGCGCTCACGTCGCGGCGGAAGAGGCCCTCAGCCTGACCGGCCTCGACCGCCTCGCGGATGAGGCCGAGATATTCGCGGAGGTAACTCGACGAGAAACGCTCCATGAACTTCGTGGACTGCCGCAACTCCACCTGGAACACCACCGCCAGGTCGCGATCGCGGCCGAGGCGTTCGAGGTGCAGCCGGGCGATCCGGCTCAGCCGGTCGCGTGGGTCGGTCGCTCCGGCGAGCGCGGCGCGGCCTTCGGCGATGGCGTCCTTCATCGTGCGCTCGAAGAGCGAGACGAGCAGATCGTCCTTGCTGCGGAAATACAGGTACACCGTGCCGGCGGCGACGCCCGCTGCGCGGGCCACGTCGGCCACCTGCGCGTTGAAGAAGCCGCGCTGCGCGAACACCTGCGTCGCGGCGCGCATGATGGCGTCGCGTTTGTCGGCGACCGGCGGCCGCGGGTCGGCTGTCCTGCGGGACGAGGCGGCGGGGAGGGCGCGCTTCATGAATGAATGTTCATTCATTCTGGGCGTCGCTTTCCGGCAAGTCAATCGTCCGGGCCTATAATCGCCGCCGATGTCCCCTCGTTCCGATCGCGTGCGCCACCGGGCGGCCCTGCCGGTCCGGCTCATCCTTGGCTCTGTCGTGCTCGCGCTCGCGGCCGCCTGCGGCAGCGCCCCTGACGCGCCCGCCACCGCGCCGCCGCTGCGCGACCGGCTCGTGTTCGCCGCCGCCGCCGACGCCACCACGCTCGACCCGCACAACACCACCGACACCGAGTCCGACCAGGTGATCATGATGGTGTACGAGCCGCTGCTCGCTTTCGACGACACGATGAAGATCGTGCCGAAGCTGGCCGAGCGCTACAACGTCGAGGCCGACGGCGTCACCTGGACCTTCCATCTGCGGCCCGGTGTGCGGTTCCACGACGGCACGCCGCTCGATGCCGAGGCGGTGAAGGCGAACTTCACGCGGGTGCTCGACCCGGTAGCCAATCACAAGCGGCTGTCGCTCTTCTCGATGATCGACCGCGTGGACGTCGTCGATCCGCTGACCGTGCGCATCGTCACGAAGTACCCGTTCGGCGCCTTCGAGCCCACGATCGCTCACGTCTCGGCCGCCATTGTCAGCCCGGCGGTGGCCGCGGCGCACGGCAAGGCGTTCGGCAGCGCCGCCGAGGCCGTGGGCGGCACCGGTCCCTACCGCGTGGCGAGCTGGAAGAAGGATCAGGAGATCGTGCTCGAGCGCTTCGACGGCTACTGGGGCACGAAGGGGGCCACGAAGCAGATCGTCTACCGGCCCATCCCCGAAGCCGCCGCGCGCGTGCTCGCGCTCGAAAGTGGCGATGTCGATGTCATCAGCCGTATCCCGGCCACCGACATCCCGCGGCTCGAAGCGCACGAGGGCATCGCCGTGCACAAGCTCCCGGGCGTCGGTGCGCAGCAGTTCCGCTTCAATGTGGCGAAGAAACCGTTCACGGACCCGCGCGTGCGCCAGGCCATCTCCTACGCCATCGACCGGCCGTCGATCGTGAAGAACCTCGTGGCGAGCTTCGCCCGCCCCTCGACGAGCGCGCTCACGTCGATCATGCGCGGCTATACCAACCTGGGCGAGATTCCGTACGACCCGGCCCACGCGAAGGCCCTGCTCGCGGCGGCCGGGTATCCCAACGGCTTTCGCACGAAGATCGCGACGACGCCGCGGTATCCCATGGGCGTGGAGCTCGCCGAGGCCGTGGCGGCCGATCTGAAGAAGGTGGGCATCGAGGCCACGATTGAGGTCTTCGACTGGGCCACGATGGTGCAGTTCTGGGCCGGGCTGCCGCCCGAGAAGAACCCGCAGGAGATCTTCATCATGGGCGCCGGCGCGTCCACGGCGGATGCCGACTGGGGGCTGCGGCCGATCTTCCGCACCGCGCCCACCAACGAGAACAACTATGGGTACTACTCGAACCGGGAGTTCGACACCGTCATCGAAGCGGCGATGCGCGAAACCGATCCGGCAAAACGCCAGGCGCTCTACACGCGCGCGCAGCAGATCGTGTACCTCGAAGACCCAGGCGCCGTGTGGCTGTTCGACACGCTCTACAGCGTGGCGGCGCGCAAGGCCGTGCGCGATCTGCGGCCGCAGGCGCTCGGCGTCGTCACCTTCGAGCGTGCCGCCGTCAGCGGGTCCTGACCGCTGATGCGCCACTGGCTCCGGTTGTCGAGCGCCGCGCTGGCGCGGCTCGTGCCCGTGCTCGTGGCGATCTCGGTGCTGGTGTTCTCGATCGTCCACATGATTCCCGGCGATCCGGCCGTCATCGCCGCGGGGCTCGAAGCGTCGCCGGCCACCGTGGACGCCATTCGCCGCGATCTCGGTCTCGACCAGCCGCTCGTCGTGCAGTACGCGCGCTTCGTCACGCGAGCGCTGCAGGGCGACTTCGGCGTCTCGATTCGCACGGGCGCGCCGGTGGGCCGCGAGATTCTCGACCGGCTGCCGCATACGGCGATCCTCGCCGCCGGCGGCGTGGCGCTGGCGGTCGTGCTCGGCCTCATCGTCGGCGCCGCCTCGGCGCTCTCGCGCCGGGTGTTCGTCGACCGCCTGCTCACGGCGGGCAGCCTCGTGGCGGCCTCGACGCCGTCGTACTGGCTGGCGCTGATGCTGATGCTCCTCTTTTCGGTGACGCTCGGCTGGCTGCCGGCCATCGGCGTTGGCAGCGCCGCCCACTACCTGCTGCCGTGCCTGGCGCTCGGCCTGCAGTCGGCCGGCGCAGTGGCGCGTATGACGCGCGCCTCGGTGCGTGACGTCCTCACGCAGGACTTCCTGCGTGCCGCAAGAGCCAAAGGCGTGCCGTACCGGCGCGTGCTCCTCGCGCACGGTATGCGCAATGCGCTCCTGCCCGTGCTCAGTCTCGTGGGCCTGCGCGTCGGCGGCCTGCTCGCCGGCACGGTGCTCGTCGAAAGTGTGTTCGCCGTGCCCGGCGTGGGCCGCATGATGGCCGACGCCGTGGTCGCGCGCGACTTCCCGATGGTGCAGGGCGGCGTGCTCGTCGTGGCGGCGATGGTGGTGGTCGTGAACGGCATGACCGACGTCATCGCCGGACTGCTCGATCCGCGGGTGCGCGCCTGATGGAGATCTGGGCGCGCCTGCGCGGTGACACGCTGGCGCTCGCCGCGCTCCTGGTGCTGACACTCGCCGGCGGCGCCGCGGTGTTCGGGCCGTGGCTCACGCCCTACGATCCGGTGGCGGTCGATCTGGCCGCCAACTACCAGCCGAGTTCGGCCGCTCATCCCCTCGGCACCGACCACCTCGGCCGCGACACCCTCAGCCGGCTCATCGCCGGCGCCCGCGTATCGCTCGGCATCGCGCTCGCTGCCACGGCCGCCGGGCTGGCGGCGGGCGGCGCCATAGGCCTGCTGGCGGCGTGGCGACGCGGACTCCTCGAACGCGCGCTGCTGCAGCTCGTGGACATCCTGCTGGCGCTGCCCGAACTGCTGCTCGCGATCTCCGCAATCACCATCCTCGGCCGGGGCACGATCTCGACCGTGGTCGCCGTGGCCGTCTACGCTGTGCCGAGCTTCGCGCGGATCGTGCGCTCGGCCGCGCAGCCGATCGTGCAGGGCGAGTTCGTGGCGGCCGCCAGAGCGTCGGGGGCCTCGGACCTGCGTGTGCTGGTCATGCACGTGCTTCCTGGCTGCTGGTCGCCGATTCTCGCGCACACGACGGTGATGCTCGGCAGTGCCATCCTGCTCGCCTCCGGATTGTCGTTCCTCGGGTTGGGCGTGCAGCCGCCGGACGCCGAGTGGGGCGCGATGCTCAGCCGCGGCCGGGAACTGCTGCGCACCGCGCCACTCGGTGCGATTGCGCCGGGTGTGGCCATCACTGCGACCGTGCTCGGCTTCTCGGTGCTTGGCGACGGTCTGCGCGATGCGGCCGATGGCCGCCGCGGCCGCTGACGAGGGCCGTCAGGGCGCCCTGTCACCGTCGACGAGCGCGCGCAGCCGTCGCTCGGTCAGGGGCGCCGCCGCGAGCAGCGGCCGGCCGATCTCCAGCGCCTCGAGGGCGCGGGCGCGCGCGCCGGCACGGTCGCCGGTCTGCGCGAGGCAGAGCGCCTCGACCTTCAGGCGCACGACCCGCCAGGCCGTGGGCATGGCGTCGCCGGCGCGGCCATCCGTCGAGGCGAGCAGCGCCGCCACCTCCGCGCAATCACCGGTCTCCATGAACGCGTCGGCGAGATCGACGTGGATCATCCACGCCGTCGTCGCCAGTTCGCTTTCCCGCCGCGTGGTCTCCGCACGCACCGCCTGCGCCAGCGCGCGTGCCCGTTCCCGTTCGCCCGCCTGCGCGAGGCGCGTGGCCCACGACGCTCTGAGACGCAGCTCGGCGAACGGCGTGCTCCGGCCGGGTGCGATCCGCACGGCATCCTCGAGCGCCCGGGCGGCAGCGGCGAAATCGCCAGTCGCCGCGGCGCTGCCCGCCTGCAGCCGCAGCAATGACAGGCGCACGGTGTCGCCGTCGGGATGTCCTTCCACCATCCGCAGGCCGTCGGCCAGCGCCGCCCGCGCGTCGGCGTGCCGGCCGAGGTCGCTCAGGTGCCCGGCGTGCTGGGCGACGACCGAGGCGCGGTCGATCCGCGTCATTTCCGGCGCGGGCAGTGACGGCAGCAGCGCGACGGCGTCTCGGGTGAGCGCCTCGGCACGCGCTGGATCGGTCTCGCACCGCGACACGAGCCGCGCCCGTCCTGTGAGATACACCACGCGCGGCCGCGTCGCGCCGCCCGGCAGACGGCGCGCCACGTCGTCCCATTCGTTCGCAAGAGCCAGGGCGTCGTCGCAGCGGCCGGCGGGAATCTGCAGCAGCACAAGGTTGCCGAGCGCCGCCGCATGCACGGTGGGATCGGCGCTGGCGCGCGCCTGTTCGAGCGCGCGCTGCGCCAGGCTGAGCCCGCGTGGCTCGTTGCCGTCGCTGAACGCCACGTACGCAAGCACGCTCTGGACGCCGGCGCGGACGTCGAGTGGAAGGTCGTCGCCCGCTTCGAGCGCGGCGGTGGCGCGCTCCGCCAGCTCGGCGACGGTCATGCCGCGACGGCCGCCGTTTTCGGGACTCGCGGCGGCGAGCATGCGGTAGAGGAAGTCCGCGGTCTGCCGGGCCCGCTGGCCCTCGGCGAGCGCCCGCTGCTGTTCGCGCCAGGCCACGCCGGCGAGCGTGAGCAACGCGGCGATCGCGGCGATGGCGGCCGTCGCGGCGAGCGGATGGCGTGAGACGAGCTTCGTGGCGCGGTAGGCGAGGGTGGGCCGGCGCGCGGCGATCGGACGGCCGCCCGCACACGCATCCAGATCGTCGGCGAAGGCGCCGGCCGTGGCGTAGCGCCCACGCCAGTCGGGCGCCAGAGCCTTCTGCAGGATCACTTCGAGATCGCCCGTGAGTTCGGATCGCAGGCGGGCCACCGTCGTGCCCCGGCGAGCCGCCGCTTCGGAGGTGATCGTCTCGGTGATGCGGCCCGGCGCTTCACGCCCGAGCATGCGATCCGCCGTCGATACGAACGAGCCCTTGCCGCCGAACGGCCAGGCGCCGGTGGCCAGCTCGTAGAGGATGAGGCCGAGGCTGTAGGTGTCGGACGCGGTCGAGATCGGCTCGTGCCGCAGTTGTTCGGGGCTGGCGTAGTGGGGTGTGAGCCGGATCGTGGTCGTGGCCGCCCCAGGCGCCGCCAGCAGCTTCGACGTGCCGAAGTCCACGATCTTCGCGCGCCCGTCAGCGGTCACGAGGATGTTCGACGGCTTGAGGTCGAGATGGGCGATCAGGCGTTCGTGTGCCGCCTGCACGTCGCGGCAGACGGCCGCCATCATCCGGACGCGGTCGCTGACGCCGAGACGATGGCCGTCGCAGTAGGCGTCGATCGGCTGGCCGTCCACGAACTCCATGACGAGATACGGCCGTCCTGTGTCGTCGCGCCCGGCGTCGATGAAGCGCGCGATGCCGGGGGAATCGAGACTCGCGAGCAGGAAACGCTCGCGTTCGAAGCGCGCCAGATCGTCGGGCGTGGTCGCGTGTTCGTGCAGCCGTTTGATGGCGACGCGCGACGGCTCACCCGGACCGGGCCGCGTGGCTTCGTAGACCGTGCCGAAGCCGCCGCTGCCGATGACGCGTATCAACGTGTACGGACCGAGGGGGCGTGGCAGGTCGCTCTCGGCCAGCGGGGCGGCCGCGGTACCGCTGGCGCCGCGGTGCGCGTCGGCCCGTTCGTCGGCGGCGATGAGCCGCAGGACCTCGGCGCGCACCTCTGCGTCCGGCTCGAGGACGGCGAGACGGGCCTCGAGCTCCGCGGCGGGCCACTCGACGGCCGCGTCGAAGAGTTCCATCACGCGGTCCCAGCGATCGCGGGGCGTCATGTCCGATCAGGCGTAAACGGCGTGCCGGATGGCTCCGTGCCGCCGAGTCCCAGTCGCTGCGCCAGCCAGGCGCGGGCCGAGCGGGCTCGCCGGTTCACCGTGACGCGTGAGATGCCGAGGAGTTCGGCGGCCTCGTCGGCCGTGCAGCCGAGCACGAAGCGCGCGTTCACGACCTGAAATCGTTCGGGATCGAGCTGTTCGAGTTCCGAGAGCGCGCGGTCGAAGTCGAGGAAGCCGGGGCCCGCGGCGTCCACCCAGGGCAACTCGTCATGGAGCGGCACGATCTCGGCCCGGCCGCCGCGTTTCTCACTGCGCACGCGGCGCGCGTGGTCCACGAGAGCCATGCGCATCAGCGTTGCCGCGAGCGCGAAGAAGTGCTGGCGGTCGGTGAACCGGGCTTCGCGCCGCGCCAGCAGGCCGACGAAGAGCTCGTTGACGAGCGCCGTCGCCTGCAGCGTGCCGGCGTTCGACTCGCGCCTGAGGTACGAGGCGGCCAGCCGTTGCAGGTGCGGATAGACGAGCGGCGCGAGCTGGTGGAGGGCGTCCCGCTCGCCGCGTCCCCAGGCGTCGAGCAGCAGCGTGATGTCCCCGGGCGCCTCGGCCATCCCGATCAACCTAGCAGAAGACGCCGCCGGGTGGCACCCGCGCGCTGGCGTGATTCATTCCGGCGCCCGTCTGCGCCTGATGGGGTGACGCACGCTTCCAAGGAGCCGCTGATGATCCCCCGCCTCGTCCCGTTCCTGTCCATCGCCCTGTGGCTGTTCGCAGTTACGCCCGCGCTGGCCCAGCACAGCGTCCGAGCCCGGGCGTGCCAGGCCCAGCACCAGGGCCCGGCGTTTGCCACCTACTGCTTCACGAATCTCAACGGCACGCTCAGCGAGGACCTCGGTCCGAACCCTGGAGGCTCGGGAACTGGCAGTCCGACAGGCCCCGGCCCGACCGCCGTGTTCGCGCAGGGGACGCTCAGCGGGTCGCATGGCGTGATCTCGGCCTCCTCCGCGGTGGACCTGGCCACCGCCACGATGCGCCTCACGACGACGCCACAGCTCAACTACACCGGTGGCCAAGGTCTGCCTGAGGCGGAGTGGACCGACACACTGACGTTCGTGAATGCGACGACCGGATCGCTGTCAGTGCCATTCTCGTGGGAGGCGGACGGCGTGCTCACCCCGGGCGCGCACGAGGCCGTCAGTCTCACGGCCACCCTGCATCTGAATCCGGTCTCCGGTGCGACGATGCCAACGCTGCCCACGATTGGCGGCAGCAACTTCCTGCAGATCAACACCACCGGGTGCGTGCAGGCGGCCGGCTCGTCGTGCGGTGAGTTCGGCATCCCGAACTCGTTCGTCTATTGGCGCGCCAGCTCAGGCTCGTACAGCGCGGCAAGCACGCCGGCGCCGTGGGTCTTCGAACGCTACGGAAACCGCGGTGCCCGCCTGCGCGGCGCGCTCATCCTGCCGCCAGGCATCTCGAAGGTGACTTTGCGCGGCCTCGTCACGACCGTGTGCGGCCAGAACCTCACCTGCGACTACGCGTCGCCCGGCCTCGGTGTCTCGTTCGCGTTCGGCACGATTCCAGCGGGTGTCTCGATCGCCTCGAACTCCGGCGTGTTCCTCGGCACGCCGGTGCCGCAGCCGCGTCCGACGAACCTCTCGGTCGTCTCCGTCGTCGGCAACCGCGCGACGTTCCGCTGGACGCCGCCGACGAGTGTGGTCGCCACCGGCTACGTGCTCGAAGGCGGCGTGGCGCCAGGGCAGGTGCTCGGCAGCCTGCCGACGGGGGGCGCGGCGACGACGTTCAGCGTGGACCTGCCCACCGGGACGTTCTTCGTGCGCATCCACGCGCTCTCCGCGAGCGGCCGGTCAGCTGCGACCAATGAGGTGCAGGTGTTCGTGAACGTGCCGCAACCCCCGGCCACGCCGGCGCGGCTGCTCGGGCTCGTGAACGGCACGGCCCTCGGACTGAGCTGGATGAACTCCGGCATGGCCGGAGTGCCCACCTCGATGTTGCTCGACGTCTCGGGAGCCATCTCCGCGACGTTGCCCATTCCCGCGGGTGAGTCGTTCGCGTTCCCGGCGGTGCCGCCCGGCACCTACACCTTCGCCGTGCGCGCGGCGAACGCGATGGGCGCGAGCGCTCCGTCGGCGCCGGTGACCCTGACATTCCCGGGGGGATGCTCTGGCGCGCCGCAGACACCGGTCGGGCTCACGGCGTCGGCCACCGCGGGCCGGCTCGCCGTGGCCTGGGAGCCACCAGCCTCGGGGGCGGCCGTCGCAAGCTATGTGCTCGACGTATCCGGGGCCATCACGCTCAGCGTGCCGTTCGCGGCGCGCAGCATCACGGCACCGGTGCCGCCCGGCGTTTACACCTTCCAGGTGCGGGCCGTGAACGCCTGTGGTGCGAGCGCTCTGTCGGCACCGGTCAGCGTGACGGTGTCGTAGCGTCCGTGGGCGCGGCGGGCCGTCACTGGATGGCCCGCTGCGCGATCGCCTTGAACTTCTGCCGCAATCCGTCAGGATTGGCCGGCGAGCTCTGCGTCATCAGCACGATGACCGTCTGCTTCACCGGATCGTTCCAGAAGATCGTGCCGGCCGTGCCGTCCCACCCGTACTCGCCCACCGACGCGCCGGAGCCGTCGGCTGCCATCAGCACGTTGACGTTGGCAAGGCCCCAGCCCATGCGGCCACTGCGCGCGGCAAGGATCTCGGCGGGGAGGCCGTTGGCCGTGATCCGCGCGGCTGTCTCCGCCGTGAGCAGGCGGGTTCCGCCGAACGTGCCCTTGTCCAGCAGCATCTGCGCGAAGCGCAGAAAGTCGGGCACGCTCGAAACGAGGCCCACTGCACCTTCGAGCAGCGCGGGCTTCGTGGTGAAGGGCACGGCTTCGATGTCCACCGGCACGAGGCCGCCGCCCGGCGCCGGCCCGTAGACGGTCGCCAGCCTGGCGGCGCGATCGCCGTCCACCCAGAACACCGTGTCGTTCATGCCGAGCGGCTGGAAGATCCGGCGCGTGAGGAAACGGTCGAACGCCTCCCCCGACCAGATCTCGACGAGGCGTCCGAGCACGGTCGTCGCTTCGCTGTAGCGGAAGCGCGTGTGCGGATCTTCCATGAGCGGCGCCGCCGTGATCCTGCGAATGAAGGCCGGCAGCGTGTCGGCGCGCGACCGGACGCCGAGCGTGCGGTAGAGATCCGAGGTGCGGTGGCTGAGCCCGGAGGTGTGCAGCAGCAGGTCTTCCACCGTGACCGGACGGGCCGGCGCGCGCGGCGCCGCACCGGGCGCGTCGACGACGCGGACATCCGCGAACTCCGGCAGGTACTTCGAGACCGGGTCGTCGAGGCGGAAGCGTCCCTCGTCGTGCAGCATCATCGCCGCCACGGCCGTGACGGCCTTCGTCATCGAGTAGATGCGGAAGAGCGAGCGCTCGGTCATCGGCGCTTTCGTCGTGAGGTCCTGCACGCCGACGGCCTTCATGTAGCCGATCTGTCCGCGCCGGGCGATGGCCGCCACGCCGCCGGCGATCTTGCCGTCTGCCGCGAACTGCTCGAGCAGGGCCGTGGCCTCCGCGAGCGCCTCGGGCGCGAGGCCGAGCGACGCCGGGGGCGCCGCAGGCATGGGCGGCTGAGCCGCGGGCACCGCCACGAGGCACAGGGCGGCAAGCAGGGAGAGGCAGACGCGCATCACGCCTCGATTCTAACGGCTCACGCGGTGCCACACCTGCTCGAAGAGGTGCAGGGCGTGTTCGCCGAGGACACCGCGGACGTCGGCCTCCGAGAAGCCGCGCACCAGCATCCGCTCGGCCAGCGTGAAGACGTGCGCGTAGTCGCTGAAGCCGTCGAGCGATCGCTTCGCCGAGCGCGGATCGGCGGTCACGTGCCGTCCGTAGTCGTCGGCGATACCCGGGTAGGCCGGCGCCCCCCACGGGTCGGCGTCGTGCCGCGGATAGGTGCCGAGCGACATGTCGGTCGAGAACGTCAGATGCGCCGTGCCGCCGAGCAGGTCCGCGGCATAGGCCACCATGTCGATGTACTCGTCGAGCGTCGGCCAGTGCGTGGTGCCGGGCCGCATGACGAGTGGCCCCCAGGCGACGAGGCCGATGAGCCCGCCGCGCGCGGCGCAGGCCTGTATCAGCGCGTCGTCGATGTTGCGGGGATTCGGGGCGAGGCGGCTCGGGTTCGAGTGGCTGAAGATGACCGGATCGGCGCTGCGGTCGATGATCTCGTGCGCCGAGCGCGCGCCGACGTGCGTGCAGTCGAGCACGATGCCGAGGCGGTTGCACTCCTCGACGACGAGCCGGCCGAAGCGTGTGACGCCGCCATTCGTCGTGTCGAGCAGGCCGTCGCAGATCTCGTTCGTGCGGTTGTAGGCCGGGATCATCACGCGCAGGCCGAGCCGGTGCATCGCTTCGAGCCGGTGCAGGCGCCCGCCGATGAAGTCGCCCCCCTGCGAGAAGAGCAGCAGCGCGGCGCGGCCGGCCTCCCGCGCCCGCCGCACCTCGCCCACCGAGACGGCGACGTCGAGGTTCGGGTAGCGGCGGCCGACGAGGTGCCAGTACATCAGCCGCTCGACGGCCTGGTCGAAGGTGTCGTGCGGGTCGAACGCGGTGACACCGTAGGCGGTGATGCCGTGGCGATGCGCCATGTCGAAGCGGGCGTCGGGCCAGGCCTGCATGCACAGGTCGACGACCAGAAACGGGCACGGCCCGTCGACGACGGAATGGTCGCCGCCACGATCGCGGTCGGGTGCAACGGTCATCGGATCACGTCCATGCGGTGAGGATACGCTCGCGGTCGAAGACATGCACGGCCACGCGCGCGAGCACGGCGGCCAGCACCAGCAACGCGGCCGTGGCGAGCAGCAGGTCGGCCGTGGAGAACGCCGCCGCGCCGTTCAGTTGCGCCACGAAGCCGCCGACGAGCGGCAGCACCACGAGCACGCCCGCCTGCTGGGCCGCCCGGGCGTCTTTCGCGCGGGTCGAGACGATGGCGCCGAGCGTGAGCGCGACGAGCGACGCAGCCGGCGCGACACCGCCGACGAGCGCGAGCACGCGGCTGGTGGCGAGAGTCGCGGCCACGCCTGGCGCCGCCGTCAGCGTCGTGAGGACGGCCAGGAGCACGACGCCGGCCGCGAGCAGCGCCAGCGACAGCACCCACGCAGTGCCGGTCTTGGCGGCCAGCAACTCGCCGGCGGTGAGGGGCGTCGCGAGCAGCGGCTCGAGCGTGCGGGCCTGCCTCTCGCCGACGATGGCCGTGGTCACGAAGGTCATCGCGCCGACGACCGGCACGAGTGCCATGAGCGGCAGGAACTGGTGCAGCAGCAGCGCCTGCACGAGCGCGGCATCGGTGAGGCCGTCGGCGCCAGGCACCTGGAACTGTCGCGCCAGGCGCACGAGGTCAGCGGTGTCGTCGAGCGGCGCGCCCGACCACGCGGGCACCCCGACGGCGAGGGCGAGCGGCATGACAACGGCCGTCAGCAGCATCGCCAGCGGACCGAGGAGCACGCCCGTCGAGGCGCGCAGGTCGGCCATCTCCTTCCCGGCCAGGGCGCGGATGCGGGCGAATGACGCGCGGCTCATGCCTCCTCCGTGCGCGCGAGATACACGTCCTCGAGTGACACCTGCCCCGGCCGCACGCCGAGACCGCGCGCCGTGTCGAAGGCGAGGAGCCGCGTCTTCAGGATGCCGATGCGTCCGGCCAGTGCTTCGGCTTCCGCCAGGTTGTGCGTGCAGACGACGACGGCCGTGCCGTCGCGTGCGAGCTCGGCGACGAGCCGGCGCACGTCGCGGGCAGCGGCAGGGTCGAGTCCGGACGTCGGCTCGTCGAGCAGCAGCACCGGCGGCGCGTGCAGCAGCGCGCGGGCGAGGGCCACGCGTTGACGCAGGCCCTTCGAGAGCACCGCCGCGACGTCGTTGGTCCGGTCGGCCAGGCCGAGCCTGTCGAGCACCGCCCGCACGCGGGCGCCCGGATCGGTCACGCCGTAGAGGCGCGCGTAGGTCAGCAGATTGGTCCACACGGTGAGCCGGTCCCAGAGGCCGGGTGTTTCCGTGAGCAGGCCCACCCTGGCCCGCAGCGCCGCATCCGCCGTGGCCGTGAGCGGCACGCCGGCCACCGTGCCGCTGCCGCTCGTCGGCGCGAGCAGCCCGGCCAGCATGCGCAGCGTGGTCGTCTTGCCGGCACCGTTCGGGCCGAGCAGGGCCACGACCTCTCCGGGCGCGACCTCCAGCGTCACGTCTTCCACGGCCACACGCGCGCCGAACCGGCGCGTCAGGCCCCGCGCGTCGATGGCGGGCGAAGGGGCGGCGGCGATCATCGGTCGCGCCTCGCTGGCTCAGCGGCCTTCGTAGGTGGTGCGGATGGCGGTGAAGAACGTCTCGGCCATGCGCTGATACCCCGCTTCCGTCGGATGCAGGCCGTCGATGCCGATGAGCGTCGTGACGTTGGCGGCCATCGCGGCGTGCAGGTCCACGACCACTGCGCCCTCGCGCGCCGCGCCGGCCCGGATGCCGTCGTTGAACGTCTGCACGAGCGCCACGGGCAACGAGAGCCGGCCGCCGGGGCGCACCGGCGGCAGGGTGCCGACGAACACGGCCACGCCGCGCTGACGTGCCGTGCGCACCATCGTCAGCAGCCCGTTCAGTCCCGTCGAGACGCCCGTCGACGTCGGCACCGCCTCGATGTCGTTGGCGCCGGCCAGGAGCAGCAGCACCTGCGGATTCGTCGAGGTCAGCACCCCGGGCAGCCGGCTCGCGCCATCCGCCGCCCACTCGCGCGGCAGTCCGGCGTTCGTCACGACGAACTGCGCCGCCTGCGTGAAGTATCTCGCCCGCATCAGCGTGACGAGCTTGGTGGGATATGACTCAGCCGGCACGACGATCTGGCGGAAGTTCGGGAAGCCGTCGAGGCCGAGCGCCGTGCCGACCGGCACCGTGACTTCGCCGGCCGTCATGCTGTCGCCGAAGGCGAGGAACGTCGTGCGGCCGAGCGGTGGCGGCGCCACGTTGACGTTGAACGAACAACTCGCCGTGGAGCCGCGCGCGTCGGTTGCGCCGCACGTCACGCGCGTCGAGCCCACCGGGAACGGCGCGCCGGCGGGCGAACACGACACCGTCACCGGCAGCACGCCGCCGGTGGCCGTCGCCGCCGGTACCTGGATCGAGACCGGCGCACCCGACGTGGACTGGCCGAGGACGTCGGCCGGACACTGCAGCGCGAACGGCTGCACCGTGGGCGGAATTGGCGTTGGCGCGACGGGCGTTGGGGCGTCGTCACCGCACGCGACCGCCGTGACCGTCGCGAGGACGACGAGCAGGAGGCGCCAGGAACGTCGGCTGCGCGCCACGACGGTCGGCCAGCTCATGGGGAATCCGATCATACCGGTGGCCGTGGCCGCGGGGCCAGTGGCGGGACGGCGCATGGCGCCGTCACCGCACGTCGAACTCGGCGCACCCGGGCGTGACGAGGAGACGGCCGGGGGCAGGGAAGCTCAGGCTGTTCGGGGCGTTCAGCCCGGCCGCCTGGAACTGCACCGTGCGCACCTTCTCGCCGAGGCCGTCGTAGACGTAGGTGTAGGGCACGACGAACGAGACCCACAGCCGTCCGGCCGGATCGAGTGCCGCCGTACGCACGGCCGGCGACACGAGTGGCACCTCGGTGCCGTCGATGGCGCGGCGCGGCCACACCGCCGGGATGGCCGCCAGCACGGGGTCGAGTTCGCGGCCCTGCATCCGCCGGTGGAAGACGAGGCCGCCCTGCGCGTCGAATCGCGAGATCGCCGGCTCGCCCGCGATGAAGACGAACCAGTACCCGCCGTCGGCGGCCTTGAGGGGGATGCCGGCGTTGAGTGCGAGGTGCAGGTCGCGGTCGGCCTCGTGGCCGGTGGCGCGCAGCCGGCCGATGGTCCGCACCGGCGTGCCCGCAAGGCCGTATTCGGTCATGAGGCCGCCGGTTTCCGGCTGGCTGATGAGCACCGAGCGGCCGGTGAACTGCAGCGTGCCGACGCCGCTCAGCGACAGGGCGCCGAGCGTCACCCGCGCCGTGGCGCGGCCCGGCAGCTGGAAGCCGCCGGCGCGGCGGCCCTCCTTCGTGAAGATCTGCACGCGCTCGCGGCCGTTCGGCGCATCGGCGACGACGAACGTGCCGTCGGGCTGTGCGTCGAACGCCGAGGGTTCGATGACGCGGCCGTCTTCGCCGCCGATGGCGACGAGCTTGCGGGCGGCCGAGCCGTCGGCCGGCACGCCGTAGACGGCATGACCGCGGCGATCGAAGACGAGCGCGTCACCCGAGGCGAGCCGTTCGTAGCCGAGGGGCTCGCGGAACTCGCCCACGACGTCGAACGGGAGAGCGGCGACCGCGCGCAGCGTGTCCACTCGGCCCGGCGACCACGGTTCCGCGGCGGCGGACGCCGCCGCAGGCCGTGACGGCGCAGGTCGTGGACGCGGACGCGACTGGGGCGCCGCGAGCGCTGCCGCGCCGAGCGCGAGCATCAGCAGCCACGCGATCGCGCCGGTCGGGGTCACGGGGCGGTCAGTAGGCCGCGAGCTTTCTGATCGCGGCGAGCACGTCTGACGTCTGCGGCAGGATCTCTTCCTCGAGATCCGGGTAGTAGGCTACCGGGCAGTCCATCGAGGCCACGCGCTTCACCGGCGCATCGAGGTGATCGAACAGCTCGTCGCTGATGCGCGCGGCGATCTCGGCGCCGAATCCGCAGGTGAGCTGGTCTTCGTGCGCGACGACGACGCGGTTGGTCTTCTTCACGAGCGCGGCGATGCCGTCCCAGTCGTACGGCATGATCGTCCGCAGGTCGAACACGGCCGTGCTGATGCCGTCCTTCTCGGCCTGCTGGGCCGCCAGGATCGATCGCTGCACGAGCGCGCCCCAGGTGATGACGACCACATCCGAGCCGTCGCGCCTGAGCGCGCCCTTGCCGAACGGCACCATGTAGTTGGCGCCGGGATAGGCGCCCTTGTTGTAGGTCTGCCGGTAGAGGTGCTTGTGCTCCAGGTAGAGCACCGGATCGTCGCAGCGGATGGCCGTGCGGAGCAGGCCCGCCGCGTCCACGGCGTTCGACGGGAAGGCGATGCGGATGCCGGGGCAGTGCGCGAAGATGCTGACGCCCGACTGGCTGTGATAGGGCGCGCCGCCGCGCAGGTAGCCGCCGATCGGCACGCGGATCACCATCGGGTTCGACCAGTTGTTGCCCGAACGGTACCGCATCATCGACATCTCGTCCTTGATCTGCATCATGGCGGGCCAGATGTAATCGAAGAACTGGATCTCGACGACGGGCTTGATGCCGCGCTGCGCCATGCCGACGGCGCGGCCGACGATGTTGGCTTCGGCGAGCGGCGAATTGAAGACCCGATCGGAACCGTAGGTGCGCTGCAGGCCGTGCGTGACCTTGAACACGCCGCCCTTGCCCTGCACTTTGGCGAGCGCCGCCGCATGGCTGGCATCGGCCACGTCTTCGCCGAAGATGACGATGCGCGGGTTGGCGGCCATCTCGTCTTTCAGCGTGCGGTTGATGGCGGCCACCATCGTGTCGGGACGGCCCTCGGGCTCTTCCGGCGTCTCGAAGGCCGGCGACGTCGGATCGACGTCGGGCGAATACACCCAGAGGCCGGCGGTGTCTGGCGTGGGCTTCGGCGAGGCGATGGCGTCGTCGGTGGCGCGCGCGATCTCCTGGTCGACGTCGGCGGCGATGGCGCTGAAGTCGGCGTCCGTCGCCAGGCCCTCCGCGAGCAGGTAGGCGCGCATCTTCACGAGCGGGTCGCGGGCCGCCTCGGCCTCGCGCTCCTCCGGCGTCTTGTAGAGGCGTTCGTCGTCGGAGAGCGAGTGCGAGTAGGGTCGCGTCACGGTGGCGTGCACGAGCGCCGGCTTGCGCTCGCGGCGCACCCACTGCACCGCTTCTTCCATGGTGCGGTGGCTGGCCACGTAGTCGGTGCCGTCGCAGCGCAGCACCTTGAGGTTGGGGAAGCTCTCGACGAGGCGCGAGACGTCGCCGCCGGGCGTCTGTGCCGCGACCGGCACCGAGATCGCGTAGCCGTTGTCTTCCACGAGGTAGAGCACCGGCACCGGCTTGGTGCACGCCGAGTTCAGCGACTCCCAGAACTCGCCTTCGCTCGTGGCGCCGTCGCCGATCGATACGTAGGTGACTTCGTCGCCGTGCTGGCGCGCGGCGCCATCGGGGATCTCTTTCACCGCCGCGTAGATCTGTCCGGCTTCGCCGGCGCCCACCGCCTGCAGGCACTGCGTGCCGGTGGGGCTGCCCTGCGACGGGATGTTGAGCGCGCGGTGGCCCCAGTGCGACGGCATCTGGCGGCCGCCGGAGTTCGGGTCGTCCTTGGCGCCGACGGCACCCTGCAGCATCTCGAGCGGCGTCATGCCGAGCGCGAGGCAGAGCGCGCGATCGCGGTAGTAGGGATAGAACCAGTCGTAGCCCGGGCGCAGATTCGCCGCCGCCGCGACACAGATGGCTTCATGCCCGGCGCCGCTGATCTGGAAGAAGATCAGGCTCTGGTTCTTGAGCTGAATCTCCTTGTCGTCGAGGCGCCGCGAGAGCAGCATCAGCCGGTAGGCGGCGATGAGGTCTTCGCGGGTGAGTGACGCGCCTGACGCCACGGCGGCTCCGGTGGATCTGCGCGCGGCAGCCTCGCTGTTCCTGGCGAGCGTCGAACCCTTCATGCGGCTTCCTTCCCGAGGGCGGCGAACGCCCGCGTGCGCGGCCTATCCCGCAGCGTCAGTACGTCGAATTATACCACCCGGGTACGGATGTTATAATCCGCCCCGCCCGCGCATGGAACCGACATCGCGGTGCCATTTCCCGACGCTCGGCGGCTGCCCGGCGCTTCTCGAGGAACCTCATGTCCACACGCCCCGTCCGCCTGCACCGCTGGGATGAAATCGCGCTCGAGAAGGTCACCGAGATGATCTCGCGGAAGGTCGTGACCGGCGAACGCGAGATGATCGGCCAGATCTACCTGAAGCGTGGCGCCATCGTCCCGATGCACTCGCACGAGAGCGAACAGCTCACCTACGTGCTGCAGGGGGCGCTGAAGTTCCTGATCCACGGCGAGGAGATCACCGTGCGTGAGGGCGAGGTGCTGCACATCCCGTCATGGGTGCCGCACCAGGCCGAGGCACTCGAAGACACGTTCGAGATCGATCTCTTCAGCCCGATCCGCCAGGACTGGCTCGACGGCACCGACAGCTACTTCAACGACACGCCCACGCCGACGCCGGGTTCGTCGTCCTAGGCCGCACCGACGGCCAGCCCGGCGTGATGCGTTCTTGCCGGCGGAGATGAACTGTAGAGCGACTGGTGGCGAAGCCTGGGAGGGTGGCGAAGCCGGAAGAATGCATCGCGCCGGGTTGGCCGTCGCGCGGACGATGCCGCGGTCAGTGCACGTGTTTCTTCCACTCCTTGGTCCAGTCGCCTGACGGGCCGGGAGTGGACGGGCCGCGCCTGCCGCCTTGGTAGACGTCGAACTTCGCGCGCGTGCGGCCGAGCCGCCACTTGAGCCAGCGGTACTTCAGCTCGTCGAGCGGACCTCGCCGTCCCTTGAGGTAGAGGTACCCCACGAGCAGGCCGCCCAGGTGGGCCACGTGCGCCACGCCGTCGCCGGAGCTTCCGACCGACGACAGGAACGCGATGGCGCCGAGGATCATCACGGCGTAGCGCGCTGGCACCGGGAAAAAATAGAGCACCACCATGCGGTGCGGGAAGTACAGCCCGTAGGCGAGCAGCAACCCGTAGATAGCGCCCGAGGCGCCGACGACCACCGTGTTGTAGAGGGCCGCCGCGTAGGGCAGGCCGGTGAGTGACCAGGCGATCGTCACGAGCGCCGCGCCGATGCCGGTCACGAAGTAGTAGCGCACGAAGAACCGCGTGCCCCACGTGCGCTCGAGATCGGTGCCGAACATCCAGAGCGCCAGCATGTTGAACACGAGGTGGCCGATGCCCCCGTGGAGGAACATGTAGGTGAGCGGCTGCCACAGCGCGAACTCGCGCAGCACCGCCACCGGCATGAGGCCGAGACGCATCGTGAGCGCCGGCACGATCAGGCTCAGCAGGTAGGCGCCGACGTTGATGGCGATGAGCGTCTTCAGCGCCTGGGTGAGCGGGCCGGGGCCGAACTGATACCCGGCCGTGCTGTAACGGGCCATCTCCGGATTATAGGGCGCGCGTTGCGGGCGTGCCTGGCGCGGGCGGCGGTACGTGACTGCCTTGTGCACGTTCGGGCAACTGCGCGGCGAGCGCGGCGGCGACGAGCGGCAGCACCGAGATGACGAGGAGCGCCGAGGGCAGGCCGACGCGGTCGGCCATCCAGCCGACGAGCGGCACCATCACGGCGCCCATGCCCCACGCAAAGCCCATCATCAGCGACGAGACCGTGGCGGCGCCCACCGGCGCGAGCTGCTGCGCGTAGGTGACGTTGACCGGGAGGGTCGACTGCAGCAGCAGCCCGCCGAACGACACCGCGGCAGTGAGCCACCAGCCGGTAAGCTGCGAGGCGGCCATCATGAACGGCACCGCCGAGATGAGCGACGTGAGGATGACGCGTCGCGGACCGAAGCGATCGGCGAGCGGACCGCCCGAGAAGCCGCCGATGCCCGAGATGAGCAGGTAACACGTGCCGGCGAGGCTGGCGTGCGCGATCGACATCCCCTGCGAGGTGAGCATCACCGGCAGGAACACCGAGAAGCCCGACGCGGTGAGCGTGCGCAGCACGATCGAGAAGTACAGGAGCGTGAGTGGTTTCGCGTACGGCCGCAGGCCGGCGAGGCCCTCACCGCCGCCGTGGTGCTGGCGCTCGATGACGGGCACGCGGCGCAGCAGGAACCACAGTGCCACCAGGCCCGGCACGGCGATGATCGGCGACCAGTGCAGGCCGAGCCGCTCGATCGTCGGCGCGAAGAAGAGCGGCGCCATCGCCATGCCGACCGAGCCGCCGGTGATGTGCACCGACATCGCGAAGCCCTTGTTGGCGCCGGCCGCGCGGTAGACGGCCGCCGCGGCCGGGGGATGGAACGCCGCGCCGCCGAGGCCGCCGAGCACGAGCAGGGCGCCGAGCGCGAAGGGGCTCGGCGCGAGGCCGACGAAGCTCAGCACCACCACGGCAAGGATCGGCCCGGCCATGAGCAGCGCGTGCGGGCGCCAGCGATCGGCGAGCGCGCCGAAGGCGAGCTGCGACATCGACGAGGCCATCTGGAAGCACATGGCCAGCGTGCCCACGGCGGCGAGCGACAGGCCGAAGTGGGGGATGAGCAACGGCAGGAGGGGCGTGTAGATGTTCGTGTAGGCGTCCACGATGAAGTGCGTGGAGGCCAGCGACACGACTGTCGGCGGGAGCCCGGCGATGGTGCGGGCAGCGGCGGGCGCCGGGGCAGTCACGGCGTCTGCGGGTGTCACGACTGCGGCCCCATCCCTTCTAGTCTACACGCCGGCCGGGCTGGGTCCGGGGGCGCGCGTCGGCGAGCCCGCGGCGGTATCATCCTCAGGCATGCGCCGTGCCGGCTGCGCCGTTGTCGTGTTCGCCCTGCTGCTTGCGTCGCCCGCCGCCGCGCAGAGCCCGGCGTGCACGCCGCTCGGCCAGGCGACGTTCGTGCGCGACACGCTCGAAGAGCTGTACCTGTGGTACCGCGACCTGCCGGAGCTCGATCCAGCCGACGTCGGCTCGCCCGAGGAATACCTGGAGCGGACGCGCCTGCGCCCCCTCGATGCGGCGTTCAGCTACATCACGTCGCGCGCCGCTGACGAGGCGTTCTACTCCGAGAGCCAGTTCATCGGTCTTGGTCTCACCACGGCGACCATCGCCGGCGAGCTTCGCGTGCTCCAGGTGTTCGAGGGCAGCCCGGCGGCCGACGCGGGCCTCGATCGCGGTTCGCGCATCGACACGATCGACGGCCAGTCCGTGAGCGCGATCATCGCCGAGGGGCGCATCGACGGCGCCTTCGGTCCCGCCGAGGTCGATCGTGCCGTCGCCCTCACGTTCGTCACACGCGGCGGCGAGGCGCGCGCCGCGACGCCGCGCAAACGCCCCGTGACCATTCCCACCGTGTCGCTCACCAGGGTGTTCGTGGTCGACGGCCGCACGGTCGGGTATCTGTTCTTCCGCAACTTCGTGCGCCCGTCGGTGGCGGCGCTCGACGAGGCCTTCGCCGCGCTCGAGACGGCCGGCGTGCAGGAACTGGTGCTCGATCTGCGCTACAACGGCGGCGGCCTCGTGGACGTGGCGCGGCATCTCGCCGGCCTCATCGGCGGCCCGTCGCTGCGCGATCAGGTGTTCGCCGAATCGCGACACAACGACCGCAACCGCCGCTGGAACCAGACGCTGCGTTTCGGCGGCGCCGCGTCGTCACTGCGGCTGGCGCGGCTCGTGGTCATCGCGACCCGCGCGTCGGCGTCGGCAAGCGAGCTGCTCATCAACGGCCTCACGCCCTTTCTGCCGGTGGTCGTCGTCGGCGATCGCACCTACGGCAAACCCGTGGGCCAGTACGTGCTGCCGTTCTGTGACAAGGTGTTCGCGCCCGTGGCGTTCGCGATGGTGAACGCCAACGGCCAGGGCGATTACTTCGACGGGCTGCCGGTGGATTGTGTCGCCGCCGATGACATCGGCCACGAACTCGGCTCGCCGGACGAGGCGTCACTCGCGGCCGCGCTCGACTTCATCGGCACGGGAGGCTGCCAGACGCCGGCCGGCCGCGTCGGCGCGCGCGCCGTGTCGCGCGAGCGTGTCGTGCGGGCCACGGGCTGGCGGGCCCTCATCAACGCGCAATAGCCCGGCGCGGCCGCCGGCCGTGGTCAGGCGCGGCCGCTCATGCGGCGCAGGCGCTTCAGCACGGCGTCGCGCACTTCCTCGAACTCACGGATGGCGAGGAGCTGCGCGCCCAGACCGAGCACGGCCACCGCGGCCGCAATCGCGCCGCCGAGGCGCACCGCCTGCGCGACGAGCGACGGCCCCGGGGCCACGGCGGCCAGCCACCGCTCGCCCCACCATGCCGTCGCAGCCATCGCCGCACCGGCCACCAGCACCTTGCCGAGCGTCGAGGTGACGCGCGCCAGTTCGAGGCCGCCGAGCGAGCGGCGCAGCAGGAAGGCGAGCATCCCGGCGTTGAAGAGCGCGGCGGCCGAGGCGCTGAGCGCGATGCCCCGGAAGCCGAAGTACGGGGCCGTCGAAAAACTGAGAGCCGCGTTCAGCAGCACCGAGGCCACGCCCACCGCGGCCGGCGTCCGGCTGCGGCCGAGCGCATAGAAGGCGGGCGACAGGATCTTCACGACGGAGTACCCCACGAGGCCAATCGCGTAGAACTGCACGGCCGACGCCGTCGCGATGGTATCGGCGGGCGTGAAGTTGCCGCGTTCGAGCAGCAGTCGGACGATCGGGGTGGCCAGCACGACGAGGCCGAAGGTCGCCGGCACATTCAGCGTGAGCATGAGCGCGACGGCCGAGGCGAGCGTCGATCGCATCGCCGGCGTATCACCGCTCGCGACGAGTCGCGACAGCGCCGGCGTCGTGGCCGTGGCGATCGACACGCCGAACATGCCAATCGGCAGGTACATCAGCCGGAAGGCATAGGTGAGCCACGACACCGCGCCCGTGCCCTCGCCGGTTGCGACCACCGTGTTCACGAACACGTTGAGCTGGGTCGCGGCGAGTCCGATGACGCCGGGGCCCATCAGCGTGAGCACCTGCCGCATGCCCGGGTCGGCCAGATCCAGACGCGCCTGGTAGCGGTAGCCCTGCGCGCGCAGAGCCGGCCACTGCAGGAGCACCTGGCCCAGTCCGCCCACGATCGTGCCGGCGGCCATCGCGAGAATCGGCTCGACGCCGGCGCCGATGGCGATTGGCACCAGGCCGACACCGACTGCGATCGAGGCCACGTTGAACATCGCCGGCGAGAGCGCCGGGATGAAGAATACGTTCAGTGAGTTCAGCATGCCCATGCAGGCGGCGGCGACGGCCACGAGCATGAGGAAGGGCGCCATGACACGCGTGAGCAGCACCGTCAGCTCGAATTTGCCGGGCACCGCCGCGAAGTCGCCCGCCAGCCACGTGACCAGCTGCGGCGCGAAGACGACGGCGGCGAGCACGAGGACGCCGGTGACTGCGACGAGCGCGTTCATCACCGAGTTGCCGAGCTGCCAGGCTCGGGCGCGTCCGTCGGTGGCGATCGTGCGGCTGAAGGTGGGCACGAGCGCCGCGCTCATGGCCCCTTCGGCGAAGAGATCGCGCACCAGGTTGGGCACGCGGAAGGCGACGAGGAAGGCGTCCATCGCGTCGCTGGCGCCGAACCAGTAGGCGAGCACCTGCTCGCGCACCAGCCCCAGCACGCGGCTCGTCATCGTGGCCGCGCCGACGACGCCGGCCGAGCGCGCGAGGCCGGATGATGAGGGGGCGGCGGGACGTTCGGTGTGGCCGGATGCCGGGCCCGGCTCACTTCCGCCCGGGATCGACTCCGAAGCTGACATGGAAACCGCCCGAAGCGTAGCACGGCCTCCGGCGGCCGTATTCGGACACCGTCCCGTGTTCGGACGGCAAAAAAATCGGGCTCCGACCCTGCGGCGGGAGCCCGAGGAGGATGGTGAGAGGCTGACTAGGCCTTTCACCAGCTATAGACGGAGCCCGCGGGCAAATAGTTTGCGGCTACGACAGCTTCGCGCGCACGAGCTCGTTCACGCGTCTGCCGTCCACGGTCTTGCCGGTGAGCGCGCTCATCACCGCTTTCATCACCTTGCCCATGTCCTTGGCCGACGCGGCGCCCGTCGCGGCGACGGCGGCTTCGACCGCGGCCGTCAGTTCGTCGTCCGTGGCCGACGGCGGCAGGTAGGCGTCGAGCACGGCGATTTCCGCCTTCTCCTTCGCCGCCAGCTCGTGGCGGCCGGCGGCCTCGAACTGCTCGATCGAGTCGCGGCGCTGTTTGACGAGCGCGTTCACGACCTGCAGTTCCTCGGCGGCGTCGAGCGCGCGGCTCTTCTCGATGCTCTTGTTCGTCAGCGCGGTCTTCAGCATCCGCAGCGCCGTGAGCGTGGTGGCGTCTTTCGCCTTCATCGCGCGGGCGATGTCGGCGCCGAGTGTATCCGTGAGGGACATAAGTGTCTCCGATTTCTCAGGTCGCGGCGGGTCAGTGGTCGACCGCGCCGTCGCCGAGCGTGAAATGCCAGTCGTCGGTGTTGGCGTAGAAGGCGCGCGTCGCGCGCGTGTCGTGCAGCTTCACCGACAGCGTGGCCGTCGAGCGCACGCCGAAGTACCCCGAACGGCGCAGCACCTTGCGGAATCCGGCGTGCAGGACGTGGCAGCGGATCTTGTCGGAGTCGGCGACGCGGGCCTCCCGGTCGACCCAGCGGAGCAGCGTCTTGAGCGCGCGGTCGTCGCCGGGCACGGCGAGGAAGTCGACGACATAGGTCACGCGTCCGCGCGGTTCGTGCGCGTGGCGATACACCACGTAGCCGGCGGCGGCGCCCTGACGGCGCAGCACGGCGATGGCGTACCGCGCGTGCGGCGGCTCGGCGAAGCGCCAGTTCACGTAGGCGGCGTCGCGGCGCACGGCGAGGGCGATGGTCTCGGCGGCCCGCGCCCACAGTTCGTCGGCGCTGCCGTCGAGGCGGCGCACGACCTCGACCGACTCGCGCAGCGGCCGCTGCCGCGCGACGACCTTGACGATCGGGAGTGTCACGGCCGAGACGAGCCGGTTGACCGGCTGCGGCCAGTCGGGACGCCGCAGGGCGCGGCGGCTGAGCGGCTTGACCAGGCACGGGAGCGGCATCGCCTTCGGCGCGCGCACCCGATCGAGCACCGCGCGGGTGGCGTCGCTGAGGCCGGTCGCGAGTGTGATGTCGTGCTCGCGATGGGCGGCACGCACGAGCAGTTCCTGCAGGCCCTGGCGATCGCGCTCGGCGGTGACGAGCGGATCGACGAGCCACACGCCGCGAATGTCCGTACCGGCGAGCGACACCCGCACCGGCCGCGGCACGAGCGCGGCGACGATGGCGGTGCCTTCGCGCACCACCCACGGGGCGTCGGCGCCGCGGGCGCCCGGGTTCTGCCGCCGCTCCCACGACCAGGTCAGCTTGAGGCGCTCCGCCGCTTCGGCGCCGAGCGTGCGCCGGTAGAGCGCTTCCAGCGCCCGGCGGTCGTCCGAGCGGTAGCGATCGAGACCGGACATGGCGGGCGGCGATCAGCCCTGGGGGCGGGGACGCACGCCCGGCTGCTGCACGACGCCCGGCGTGGGTGAGCCGATGACGCCGAAGCTCGGCTGGCCCTGCGGCTGCACCGGCGTGAAGAGTCCCTGCCCGGTCTGCGGCTGCAGCGGCTGCCCGAAGGGATTCTGCGGAAGCGCCTGGCCGAACGGATTCTGGGGAATGGGCTGGCCGAATGGATTGGCCGGAGGCTGCCCGAAAGGCTGGGCACTACCGGGTTGCCCGAACGCGTTCGCGAACGGATTGACCTGCGGCATCTCGGCCGCGGGTTCGGGCTCGCCGACGCCGATGTCGGACGAATCGGGCGGCTCGACCGCCGGCGGCACGCCGAACGCACGGGTTGCCGGCCGGTTACCGGCACCGGCGGCTGGTCCGCCGCCCGCGGGCGGCGTGCTCGTGGCGAGGACGAGAATGCGGTCGTAGCTGGAGCGCCCGCTGCCCGGCACCGACCTGGCGGCGGCCATGTATCCGGCCGCGCCACGCAGCACGATGTCGAGCGCTCTGGCTTCCGGCACGCCTTCGAGGCTCAGCGTGAGTGGCGCTCCGGCCACGCGGTCCCCGCCCACCACCCGGGTACCGCCGACACGGGCCCATTCGGCCAGAATCTGGCGCACCGTGGCGTTCGTGGCCTGCAGGGTCACCAGGCCATCGCGAATGTCGAGCGACAGCTGCTGCGCCGAGACGGGCCGCACGAGGAGCAGCAGTGCCAGCGCCGTGACGGACGCGCGAACCATGGTAGGTCCAGTATACGCCCGCCGGCCGGCCTCAGCGGGTGCGGAAGTCCTCGACCACCCGGCTGATGATTTCGTCGAGCTGGACCCTGGGTTCGTAACCGACGAGGTTGCGGATCTTCGTAAGATCCGGCACCCGGCGCGGCATGTCCTCGAAGCCCGAGTCATAGGCCTGGTCGTAGGGAATGGTCACGATCTCCGAACTCGACCCGGTGGCCGCCTTCACGCGCTCGGCGAGACCCCGGATGGAGACTTCCTCGACGTTGCCGATGTTGAACACCTGGCCAATCGCCCTCGGCTCGACCATGAGCGCCATCAGACCGCGCACGACGTCGCCCACGTAGGTGAAGCTGCGGCTCTGTGAGCCGTCGCCGAACACCGTGATGGGCTCGTTGGCGAGCGCCTGACGGACGAAGTTGGGGAGCACCATGCCGTACTGCCCGGTCTGGCGCGGGCCGACCGTGTTGAACAGGCGGAAGACGATCGCCGGCAGCTTGCGCTCCTTGTAGTAGGCGAGCGCGTGGAACTCGTCGAGCATCTTGCTGCACGCATAAGCCCAGCGATTGCGCGTGGTCGCGCCGAGCACGAGGTCCGCGTCCTCCTCGAACGGCACGTTGGTGCTCTTGCCGTAGACCTCGGAGGTCGAGGCGACCAGCACCAGCTTCTTCTTCTTGCTGGCGTGGCGCAGCACGACTTCGGTGCCATGCACGTTGCACTCGATCGTGTGCACCGGGCGCTCCACGATGAGCTTCACGCCGACGGCGGCGGCGAGGTGGAAGACCACGTCGGCGTGATCGATGAGCTCGGCGGTGAGCTGCTCGTTGAAGATCGTGTCGATCGTGTAGCCGAAGTCCGTGTGCGGCTTCAGGTGCGAGATGTTGTCGATCGAGCCCGTGGAGAGGTCGTCCACGACGTGCACGTGATGCCCGGCCGAGAGCAGGGCGTCGGACAGATGGGAGCCGATGAAACCGGCGCCTCCCGTGACCAGGACTCGCATCAGGTCACCTCGAGAATGCCGCGACGGCCGCAGCCACTTCCGCCAGGGCGTCCGGCGGCAGCGACGGGTACAACGGCAGCGACACGACCTCGGTCGTGACGCGGTCGGCCACCGGACAGACGGCGGGCGACCACACGGCGGCGGCAGGCTGGCGTGGAATGGGCACGGGGTAGTGGATCAGGGTCTCGATGCCGGCAGCCCGCATGTGGGCCTGGAACCGATCGCGCTCGGCGACGAGCACCGGGAAGAGATGGTACACGTGGCCGGGGTCGCACTCACGCGGAACCTGAAGGGCCGGATTGGCCAGCCGCGCGCGGTAGTCGGCCGCGAGTCGGCGGCGAGCCGCTGTCGCCGCGGCCAGCCTCGGCAGGCGAGCCCGCAGGATCGCCGCCTGCAGCTCGTCGAGGCGGCTGTTCACGCCGCGCTCTTCATGGTGATACCGCGTGACCTGGCCGCCGTTCCGCAACCGGCGGATGCGGCCGGCAAGCGCCGCGTCGTCGGTCGTGACGGCGCCGCCGTCGCCGAGCGCGCCCAGGTTCTTCGTAGGGTAGAAACTCCACGCCGCCGCCGCCGATTCTTTGCCGAGCGGCACGCCGCGATGCGTGGCCAGGTGTGCCTGGCAGGCGTCTTCGACCACGGCCAGGTTGTGCCGCGCCGCCACCGCATGGATGCCGTCGAGGTCCGCGGGCTGACCGTAGAGGTGCACCGGCAGGATGGCTCGCGTGCGGCTCGTGACGGCCGCGGCCGCGGCGGCCGGATCGATCGTGAGCCGCTCCGGATCGATGTCGGCGAACACCGGCGTCGCACCGGCCATGTCGATGGCGAGCGCCGAGTAGGCCGCCGAGAGCGGCGACGTGATCACTTCGTCGCCGCGGCCGATGCCGAGGGCCATGAGGGCGAGTGCGATGGCATCGGTGCCGGTGTTCACACCGGCGGCGTGCCCGGCGCCCATGGCGGCGGCGAATTCCGCCTCGAAGGCGCTCACTTCCGGGCCGAGCACGAACCAGCCCGAATCGAGCACGCGCGCGATGGCCGCATCGATGTCGGCGCGCTCGTCGCCGAGGCGCAGCATGTTGAAGGGCACCCGCAGTGGCGTCGCAGTCATGCGCTGGTGACCTCGTCGTCCACGTAGGCGTGGTAATGGGCGCGGTAGTAATCGAGCGTCGCCGCCAGGCCCTTGCGCAGGCGCACGACGGGCGCCCAGCCGGTGCGCGCGCGGAAACGACTCGAATCGGCGTAGAAGCTGCCGATGTCGATCGCCTTCTTCTCGGGCGGCCAGTCGACGAAGCGGCAGCTGCCGCGGCCGCTCAGTTCGACGAGCAGGCGCACCAGGTCGGCGTGGCTCGTCGGTTCGTCGCCGCCCACGTTGAAGACCTCGCCGTTGACCGCGTCGGTGGCGCCGGCGCGCAGGAATGCCTCCACGGCGTCATCGACGTGCACGAAGTCGCGGATCTGCGAGCCGTCGCCGAATACCTGAATCTCGCCGCCGTCGAGCGCCAGGCGCACGAACCAGCCGATGAAGCCCTGACGGTTGTGGCGGATGAGCTGTCGCGGCCCGTAGACGTTCGTCAGGCGCAGCGAGCAGGCGCGGACGCCGAAGACGTTGTTGTAGACGAGGTGGTAGTACTCGCCCGCCACCTTGTTGATGCCGTTGACATCGGTGGGGCGCACGAGGTGGTCTTCCGTGACGGGCAGGTGATCAGGCCGCCCGTAGACCTGACGCGTGCCCGCGAACACCACCTTGGTGCCGGGGTTGTGATGCCGGCACGCCTCGAGCAACGTGAGCTGCGCCCGGCAGTTGACCTCGAGGTCGGTCTGCGGGTCGCGCATGCTGTCGATGTGGCTGACCTGCCCGGCCAGGTTGAAGATGACGTCGTGGCCGCGCACGAGATAGTTCATCGTGCTCGCCTGCCGGATGTCGGCGACGTTCAGCCGCACTTGATCCTTCACCGGCGCGATGTTCGCGAGATTGCCGCCGGAGTCCGGGATGAGCGAGTCCACCAGCAGCACCTCGGCGCCGAGCCCGGCGAGGCGGATGGCGAGGTTGCTGCCGATGAAGCCCAGGCCGCCCGTGATCATCACGCGGCGGCGGTGGTAATGGGCGGCGAGATCGATCATTGCGGCCCCCGGGCCTGGCCGGCGGTGGCCGCGGCGGAGCCGCCGCGCAGGTGTTCGCGCCGCACGACGAGCGCCCACCACAGTTTCAGCACGTCCACGCCGGTGCGCGCGATGCGTCTGAAGTTGAAGAACTGCGAGGTGCCGTGCGTGCGGTGGTAGTGGTGCACCGGCACCTCGGCCACGCGGAAGCCGGCGTCCTTGAACTTCTTCATCATCTCCAGACAGATGACGCCGCTGTTCTTCTCGAGGCGCACCGTGTCGAAGATGCGGCGGCGCATCAGCCGGAAGTCGCAGTCCACGTCGCGCACGGTCAGGCCGAACAGCGTCTTCACGGTGTGGTGGTAGACGCGGCCGATGATGATGCGGTGCAGTGGATCCGAGCGGCTGATCTTCCAGCCGTTCACCCAGTCAACGTCGTCGGTGAGCGCCTTCCAGAGCTCGGTGACCTCGCCGGGGTCGTACTGGGCGTCGCCATCGGTGTAGAACACCAGGTCCTTCGTGGCCGACTCGAAGCCGCTGCGCAGGGCGCCGCCGTAGCCGCGGTTCACGACGTGGTGCACCACGCGGAAGTGATCCGGGTAGACCCGCGTGAGCTCGTCCAGGATCTCGCCGGTGTTGTCCTTGCTCCCGTCGTTGACGACGATGACCTCGTAGTCGGGCGTCAGCGTCTCGGCCACCTGCAGCGCGCGGATCACGAGACTGCCGATCGTGCCGCTGTCGTTGTAGGCGGGAAAGAAGATGCTGAGGCTGTGGGGAGTCGAGGCGGACATGGTTACGCGCCTGGGGAATTGTAGCGCGTGCCCTCGGCCGGCCGCCGGCCGAACCAGCGCCTGAGCAGCAGGCGCCACGGCGTGAAGAACGACTCGCGAATCACGCCGCCCGAAATCTTCGAGGCGCCGACGCGGCGCTCCACGAAGATGATCGGCACTTCGCCCACCGTGCAGCCGGCATCGAGGGCGAGGAACAGTGTCTCGACCTGGAACGAATACCCGTCGGACGTGATGCTGTCGAGCGGCATCCGTGCGATGGCCTCGCGGCGCCAGCAGCGGAAGCCGGCGGTGCAGTCGCGCACCATCATGCCGGTGACCGTGCGCACGTACCAGTTGGCGAAGGTGCTGAGGATCAGGCGGCGGAGCGGCCAGTTCACGACGCTCACGCCCTGCAGGTAGCGCGAGCCGATCACGACGTCGTGGTCGGCCGAGGCGCGCACGAGGTCGGGCACGTACTTCGGGTCGTGCGACAGATCGGCGTCCATCTGGAAGACGACATCGGCGTCGGTCTTGAGCGCCGCCCGCATGCCGTCGAGGTACGACCGGCCGAGCCCGCGTTTGCCGGTGCGATGCATCACTGTCAGCCGCCCGCCGCTGGCGGCCGCGAGTTCGTCGGCGATCGCGCCGGTGCCGTCGGGCGAGCCGTCGTCGATGACCAAGACGCGCACGTTCGGCTGCGCGAGCAGCAGGCTCGTGATGGTCGGCAGGTTCTCGCGCTCGTTGTAGGTCGGCAGGAGCACGAGCGCCGTGGGCAACGCGCCGGATGGAGTCGTTTCAGCCATGAGATACGAGGCGCTCGATGACGTCATCCCAGGTGATGGCCGAGGCCCGGGCGCGCCCGGCGTCGCCGAGGGCGGCGGCCCGCGCCCGCGAACCGTGCAGCGCCGCGACGGCCGCGCCGAGGGCCTCCGGCTCGGGCGCGGTGACGGCGCCGGTCACGCCGTCGTCCACGAATTCCAGCGTGCCGCCCGAATCCGCGGCGGTCACGACCGGTTTTGCCGCCAGAAACGCCTCCAGCGTCACGAGGCCGTAGTCTTCGTCGTACGGCACGTACATGACCGCGAGCGCGTCGCGGTAGAGCGCCGGCAGCGCGTCGTCGCCGACCGCCCCCAGGAACGACACCCGCGCGCGCACCCCCGCTTCGTCGGCGGCCCGCTCGACCAGCGCGCGCTGGCTGCCTTCGCCGACGACCACGAGACGCAGCGGCTCGGGCCAGAACGCCACCGAGCGCACCGCCAGGTCGACGCGTTTGTTCTGCTCGAGCCGCGCGACCGACAGCACGTAGTTCCCGTACTCACCTGGCGTGAGCTGGCGCGCCAGCAGCGGCGGGTGGTAGAGCGGTGTCGAATCGAGGCCGTTGTAGCGCTGCAGGCGGGCGGTGACCGTGCGCGAGATGGTGTAGCGGCCCACGCAGTCGCCAAGCGCGCGTTCGTCGATCTGCATCAGCCGATCGCGGAGCGCGACGTCGAGTTCCTCGTGCGCGAAGTCGGAATAGGGCGTGTCGGCCAGTTCGTAGGCGGCGCGATGCTGATGCACCAGCCAGCAGACCTTGCGCGGATGGCGGGCGAGATAGGTGGGGAACTTGGTGGCGATGACGAGGTCCACCGGCCGGCCGTTGCTCTCGCTCAGGTCGAGCAGGCCCCAGGCGGCGGCGTGCGGCAGCAGTTCGTCCTTCGGATACCACTTGAAGGGCACCGACACGCGATCGGTCTCGAAGCCCCGCCGGCGCAGTTCATCGACGAGCTGCTGGACGAGCAGTTCGGCGCCCCCGCGGACGAACGGAACCTGGGTTTCGCAGACAAGGACGGTGCGAACGGCCATCGTTTGTGCAAAAATGGAACCGCTTATCGTATCACGTGGCCTCAATGGCGAAACTAAGGCGAGGCCACTTGTGGCCTCGCCTGTTCGGCCCCAAGAAAAAGTGGGGCGAACGAAATACGTAAGCCCAATATCCACGACAACTTACCGTTGACAGTCCCCTTTTGGTCCAATACCATCTCGGTGGAAATTTTTGGACCAGAGTGGAGCAAAAGTCCTTTCGAGGGAACGAGCCGGCCAAGATTGACGACAAGGGCCGGCTGAAGATCCCGAACGCCCATCGCGCCGTGTTCCAGAACTGCGAATACGGCAGCGAGGTCTATGTCACCAGCCTCACTGGCGAGTCGGTACTCGTGTATCCGATGCCAGTCTGGCTCGAGAAGGAAGCCAAGTTGCGCAAGGCCCCGCCCTCGCACCCGGCCGTGCGCAAATTCATCGAGCGCGTCAGCTACTTCGGCCAGGTCGCCGAAATCGACTCCCAGGGACGGCTGCTCATCCAGCCCCGCCTGCGCGAGTCGGCGCGCATCAATGGTCCGGTCGCCGTGCTCGGCAATCTCGACCATCTCGTCCTGTGGAACGACGAGAACATCGGCGCGAGGGTCAAGTCCCCGCTGACGACGGAAGACGAAGTCGCCCTGTCCGGCTTCGAGCTCTAGCAACCGCCAGCCTTCAACCCGGTGTCGGATGTGACCCAGCCGCAGCACCTGCCGGTCATGGTGGACGAAGTCACGCGGCTCCTGCAGCCGGAGCGTGGGGGCACGTTCGTCGACTGCACGCTCGGGCTGGGCGGGCACACGAAGGCCCTGCTCGACCTCGGCGCCGAGCTCGTCGTCGGCATCGATCGCGACCCGACGGCGCTCGAGGCCGCCGCCCGCACGCTCGAGCCGTTCGGCTCGCGCGTGCGTCTCGTGCACGCCGATTACCGCGACTACGACGCGGTGCTCGACAGCCAGGGGCTCGACCGCGTGCAGGGCACGCTGGCCGACCTCGGCGTCTCCTCGCTGCAGTTCGATGCGCCCGGCCGCGGCTTCTCCTTCCGCCGTGACGAGCCGCTCGACATGCGGATGGATCAGTCGCAGGGAGAGACGGCCGCCGAGCGGCTGGCCTCCGTGAGTGAAACCGACCTCGCCGACGTCATCTACCGCTTCGGCGAGGAGCGCAAGTCACGCCGCGTGGCGCGGGCCGTCGTCATGGCGCGCGAACGCGAGGCCATCACGACCACCGGCCAGCTGGCGGCGATCGTGCGCCGCGCGGTCGCGGCGCCGGGGTGGCAGCGGATCGACCCGGCCACGCGCACGTTCCAGGCGCTGCGCATCTGGGTCAACGGCGAACTCGACCGGCTCGACGAGTTCATCCGCCACGTCGCCGTGCGGCTCGCCGCCGGCGGCCGCATGGCGGTCATCAGCTTCCACTCGCTCGAGGATCGCGTCGTGAAACACACGCTGCGCGCCCTTGACCGGGAGGCCGGTGTCGTCCGGGTGCTCACCGGCCGGCCGCTCGTGGCCTCGGAGCAGGAAATCGCAGTGAATCCCCGCGCCCGCAGCGCCAAGCTGCGAGTCGCGGAACGTCTGGCGTGAGTCGGGGGGAGGACAACGTGGAGCACGCGGAAACCTTCGAATACGCAATCCGCAAGGACGTCAGGAACAACCCGATCGTGCGCGAGGTCGACGAGCGCAAGCAGCGGGAGCTGCTGAGCATGTTCGGCATCGGCGCCGTGCTCGTGCTGGTCGTCATGTTCGACGCCTGGCAGCACTTCGAGCACATCCGTCACGGCTACGAGATCGACGCGCTGCAGAAGGCGCTCGCCGCCGAGGACGACGTGCGCCGCCACCTCAAGCTCGAAATCGAGACGCTGCGCGCGCCGCAGCGCGTCGAGCGCATCGCCCTGACGCGCCTCGGCATGGTGGCGCCGAAGTCCGGTGACGCGATCGTGCTCGAGCGTGTGCTTCCCGCCGAGCCGCCCGCGCGCTCGGTCGTCGTCTCGCGCTAGTTCGACTACGGGGAGTCTCGATGGCTGACGAACGTCCCAACGCCTGGCGCCAGACAATCCGGCAGCGCGCCCTCGTCGCGGGGGGGCTGCTGGCGCTCTGGACCGTCGGCATCGAAAGCCGGCTGCTGTACCTGCAGGTGGCCCGCCACACCGACCTCGTGGCGCGCGCCGACCGGCAGCAGAAGCGCACCATCGACGCGCCCGCCAAGCGCGGCGAGATCCGCGATCGCAACAACCGCGTGCTGGCGTTCAGCGTCGACGTCGACACCATCTACGCGGTGCCGTCGGACATCGCCGACCCGAAGCAGGCGGCGCGCGAGCTCTGCCGCGCCCTCGACGACTGCTCCGCGGCCGACCGCGCCGAACTCGAAGAGAAGCTCGGCCGCAAGTCGCAGTTCACCTACGTCCAGCGCTTCGTGTCGCACGCGGCGTACGAACGGGTGAAGGCGCTCGACCTCGAAGGCGTCGGCTTCATGAAGGAGAGCCGGCGGTTCTACCCGAACAAGGAGCTGGCCAGCCAGGTGCTCGGCTACGTCGGCACGGACAACGTCGGCCTCGGCGGCCTCGAAGCGGCCTACAACAAGGCGATTCTCGGCACGCCGGGGACGGTGCTCGTCCAGACCGACGCCCGCCGCCGCGCCTTCAGCCGCATCGAACGGCTGCCGACGAGCGGCGCCAACCTCGAGCTGACGATCGACGA
The DNA here is from genome assembly GCA_016789705.1 of Acidobacteriota bacterium. Lineage (GTDB taxonomy): Bacteria > Acidobacteriota > Vicinamibacteria > Vicinamibacterales > UBA2999 > CADEFD01. The sequence goes on from JAEUQR010000022.1 coordinate 57,685, forward strand.
GTACCTGCAGCACATCGTCGAGCGCGAGCTCGAAGCCGGCGTCAAGGCGCACAAAGCCGCCGGCGGCACCGCGGTCGTGATGGATCCGGCCACCGGCGAGATCCTCGCCATGGCGAGCTATCCGACCTACAACCCGAACATGTTCCGCGACGCCAGCGCCGAGCAGCGCCGGAACCGCGCCGTGCAGGATCTCTACGAGCCCGGCAGCACCTTCAAGATCGTCACCGCGTCGGCGGCGCTCGAGGAAGGTGTCATCAAGCCGGCCGACCTGGTCGATACCGCGCCGGGATTCATCAAGATCAAGTCCCGCCGGATCGACGACACGCACAACTACGGCACGCTGAGCTTCGCCGACGCGCTCGTGAAGTCGAGCAACGTCGGCGCGATCAAGGTGGGCTGGAAGCTCGGCCCCGAGCGTCTCGGCACCTACGTGAGCGCCTTCGGCTTCGGCCGCGCCGTGTCGAGCGACTTCCCCGGTGAGAGCCCCGGCATCGTGTGGAACCCGGCCCGCCTCGACGACAGCGCGCTGGCCTCGGTGTCGATGGGGTATCAGGTCGGCGTGACGCCGCTGCAGATGGTGACGGCCACCGCCGCCGTGGCCAACGGCGGGCGCCTGCTCAAGCCGCGCATCGTGCGGGCCATCGTGCGCGACGGCGTACGCACGCCGACTGACGTCGTCGAGGTACGGCGCGTCATCAGCCCGCGCACGGCCGCCGAACTCACCACGATCATGGAAGACGTGATCGTGCGCGGCACCGGCACGCAGGCCGGTGTCGAGGGGTACACGGTGGCCGGGAAGACCGGCACCGCGCAGAAGCTCGTCGCCGGCGCCTACTCGCACACCGACTACAACGTCTCGTTCACCGGCTTCGTGCCGTCGCGCGAGCCGCGGTTCGCCATCGTGGTCGTCGTCGACACGCCGCGCAACGGCTTCTATTACGGCGGCTCGGTGGCCGGCCCGATCTTCCAGAAGATCGCCGACGCGTCACTGCGTCACGTGGGCGTGCCGCCCACGGTGTTCCCGGCGCCGCCGGTGCTCGTGGACCGCAAGGCCCAGGCGATCGTGCCGCCGGCCGGTGAGCCCGTCGTCGTCACCGTGGACGATGCCGGCGGTCGCGCGATGCCCGACCTCGTGGGCCTGAGCGCCCGGGAAGCGCTGCGCCGCATGGCGCGGCTCGGCGTGTCGCTCAAGATGCAGGGCAGCGGCGTGGTCGTCGCGCAATATCCCGAGGCCGGCGACAGTGTGGCCGTCGGCGGGTCGTCCACCATCATGCTCGACCGCGCACCGGCGCGGATCGCGCGCGCCATGGCCGGAGGCGAACGGTGACACTGGCCGCCGTCCTCGCCGCGCTCGGTGACCTGGTCGTCTCGACGATCGGATCCGCGAGTGCTCGTACGCCCGCCTTCACCGGCGTGGCCTACGACTCGCGGCGCGTGACCGACAGCGCGGTGTTCGTCGCCCTCAAGGGCCTCAAGGCCGACGGGCTCGATTTCGTGCCCGAGGCGATTCGTCGCGGCGCGGCCCTCATCGTGAGCGAGTCGGCACGGCCGGATGGCCTCGACGTGCCGTGGGTGGTCGTGCGCGATGGCCGCCTGGCGCTGGCGCTCATCGGCGCCGAGGTACACGGGCACCCGAGCCGCGAGATTCCGGTCATCGGCGTGACCGGCACGAACGGCAAGACCACGACGACCTACCTGCTCGCCGCCATCCTCGACGCGGCCGGACGGTCGGCCGGTGTCATGGGCACCGTGCACTACAAGATCGGCCAGGAGGCGCGCGAAGCGGCCCGCACCACGCCCGAAGCCTCCGACGTGCAGGCCCTGCTGCGCCAGATGGTCGACGCCGGCAACCGCTCGTGTGTGATGGAAGTGTCGTCGCACGCGCTGTCGCTTCGCCGCGTGGACGGCGTGCGCTTCGCCGCCGGCGCCTTCACCAACCTGACGCGCGACCACCTCGACTTCCATGCCGACATGGAGTCGTACTTCGCGGCCAAGCGCCGCCTGTTCGAGATGCTCGGTTCCGACGCGCCGGGGATCATCAACGCCGACGACCCGCGTGCCGCGACGCTCGTCGGCACCTGCGCGCGGCCGCTCACCTACGGCATCCAGAAGCCCGCCGACGTGCGGCCCGAAGGCCTGGTGATGGACCTCGCCGGTGTGCGCTTCACGGCGACGACCCCGGCGGGCCCGGTCGCGATCCGCTCGTCGCTCGTCGGCCGGCCCAACGTCTACAACCTGCTCGCCGCCGTGGCGACGGCGAGTGCCCTCGGCATTCCGCGCGAGGCGATCGCCGAAGGGCTGTCCAGCCAGACCGGCGTGCCCGGCCGCTTCGAAGTGGTGTCGAGCCCCGCTGACGGGGTCACCGTGGTCGTGGACTACGCCCACACCGACGATGCCCTGCGCAACCTCATCGAGACGGCGCGGCCGCTGACTGCCGGCCGCGTCATCACACTGTTCGGCTGCGGCGGCGACCGCGATCGCACCAAGCGGCCGCTCATGGGCATGGTGGCGGCCCGGCTGAGCGACGTCGTCGTCATCACCTCCGACAACCCGCGCAGCGAAGACCCGCTCGCCATCATCGACGAGATTCGCCGCGGCATTCCGGCCGGTGAGGCCGCCTCGGACCGCGCGCCCGATGTCACCGCGATCGTCGATCGCGCCGCCGCCATCGAGAAGGCCGTGGCGATGGCCCGGCCCGGGGACGTCGTGCTCATCGCCGGCAAGGGCCACGAGAAGACACAGCACATCGGCGATCGTGTGCTGGCGTTCGACGATGCCGACGTGTCGCGGGCGGCGCTGGCCCGCCGTCATGCGAGGGCCGGCTAGCATGCAGCTCGCCCACGGCACCTATTCCGCGTCGGACCTCGCGGCGGCCATCGGCGGCCGTCAGGTGGCCGGTGCGCCGACGCGCCGGCTTGGCCGCGTGTCGATCGACTCGCGCGCGATCGCGCCCGGTGACCTCTTCTTCGCCATCGTCGCCGCCCGCGACGGCCACGACTTCGTCCCGGCGGCGATGGCCGGCGGGGCCGCCGGTGTCGTCGTCCAGCGTGCCGATGCGGCGCCTGTCACGGGGGGCGACACCGTCGTCGTCGAGGTGCCCGACACGCTCACGGCGCTCCAGGCGCTCGGGCGCGAAGTACGCCGCGCGTCGGGCGCGCGCGTCGTCGCCATCACGGGCAGCGCCGGCAAGACCACCACCAAGGACGCGATTGCGGCCGTCGCCGGCGCGAAGTTCCGTGTGGTGAAGAACCGCGGGAACCTGAACAACCATCTCGGGCTGCCGATCTCGCTCGTCGAGATGCGCGAGCGTCCGGACGTGGCGGTGATGGAACTCGGCATGAACCACGCCGGCGAGATTCGCGTGCTGGTCGGCCTGGCCGAACCCGACATCCGTGTCTGGACCAACGTCGGCGACGCGCACATCGGCTACTTCGGCTCGCGCGAGAAGATTGCCGACGCGAAGGCCGAGATCCTCGAAGCGGCGACCGCGTCGTCGGTACTCGTCTGCAACGCCGACGACCCGCTGGTGATGGCGCGGGCCGCCGGCTTCGCCGGCCGCACGGTGACCTTCGGCGTGTCGCCCGCGGCCGACATCCGCGCGGCGGCGGTGGACGACCGCGGCATCGGCGGGACCGCCGCCACCGTCACGACACCGGCCGGCGAGTTCGCGCTCACGATCGCGCTGCCCGGCCATGGGCATCTGCTGAACGCGCTTGCGGCCACGGCCGTCGGCCTCGAACTCGGCGTCGACACGGCGACCATCGCCCGCGAACTGGCGGCGCTCGCCCCGGCCGACCACCGCGGCGTCACGCTCACGACGCCGGCCGGCGCGACGATTCTCGACGACAGCTACAACTCGAGCCCCGCCGCGCTCATGCGCTCGCTCGACGCCCTCGGCGCCAGCCGGCCCGCCGGCCGCCGCGTCGCCGTGCTCGGCGAGATGCTCGAACTGGGCGATCGGGCGGGCGACCTGCACGAGGCGTGCGGGCGTCATGCCGTCACGGCGGGCGTGCAGCGCCTCATCACCGTGGGCGGCGACGCCGCCCGTGGCCTTGGCGCGGCGGCGATCGGCGCCGGCCTGCCGGCCGCTGCCGTCACCCATGCGGCGACCAGTGACGAAGCCGCCGCCGTCCTTGCGCGCGAGCTCACGGCCGGCGATCTCGTGCTCGTGAAGGGCTCGCGCGGCATCCGGACCGACCTCGTGGTGGCGCGTCTCATGGCGGGAGGGAAGTGATGCTGTATCACCTCCTCTTCCCGCTCGCCCCGCAGGTCGGTGTGCTGAACGTGACGCGCTACATCACGTTCCGCACGGCCGTCGCCAGCATCTCGGCGCTCGTCATCTCGCTCGTGCTCGGTCCGTGGCTCATCCGTCGCCTGCGCGACTTCCAGATCGGGCAGGTGATCCGCCAGGAGGGGCCGCAGTCGCACCGCGCCAAGGCCGGCACGCCCACGATGGGCGGCCTGCTGATCCTCACGGCCTCGCTCGTGCCGACGCTGCTCTGGGCGGATCTCACGAACGTGTTCATCTGGATCGCCGTGCTGTCGACGGCCGCCTTCGGCGCCATCGGCTTCCTCGACGACTACCTGAAGATCACGCGGCGGTCATCGGGCGGCCTCGCCGCTCGTTACAAGATGGGACTGCAGCTGCTCGTGGCCGGCCTCGTCGGCCTGACACTGCTGTACCTGGCGTCGCAGAACCAGTACACGACGCGGCTCATCTTCCCGTTCTTCAAGCAGCTCATCCCCGACCTCGGCTGGGGCTACGTGCCGTTCGCGATGCTGCTGCTGACCGGCGCCTCGAACGCCGTCAACCTCACGGACGGCCTCGACGGGCTCGCCATCAGCACGTTCGCGGTGGCGGCGGCGTGTTTCACGGCGCTCGCCTACGTGACCGGCCATGCCGTGTTCGCCGAGTACCTGCTGCTCGTGCGCATTCCGGCGACCGCCGAACTGACGGTGTTCTGCGGCGCGCTCGTCGGCGCGGCGCTCGGGTTCCTCTGGTACAACTGCTATCCCGCCGAGATCTTCATGGGGGATGTCGGTTCGCTCGCCCTCGGCGGCGCGCTCGGCACGGTCGCCATCCTCATCAAGCAGGAGATCCTGCTCGGCATCGTCGGCGGCGTCTTCGTCATGGAAGCGGTGTCCGTGATCCTGCAGGTGGGCTCCTTCAAGCTCACCGGCAAGCGCATCTTCCGGATGGCGCCGCTGCACCATCACTTCGAGCTGCTCGGCTGGAGCGAGCCGAAGGTCATCACCCGTTTCCTCATCATGGCGATCCTCTTCGCCCTGCTGAGCCTCACCACGCTGAAGCTCCGATGATGGCTGCCACCACGCCTCTCGGGCCCCGCGGACGGGCATTCACAGTCCGCGGACTACGCGTGCTGGTCGTCGGCGCGGCGCGCAGCGGCCTGGCCGCCGCGGAGCTGCTGGTCGCGCGCGGCGCCGCGGTCACCCTGACCGATCGCGCGGCGACGATCCCCGGCGAAGACCGCCTGCGCGCCATCGGCGTGACGCTCGATCTCGGCGGTCACGATGCCGCGCTCTTCACGGGCGCCGAGCTCATCGTGACGAGTCCCGGCGTGCCGCCGGAACTGGCGCCGCTCGCGGCAGCGCGGACGGCCGGCGTGCCGGTCATCGGCGAACTCGAACTGGCCTCACGGTGGCTCGCCGGCAAGGTCATCGCCATCACCGGCACGAAGGGCAAGTCCACCACGACGACGCTCGTCGGCCGGATGCTCGACGCCTCTGGCCTGCGCGCGCTCGTCGGCGGCAACATCGGCGTGCCGCTCAGCGCGCAGGTCGAGGCCTCGACGCCCGAGACGTGGCACGTCGTCGAAGCGAGCAGCTTCCAGCTCGAGACCACCGACACCTTCCACCCGGCCATCGCCGCCCTGCTCAACCTGTCGGCCGACCACCTCGATCGCCATCCCGACGAGGCGTCGTATGCGGCGGCCAAGGCGCGGATCTTCGCCAACCAGACGGCGGCCGACTGGAAGGTGCTGAACGCCGATCAGCCCGAGACGCTGGCCCTGGCCGAGGGCACGGCGGCCCGCGAGGTGCGGTACTCGTCCACGCGCACGCTCGACGCCGGCGTCTCGGTGCGCGACGGCGTCGTCCGGTATCGGGGGGCGAACGGCGAGGTGCCGCTCGCGCCGCTCGCCGCGGTGCGCCTGCCGGGCCGGCATATGACGTCGAACGTGGTCGCCGCCTGCGCCATCAGCCATCTGGCGGGTGCGACGCCGTCCGGCATGACGGCCGCGCTCGAGTCGTTCACCGGCCTCGAGCACGTGCTGGAGTTCGTGCGCGAGCTCGACGGCGTGCGCTACGTGAACGACTCGAAGGCGACCAACATCGATGCCGCCGGTCGCGCCATCGAGAGCTTCGACGACGTCGTCGTCATCGTCGGCGGCAAGTACAAGGGCGGACGCTTCGAGGATCTGGCGGGGCCGCTCACCGGCCGCGGACGCGGTGTCGTCGCGATCGGCGAGGCGCGGCCGCTCGTGCGGGCGGCGCTCGGTGACGCCGTGCCGTTCGTGGAGGCTGCGTCGATGGACGACGCCGTGGCGCGGGCGCGCGAACTCGCCAGACCCGGCAGCGTGGTGCTGCTCGCGCCGGCGTGTTCCAGCTTCGACATGTTCTCCGACTACGCGGCGCGCGGGCGCGCGTTCAAGGCAGCGGTGGGGGCGCTGGGGTGAGGCGATTCAGAGGGTGAACCGCGAGAGGTGAGCAGTCATCAGCCGGGTGGTGGCGATTGGGAGCTGGCCGCTGGGAGCGCAGGCCGTCTTGGTCTGCGAGGCTGGTGTCCCAGTCCCCCATCTGGCTGATGACTGCTGACCGCTCGCGATCCATACGGGTCGCCGAGCGGCCGGGCGCAGGGTTCGCGTCCGGACAGATGTTTCGGTACGTGTCCTCCGGGACTTTAGGGGTAGATGCAATGAGGGCAAATGCCCTCAGGGCGGGAGAGTATGGCTCGGAAGCTTCAGTCTGACAAGTGGCTGTTCCTGGCGACCCTGGCGCTCGTGTGCGTCAGCGTCGTGATGGTCTACAGCGCGTCGGCGGTCATCGCTCCCGATCGGTACAAGGTGCAGCCGTATCACTTCGTCACCCGCCAGGCGCTCTGGGCACTGCTCGGCCTGGCGGTCCTGACGATCGTGATGAAGATCGACTACCGCACCTACCGCAACGACCAGGTGATCTGGAGCTTCGTCGGCGTGGTGGCGCTCCTGCTGGTGGCGGTCCTCTTCTCGCCGCAGGTCAATGGCTCGCGCCGCTGGTTCGGGTTCGGCGGCTTCGGTATCCAGCCGTCGGAACTGGCAAAAGTGGCGGCTATCTTCTTCACGGCGCTCACGCTCGAACGGCGCATGCACCGCATCGACGACCTGAAATACGCGCTGCTGCCGATCGCGGTGGTCGTCGGGTGCCTCGGACTCCTCATCTTCGTAGAGCCCGACCTCGGCACGGCGGTCGCCATGCTGCTCGTGGTGGCCGTGATGGTGCTGGCCGCCGGCCTGCACTACGGCTACGTCGCGGTGGCGGGCCTGCTGGCCGCGGTGCTCGGCGCCATCGCCGTCGTGGCCGAGCCGTACCGCTGGCGCCGGATCACGGCCTTCCTCGACCCGTGGGCCGATCCCAACGGCAGCGGTTACCAGATCATCCAGTCGCTCATCGCCGTGGGCAGCGGCGGCTGGCTCGGCCGCGGCCTGATGGGCGGCATGCAGAAGCTCTTCTTCCTGCCCGAGCCGCACACCGACTTCATCTTCGCGGTGATTTCCGAGGAGCTGGGCTTCATTGGCGCCACCCTGGTCGTGGCGTGCTTCGGCGTGATCGCCTGGCGCGGCATGCGGGCCGCCGTGGCGGCGCCCGATCGCTTCGGCGCGTTCCTGGCGCTCGGCATCACCGCGATGGTCGTGGCCCAGGCGATGATCAACCTGAGCGTCGTGCTCGGTCTCGTGCCCACCAAGGGCATCTCGCTGCCGCTCGTCAGCAGCGGCGGCTCGTCGCTGCTGGTGAATCTGGCCGCCATCGGCGTGCTGCTGAACATCTCGCAGCATGCCGTGCACGAGGGCGCCGCCGTGGAGCAGGGAGCCGCGTGATCCGTGCGTATCCTCTTCGCGGGCGGCGGCACCGGGGGCCATCTGTACCCCGGCATCGCGGTAGCCGACGAACTGCGTCGCCGCGACCCGGCGACGGTTGTCTCCTTCGTGGGCACGGCCCGCGGGCTGGAGAGCCGTGTCGTGCCGGCGCTCGGCCTGCCGCTGGACCTCATCCGCAGTGCCGGCCTGAAAGGGAAGTCGGTCGCGGCGCTGCTGCGCGGGCTGGCGCTGTTGCCACTCTCCGCGCTGGATGCGTGGCGGGTGCTCTCGGCGCGCCGTCCGGACGTCGTCGTGGGCGTGGGCGGCTACAGCTCGGGCCCGGTGCTGCTGCTGGCGGCGCTGCGCGGCCTGCCGACGCTGCTCATGGAACAGAACACGGCGCCCGGGTTCACCAACCGGCGGCTCGCCCCCTGGGTGCGCGCCGCGGCACTCAGCTACGAGGAAACACTGCAGTACTTCCCCGGCAAGGGCGTGGTCACCGGGAATCCCGTGCGCCACGAGTTCCTGCAGGCGCTGGAGGCCGGCGATGACGCGGCCAGGAACGACGGCGAGGTGCGCGTGCTGATCGTCGGCGGATCGCAGGGCGCGCGCGCCATCAACGACGCGATGATCGCGGCCGCGCCGCTGCTCGCGGGCACCCGGCTCGTCGTCACGCACCAGACCGGCGAACGCGACCTGACGCGCGTGCGCGACGGATATGCCGCGGCCGGCGTGGCCGCCACCGTCGAGCCGTTCTTCCACGACATGAATGCGCGCATGCGGGCGGCCGATGTGCTCGTCGCGCGGGCCGGCGCCTCGACGCTCGCCGAACTCACCGTGCTGGGCCGGGCCTCGGTGCTCGTGCCGCTGCCGACGGCGGCCGACGACCACCAGCGCAAGAACGCCCGCGTGCTGGCCGAGGCCGGCGCCGCCGAGGTGATCGAGGAGAAGGATCTGTCGGGCGCCGCGCTCGCCCAGATCCTCATCAGTCTGGCCGGCGATCCGCTGCGTCGCCGCGCCATGGCCGACCACGCGCGCAGTCTGGGCCGCCCCGACGCGGCCGCTCGGGTCGCCGATCGCATCTCGGCACTCGCGGGGGGGCACTGACATGGTGCTCGGACGCACCCGCCGCATCCACTTCGTCGGCATCGGCGGCATTGGCATGAGTGGTATCGCCGAACTGCTCGTCAATCTCGGTTACGACGTCTCGGGATCGGACCAGTCATCGTCGTCCACGCTCGAGCGTCTGGCGTCGATGGGCGTGACGACCGCGGTCGGCCACGCCGCCGCCAACGTCGGCCCGGCCGATGTCGTGGTCTTCTCGTCGGCCATCAGGACCGACAACCCCGAAATCGTCGACGCCCGCGCCCGCGCGATTCCGGTCGTCTCGCGTGCCGAGATGCTGGCCGAGCTGATGCGGCTGCGGATTGGCATCGCCGTGGCCGGCGCGCACGGGAAGACGTCAACCACCTCGATGATCGCGCTCGTGCTCGAACGCGCCGGGCTCGACCCCACCGCCGTCATCGGCGGCCGCCTGCGCGCTTTCGGCAGCAATGCCCGGCTCGGCCACGGCCAGCACATGGTGGTCGAGGCCGATGAGAGCGATCGCTCGTTCCTGAAGCTCTCCCCGACGCTCGCGGTCATCACCAACATCGACCGTGAGCACATGGAGGCCTACGGCGGCTTCGACGACCTGCAGCAGGCGTTCGTGGACTTCGCCAACAAGGTGCCGTTCTACGGCGCCGTGGTGGCCTGCGCCGACGATCCCGAGCTGGCGCGCCTCCTGCCGCGTATGGCCCGCCGGGCCACCACCTACGGCATCGACGCGCCCGAGGTGATCGTGGGCGCGACCGACGTCGCCCTCGAAGGCTTTGGCAGCACCTGCACCGTCGTGCACCGCGACCCGCACGAACGGCACGCGCCTGCCGCGCCGCTCGGCCGCCTGCGCCTCCAGGTGCCGGGTCGCCATTCCGTACTGAACGCGCTCGCCGCGGTGGCCGTCGGCCTCGAGCTCGGCGTGCCCTACGACGTCATCGCCAGTGCGCTCGAGGAATTCACGGGCGCCGAGCGCCGCTTCGAGTTCCGTGGCACGGTCGGCGGCGTCACCGTGGTGGACGACTACGGGCATCACCCGACCGAGATCGCTGCGGTGCTCGCCGCCGCGCGCGCCGCGGCGCCGAGCCGCGTGGTCGTCGCCTTCCAGCCGCATCGCTATTCGCGCACCGCGCAGCTGCTGCCCGACTTCGCCGCCGCGCTCGCGCCCGCCGACGAGATCGTGCTGACGGACATCTACGCCGCGAGCGAAGCGCCGATTCCCGGCGTGACCGTGGAAGCGCTGGCCGAGGCCGTGAACCGCCGCCGCACCCGCCCGGTCACGGTGGTGAAGGCGATCGACCAGGTGGCCGGTGCCGTGGCCGACCTGGCGCGGCCCGGCGACCTCGTCATCACGCTCGGCGCCGGCTCGATCGGCACCGTGCCGGCCGCGCTCACCCGTGAACTCGAACGCCGGCAGGCGACGGAGGCACGGTCGTGACGCCTGGATTGCCCGCCCCGGCCGACAAGCGCTTCCGCCGCGCCCAGGTGCGCCCGACCGGCCGCCGCGGCCTGGCCTGGCGCCGTGCCCAGCTGGCGGCCCGGTCGCTGGCGATGGTGCTCGTGGCCGGGCTCGCGGTGTGGCGCGTCGTCACGCTCGTGACCGAGTCGCCCACCTTCGACGTGGCGCACATCGCCCTGCACGGCACCGACCGGCTGTCGCGCGGCGAGGCGATGGCGCTCATCGGCGAGCTGCGCGGCAGGAACATCCTCTCGATTCGTCTCGCCGACTGGCGCGAGCGGCTCATGACCTCGCCGTGGGTGGAAGACGCCGTCGTGCGGCGGGTGCTGCCGAACACGCTCGACGTCGTCGTGCGCGAGCGCACGCCGATGGGCATCGCGCGCATCGGCCGCGACCTCTACCTCATCGACCAGCACGGCACGGTCATCGACGAGTTCGGGCCGAGCTACGCCGACCTCGACCTGCCGGTCATCGACGGGCTCGCACAGCCGCCACGCGAGGGTGCGCCGGTGGTCGATCAGGGCCGTACCGCGCTCGCCGCGCGCCTGCTCGACGACGTCGCGCGTCATGAACAGATTGCCGCCCGCGTGTCGCAGATCGACGTGCGCGACGTGCGCGATGCCGTCGTGCTGCTCGACGGCGACACGGTGATGCTGCGGCTCGGCGATCGCGATTTCGCCGCGCGCCTCCAGGATTATCTGGACGTCGCGACGGCGCTCAAGGACCGCATGTCGGCCATCGACACGGTGGACCTGCGTTTCGGTGAACGGATGTACGTGCGCCCCGGCCGTGACGACCACGCCGGCGCGGTTCCCGCATCACGTGATGCGGGTGGACGGGCGGGAGGACAGTAGTGGCACGAAGCGAGCGGTACATCGTCGGTCTCGACATCGGCACCTCGAAGGTGTGCACCGTGGTGGGCGAGGTGTCCGACGACGGCAGCCTGGATGTCATCGGCATCGGCGTCGCCGAGTCGAAGGGCCTCAAGCGCGGTGTCGTCGTCAACCTCGAAGCCGCCGTGGACTCGATCAAGAAGTCGGTCGAGGAAGCGGAGCTCATGGCCGGCGTCGAGATCGACGCCGCGCACCTGGCAGTGAGCGGTCCGCACATCAAGGGGTTCAACAGCCGCGGTGTGGTGGCCGTGGCCGGCAAGAACCGCGAGATCACCCGCGAGGACGTGCGCCGCGCCCTCGACGCCGCCCGCGCGGTGTCGCTGCCGGCCGGCCGCGAGGTGCTGCACGTGCTGCCGCAGGACTTCGTCGTGGACGACCAGGACGGCATCGGCGCGCCCGTCGGCATGACCGGCGCCCGGCTCGAGGTCAACGTCCACATCGTGACCGGCGCCACGACCTCCACCCAGAACCTGGTGTCGTGCGTGAACCGCGCCGGCATCGAGGTGAAGGACATGGTGATCGGCCAGCTCGCCGCGGCCGAAGCCGTGCTCACGCCCGACGAACGCGAACTGGGCGTGGCGCTGCTCGACATCGGCGGCGGCACGGCCGACCTTGCCATCTTCGAGCGCGGCGCGCTCTGGCACACGGCCGTCATCGGCGTCGGCGGCGACCACTTCACGAACGACATCGCCGTCGGGCTGCGCACGCCGATTCCGGAAGCCGAGAAGGTGAAGCGCCGCTCCGGCTGCGCGCTCTCGGGCATGGTCGACGAAGACGAGACGATCGAGGTGGCGAGCGTCGGCGGACGGCGTCCGCGCGTGATGGCCCGCCGCATCCTCTCGGACATCCTGCAGCCGCGCGCCGAGGAGCTCTTCCACCTGGCGTGGGACGAAATCAGCAAGGCCGGCTACGAGAAGTCGCTCAATTCCGGCCTCGTGCTCACCGGCGGCGGCGCCGTGCTCGATGGCCTGTCGGAGATCGCCGAGCAGATCTTCGACCTGCCGATGCGGCGCGGCGTGCCGGCCGGGGTCGGCGGTCTCGCCGACCACCTCAGTAACCCCGCTTGTGCGTCGGCGCTGGGCCTCGTGTTGTACGCCCATCGCCACCGCCAGCACGAACCCGCTGGCGTCGGTGGCGGCGCCATCACCCGCATGGTCAGCCGGCTGCGAACCGTATTCAAGGAGTTCTTCTGATGGACGGATGGTTGAAACCCCAGGCTCCGATGGCCGACGTGGCTGACACATTTCGACTGAACCTCGACGAGGAGCTCCGCAGCGGCGCGCGCATCAAGGTCGTGGGTGTCGGCGGCGGTGGCGGCAACGCCGTGTCGCGCATGGTGCAGGCGGGGCTCTCGGGCGTCGAGTTCATGGTCGCCAACACCGACGCGCAGGCACTGCGCGCCAATCCGGCGCCGGTCAAGATCCAGATCGGCAGCAAGCTCACCAAGGGGCTCGGCGCCGGCGCCGACCCGAACGTGGGCCGGCAGGCCGCGCTCGAAGATACCGATGCGCTCATCTCGGCGCTGAGCGGCGCCGACATGGTGTTCGTGACCACCGGCCTCGGCGGTGGCACCGGCACGGGCGCGGCGCCCGTCATCGCCAGCCTGGCGACCGAACTGGGCGCGCTCACGATCGCCGTCGTGACCAAGCCGTTCAAATTCGAGGGCAAGAAACGCCTGACGCAGGCGGCGCACGGCCTCGAAGCGCTGCGCGACTCGGTGGACACGGTCATCACGATTCCCAACGAGCGGCTGCTCTCGGTGATCGATCGACAGACCTCGATGCTCGACGCGTTCGTCACTGCCGACGACGTGCTGCGCCAGGCCATTCAGGGCATTTCGGACCTCATCCTCGTGCCCGGCATCATCAACCTCGACTTCGCCGACGTGAAGACGATCATGTCGGGCATGGGCGTGGCGATGATGGGCACGGCGATGGGCGATGGCCCGACGCGCGCCGTCGACGCCGCCAACCGCGCGGTGTCGAGTCCGCTGCTCGAGGACGCCAGCGTGAACGGCGCCCGCGGGGTCATCGTGAACGTGACCGGCGGGTCCGACATGTCGCTCATGGAAGTGAACGACGCGCTGTCGATCATCCAGGAGGCGGCGCACGAGGACGCCAACATCATCTTCGGCGCGGTCGTGGACCCGACGCTCGCCGGCAAGGTGAAGATCACCGTCATCGCCACCGGCTTCGAACACGCGCGCACCGGCCGGGCGATTCCCGCGGCGCCGTCGACGACGCCGGTCGATCTCTCGAACTACACGGCGCACCTGCGTGCCGGCGCCGGCGCCAACGCGATTGACGCCACCGTGGCGGCGCGGCCCAACATCTCGCGTCGCCCGTCGATCGAGATGCCCATGCAGAGCCGGGCGATCGTGGGCGGCGTGCCGCTGATGGACCACGACCTCGAGCCCGGGGAAGTCGACCTCACGATGGAGCTCGACGTGCCGGCGTTCCTGCGGCGCCAGAACGAATAGGCGCTTCCCGCCCCGGGGGCGGCGTCTGCAGACGAAGGGCAGCCGGCGGGCACGCGGCCGCGCCAACGGCCGAGCTGGAGGCGGGTAGTACACTAGAGGCGGGGGCAAGACGTCCCCGCCCATGCCCCCAACCGACCAGCGCACCGCCGCCCGCCTGACCCTGTCGAAGGAAGTCGGCTACGTGCAGAAGCCGCACGTGGACAAGATGCGGGTCGGGCTGGCCTTCCCGAACACCTATTTCGTCGGGATGTCGAATCTCGGCTTCCAGACCGTCTACCGGCTCTTCAACGACCACCCTGACACCGTCTGCGAACGGGTGTTCCTGCCGCCGAAGCAGGAACTGGCCGCGCTCGTTCAGCAGAACGCGCGGCTTGTCACGCTCGAGTCGCAGACCCCGCTGAACGATCTCGACGTGCTGGCCTTCTCGGTGTCGTTCGAGTGGGACTACACGAACGTGCTGACGATGCTGCGGCTGGCCGGGCTGCCGCTGCGCGCCGCCGATCGCAATCACCGCCATCCACTCGTCGTGATCGGCGGGGCGGTGACGTTCGTGAACCCCGAGCCGCTGGCGCTCTTCGCCGATGTGATTGCCGCCGGCGAAGGGGAAGTGCTGGTGCCGTCGCTGCTCGAGGCCGTGTCTGAAGCGACCTCGCGCGCCGACTTGCTGAAGAAGCTCGCCACCCGGCGCGGCTTCTACATCCCGTCGTTCTACGACGTGCACTACAAGGACGACGGCACGATCGCCGCCTACGTGCCGAAAGAGGGCACCGGCGCGCCGGCGGTCGTGAAGAAGGCGGCCCTCAAGACCACCGACGCGGTGGATCCGCCGTGCACGTCGATCTTCACGCCCGATACCGAGTTCGGCTCGCGCTTCCTCATCGAGGTGGTGCGCGGCTGCGCGAACCTGTGTCGGTTCTGCTGGGCGGGCTACAACTACCTGCCCGTGCGGGCGTTTCCGGCCGACCGCATCCTGGAGCTCGCCCAGGCGGCGCGTGCGCACTCGAACCGCGTCGGGCTCGTGTCGATTGCGCTCTGTGACCATCCGGAGATCGAGCGGATTCTCACGAGCCTCGCGGCGATGGGCTATTCGATCAGCCCGGCGTCGCTCCGGCTCGACGACCTCACGCCCGAGATCGTCGGCCTACTGCAGCAGAGCGGCGAGCGCACACTGACGATCGCGCCGGAAACCGGTTCAGACCGCCTCCGCCGCGTGATCAACAAGACCGTCACGAACGACGAAATCCTGGAGAAGGCCGAGCTCATCTTCTCGAGTGGCATCGAGAACCTGAAGCTCTACTACATGATCGGCCTGCCCACCGAGACCGACGAGGATCTCGAGGCGATGCGCGATCAGACGGTGCAGCTGCGCGACATCATGCTGAAGCACGCCCGCGGCCGCGGCCACGCGGGCCGGATCATCGGCAGCGTGAACCCGCTCGTGCCGAAGCCCGGCACGAGCTACCAGTGGCTGCCGATGACCGATACCCGCGAGATCGAGCGCAAGATGAAGCGCCTGCACGCGCTCGTGGACAACATCGAGCACGTGTACTTCAACATCAAGAGCGAACGGCACTCCTACTATCAGGCGCTCATGTCGCTCGGCGATCGGCGGGTGGCCCCGGCCATCGAAGCCGCCGAGCGCAACGGCGGCCAGTGGCGCGCGGCCGTGCAGGAGTCGGGCGTGGACGCCGACTTCTATATCTACCGCGATCGCTCGAACGACACGATGCTGCCGTGGGACATCATCGACGGCGGCATGAAGGACGCGTTCTTCCGCAACGAACTCGCCAAGGGCCAGCGTGCCGAGTGGACCCTGCCGCCGAAGCGTCAGCAGGAGAACGCGCGGCTGCTGCCGATGCTGTCGTAACGGCGCTACCAGGGCGGCGGCGCCGACTCGTCGGCGGCGTCGGACGCCTGGTCGTCCACCGCCTCGGCTTCGAATTTCGCGTAAGCGCTCAGCACCAGATCGCGGATGTGATCCTGCGCCTTCACCTCCGTCATCGGTCTGAGCAGCGCGTAGCTGCGGCGCTCGCCGTTCACCGAATACTGCCGCGACGGAAACGTGACGTTGCGCCCCGAACCGTTGCGGCGCTCCCAGACGGCGAAACCGAGGAGTTTCAGGCCGGCGAGCGGCCCCTCGGTGAACTGGAGTTCGGCGTCGGCGAGTTTGCCGACGGGGCTGCCCTTGTCGTTTGGCGTGATCTTGACCAGCATGCGTGTGCTCCCGCCGCCCGCGAGATGAGTGGAGCGGCTGTGCCTGTCGCTGGTTCAACCGCCGTGCCGCGTGCCAACGCTGCGGTTTTCCACGATAATTCACGACACCCGCGCGCCACGCGCCGGCGCCCGCCGGCGCCGGTGTCAACCGCGGTTGCCGTCCGGCGCTCGCCCGCATGACACTACCGATGCCGCTCCCCACGCCGCCGCCCGATTTCCGCTGGACCGAGGAGCCCTGGGGGCCGATGTTGCGCTGCCGGGCCCTCGACGCCGTCGTGCAACACGGGTTCACATCCAGGCAACTGCAGTTGCGGCCCGGCGAGCGGGCGGGTGACGCGTGGGCCAGCGCCGCCGCCTCCGTGGGTTGCGCGGTGCCGCGCATCGGCCGCGTGCGTCAGGTGCACGGCGCCGTCGTGCGCGTGGTGCGTGCCGGGGAGCTCGACCAGCCGATCCCTGATGCCGACGCCGCCGTGACGTGCGACCCCGGCACCGCCGTGGCCGTCGTTGCGGCCGACTGCGTGCCGATCCTGCTCGCCGACCCCGTCACCGGCGCCGTGGCCGCTGCGCATGCGGGCTGGCGTGGAACGGCCGCCGGTCTCGCCGGCCTCACCGTGGCCACGCTCACGCGCGAGTGGGGCGTCGCGCCGGCGTCGCTCATCGCCGCCATCGGCCCGAGCATCGGCGCCTGCTGCTACGAAGTGGGCGAGGAGCTGCTGCGCGCGTTCGAGGAGGCGGGGCATTCGTCGATCGACCGGGCCGAGTGGTTCTCACGCGATGCCGCCGGGCGGCTGCGCCTCGATCTGTGGCGCGCAAACGCCGACCAGCTCGTGCATGCCGGACTTCTACCCCCGAACATCCACGTCGCGAGCCTCTGCACGCAGACCCATCGCGACGTGTTCGAGTCGTTCCGCGCGGAGGGCGCCCAGGCCGGGCGGATGGCCGCTATCGTGGTGGCGCCGCCGCGCCGGTGAGCGGCTACGAGGCCGGTGTCGGCTCGGCCGGGGCGTCGTCGGTCTTCGGCGGCGCGATCCAGTAGAGGATGCGCACGCAGCTCTCGCACTGAATCACCTGGTCGCCGGCCCGCACCTGGTTGTAGAGGTGCGGCCGCAGCCGCACGCGGCAGGCCTCGCAGAGCCCGTCGACGACGCGCGCGATGCCGGTGCCCTTGCGCTGCTTCGCCACGGTCTCGTAGGTGGAGAGCAGCCGGGCGTCGATGGTCTTCGCCACCTCGCCCCGCCCGGCGAGCAGCGTGGCCAGCTCCGCTGATGCCGTGGCGGCGTCGGCCTCGAGGGCGCGCTTCTCGGCCGCGACGCGCGTCTTCTCGGCCGCCAGCGTCGCTTCGGCCGCCTTCACGACCGCCGCGCGTTCGTCGATCTCGAGCATGCGGCCGATTTCGAGTTCCTCGACGCGCTGCTGCTCGGCGGAGAAGGTCGCAATCTCGTGCTGGAGGGCGTGGAACTGCTTGTTGTCCTTCGCCTGCATCAACTGGTCTTTGTACTTCGAGACCTTCTGCTCGGCGGCGGACGCTTCGCGTTCGAGTTCGCGGCGCGCGGCCTGTGATTCGGCGAGCGCAGCCTTCGCCTTGTCGAGTGCCTGTGTGGCGCCGGCGAGCGTCGCATCGAGCGCGGCCACCTTCACGGGCGCGTCGGCGAGCCGGCGGCGCGCCGCCTCAGCCCGCGTGTCCAGATCCTGCAGGGCGATGAGGGCGTCGAGGGCGGGAAGCATCGGCGACAAGCATATCCCACTGCCCGAGACCCGCGCCTTCACGGTAGAATTCGGCGCGCGGGCGGCCCGTGGGCCCGCCCCACTCGCCTTCCCCTCGTTCGAGAGGCTGTTTCGTGCGCATCGAGACTCTGTCGGCCGGCTCCACGCCCCTGGCCACCTGGCGAGCCATCTATTTCGGAGCTGGCGCGACGCTCGATATTGCGGCGCGGCCGCGGGTCGAGGCCGGGGCCCGCGTGATCGACGCCGTCGTGGCGGCCGGCGCCCCTGTCTACGGCGTGAACACGGGATTCGGCAAGCTGGCCTCGGTCCGGATCGACGCCCACGACCTCACCGCGTTGCAGCGCAACATCGTGCTGTCGCACTGCGTGGGCGTCGGCGACGCGCTGCCGGTCGCGGTCACGCGCCTGATGATGGCGCTCAAGCTCGCGAGTCTCGCGCAGGGCGCGAGCGGCATCCGGTGGTCCACGCTCGAAGCGCTCGGCGCGTGCCTCGCGAACGGCCTCGTGCCGGTGGTGCCGGCGCAGGGGTCGGTCGGGGCCTCCGGCGATCTCGCGCCGCTCGCGCACATGGCCGCGGCGCTCCTCGGCGTGGGCGCATTCGACGTGCGCGGCACGCGGGTGCCGGCGGCCGCGGCGCTCGCGGCGGCTGGTCTTGCGCCCGTCGTGCTCGGGCCGAAGGAGGGGCTGGCGCTCCTGAACGGCACGCAGGCCTCGACGGCGCTCGCGCTCGCCGGCCTCTTCGAGACCGAGCGCGTGTTCCAGGCGGCGCTCGTGACCGGCGCCCTCACGACCGACGCCGCCAAGGGGTCGGATGGCCCCTTCGACCCGCGCATCCAGGCGCTGCGCGGCCAGCCGGGCCAGATCGATGCCGCCCGGGCGCTCGCCGCCCTCATGCAGGGCAGCGCGATCCGGCAGTCGCACCTCGTGGGCGACTCGCGCGTGCAGGATCCGTACTGCGTGCGCTGCCAGCCGCAGGTGATGGGCGCGTGCCTCGATCTGCTGCGCCAGGCCGCACGCACACTCGCCATCGAAGCGAACGGCGTCTCCGATAATCCGCTCGTCTTCACCGACACCGGCGAGGTCATCTCCGGCGGCAACTTCCACGCCGAGCCGGTCGCGTTCGCCGCCGACATGATCGCGCTCGCGCTCTGCGAGATCGGGTCGATCGCCGAACGGCGCATCGCGATGATCGTCGACCCGGCGCTGTCAGGCCTTCCGGCGTTCCTCACGCCGTCGCCGGGGCTCAATTCCGGCCTGATGATGGCGCAGGTGACGGCCGCCGCCCTCGTGAGTGAGAACAAGCAGCGCGCCTATCCTGCCAGCGTGGATTCGATTCCCACCTCGGCCAACCAGGAAGATCACGTGTCGATGGCGACACACGGCGCGCGCCGCCTGCTCGGCATGGCCGCCAACGCCGCCGCCGTCATCGGCATCGAACTCATCGCCGCGGCGCAGGGCTGCCACTTCCACGCGCCGCTCGCCTCGAGCGATCGGCTTGAACGCGCCATCGCGCTCTTGCGCACGGGGGTCGCGCCGCTCGGCCACGATCGGTACCTCGCGGACGATCTACGGTTCGCCGCCGCGCTCGTGACCTCCGGGCGGCTCGCCGAGGCGGTCGGCGCCGCGGATCTCCCGACCGTCGACGCCGACGGCCCGGCCGGAGCGCGCGGATGACCACGCACGACTGGCTCACCGTCCGCCAAGGTGCGGCGCCCCTCCTCGTGAGCCTGCCGCACACGGGCACCGTGCTGCCGCCCGACGTGGAAGCCCGTGTCGTGTCACCGTGGCTGGCGCGCAAGGACGTGGACTGGTGGATCGATCGCCTGTACGCCTTCGCGGCGGATCTCGACGCCACTATCGTCCACACCGCCATCTCGCGCACGGCCATCGACGTGAACCGCGATCCGAGTGGGGTCTCGCTCTATCCGGGGCAGGCCACGACGGGTCTGTGTCCCACCGAGACCTTCGACGGCGAGCCGCTTTACCCTTCGGGTGACGCGCCCACCGTGCGCGACATGGCCGAGCGGCGCCGCCGCTACTTCGCGCCGTACCACGCAGCGCTCGAGGCGCAGATCGCGCGGCTCATGGCCCGGCATCCGCGCATCGTGCTCTACGACTGCCACTCGATCCGCTCGGTGGTGCCGCGGCTCTTCGACGGCGAACTGCCGCAGTTCAACATCGGCACGAACGACGGCGCGAGCTGCGACTGGACGCTCACGCGCGCCGTCGAACGGGACTGCGACCGTGCCGGGCTGACGCGGGTGACGAACGGCCGCTTCAAGGGCGGTTACATCACGCGCCACTACGGACGTCCCGAGGCCGGCGTGCATGCGATCCAGATGGAACTCGCCTGCCGTGGCTACATGGACGAACCGGCGGACGTCCACGAAGGGAACTGGCCTACGCCGTATGCCGAGGCCCGGGCCGCGCGCCTCCGCTCCACGCTCGCTGGCGTGCTCGAAGGTGTCGTGTCGTGGGCGGTCGAAGGCCCGGACGAAGCGGCGCCAGACACAGGGGTCTTATGAGTCGAGTGATCCGCGCCCGGAGGGGCACCACGCGCACCGCGAAGAGCTGGCTGACCGAAGCGCCGCTGCGGATGCTCATGAACAACCTCGATCCCGACGTCGCCGAGCGGCCCGAGGACCTCGTGGTCTACGGCGGCATCGGCAAGGCCGCCCGCAACTGGGCCGCTTTCGATCGCATCGTCGAGACGCTCACGGCGCTCGGCGACGACGAGACGCTGCTCGTGCAGTCGGGCAAGCCGGTGGGCGTCTTCCGCACGCACCGCGACGCGCCGCGTGTGCTCATCGCCAACTCGAACCTGGTGCCGCACTGGGCCACGTGGGAGCACTTCCACGCGCTCGATCGCCTCGGGCTGATGATGTACGGCCAGATGACGGCCGGCTCGTGGATCTACATCGGCAGTCAGGGCATCGTGCAGGGCACCTACGAGACGTTCGTCGAGATGGGGCGCCAGCACTACGGCGGTGAGCTCGCCGGCCGCTGGATTCTCACCGCCGGTCTCGGCGGCATGGGCGGCGCGCAGCCGCTGGCCGCGACGATGGCCGGGGCGTCGTGCCTCGCGGTCGAGTGTCAGCAGAGCCGCATCGACATGCGCCTGCGCACCGGCTACGTGGACCAGCAGGCCGCCACGCTCGACGAGGCGCTCGCGATGATCGACGAGAGCTGCCGGGCGCGGCGTCCGCGCTCGATTGCGCTCCTCGGCAATGCCGCCGACGTCTTTCCCGCCATCTTCAGGCGTGGCGTGCGGCCGGACGCGGTGACCGACCAGACCTCCGCGCACGATCCGGTCAACGGCTACCTGCCGCAGGGCTGGACGGTGGAGCAGTGGGTCGAACGTCGCGTGAGCGATCCTGCCGGCACGGCGCAGGCGGCGAAACGATCAATGGCCGTGCACGTGGAGGCCATGCTCGCCTTCAGCGATGCCGGCGTGCCGACCTTCGACTACGGCAACAACATCCGTCAGATGGCGAAGGAGGAGGGTGTGGCCCGTGCCTTTGCCTTCCCGGGCTTCGTGCCGGCCTACATCCGGCCGCTTTTCTGCCGCGGCGTGGGGCCGTTCCGCTGGGTGGCGCTTTCTGGTGATCCCGACGACATCCGCGTGACCGACGACTGTGTGAAGCGGCTGATGCCCGACGACCGGCACCTGCACCGCTGGCTCGACATGGCGCGCGAACGGATCCACTTCCAGGGCCTGCCGGCGCGCATCTGCTGGGTGGGCCTCGGCGACCGGCATCGCCTGGGCCTCGCCTTCAACGAACTCGTGCGCAGCGGCGCCGTGAAGGCGCCGATCGTCATCGGGCGCGACCATCTGGACTCGGGCTCCGTGGCCTCTCCGAACCGCGAGACGGAAGCCATGAAGGACGGCTCCGACGCCGTCTCCGACTGGCCGCTCCTGAACGCGCTGCTCAATACCGCGTCCGGCGCCACGTGGGTGTCGCTGCATCACGGCGGCGGCGTGGGCATGGGCTTCTCGCAGCATTCGGGCGTCGTCATCGTCTGCGACGGCACCGCCGAAGCCGACGCGCGCATCGGCCGCGTGCTCTGGAACGATCCGGCCACCGGCGTGATGCGCCACGCCGATGCCGGTTACGACGAGGCCATCACCTGCGCGAAGACACACGGCCTCCACCTGCCGATGATCGACTGACATGGCGGCCGGAGCCCTGCACGCCAGTGACGCACTCCTGCCCACGGGCTGGGCACGCGACGTCGTCATCGAGTGGGACGCCGCCGGCCGCATAACCTGGGTCAGACCCCATTCTGGGTGGAGCCAGACTTCCGGGGTGGCACGTGCCGCCGGGCCCGTGCTGCCGGGGATGCCGAATCTGCATTCGCACGCGTTTCAGCGCGCGTTTGCCGGGCTCGCGGAGTTCCGTGGCTCGTCGGACGACAGCTTCTGGAGCTGGCGCGACCGCATGTACCGCGTGGCGAACGCGGTCACGCCCGAGGACCTCGACACGATTGCGACACATCTCTTCGTCGAGATGCTCGAGGCCGGCTATACGTCGGTGTGTGAGTTCCATTACCTGCATCACGACGTCGACGGCCGGCCCTACGCCGACCGGGCCACGCTCGCGCGCGCGATCGTGCGCGCGGCCGACCGTGCCGGCATCGGCCTCACGATGCTGCCGGTGTTGTACCAGCAGAGCGGCTTCGGCGGCGCGCCGCCCACCGACGGACAGCGCCGGTTCATCAACCGCACCGACGCGCTGCTCGATCTCGTGCGGGCGCTGCGCGTCGCGCATGGCGACATGGTGCGGGTCGGCCTGGCGCTGCACTCGCTGCGTGCAGTGACGCCAGAGGCCATGCGCGACGCGCTTGCCGGGCTCGCCACCATCGACCCGTTCGCGCCCATCCACGTGCATGTCGCCGAGCAGATGCGGGAAGTGGAAGACTGCGTGGCGTGGAGCGGGCAGCGTCCCGTGGCGTGGCTGCTCGACCACGCACCGGTGGACGCCCGCTGGTGCCTCGTGCATGCGACACACATGCTCGACGACGAAGCGGCCCGCGCCGCCGCGACCGGCGCCGTGGCCGGCCTGTGCCCGACGACCGAAGCGAATCTCGGCGACGGCATCTTCGGGTTCCCGCGCTGGGGCGAGGGACGCTGGGGCGTGGGCTCCGACAGCCACATCACCGTGAACGCGGCCGATGAACTGCGGATGCTCGAGTACTCGCAGCGTCTGGCGACCCATCGCCGCAACGTCGCGGCCACGCCACGCGAGCCTCACGTCGCCACGGCGCTCACCCTCGCCGCCGCGGCCGGTGGCGCGGCGGCCTCCGGCCGCCCGATTGGCGCCCTTGCGCCCGGTGCGCGCGCGGACTTCGTCGTGCTCGACGCGCGGCATCCGGCCATTGCCGACCTGCCGGCGCCGGCGGCGCTCGACGCGCACGTTTTCGCCAGCGGCCGCGGTCGCGCCATCGCCACGGTGGTCGTCGGTGGCCGCACGGTGGTTGCCGGTGGCCGGCATCCCCTGCGCGACGACGCGGCCAGCGCGTTCGTGAGGGTGCGCGCGCTCCTCGCGGCACGGACCCCGGCCCCGTGACGGCGCCGGCGCGTCGTTCGCGTCGGGTCGTGGGGGTCGTGCTGGCGGTGCTGGCGTGGTGCGGCAGCGCACGTCCCGCGCGGGCGCAGCAGCCCTTCCTCGTGGACGATGCCGAGGTCACGCCGGCCCGCGTCTGGCACGTCGAACTGAGCAGCCAGCTGGACGTGCTGCGGCCGGCGGCGTTGCCGGCCCGCTGGCAGAACGTGTTCGAGTGGGAAGTGAACTACGGCGCCGGGGCGCGCCTCGAACTGGCGGCGCTGCTACCGTTCGTGAGCCTCGTCTCCGATGCCGCCGGCCGGCGCGCGGCCGCCCACGGCATCGGCGACTCCACGCTCGCGGCCAAATGGCGGCTTACGCGCGATCCCGGCGCGCGCCACGCGCTCTCCCTGGCCGCCATGCTGGAGCTTCCGAGTGGCAGCCGCGCCCGCGGACTCGGCACCGGACTCGTGGACTACGGACTCAACCTCGTCTCGCAGCACCGTGTGCACGAGCGCGCCGTGGTGCGCGTCAACGGCGGGGCGGTGCTCGCCGGCAACACCCAGTCCGGTGCCGTGGGCATTCGCGAACGGGGCTCGGTGCTCACGGCTGGCGCCTCCATCGTGACGCCGCTCACCGCGCGCGCGCAGGTGGGGGGAGAACTCACCCTGGCCTGGTCGCAGAAGGCCTCGCTCGGCGGGTCGGCCATCGGGTGGCAATTCGGCACGAACATCACGGTGCGCAACGGGGTGACGCTGGATGCCGGCGTGCTCGGCGGCTGGTTCGATGCCAGCCCACGCTTCGGCGTTCAGGTCGGCATGAGTGCGGACCTTCGCTGAACCCGAGGCGGATTTCCGAGGCCGGCGCGCGGGAGTTCCCGTGGTGACGGGCCGCGGAAGTCGGCCGGCGGACCGTTCGGCGCGTGTCTCTCGCAGAGCGGTTGGCACGCCTTTGGAAGCTCGTCTGGCAGGCAGGTGCCACGCCCGGCAGGCGGAGCCACCTGCCGACAGCGCAGGTGCCCCGTGAGTGTCTCCCGCCGCGGACTTGTCTGGCGCAACGTCGCTGCCGGCGCCCTGTTGGTCCTGGCGGCCGCTGGCGTGGCCGTCGCCGCTCCGCAGCCGCCAGAGCCGGCGGCCGGCGTGTCACCCGCCGCGTGGGCGGAGCTGGCGCTGGCCCGCTGCCGCGCCGAAACCGAGCAATGGCGCGCTGACGACGCGGCGCTCGCCACCGAGCTGGCCGCCGGCACGCCGTCGCGGGAGCAGGCGTCGTTCCTCGCGCGGGAAGACGCGGCGCGAGCCCTGGCCAGGCGCAACGCACTCCGTGGTGGTCTCGCGCGTCTTGGCACGCTGATGTTCGGCATCGACCCGAAGGTGTCGGTTGACGGTGCCCCGTCGGAGCCGCTGCGGAAGGTGCTCGAAGGCCTGCTCTCCGGGCTCGACATCTGCGAACTCGAAGCCGTTGAAGCCACGATCGTGCTCGGTTTGTTCGGCATGACGTTCGAGGCGGAACTGGCGGCACGGCTCACGTCCGAGCGGCAGTTCGAGGCCGTGGACGCGCGGATTCGCGCACGCCTCGCCGCGGGTGACTCACCGGAGCAGGTCTACGTGGCGTTGCGGCCGGCGTCGGAGGCGGCGTTCCTCGCGCACCTCGACGCGGTGGTGGCCACCGCGCTCACGCGGCACGCCGCGGAGGGGCGGCCGCGGGTGCCTCAGGCGGCGGCGCGGCGGCGGGCGTTCCTCGAGTACCTGCCGTACGCGGCCGAGCCGATCCGCATCCAGTTCTATCTGCACGGCAAAGTCGACGCGCTCGAAGGCGCGCTCGGCGTGGCACTCCCCGACGGCGTCGACCAGATGCTCTTCGCCATGGTGCGCGGACGATTCCACGACTCGCTGCCGCGCCTGCGCCGCCTTCGCACGCAGGCGCCAGACGACGTGGCGCGCGCCCTGGCGCCGACGCTCGATGAGTGGTTCCGGCGCGTGGCGATGCCGAGCCTGGGCCGCGCGCTCGGGCGCGACCCGCACGCCGCGTACTGGTTCTACGTGCAGTCGGGCGGCGTCGTGCGGGCTGGCACGGCTTCGACCAAGTCCAGCGTGGTGGTGCCGGCGCCGGCTCTCGTGCTGCGGGACCTGCGCGGCCTCGGCCTTGACGCCGCCGTCGCGCGCCTTGGCGCGGCCCGACTGCCGATGGCCTTCCAGGCCGCCCACGCCCGTGTCGAAGCGGCGTTCACCAGCCTCACGCTCTCGCGCGCGGAGCTGGCGGCGCGGCTCGACCGGCGTCGCATGCCGCCGGCGGTTGCGGCGCGACTGCGCGCCCTCATGGCGCACGAGCGCAAACAGGCGCTGTCATCCCTCGATCTCTTCACGCTGCTCATCAGGGACGCGCACCTCGTGCGCGGCCGTCTGGACGGTGAGGTCGTGCGCACCGGCATCGAGGTCTTCTTCGAGGCCAAGTCCGAGCGCGTGAATGCAGAAGTGCAGCGGGTACTGCAGGAGGCGCCGGCGGCTGACCCGCGGCTGGCCGCCTACCTTCGCACCACGGCGGCGATGATGCTCGAGATCGAGCGGCGGCAGGCCACCCACGACGCGTTCCGCGAGGGCACGGGTGGCGGCGCCGTGGGCTGGCTGCGCGCACGCACGGTGGGCAGTTCCGTGCCCGTGAGCCTGGCCGCGCCGGGCGGCGTCACCGGGCCGGCGTTTGCCGACCTCGTCGACGTGCTGTCGCCGAAGAACCGCGAGTCGGGCGACGACTACCGCGGCCGCGCCGTCAGCGGCCTGGACCTCGTGCACGACGGCCGCGAGTATCACGCGGCGCTACTCGAGGTGATCGACACCTCGCGGCAGTTCCTCAACATCTCGTCGTTCGACTGGAAGACCGATGCCGGCGGCCGCGACATCGCCTACCGGTTGATGGCGAAGAAGCTCGGCATCGAGGGCGCCGCATACGCGCGCTTCTTCGCGACGTTCTCCGGCGGCCTGCCGCTCGAACCCGCGGCACCCGCGGTCGTGGCCTTCTACGACATTCCCGCCACGCGGATGAAACATCTGCTCGTCTGGCACGCGTTCATGACGAGCACCCATCCTGACGTGGTGGCGGCGCGCGAGGCCGCGCTCGCGGCCGGCGCGTCACTCGCCTGCACGACGGTGGCCACGTGTGGTGATCTCTCGACGCTTGGCGCCCTCGCCGAACCGCGTGATGAGGCCGGCGCGGCGTCGGCCGGGCGGCAGGCGTACCAGCGCATCGCCGCGCTCTTCGCCGAGGGGCCGGGGAGCGAGGGCGAGATCGCGCGCCGCGTGTCACTGGCCGGGTTCTCGGAGAGTGCGGCCGCGGTGCGGCGCTTCGTGCGGCGTGTCGGCCTGCGCCGTGCCGATCGGCCCGACGAGCCGTTCCCGATCAGCATCGTGGCCGACGGCAAGCAGCCCTTCTTCAACATGCACTGGGGGCAGCGCAGCGAGCAGTTCCCCTACGTGCTCACCGAACCGGTGCGCGACGTCTACTTCCTGCTGCTCGAGTTCGACGTGCACGTCGTCATGTGGAAAGGACCGGTCGAGTTCCCCTGGCACATCGGCGCCGTCCCCTGGCCCGGCCGCAAGGTCCTCGGCCGCGTGCCGTTCCCGTTCGTTCCATGGCCATGGCTTTCGGCCGTGCCCGGCTTCGGCTGGGCGAACGCCGCCACGAGCCTCGGGCTGCAGTGGGTGCTCGCCTCCGATCTGCGCATCTGGTGGGCCTCGGTCAACCACACGAAGAGCTGGTCGAGCGAATCGCTGGCGCTCGAGAGCGGCATGGGGATGGGCTCGAAGTATTTCAACGAGTTCGACACGCACAAGACCTGGCACGACATGGGCGTGCTGGCGCGCGGCGACATCGTCGACGACGTCAACGATCACTTCGTGGACGTCTTCAACGAAGCGCGCGTGAACAACACCGGGCTGCCGGCCTCGCGCGGCGTCCGCGTGCCGAAGCTGCGGTATGCGGACTACGAGCCGGGCCCGCACACCGACGTCAACGGCGATGCCTCGCGCGCGTGGCTGCTCACGACGCACCCGGAGCGCGGCGACGCCAACTACCGCGGCGTCTACCTGGCGGCCCTCGCGGCGGCGCGACACAACGTCTACATCGAGAACTCGTTCTTCTCGGACCCGCTCATCGCGCGCATGCTGATGCGGAAGGCGCGCGAGTTCCGCGCCCGCGTCTCCTGCGAGGGGCTTGACGACCACGCCTGCGCGCGGCGGCGCCGCGAGGCGGTGCAGATCCACATCGTACTCCCCGACCTCACCGACAAGCCGATCGTGGATGCCGTCGGGGCCTCCGACTTCCACGAGATGCTGCACCTCGGCATCAAGGTGCACCGCTGGAATCCGCGGCGGGGCTGGTCGGCGGCGCGGATGCTGCACTCGAAGGTCTGGCTCATCGACTACGAGCCCGGCCGCGGTGGTCTCGCCTACGTGGGGGCCGCCAACGCCACGCAGCGCAGCCATCTGGCCGACAACGAGGCCGGCATCCTCTCGAACGATCCGGCGTTCGCGGCGCAGGTGCACGATCGCATCTTCGCGGCCGACACCACCGTGGCCTCGCGGCTCGAGACGGTGGAGAATCTCTACGTCGTGCGCAACTCCAACGCGGCCGTGCGGGCCAGCCGATGGCTGCGCCGGCTCCTCGTCGAACTCCTGTGGATGGTCTGACATGCGTCGCGCCTGCCGCCTCGGCCTGATCGCGGGTCTCGGTGCGGCCATCCTGGCCGCGCTGCCCGGCGTTGCCGCCGCGCAGCCCATGCCGTCAGCGGCAGACGCCCCTTCCGCCGTGTTCGAGGAAGCGCTCGTCTCCGGCATCTCCCTGCTCCATGACAACGACGGCTGGCCCCATCCCGGGAACTCGTTCAAGGACGACAACTACTCGGCGGGCCTCGAGATCCGCGTCAATGGCCGCGTCATCCCGCGCGCCGGCCTGACGCGTCCGCTCGACGGGCTCGACTGGCTGACGCGGGTGAACCGGATGCATGCCCGTGCCACGCGGCGGTTCCACTCGGCGCAGGTCTTCGGGCTCGCCTACACGCCCGATGTGCTCGACACCGACGTGCCGCAGCGCGACGACCGCCCGTTCGCGTCGCTCGTCGGCCTGGCCGTGCGGCGCACCTCGGTGCTCGGCGAGGCGGGCGACCGCGCCTGGTCGAGTGAGTTCGCCATCGGCGTGCTCGGGCTCGACGCGGCGCGTCATGTCCAGACGCTGCTGCACCGCACGCGGCGCTGGATGACGGGGAATCCCACGCCGGTCGATCCGCTCGGCTGGACCAACCAGATCTCCGATGGCGGCGAGCCGACCGCGCTCTACCGCGTGGGGTACGAGCGGCTGCTGGCGGGAGACGGCGCGGAAACGGCTCGCAAGCACTGGCAGGTCACCGGCACTCTCGATGGCAGCGTGGGGTATCAGACGAACGCGTCGGCGGCGATCACGGCTCGCGCCGGTGTGTTCACGTCGGAGTTCTGGGAGTTCGTGAGCGGCATCCGCAGCGCCGGCGCAGGCCGGCAGCAGCCGGCGCCGGGCGGTGTGCCGCGCTGGGACCTGTTCGCCTTCGGCCTCGTGCGTCCGCGGCTGGTCGCGTGGAACGCGCTGCTGCAGGGGCAGTTCCGCGCGAGCGAACACACGGTGCGCGTGAAGAGGCTCATTGGCGAGTGGGAGGGCGGCGCGGGCGCCTCCGTGCCGATGGGGTCGTGGCATCTGCAGGGGGTCGTTCAGGTCGCGCAGGGCCGCACGACGGAGTTCGTCGCCCCCAAGGCACGGCTCTACACGTGGGGTACGATCATGCTGCTCGTGAGCCGGGAGGCGCGCGGCCGCTGAGCGGCGCGGCGCTCAGTGCGTCAGCGTGTAGAGCACGGCGTTGATGCCCACGGCGTAACCTTCCGGCGAGAACTGCAGGAAGAACTCGTGGTCCTCGCCCTCGCGTTCCCAGGCATCGCCGATGTCGGTGTTGTGCGTCATGAGCACCATGATGCGGCCGTGGCTGTCGGCGATCATGCGGAAGTTCGCCACCGGGCTGTCGGGGCCGCGCTCGGACGTGTTGCCGCCGCTGCGCCGCCAGAAGTTGATGCTCGTCACCTGCGGCAGTGTCTTCACCGTGAACATCGACGTGCGGATCGGATGGTCCGCCGGCACGTCCACGATTTGGTGTTCGGGCAGCACCTTGCGCATCTCGCCGGCCCACTGATCCCAGGCGCGCGTGCCCCAGAAATCGTCGACCCACAGGAAGCCGCCCTTGAGCAGGTAGGCGCGCAGGTTCGCCGCCTCGGCCTCGTCGAAGGCTGCCGTGCCGACGTCGGTCGCCATCGTGAACGGGCAGTCGAAGATCTCGGGATCGCTTGCGCGCACGACCCAGTAGTTGGGCTCACCTTCGGGGCCCATGCTGACGCGCGTCTTCGTGAGTTCTTTCACGCGCGTGAGCAGGTTGATGGCGGCATACGGATAGTCGGTGGCCCAGCCCATGCCGTTGGCCTCGCGGCGTACGCTGCGGTACATCATCTTGCAGTGCGTGAAGGCGCCATCCTGTGGCGCCGTCGTCCTGAAGCGTGGTGGCACCCACGGGCCCTCCGGCAGCCGGCCCCACTGCGCGGCAGCGGTCGCCGACAGCGCGGCGATGGCGAGCGCGAGAGCCAGCCCGGACCAGCGGCGGCGGGTCATGCGCGCATCATACCCGCCTTCGCTCGCGGCCAGGCCTTGCTGCGAGCGAAGGCTGGTGGGCCCACCTGGATTTGAACCAGGGACCGACCGGTTATGAGCCGGCTGCTCTAACCGCTGAGCTATGGGCCCTCACCGGCATTCTACGCCGTCACATCCACCGGGCCTTGCGGAACCGGACGACGAGATACAGGTCGATGGCCACCATCGACGCGAGGGCGGCCGGGTAGCCCCACGCCCAGTCGAGTTCCGGCATCTGGCGGAAGTTCATGCCGTAGATGCCGGCGATCATCGTGGGCACCGCGACCAGTGCGGCGTAGGCCGCCAGCCGCTTCGTGACCTCGCTCTCGGAAATGGTGATGAGCGACAGGTTCATCGAGGCGGCCGTCGTCACCATATCGCGCAGGTTGTCGATCGACTGCTTGAGGCGCAGCAGGTGGTCGTAGACGTCGCGGAAGTAGTCGTGCAGCCCGGCGCAGATCGGCGGCACCCGCCCGCCGTGCAGCTTGCCGGCCACTTCGAGCAGCGGCCCGGTGGCGTGGTCGAGCACGAGCAGCTTGCGCTTGAGCGTGTAGAGCGCTTCGATCTGCGCGCGCGAGGTGTCGCCGGAGAAGATGCGCTCCTCGATTTCCTCGATGGCCTCGGTGATGCGGTCGAGCACGGGGAAGTACCGATCGACCACGGTGTCCATGAGGGCGTAGAGCACGTAGGCGGGACCGTGCCGCAGGAGCTCAGGTTCCTGTTCGCAGCGCCGCCGCACTTCGGTGAAGCCGTGCTGCGCCTCACGGCGCACGGAGATGACGTACTGCGGGCCGACGAACACCGAGACGTCACCCGTCTGCAGCTCATCGCCGGTGCCCGCCCACTCGACCATCCGCAGCACGACGAAGAGCGACGCGCCGTACTCCTCGAGCTTCGGGCGCTGATGCCCGTGCTGGGTGTCTTCGATGGCCAGCTCGTGCAGGCCGAACTGCTCCTGCAGAGCTTCGAGCTCGCCGGGCTCCGGGTCTTTCAGCGCAATCCAGACGAAGCAGCTGCGCCGCTGCAGATGGGCGGAAATCGCCGACACCGGAATGTCCGCGATTCGTTCGCCCTGATCGTAGACGACGCAGTTGACGAGCATCGGGGGGCTACTGCTCCCACGCGTCGGCGGCCGAAGGCGCGCCGAGGGCGATGATGTCGTTGAGGATGCCGGCCGCCGTCACGGCCGGACCGGCGCCGGGACCGCTGACGACGAGCGGTTCGTCGTGATAGCGGGCGGAGGTGAACGTGATGAGGTTCCTGGCGCCGCCGGCCGAGCCGAGCGGACTCGTCGCTTCGACCGACACCAGCCGCGCGAAGGCGCGGGTGCGGGTGGCACTGACCACGTAGCGCAGCACGTGGCCGCGTGCCGCGGCCCGCGCCACCCGCCGCGTCCATTCGGCGTCGAGTTCCGGCAGCCGCGCCATGAAGGTGGCGAGCGGCAGCTTCTGGTAGGCCGGGGGCACGAGGTTCTCCGGCACCGGCGCCGCACCGCGATAGCCGAGCAGGCGCGCCAGGATGAGGCCCTTGCGGGCGGCGTCCTGGCCGGAGAGGTCGTCGCGGGGATCCGGCTCGGCATAGCCGCGCTCCACCGCGTCCTTCACGGCCTCGGAGAACGGCCGCCCCCCGCAGACTTCCGAGAGCACGAACATCAGCGTGCCGCTCACGCAGCCGTCGACGCGCATCACCTGGTCGCCTGTCTCGGCCAGCTTCTTGTGCGTGTCGATGACCGGCAGTCCGGCACCGACCGTGGCTTCGAAGCGGATGGTGCGGCCGGCGCCGGCGGCCGCGCCGAGCAGGCGCGTGTACGACTCCCACGACCCGGCGAGCGGGCGCTTGTTGGCGAGCACGACGTCGAAGCCGCGTTCGAGCGCCGCATGGAGGATCGGACTTGTCTCGTCGCTCGTGACATCGACCAGCACCGGACGTGACACCGCGTGGCTCGACATGAAGCCGAGCGCTTCGAGGGCGCCGGCCGGCTTGCCGCCGATCGAGGTCAGCAGCGCGCCGCCGTCCTTCTGTTCGGCGAGCGAGCGCAGGCGCTTCTCAGGCAGGCCGCGCGCATCGAAGACGTAGCCCGAGCGGTCGAGCAGGCCGACGATGCGCACGCGATGTTTCACCGGCGAGGTCGCGATGAGCGTGGCCAGCGCCCGGCCGACGCGTCCGAAGCCGAGCAGCACGACATCGGTCGAGGGGCGCACCGGCGGACGTCCGCCGCCGATCTTCGAGAGCTGGAAGGCGCTGTGCACCTTGCGCGCCGCTGTCGCGGCATCGGCGCCCGAGACGACGAACGAGATGTTGCGCTCGGACGACCCCTGCGCGATGGCCACGATGTTGATGGCGCTCGTCTCGAGCGCCGTGAAGACGCGGGCCGCGATGCCCGGCGTGCCGGCCATGCCGTCGCCGACCACCGCGATGACCGACATGTCGGGCCGCGCCGTGACGCCGTCGATGAGGCCGCCGGCGATCTCGTCGCGGAAGGCGCGGCGCAGGCTGGCCACCGCGCGTTCGGCTTCCGCCTCCGGGAGCGTGAAGCCGATGGAGCTTTCCGACGAGCCCTGGAAAATCGTGGAGACCGACAGGCGCTCGGCGTCCACCGCGGCGAAGGTGCGGGCGGCAATGCCGTGCACGCCGACCATGCCCTTGCCGGCTACGGTCACCACGGCCTGCTTCGGCAGCACGGCCACGGCCTTCACGGGATACGACGTGGAGACGTGGCGTCCGGCCACGATCGTGCCGGGACGCGCCGGCTCGAGGAACGAGCGCACCTCGAGCACCACCTTCGTCCCCGAGATCGGGATGAGCGCGCGCGGATGCAGCACCTTGGCGCCGTAGTGCGCGACCTCCGCGGCTTCCTGGTGATGGAGCTGCGGGATGAGGCGCGTGTCGGGCACGAGCTTCGGGTCGGACGTGAGGATGCCGGGGACGTCCTTCCACAGCGTGACCATCGGGGCGTTGAAGGCGCGGCCGAGCAGCGTCGCGGTCAGGTCGGAGCCGCCGCGGCCGAGGGTGGCGACACCGCCTTCGGGCGCCCGGCCGATGAAGCCGGGCACGACCGGCACCGTGCGCGCCCTGAGCAGGGGCTGCAGCACCTTGCGGGCCCGCGCCACCGATTCAGGGATGAGCGGGCTGGCGCCGCCGAATTGGCCGTCGGTCGCGACGACGACCACGGCGTCCACGTACTGGGCGCGGCGTCCGGCGTCGGCGATGGCCGCGGCGAGCAGCATCGCGGAGAGGCGTTCACCGCGGGCCACCAGCAGATCGCGGGTGCGGGGCGAGAGGTGGCCGAGGATGCCCACGGCCGTGCAGATGTCCGCGTACTCGCCAATCGACGCTTCGATCTCGGCGAGCGCGGCGCGGCGGGCGGTGCCGCGGGGCAGCAGCGCCTCGGCGGCGCGCTGATGTTTCTGCCAGAGCGTCACCGCCGTGGCCGCCGACTCACGCGGCCGCCCGTGCACGGCGTGGTCGGCGCCGAGGAGCAGCAGGTCGGTGACGCCGGCGAGCGCCGAGGCGACGACGACGAGCGGGCCCTCATGCGCGGCGATCCGCGCGGCGGCGGCCGCGACCGCGGTGGCATCGGCGAGCGAGGCGCCGCCGAACTTCCAGACATGAGGGGCGCCGGCGGGAGCCGCGGCGCGGCGGGGCGCGCGGGCGCCGGAACGGGCAGATGAGGATCGGGTCTTGGCCATGGCGTGGAAACGGTCCCTCACATCCTACCGCGTGGACTCCATGGTTCCGGTTGCATCAACCATGCGGAGGCCGTATCGTCCCAATCAGATGTCGTTGCGAATCGTGCGTGCGTGGGGTGTGGTGTCGGGTGTGGCGCTGACGCTCCTCGTGGTGTGGGTGTTCGCGCCCGTGGCCGGCCAGTCTCCTGGCGTACTCACGCGCGACACCGCCGTGCCCATGCGTGACGGCGTGGTGCTGCGCGCCGATGTCTGGCGTCCCGCGGCGGATGGCCGCTTTCCGACCCTCGTCTACCGCACGCCGTACGGCAAGACCGGCACGACCGACAGTGCGATCGTGACAAAGGCCGTGGCCCGAGGGTATGCCGTGGTGGTACAGGACGTCCGCGGGCGCTACGCCTCGGACGGCCGCTTCGTGGCCTACCAGCAGGAAGGCGCCGATGGCTACGACACGGTCGAATGGGCGGCCGCGCAGCCGTGGTCGAACGGCAAGGTCGGCACGTTCGGCCTGTCGTATCCGGGCGCGGTGCAGTGGCTGGCCGCGGTCCAGTCGCCGCCGCACCTCGTCGCGATGGTGCCGGCGATGACCTTCGCCTCACCCACGCACTTCTGGTACGCGGGCGGGGTGTGGGACGGCTCGTGGCTCTACTGGACGTGGCGCAACATCGCGCCCGACCTGCGCCGCCGGGCCGGCCTGGCGGGGGAGACCACGGTGCGCGAGGCCGCGGCGAGCTGGCCCACGGCCGGTGTGGCCGCGCAGACGTTCCTGCCCCGCCTGGACCTTCCCGCCTTCAAGGGTGTCGCCGACTGGTACTACGAGTGGATGCGTCACGGCCCGTACGACCCGTGGTGGGAATGGGCCGAACTGGCCGGCAAGTACGGCCGCGTCTCGGCCGCCGTGCTCAACATCAGCGGCTGGCACGACGAGATGTACGGGCCGATTGGCGCCGTCACGAACTTCACCGAACTCGTGCGTTCGCGCGGCGGTGACGTGCGCCGCGCCCGCACGCAGGTGGTCGTGGGGCCGTGGACGCACGGCTCCGACTGGGCCGACCCCAGGGTGGGTGCGCGCGACATGGGCGCCGCCTCGGTCGTCGACTACGACGAACTGGTGCTGCGGTGGATGGACCGCTGGATGAAGGACGCGGCCAACGGCGTGGACGGCGAGCCGCCGGTCCGGACCTTCGTGATGGGCGCGAACGAGTGGCGCACCGGCGCCGCGTGGCCGCCCGAGGCGGAGCGCCGGCCGCTGTACCTGTCGGGCCGCGCCATTGCCGGCCGCGTCGCGGGTGCGCTGGCGTGGGAGCCGCCGGCTGCGGCGTCCGTGTCGACGTTCGTGTCGGACGGCGCGCGCCCGGTCAGAGATCCGCACGACGGTGACTTCGGCGGTCTCGACTTCCGCGCGCTCTCGACAGTCGACGGCGCGGTCACGTTCGAGACGCCACCACTCACCGAGGACCTCGATGTCGTGGGGCCGATCGAGGCGTCCATCCACGTGTCGGTGGAGGCGAAGGACACCGATCTGTGGCTGAAGGTGCTCGACGTCGCACCGGACGGCACGGCGTGGAACGTGATGAGCGCCGGACTGGACGTGGTGCGGGCCAGTTACCGCAACCGCCGGGCGGCGCGTGAACTGCTGCAGCCGGGCGAAATCTACCGGATCGACTTCCCGACGCTCATGACCGGCAACCGGTTCGCGAAAGGCCACCGGGTGCGCATCGCGCTCATGGCGTCGTTCGCGCCGAACATGTCGTGGAACCTCCACACCGGCGGGCTCGAGTTCGACTCGAAGGCCACGGCGCGGGCGCGGGTGACGGTGCATGGCGGCGGGGCCGGCCCGTCGCGGCTCGTGCTTCCGGTGGTGCGCAGGCCGAACTAGGTGAGCAGGAACATCAGGATCACGGCGCCCAGGATGAAGAGGAGGCCGGCGGGAATCCAGAGCAGCGTCAGATCTTCCATGGTGGAGAAATTGTAGCGCAAAGAGAAAGGGCCGGAGCGCGTAAGCGCCCCGGCCCCATCAAGCCCCAGCCCCTAGACCCCAGCCCCCAGGACTAGGTTCTACCTTCCAGGAACGCCCGCAGCTTGCGGCTGCGCGAGGGGTGCCGCAGCTTGCGCAGCGCCTTGGCCTCGATCTGGCGGATGCGCTCGCGGGTGACGGCGAAGTTCTGGCCCACTTCCTCGAGCGTGTGCTCCGAGCCCTCGCCGACGCCGAAGCGCAGCTTGATCACGCGCTCCTCGCGCGGCGTCAGCGTCTTCAGCACCGATTCGGTCTGCTCGCGCAGGTTCAGGTTGATGACCGCATCCGACGGCGACACCGCCGACCGGTCTTCGATGAAGTCGCCGAGATGCGAATCTTCCTCTTCGCCGATCGGCGTTTCGAGCGAGATGGGCTCCTGGGCGATCTTGAGGACCTTGCGGACCTTCGAAACCGGGATGTCCATGCGCCGGGCGATTTCTTCCGAGGTGGGCTCGCGGCCGAGCTCCTGCACCAGCGCGCGCGAGGTGCGAATGAGCTTGTTGATCGTCTCGATCATGTGGACCGGGATGCGGATCGTGCGCGCCTGGTCGGCGATGGCGCGCGTGATCGCCTGGCGGATCCACCAGGTGGCGTAGGTCGAGAACTTGTAGCCGCGGCGGTACTCGAACTTGTCGACCGCCTTCATCAGGCCGATGTTGCCTTCCTGAATCAGGTCGAGGAACTGCAGGCCGCGGTTCGTGTACTTCTTGGCGATCGAGACCACGAGGCGGAGGTTGGCTTCGACCAGCTCCTTCTTCGCCTGTTCGGCCTGCGCTTCGCCGCGCATGATGACCTCGAGGGTGTGGCGGAGGTTCTCGGGGCTCTCTTCGAGCCCGTCGCTCAGCCGCTTCACCTCGACCTTGAGGTCCTTCTCGCGCTTGAGGAGGTTCTTCTTCTCCTCTTCCTTCAGCTTCGGCGTCTTCTTGGTGACGACCTTCGGGTTGAGCGTGCGGCGCACCAGATCCAGCTCGCGCTGCACCTTCTGCACGGCCTCGACCGCGTCCTTCACCTCCTCGATCATCCGGCGCTTCACGGCTTCCGTGAACTCGATCTTGCGGATGAGCGTCGAGACCTCGACCTGGGCGCGCATGTGCTTCCAGGACGCCTTGCGGTACTTCTTCTTGTCCTTCTTCAGGATGGTGTCGAGCTTCTCGCGCAGCTTCTCTTCGTTGACGCGCGCCTTGCGCACGCCTTCGATCTGCCCGAGGAACTGCCTGGCGCGCTGCTCGATGCGGTCTTCGGTGATCTCTTCGTCGTTGAAGATCACGAGCTCGCGGACGGTGCGTTCGCCGGCCTTGAGCTGGTCGCCCATGCGGATGACGGCCTTGATGATGGCCGGCATGCGCGAGCTCGACTTGATGACCGAGAGCTTGCCGCGCTCGATGCGCTTGGCAATCGCCACTTCACCCTCGCGGGTGAGCAGCGGCACCGTGCCCATCTCGCGCAGGTACATGCGGACGGGGTCGTTGGTCTTGTCGAGGGCGCCCGGGGTGAGGTCGAGCTCCATCCCGTCTTCGGTGGTGGCGGGCCCCTCGCCGCGCTCCATCGTGTCGCGCTCGCGGTAGCCCTTTTCGGTATCGACCAGGTCGATGCCGGCGTTGCCGAAGACCGTGAACAGCTCGTCCAGTTCTTCGGGGTTGGACGTCAGCTCCGCGGGAAGCACGTCGTTGACCTCGTCGTACAGGAGATAGCCCTTCTCCTTGCCGATGAGGATCAGCTGACGGACTTCTTCGAAGCGTTCTTCGAGCGACGACAAGGGCGTTACCTCCGACGAATAGTGCGCGCGGCCCTTATGAGCGGATGGGAGCGATCGTGTGCGGGACAATTCTTCATTGTATCGCGGCGGGCGGTTATGTTTCGCCAAGATGACGCCTCATCGCAATCTTTTTCATGACCAGTTCCGTGAGCCGCGCCGACCCCGGGTCCTTCGCGGCCAGGGTGAGAATCTCGCGATCGATCTCGGCCAGTTCGCGCTTCATCCGATCGCGGCGGAGCGCCTCGGCGCAGGCTTTCAAATCCGTCACCGGGGCCTGTCGTTCGGTGCCGGCCTGCGCGAGCATCCGCGCCTCTCTCTCGGTTAGACGCTCCATAAGCGCATTTGGCAGCACGGCCGGGTCACCCCAGGCGAGTTCGCACGCTTTCCGCAGCACCTGTTCGGAGGCAAGCCCTTCCAAATCAGCCTCTTGCAGGTCCTGAAGGACCCTGGCGACCTCCTCGGGGGTATGCAGAATTGCCCACAACAGCCCACGTTCGGTTTCGGTGAGGTGGGTGGCGGCCGGGGTGGTGCGCACCGGCAGGGTCGTCTTGCGGGCGGCGGCCGCCTTGCGGATCTCGACGCGCACGACCTCTTCAGTCACCCGCGCCTTGTGGGCCAGCCGGTCGGCGAACTGGTCGCGCGTGGCGGGGTCGGGAACGCGCGCGGCCACCGCCAGCATCTGCTGGAGGAACTCGCGGCGGCCTTCGTCTCGCGTGAGGTTGTGTGCAGCGGCGGCCCGGTCGAGCAGGAACTCCAGGTAGGGCTGCGAGCGGCGCAGTTCGCCCAGGTAGGCCTCGCGCCCCTGCTTCTGCATGAAGGTGTCGGGGTCGTCGCCGCCCGGCAGCCGCACCACGTTCACGTCGAAGCCCGCTTCGACGAGCAGTTCGCTCGATCGCTCGGCGGCGTTCTGGCCGGCGTTGTCGGGGTCGAAGTTGATGATGACCTTCGGCGCGAAGCGGCGCAGCATCTGCGCCTGCTGGGTCGTGAGCGCGGTGCCGCAGGTGGCCACGACCGGCAGGCCGCCGGCCTGATAGAGCTGCGCGAAATCGAAGTAACCCTCGACCACGATGGCAAAGCCGGCCTTGCGCAGGTCGGCTTTCGACAGGTTGAGGCCGTAGAGGGTGCGGCTCTTCGTGTAGATGGGCGTCTCGGGCGAGTTCAAGTACTTCGGCACCTGGTCGGGCTCGAGCGCACGGCCGCCGAAGGCCACGATCGAGCCGCTGTCACGCGCGATCGGCACCATCAGGCGGTTGCGGAAGCGGTCCTGCACGGTGCCATCGTCGCGCACGCTCACGAGGCCGCTCTGGCGGATGAGCGCTTCGGCGAAGCCCTGCGCCTTGAGCCGCTTGTAGAGCCCGTCGCGCACCGGCGGCGCCCAGCCGAGTTTCAGCGCGGCAACGGTGGCCGGCGTGAGGCCGCGGTCGCGCTGCAGGTACTCGCGGTAACGCGCGCCGGCAGGGGAGGCGAGCTGCTCGGCGAAGTACGCCGCCGCGAGGTCGTGCATCTTGAGCAGCGCCTCCCGTTCGGCGGCGCTCTCGGTCTGGCCCTCGCCGGCTTCCATCTCGGGAATCGGGATGCCGAACTTCCCGGCCACGTGTTTCACCGTGTCCTGGAAGCCGAGTTTTTCCTGCAGCTCGACGAACTTGAAGACGTCGCCGCCGACGTTGCAGCCGAAGCAGTGGAAGAACCCCTTGTCGCGGTTGACGGTGAATGACGGCGACTTCTCGGAATGGAACGGACAGAGGCCTTTGTAGCTCGCCCCGGCCTTGCGCAGCGAGACGTAGTCCTGGATCACCGCGACGATGTCGGCGGCGGCGCGCACTTCGTCGATGAAGGACTGCGGGAACTTGGGCATGCACCGGGGCGGACGAGACCCGTCTACTTTACTGCGCCACGTGCGCGAGCCGACGACCGGCCTGCCGCCGGAGCTCAGCGCCGCTCGAACCCCTGCAGCACGCCCACGGCGTTGATGCCGATGTCGTCCACCGCGTAGCCGCCTTCCATCACGAAGAGCGTCGGGCGGCCCAGCGTGGCGATGGCCGCGCCGAGGCGCGGGAAATCGTCGCGCGTCAGGCGGAAGCCCGAGATGGGATCGTGCTCGTAGGTGTCGACACCGAGCGAGATGACGACGGCGTCGGGACGGAAGGCGGTGATGACGGCGCAGGCGTCGGCGAGGGCCGCGCCATAGGTGGCCCACGTCGCGCCCTGAGGCAGCGGATAGTTGCACGTGGCGCCGAGGCCGGCGCCCGTGCCGCGCTCGTCGGCGTGGCCGAGGAAGTACGGATACTCGTCGAGCGGGTCGGCGTGGATCGACACGAAACACACGTCGGGCCGGGCCTCGAAGATCTGCTGCGTGCCGTTGCCGTGATGGTAGTCGACGTCGAGCACGGCGACGCGCGCGCAGCCGTGGTCGCGCAGGTACTGCGCGGCAGTCGCCGCGTTGTTCAGGTAACAGTAGCCGCCCATCGCGGCCGCCGCGGCGTGGTGTCCCGGTGGCCGGCAGAGCGCGAAGGCGCTGGCGGCGCCCGCCAGCACGGCCTGCGCGCCCGTGAGCGCCACATCCGCACTCGCCTGCACGGCCTCCCACGTGCCGGCCGTGATCGGCGCGCCGGCATCCGACGAGTAATAGCCGAGCCGGCCGTCGATGTGGTCGGGCACGCGGTCGTGGCGCACGCTCGGCACGGGCCAGACGAGCGGCAGCGCGTCGTTGGTGCGGCCGAGGGCCGTCCAGTCGGCCCACGCGTGTTCGAGAAAGGCGACGAAGCCGGCGTCGTGCACGCGGCGTACCGGGTC
This sequence comes from Acidobacteriota bacterium, assembly GCA_016789705.1. Taxonomy (GTDB): domain Bacteria; phylum Acidobacteriota; class Vicinamibacteria; order Vicinamibacterales; family UBA2999; genus CADEFD01. The sequence goes on from JAEUQR010000022.1 coordinate 98,103, forward strand.
GAGGCCGAAGGCGCGCGGCGCGATGACGTCGCCGAGGCCGACGTCGCGAACGCGCGCCAGGATCATCTCCGCCCGGCGCGGCATCTCGAAGCACGGCTTCAGCGTGCCGTCGATGAGCTCGGCGGTGCCGTGATGGCGGTGATGGCGGTGGGAGTAGATGGTCAGCATGCGTGTCGCTCCGCCTACCAGTCGGTGGGCCGGTAGTCCTTGAGGAACTGGCCCCACACATGGGTGCCGGTGTTGATGCTGTCGATGATCGGATCGGCGATGCGGGCGGCGCCGTCCACGATGTCGAGCGGCGGGTGGAAGCCCTGTTCCGCGGTCTTGCGCGCCGCGATCTGCGCCGGGTCCTCGTCGGTCACCCAGCCGGTGTCCACGCTGTTCATATGAATGCCGTCGGCGTGGTAGTCGGCGGCGGCCGTGCGCGTCATCATGTTGAGCGCGGCCTTGGCCATGTTGGTGTGCGGGTGCCGGGTGGTCTTGAACTTCCGGTAGAACTGGCCTTCCACCGCCGAGACGTTCACGATGTGTTTCTCGCGCCCGGGCGTGCGCAGCATGAGCGGCTTCAGGCGCGCGTTCAGCAGGAAGGGGGCGACGGCGTTCACGAGATGCACTTCGAGCAGCTCCACGGCTGCCACTTCGTCGAGCCGCAGGCGCCAGGAGTTGGTCTCACGCAGATCCACCTGCTGCAGGTCCTGGTCGAGCAGCCCCTCCGGAAAGAGATCGCCGGCGCCGGCGTCGTCCGGCAGCAGGGCCACCTGCGACAGCGCCGCCGCGTGTGTCACGCCGGACAGGGCCAGGGCGCGCGGCGCGGTGAGGGCGGCGCCGGCCTCGGGCAGCACGTGCGCGGCGCGCAGCCCTTCGTAGGCGCCGACAAGGGCGCGCGCCGGGGCCGGCAGCGCGGCGAGCGCCGCCCGTTCACCCGCCATCATGTGCTCGTAGAACGCCGGGGGCCGGCGCACCGTCTGGCAGGCGTTGTTGATGATGAAGTCGAGCCGCTCGCGTGTGGCGAGCAGGTGCCGGCAGAAGCCCTCGACGCTTGGCGTGTGGCGCAGATCGAGGCCGAAGACCTCGAGGCGATGGCCCCAGTCGGCGAAGTCGGGCTCGGCGGCGTACCTCGCCGCGGAATCGCGCGGGAACCGCGTGGTGACGATGAGGCGCGCGCCCGCCCGCAGCAGCTTGATGGCCGCCTGGTAGCCGATCTTCACGCGCCCGCCCGTGACGAGCGCCACGCGGCCGGTCAGGTCCGCCGTTTCGGTGCGCTTCTTCAGGTTGAACTCGGCGCAGGCCGGGCAGAGTTGATCGTAGAAGTGATGGATCGTCGCGTAGTCCTGCTTGCAGATGTAGCAGTTCCGCGGCTCGACCACCTCGCGGAACGTCGGCTCGCCCTCCACCTCGTGCTGCGTGAACCCGGCCGGCGGCAGCACGTTCGGCGTCGTGAACACCGGCTTCTGCCGCAGTTGGCGGATGCCCGTGCCGGCGAGCACGGCGTCGTCGCGTTCGGCGCTGGCGGCCTGGCGCTTGCGCACCATGGCCTTCGCCAGCTTGCGGCGGGCGCTTACGTCGGGGCAGAACACGTCGCCGGCGGCGGTGATGAAGCGCTGGCGCTCGTCGTCGGGCAGCGCGGCGAGCAGCGCGCGGTCGGCCGCCACCGCTTCGAGCAGCGCCGCCGCGGCACGCAGGCGTGCGGGGAGGTCTGGCGAGTCGGCGTCATCGCCGCGCGGTGGGGCCATCCCCGCGATTATGGCAGGGCCGTCTGCCACGGCGGGTCAAGCTTTGCCTGCCACGGCGGGTCAAGCTTCGCCTGCCGCGGCCGATTCAGCGCACGTGCGGGCCGAGTCCTTCGCCGACGTGCTCGAGGCGGCACTCGGCCGTGTGCCGGCCGACCCGGCGGGCCTGTCCGTGCCGTCGCGTCGGGCCTGGGCCGCGGGCGGCGCGCCCCAGGCGCCAGCGGCCTTCCTGTTCGCACGCCCGCTGACCACCGCCGTGCCGCGATGGCCGCCCGTCGCCGTGGCCGTCCCTCCCCGCCCCGACCACGCGTTCTCGGCCGACGAGCGCCGTGCCTTCAACCGGCTGCTCGATCTTGGCGCCCGTCTCGAGGCGAACTTCAGCGCCGACGACCTGCGCCGCGAGTATCGCCGCCTCGCGCAGCGGTATCATCCCGACCGGCACCGCGGTGGCAGTGAGGTCGAGCAGGGGCACTTCGCCCGCACGTTCGCCGACCTCGCCGAACGTCATCGTTGCCTCCGGTCGCTCGTCGAACCGCGTCACTGATCCGCAAGCCCGCCGCGCGCAGGGGTGTATCGTAGCCACGACGATGGCGGCCTTCTCCGTGGGCGATGCCGTGCAGACGCCACACGGCAAGGGCGTCGTGCACGAGGTGCGCAACGGCGGCCGGCTGCTGGTGCGGATTCAGGCGCGGATGGTGGTCGTGGCGGCGGCGGAGTGCGCGACGGCCACGGCGCCGCGGCGTGCGCCCGTGGCGGCGCGTCCGGAGACGGGCCAGGCGCCACGCCCGGCCGGCCGCGCGGAGGCCGCGGTGGACCTGCACGGACTGCGTGTGGACGAAGCGCTCCACCGCATCGACGACGCGCTCGATGCGGCGCTCAGGGCGGGGCTCGCCGAACTGCGCTTCATCCATGGCCGCTCGGGCGGCCGGCTGCGCGGCGCGCTGCACGAGCGCCTGCGCGGGATCTCCGCCGTGCGCGGCGTGCGGCTCGATCCCCGCAACGCCGGCGTGACGATCGTGTCGCTCTGAGGGCGCCGGCTCCGTCAGTCCTTGAGCTCGACGATTGTGGCGCCCCCGCCCCCCTGGTTCGGCGGCGCCGGCGTGAACTTCATCACGAGCGGGTGGCCCTTCAGGAACGACTCGAGGCCGCGGCGCAGGCTGCCGGTGCCGTGGCCGTGCACGATGCGGATCTCGCGGACGTCGGTCACGAGCGCGTCGTCGAGGAACTTCGAGACGCGGTCCACCGCCTGATCGACCGTGCAGCCGATGACGTTCAGCTCGCTCAGCAGGCCGTCGCGCGGCTGCAGGTCCACGTTCACACGCACCGAGGCCACCGGCTTCGAGGCGGCGCCCGGCGCCGCGGCCGTGACGCGCAGGTCGGCCACCTTCGCGCGCATGCGCTTGCCGCGCACGTCCACCTCGGCGTTCCGGCCGTCTACCGACACGACTATGCCCTCGAGTCCCAGGCCGCCCACGGCGACCCTGGCGCCGACGGTGACCGGACGTAGCGGCTCGTTCGGCGCCGCGGGACCGGCGCCCGGCTGGCGCAGCCCTTCGACGATGCGGTTCACGGCCGCGGACGCTTCAGCCCGCGCCGCGCCGGCCTCGCCGGTCGAGACCGCGGCCCGCGCCGCCCGCGCCGAGGCCTGCTCGATGAGCGTCTCCGACTTCTCCCTGAGCTGCGCGATGACGTCGTCGATGTCCTTGCGCGCCTGGCGCAGGCGGTCGTCGAGTTTCTCGTTCACCCGCTTGGCGAGCCGGCTTTCGCGTTCGGCGACGGCGCTCTCGCGCAGGCGCAGCGCGGCGTTCTGGTCGGCCAACGCGGCCCGCTCGCGTTCGAGCTTGCGGCGTTCGCTGTCGAGGGCGCGGGCCTGCGCGTCCACGCGTTCGAGGTGCGCATCGAGACGCTTCCGGTCGTCCGACAGGTGGTTGCGCGCGGCGGCGATGACGGCGGCCGGCAGGCCCAGGCGCCGCGAGATCTCGATCGCCAGGCTGCGGCCGGGCGCGCCGTAGATCAGGCGGTAACTCGGTGCGAAGGTGTGCGGGTCGAAGGCGAAGGCCGCCGTCGTGACGCCGTCGGTGGCCGTGCCCCAGGTCTTCAGCGCGTCGTAGTGTGTGGTCGCGAAGACCAGGGCGCCGCGTTCCTTGAAGTGGGCGATGATCGCGGTGGCGAGCGCGCCGCCTTCCGCCGGATCCGTGCCGGTGCCCACTTCGTCGAGCAGCACGAGTGCCGGGAGCTGCATCGCGCGGTCCATCGCCGCGATGTTCGTGATGTGCGCGGAGAACGTGCTGAGGCTCGCCGAGATCGACTGCTCGTCGCCGATGTCGGCAAAGAGCGTGCGGAAGACCGGGAGTGTCGAGCCTGCGGCGGCCGGGATGTGCAGCCCGGCCTGCGCCATGAGCGCCAGCAGGCCCGTGGTCTTGAGCGCCACGGTCTTGCCGCCGGTGTTCGGGCCGGTGATGAGCAGCACGCGGGCGGGCGGCGTGAGCCGCACGTCCACCGGCACGGGTGTCGTGGCGCGCCGCTCGGCGGCGTCGTCGAGCCGGGCGACGACCGCGGCCTGCAGCAGCGGATGGCGCGCTTCGCGCAACTCGAGGTGGCCGTTCGTCGAGAGCACCGGCTCCACCGCGTTCATGAGGTGGGCGAGCCGGGCGCGCGCCTGCAGCAGGTCGAGCTCCTCGGCCACCCCGATGCTCACGCGAAAGTCGCCAGGGCGATGCCGGAAGCGGTCCGTGAGCTCCAGCAGGATGCGGAAGATCTCCTCGGCTTCCTCCTCCTCCGCCGCCACGATGTCGTTGTTGATCTCGACGCCGGCCATCGGCTCGAGGAACAGCGTGGCGCCGCTGGCCGAGGCGCCGTGGACGATACCCGGCACGCTGCCGCGGTGTTCGGCGCGCACCATCAGCACGGCGCGGCCGTTGCGCTGCGTGACGACGGTCTCCTGGAGGTACTTCGCGGTGTCGCGGCCTTTCACGAACTGCTCGAGCGTGGTGCGGAGCTTCGTCCGCTGGCGACGCAGGCGCTCGCGAATGGAGGCCAGCCGCGGGCTGGCATCGTCGAGCACCTCGCCGTTCACGTCGATGGCGCGGCGCACGGCCGCCACCTCCTCGCTGAACGGGGCGAGCCGCGAGACAAGCGTCTGCAGGATCGGAAAGGCGCCAGGCGTACGGGCCACCGCCGCCTGCGCGTCGCCGATCGAGGCGACGAAGTCCGCGAGAATCCGCAACTGGAGCGCGTCGAGCGGACGCCCCTCCACCGCGAGCCCCTGCAGCGCCTGTTCGAGGCCGGCGCCGGCGCGCAGCGGGAACACGCCGTACTGCTCGACGTAGCGCACCGTCTCGGACGTGGCCGCCAGGGCCTGGGCCACCGCGGCGCGATCGGTCTGCGGCGTCTCGGCGCGCATGCACGTCCGCCCCACGGGCGTGAGCGCGAAGCTCGCGAGCGCGTCGATGATGCGGTCGAACTCGAGGGCGCGAAGGAGGGCGGGGTTCATGACTGGGTGCTGCGGGCTGGGGGCTGGGGGCTGGGGCGTACCAAGTGTCACGCTAGCAGAAGACCCGTCTTTCCCGATGAGGACGTGGCGCAGGGCCGTGCTCTCGTGACGCCGGAGTGCAGCAGCCCGCGCCCCAGCCCCTAGCTCCTCGCTCCGTGATTGATCAACGACGCCATGCAGCCGGCGCCGAAGCCGTTGTCGATGTTCACGACGGCCACGCCGTTGGCGCAGGTGTTGAGCATGCCGAGGAGGGCGGCGACGCCGCCGAAGCTCGCGCCGTATCCGACACTCGTCGGCACGGCGATGACCGGCACGCTCACGAGCCCGGCGACCACGCTCGGCAGCGCCCCTTCCATCCCGGCCACGACGATGATGACGCGGGCGGCGGCGAGGCGTTCGCGCTCGGCCAGCACCCGATGGATCCCGGCCACACCGACGTCGTAAATCCGCACGACATCGTTGCCCATGATCTCGGCCGTGACGGCCGCCTCTTCCGCGACGGGGAGGTCTGAGGTGCCGGCCGAGGCGATGGCGACGGTGCCGGCGGCCCGCGGCAGGGGCTTGCGCACCGTGATCGCCCGCGCCAGCGCGTGGTACTCCGCTTCCGGCACCCGCGCCCGGACGGCCTCCCAGGCCTCGGCGCTGGCCCGGGTCACGAGCAGGGGAGCGTCACGGGTGGCGATTCGGGCCGAGATCTCCGCGATCTGCGCCGGCGTCTTTCCTATTCCCAGCACGACTTCCGGGAAGCCCTGACGCACGGCCCGGTGGTGATCCACCCGGGCAAAGCCCAGATCTTCGTAGGGTTGCCGCCGGAGTTCCTCCAGGAGCCGACCTTCCGCCTCAGCGGTGGCGATGGTGCCGGCACGCACGCCGTCGAGGAGCTGCCGGATGTCACCTGGTGTCATGTCTGTAATCGCCTGTCGTTCGTTGACTTGGCCCGACTCTCCAATATAATCGGAATTTGTTTCTCGCTTCGCTCCGACGGCCATAGACCATGACGCTCGCCGAGTCTCTCATTCTCGCGTCCTACTTCTTCGTGCTCGTGATCCTGGCCGTGTACGGGTGGCACCGCTATTACATGGTGTACCTCTACATGAAGCACAAGCACGAGGTGCCGGTGCCGAAGGCACACTTCGACGAGCTGCCGGTCGTCACGATCCAGCTCCCGCTCTTCAATGAAATGTATGTCGTGGACCGGCTGGTGGATGCCGTCTGTGCCATCGACTACCCGCGCGAGAAGCTCGAAATCCAGGTGCTCGACGACTCGACCGACGAGACCTGCGCGATTGCCGAGAACGCCGTGCGCCGCCACGCCGCCACCGGCATCGACATCAAATACATCCACCGCACCGACCGCTCGGGCTACAAGGCCGGCGCCCTCGAAGCCGCCATGCACGTGGCGCGCGGCAACTTCATCGCCATCTTCGACGCCGACTTCATCCCCGAGCCCGACTTCCTGATGGCCACGGTGCACCACTTCACCGACCCGAAGGTCGCGATGGTGCAGACGCGCTGGGGCCACCTGAACGAAGACTACTCGCTGCTCACGAAGATCCAGGCGATCCTGCTCGATGCCCATTTCGTGCTGGAGCACGGCAGCCGTAACCGCGGCGGCTGCTTCTTCAACTTCAACGGCACGGCCGGCATCTGGCGCCGCGAGGCGATCATCGACGGCGGCGGGTGGCAGCACGACACGCTGACCGAAGACCTTGATCTCAGCTACCGCACGCAGCTGCGCGGCTGGCAGTTCGTGTTCCTGCCGGGCCACGTGGCGCCAGCCGAGCTGCCCGTCGAGATGAACGCGTTCAAGAGCCAGCAGCACCGCTGGGCCAAGGGCTCCATTCAGACCTTCCTGAAGCTGATGCCGCGCATCCTGCAGTCGGACCAGCCCTTCAAGGTGAAGGCCGAGGCGTTCTTCCACCTGTCGGCCAACTTCAACTACCCGCTCATGTGCGTGCTGTCGGTGCTGATGGCGCCGTCGATGGTCATCCGCTACAACATGGGTTGGTACGAGATGCTCCTCATCGACATCCCGCTCTTCTTCGCGGCGACGGCGTCTGTGGCCAACTTCTACATGGTCTGCCAGCGGGAACTGCATCCGCGGAGCTGGACCGACCGCCTGCGCTACCTGCCGATCCTGATGTCGATCGGCATCGGCCTCGCGGTGAACAACACGAAGGCCGTGATGGAAGCGATCTTCCACAAGCCGAGCGAGTTCAAGCGCACGCCGAAGTACCGCATCGAAGGCACCGGCAACGGCAACGGCGGCGGCGAGTGGATGGGCAAGAAGTACCGCCAGGCCGTGGCCATCCAGCCGCTCATCGAACTGGGCCTCGGGCTCTACTTCACCGGCACGCTCTTCTACGCGCTGGCCAATGGCATCTACGGCACCGTGCCGTTCCTCATGCTGTTCCAGGGGGGCTTCCTCTACACGGGCCTGCTCTCCATCGTGCAGCAGTTCGGCGGCGACCTCGACTTCAAGCCGGTCGCGAGCAAGCAGGTCTAGCCGCCGCGGGCCGCATCGAGGCCGGACGTGCGGACCGCGACCGATACCCTCGACAGCGCACGCCTGACCGTGCGCCGCTTCACGTCCGACGACCTCGATCTCGTCGCGCGACTGCTCGCCGATCCGGTCGTCACGCAGCATCTGGGTGGTCCGAAGGACCGCGCGGGCGCCGAGCAGACCCTGCGGACGCGCGCCCTCGACTACTACGACCGGCATCCCGGCCTCGGGATGTGGGCCACCATCGAACGCGCCAGCGGGCGCGTCGTGGGGTTCCACGTGCTGAACCACATCCACGGTGAACCCGACATCCAGGTGGGCTACGCGCTCTTCCAGGACGCGTGGGGCCTGGGCTACGCCACGGAGATGTCCGTGCGGCTGCTGCGCTATGGCTTCGAGGAGCTGGGCCTGCCCGTCATCTGCGCCATCACGAACCTCGACAACGCGGCCTCCCAGCGCGTGTTGCTCAAGGCCGGCCTGACGCGGAAGGGCGAGCGGACCTTCGTGCACCCGGCGCTCGCCGGCGAGGGTTCGATGGCGTGGTTCGAGGCACACCGCACCACCTGGCATTTGTAATCGGGTCTGTCACGGACATCATTTGTAACGGGGTCTGTCACCGTCACGATGCGTCACGGGACCGATGACACCCCGTGACCGTGACAGACCCCGTTACAAGTGCCTGGGCTGGGCTGTCAGGGTGTATCGTGCCCCCGTGCTGATTCGCTTTCTCGCGCTCCTCGTTGCAGTTGCCGCCGCGGCTGATGGTGGAGACCAGGCGCTCCAGGCCCGCCAGGCGCCAGCGCCGGCGTTCGACGTGCTCATCACCGGCGGACGTGTCGTGGATGGCACGGGCGCCACGTGGTTCCGCGCCGATGTCGGCGTGCGTGGCGACCGCATCGCGGTCATCGGCGACCTTCGCGCCGCCACCGCCTCGACGCGCATCGACGCCCGCGGTCTCGTCGTCGCGCCCGGCTTCATCGACCCGCACGTCCACGCGCGCGAGCGGATCTTCGCCATCCCCACCGCCGAGGGGTATCTGCTGCAGGGCCTCACCACGGTGGTCGACGGCAACGACGGCAGCTCGCCGCTGCCGCTCGCGCCGTGGTTCGAGAAGGTGCGGGTCTCCACCGTATCGCCCAACGTCGCGCTCTTCGTGGGCCAGGGCACCGTACGCGAGTCGGTCATCGGCGCCGCCAACCGCAAGGCCACAGCGGCCGAAATCGCGAAGATGCAGGAGATCGTCGCCACGGCGATGCGCGACGGCGCGCTGGGCCTGTCGACCGGCCTCGCCTACGTGCCCGGCACCTTCACGCCCACCGACGAGATCGTGGCGCTGGCCCGCACGGCCCGTGAACACGGCGGCATCTATATCTCACACATGCGCGACGAAGGCGGCGGTGTGCTCGACTCGGTGAAGGAGACGATCGCGATTGGCGAGGCGGCCGCCATCCCGGTGCAGATCAGCCACCACAAGGTGGGCGGACGGAAGCAGTTCGGGCAGAGCGTGCAGTCGCTCGCCCTCATCGCCGCGGCGCGCGCCCGCGGCGTGGACGTCACGTTCGACCAGTACCCGTACACGGCCTCGCATACCGGTCTGTCGCTCATCTTCCCGCGGTGGGCGATGGCCGACGACAAATTGAACGAGCGCCTGGCGAGCGCCGGGCAGCGCCGCGAGATCAAGACCGGCATGCTGGCGTTCATCGACGAGCGCTTCGGCGACGATCCGGCGCGCATCCAGCTGGCGCGTTGCGGACACGACCCCGCGCTCGCCGGCAAGACCATCAAGGACCTGCTCGTGGTCGCGAAGCAGCCGCTCACGCAGGGCGCCACGGCCGACATGGTGATCGAGCTGCAGCTCAAGGGCGGCTGCAGCGCCATCTTCCACGCCTACGACGAATCCGATGTCGAGCGCTTCCTGCAGTCGCCGTTCGGCATGATCGGCTCCGACGGCAGCCTCACCGCGCCAGGCGACGGCTCGCCGCATCCGCGCGCGTTCGGCACCTACCCGCGCGTGCTCGGCCACTACGTGCGCGAGCGCAAGGTGCTGGCGCTCGAAGAGGCCGTCCGCAAGATGACGTCGTTTCCGGCGGCGCGCCTCGGCCTCACCGACCGCGGCCTGCTCAAGACGGGCCTCATCGCCGACATCACCGTGTTCGACCCGGCCACCATCATCGACAAGGCGACCTTCGCCGATCCGCACCACTATTCCGTGGGCGTGCGCCACGTGCTCGTGAACGGCCGCCTGACGATTGCCGACGGCGCACACACCGGTGTGCGTGCCGGTCGCGTGCTGCTCGGGCCCGACGCGGCGAACCGCTGACGCCCCTGCCGGGGACATGCCCCTTACGAAACATGAAAAGGACCCGTCCCCGACGAGCGGCGGGTGCTATTTCTGCAGCGGCTGGCCCGGCGCGACGGTCTGGCTGGGCGGCGGCACCTCGCCAGCTTCCACCCAGCGCACCAGCCGGTCGAAGGCGTCCTGCACGGTGGGGATGTAGGACGGGCCCTCGGCCATCGCTTTCGCCACGTCGGCGTCGAGGCCCATGCGCGTGGCGATGTACATGAACGACTGCGTGCCGTCGTCATCGCCCGACATGTGCCACACGCGGTCGACGAGATACAGCCGATGCCGCTCGGCCGGTGACACGCGGGCGCGGTAGGCCTTCAGTTCGGTGATGACGAAGTCGTCCCACGTGCCGGCGACCTCAATCGTCGGCACATGCACGACGCCCGTCGAGTTGCCGACCGCCCCGGGCGCCGGCGGCGCCGGATTGGCCGCGGCCCGGACCGCGCCAGACGCCGTGTAGGGCCACAGCCGCCGCGCCGCCACCGGCGTGCCGATGGCCTCGGCGAACGCGACCACCTTCGGGTCCGTGTCGGGGAGCCCCGTATGCACTTTCGGATCGATCGCCGGCCAGAGCGCGGCGAGCTTCGCCTGCCGCGCCGTGCGGGTGGGCAGATCGCCGTTGGCGCCGGCCACGATCACGATCCCGGCGTAGGGAGCATCGCGCAGCTCGGCGGCGGCGCGCGCGATGCCGCCGCCCATCGACAGGCCCAGCAGGTAGCGCCGTGCCGGGGTGCGGCCGAGGCGGCGCGCGATCTCGAACGACGCGAGAGTGCCGAACTGCGTCGTGAGCGCGAGGCCGTCGGTGGCGCTCATGGCGCCGTCGCGGTCCACGCTCGCGTAGGCGAAGCCGCGCCCGACGGCATGGCGCCCGATGACGTCGTCGAGCGCCGTCTCATCGGTGCCGATGACCTTGCCGGTCGGGTCGAAGTTGTTGCCGCCGGATCCACCGTGCGCGCCGATGACGAGCGCGCCGTTCCACCCCGTGGCCGGATAGCGGATCACGAACCGCTTGGCCACGGGGGCACCGGCCACGGCCAGCGGCACCATGCCCTTCAGCTGGACGACGCCGGCCTCGCGCGTTTCCGCGGCGGCGGCGAACGGCCCCGCGGGGGCCTGCGCGTCGAGGGGCGCTGCCAGCCACGCGGCCAGGGCGAACACGAGCGGAAGACAGAACGACGGACGGATGTGCGGCAGGGTTGGCATGTGGGAGTCGGCGGCGAGGATAACACCGGTGCGCGGCCGTGGCGCCGGGCCGCGAGTAAGATGCTCGTATGGCAGACGTGAAGGCGAAAGCCGGACTCGAAGACATCGTCGCGACCGATTCGAGCATCTGTTTCATCGACGGCGACCGCGGCGTGTTGTCGTATCGCGGCTACGACATCCACGACCTCGCCCGCTTTGCGACCTTCGAGGAGGTCTGCCACCTGCTGTGGCACGGCCACCTGCCGCAGAAGCACGAACTCGGCGACCTGCAGTCGCAGCTCGCTGCGGCGCGGCCCCTGCCCGAGCCGATCCTCCGGCTGATGAAGATGCTGCCGCCCGGGGACGGCATGGACGCGCTGCGCACGCTCACCTCGGCGCTCGCCCACTACGACGCCGACGCGCACGACAACTCGCCGCGCGCGTCGTACCGCAAGGCCGTGCGCCTCACCGGCCAGATGGCCAGCCTGGTGGCCACCTGGGGACGCCTGCAGCAGGGCGGAGGGCCGATCGCGCCGGACCCGGCGCTCGGCCACGCCGCCAACTTCCTTTACATGCTCCTCGGCGAGCGGCCCGACCCGGTGGCCGTGCGGGCGATGGACGTGGCGCTCGTGCTGCATGCCGACCACGAGCTGAACGCCTCGACCTTCGCCGCCCGCGTCGCTGCCGCCACACTGACCGACATGCACTCGGCGGTGGTCGCCGGCATCGGCACGCTCAAGGGGCCGCTGCACGGTGGCGCCAATGCCGAAGTGATGAAGATGCTGCTCGAGATCGGCGAGGACGCGCCGCCGGATCGCATCGATGCGTTCGTGCGCGGCAAATTCGCCCGCAAGGAGAAGATCTCGGGCTTCGGGCACCGCGTCTACACCACCGAGGACCCGCGGGCCACGCACCTCCGGCAGATGTCGCACGACCTCGGCACACGCGCCGGCAATCTCAAGTGGTTCGCGATGTCGGAGCGGATCGAGTCGATCGTGAAGGCGGAGAAGAAGCTGAATCCGAACGTCGACTTCTACTCGGCGTCGATGTACTACACGATGGGCATCGCCATCGATCTCTACACGCCGATCTTCGCCGTCAGCCGCATCTCGGGCTGGTCGGCGCACGTGCTCGAGCAGCTTTCGAACAACCGCCTCATCCGGCCGCGCGCCGAGTACACCGGACCGGCCTACCCGCAGGCATGGGTGGGGATCGAGCAGCGATGACCCGCGCGGTCGTGCTCGCGGCGGTGGCCCTGGCGGCCGTCGGGCCGGCCGAACGGCGCGTGGCGGCGCAGCCCCCTGCCGAGTCGCGTGAGGTGCGCCAGCTCGTGACGTTCCGGTTCCTGCCGGGGCAGACGCGCGCCGCGCTCGACGTCTACCGCACGGGCATCCTGCCGATCTACCGCGGCGTCGAGTCGATGCGCACCGTGCGTCTGCTCGGCGAAGTGGAAAGCCCGGAGCCACTCGACCTGATGGTCGTGACGCACTACGCCGACATGGCCGGGATGGACCGCGCCAATCAGGCGCTGCGGGCGCTGCCGCCCGACGGCCCGACGATCGGCCAGCTCTATCAGCAGGTCTCCGATCTGAGCCTCGGCCATCACGACCAGTTCGTGGAGGTGCTGTCGCCGCCCGTCTCCGCCGGCACGCCGGACGGGCTGCTCGAGGTCCTCGAGTTCCTGCGCGTGGCGCCCGGGTCGCAGAGCGCCTTCGAGCGTCAGATGCTGCAGATCGTCCATCCCTGGGAAGAGGATCAGGCCACCCGCCAGCTCGTGCCGCGCACCGAGACCGGGCGATTCCTCCTGGCCGACGGCTGGGACTACCTGCGCACCTATGGCGTGCGCGACCTGGCGGCGTGGCAGGCCTACAGCACGGCGCGGGCCAGGCATCCGGCGGTGTGGGCCGCAAGCCGGCTGGTGGAGCAGCGCAAGACGATGATCCTGAGAGAACTGCCAGACATGCGGGTCCGCTGACAATGCACGAACTGTTCGCCAACATTCCGAACGACATGCTCGCGCTGATGGTCGTGATTCCGCTCATCATGGCCGCCGCTGCCATCACCCTGGGCTGGAAGGCCCGGCAGGCGGCGCTCCGGCGGCGGGCTGGCGGTGGTCCGCGCGAGATGGGGGAGGATGCCCTGGCGGCCGGCATCACGGTGGCGATCGTGCCGATCGGGTTCGCCCTGCTGATGCTCTGGGGCCGGTTCGGCTGACGGAAACGCCAGCGTTTCCGGGCCGCCGTGGCGGAGCTGGCGTCCCTGAGCCATAATGAGTGGTTCACCCAACCGTGTCGAAGCAGAGCCGCGTCCGTAATTTCGCCATCGTCGCCCACATCGATCACGGCAAGTCCACGCTGGCCGATCGATTCCTCGAGTACACGGGCGCCCTTCAGGCCCGTGAGATGGAAGCCCAGGTCCTCGACAGCATGGACCTCGAGCGCGAGCGGGGCATCACGATCAAGGCCCATCCCGTCCGCCTGAACTACACGGCGAAGGACGGCCAGAACTACATCCTCAACCTCATCGACACGCCCGGGCACGTCGACTTCGGCTACGAAGTCACGCGTTCGCTTGCCGCCTGCGAAGGCGCGCTGCTGCTCGTGGATGCCTCGCAGGGTGTCGAAGCGCAGACGCTCGCCAACGCCTATCTCGCGGTGGACGGCGGCCTCGAGGTCATCCCCGTCATCAACAAGATCGACCTGCCGAGCGCCGAACCGGAAGAAGCGCGCCGCCAGATCGAAGAAATCATCGGCCTCGACGGCGCCAGCGCCATCCTGGCGAGCGCCAAGGAGGGCCGCGGAGTCGGCGACATCCTCGAGGCGGTCGTGAGCCGCGTGCCGGCGCCGACCGGCGACCCCGAGGCGCCCCTCAAGGCCCTCATCTTCGACTCGTGGTACGACGCCTACCGTGGTGTCATCGTCGTGCTGCGCGTGCTCGACGGCACGCTGCGCCCCGGCATGAAGGTCCGCTTCATGGCCACCGCCCAGGACTACGAAGTCGAGCAGCTCGGCGTCTTCACGCCGAAGCCGCTCGAGATGGCGGAAATCGGCGTTGGCGAAGTGGGCTTCATCAACTGCGGCATCAAGCGCATCGCCGATGCCCAGATCGGCGACACTGTCACCGAAAGCGCCCGTCCGGCCGTGGAGGCCTTCCCCGGCTTCAAGCCGCTCAAGCCGATGGTGTTCGCCGGGCTCTATCCGGTCGAGAGCCACGCCTACGGCGAACTGCGCGAAGCCCTCGAGAAGCTGCGGCTGAACGACTCGGCGTTCTTCTTCGAGCCCGAGACGTCGGCGGCGCTCGGCTTCGGCTTCCGCTGCGGCTTCCTCGGCCTGCTCCACATGGAGATCGTGCAGGAACGTCTCGAACGCGAGTTCGACATGGACCTCATCACGACGGCGCCGGGCGTGCTCTACCGCGTGACCACCACCGACGGCGTGGTGCGTGAGATCGACAGCCCGGCGAAGCTGCCCGAGGCCGGCACGATCCAGCTGCTCGAGGAGCCGGTCATCACGGCGATGATTCTGACGCCTGGCGAACACGTGGGCGGCATCCTGCAGCTCTGCCAGGACAAGCGCGGCGTGCAGAAGGCCCTCGAGTACAAGGCCGCCAACCGCGTGCTCATCACCTATGAAATGCCGTTCAACGAAGTCGTGCTCGACTTCTACGACCGGCTGAAGACAATCTCGCGCGGCTACGCCTCGCTCGACTATCACGTCACCGGCTACTGGGCCTCACCGCTCGTGAAGCTCGACATCCTGGTCAACGGCGAGTCGGTGGACGCGCTCTCGATGATCGTGCACCGCGACCGCGCCTACGAACGCGGCAAGGCGCTCGTCGCCAAGATGCGCGAGCTCATCCCGCGACAGATGTTCGAAGTGGCGATCCAGGCGGCCATCGGCGCCCGCATCATCGCCCGCGAGTCGGTCAAGGCGATCCGCAAGAACGTGCTCGCCAAGTGTTACGGCGGCGACATCACGCGTAAGCGCAAGCTGCTCGAGAAGCAGAAGGAAGGCAAGAAGCGCATGAAGCGGGTCGGCACCGTCGAAATTCCGCAGGAAGCGTTCCTCGCCGTGCTCAAGCTGGGCGGAGACTAGCCGTGACCACCGTGGCGTTCGAGAAGTCGACCGTGCGTGAGTACTTCGAGTCGATCGTCGTTGCGGTCGTGTTGGCGCTCTTCATCCGCACCTTCGTCGTGCAGGCCTTCAAGATTCCGACCGGCTCGATGGAGCCGAACCTGCTCGTCGGCGATCACCTGCTCGTGAACAAGTTCGTCTTCGCGCCGAACGCCAGCGCCCTCGAACGCGCGCTGCTGCCGATGCGGCCGATCGCCCGCGGCGATGTCGTGGTCTTCAAGTTTCCCGAAGACCCCGAGCGCGACTTCATCAAGCGCATCATCGGCCTGCCCGGTGAGACGATCGAAGTGAAGGGCACGCAGGTGCTCGTGAACGGCACCGCCATCGCCCAGCCGTTCGCCCACTTCCTGCTGCCGCACGACCCGAACGCGCCGCTCATCCCCGGCGATCCGCGCGAGCATTTCGGGCCCTACACGGTGCCGGCCAACCACTACTTCGCGATGGGCGACAACCGCGACAACTCCCAGGACAGCCGCTACTGGGGGGCGCTGCCGGCCCATTACGTGAAAGGCCGTGCACTCATGATCTACTGGTCGTTCGACGACGCCCCGGCCGGCGGCGGCGCCGGGCAGATCCTGAGCGGCACCCGCTGGTCCCGCCTGCTGCACCAGATCCACTGATCCCGCGGCGCCGCCCGGCGCCGGTCCGCTACAGTCGGCCGTCGCCGGCGCCGATACGCCCCAGTGAGACCCCCACGAAGGCAGGCCAGGCTGACATGTCCACAATCATCAAGCTGCTCATCACCGCGCTCGTGCTGAACGCGTGCTTCCAGGGTGGACGTTCGGCGTGGGCCTTCTACCAGTTCCAGGACGAAGTGCAGCAGGCCGTGCTCTTCAGCACCACGCAGTCTGCCGAACAGCTCAAGGCGCGCATCGCCAATGCCGCGGCCGAGATGCAGAAGGAACTGGATCCGGAGACGTTCTCGGTGGCCTATCTTGGCACGCAGGCGAAGATCAAGGCCGCCTACACCGACGACGTGGCGCTCCTGCCCGGCGGCCCGAAGTACAGGTGGCTGCACGAGCTCGACGTCGACATGCGGCGCATGCCGTACTGACGCCGCCCGGCCACGGGCCGCGCTAGTCCTGCAGCGTCGCCATCGAGGCGTGCGCCGCGCGGGCGACCGCGTCGAGCGTGCGCGTGAGCTGCCGCGTCGTCTCCCGCACGAACGTCTCGTCGTCCAGCCCCTCGATGTTCGCGCGTACGTTCGAGGCGGCGCCGTCGGCGGCCGCCTTCAGGAGGCCGATGGCGACGAAGACATCGCTGACGGCCACGCGCGTGCCCATCGCCGCCACATCGCGTGAGCGATCGAGGGCGTCGGCGCAGAGCCGGGCGGTCTCGAGCGGCACCCGCGTGGCTTCGCGCGTCGCCTCGGCAAGCGCCTGGCGCCGCGCGTCGGCTTCGGCGGCCGTGGTGCGCGGCAGCCTGGTGGCCGACATCAGCGCCTGCACGGCGGCGGTGTCCTCGTCGGCCAGGCGGGCCAGCGCGACGCGATACGCGGCCAGTTCGCGGGCGGCGAGGTCGAGACGGGTGCGTTCGTCGGGCGTGCCGTGCCGCGTGTGCGGCAGCGACGCCACCATGGCACTTACCGACGCGCCGAGGGCGCCGGCGATGGCGGCCGCGGTGCCGCCGGCCGGCGCCGGTGTGGGCGCGGCGATGCGATCGAGCAGGTCGGCCAGCGGCAGCGAGGTCAGCGGGTTCATACGCGGGAACTCCCGAGGCGTCCGGCGACGAGCCGGCCGCGTTTGACCACGCCGGCGACGACCGGCGCGCCGATGCGGGCGAGATCGGCCAGTGTGCCGTCGATGAGCACGCAGTCGAGCAGCTTGCCGTCTTCGAGGCTGCCGATGTCGTGCGACCGCCGCAGTGCCGCGGCGCCGTTCACCGTGGCGGCCACGAGCGCCTCCTCGAGCGTCATGCCCATGCCGAAGGCGGCGAGCGCGATCACGAAGGGCATCGAGGGCGAGAAGCCGCCGCCGGGATTCATGTCGGTCGCGAGCGCCACCGGGACGCCGCGCCCGATGAGCAGGCGCGCCGGCGCATAGCGCCCGAGCTTCAGGAAGAACGCCGCCGCCGGCAGCAGCGTGGCAACCACGCCGGCATCGGCGAGCGCGGTGGCGCCGGCCTCGTCCACGTGGATCAGGTGGTCGGCCGACACGGCGCCGACCGCCGCGGCCGTCATCGCGCCGCCGCTCAGGGCCAGTTCGTCGGCGTGGATGCGCGGGCGCAGGCCGAGCGGTTTGCCGGCGTCGAGAATGGCGCGCGATTCCGCGGGCGTGAAGACTCCCGACTCGCAGAAGACGTCGTTCCACTCGGCCAGACCTTCACGGGCGACGGCCGGCAGCATCTCGTCGATGACGAGCCGGACGTAGGCGGCGCGCCGGTCGCGGTATTCGACCGGGATTTCGTGCGCCCCCATGAACGTGGGTGAGAGGTCCACGGGCTGGCGAGCCGCCAGCGTCCGGATCGCGCGCAACATCTTGAGTTCGGTCGCCGTGTCGAGGCCGTAGCCGCTTTTCACCTCGCACGTCGTCGTGCCCTGGGCGAGCGCGTCGGCGAGCCGCGGCAGCGCCGCCTCGACGAGGGCGGCCTCGGACGCCTCGCGCGTCGCCGTCACCGTGCGCACGATGCCGCCGCCGGCGGCGGCGATCTCGGCATAGGTCGCGCCGGCCAGCCGCCTGGTGAGTTCTTCGCGCCGATCGCCGGCAAACACGACGTGCGTGTGGGCATCGACGAAGCCGGGCACGACGGTCGTGCCGCGGGCGTCGACGACGACGGCGTCTGGTTCGAGCGTGACCGACCGCGCTACCTCGTCGGCCGGACCGACGGCGACGATCCGGCCGCGCCAGGCGGCCACCGACGCGCCCGGGATCGCGGCGATGTCGCCCTGCGCGCGTCCGGCCCGCGGCGCCGGCCCGCGGCACGTGGCGACGCTGTCGGCGTGGTCGATGAGGATGTCGGCTCGGGTCATGCGGAGGTCACGAGGCGGCGCCGCACGTCGTCGGGCCGCAGGCCCTCGACGAGCACTCGCTTCTGCCTGGAGGTGTCGCCGTGCACGAGCGAGACCCGCCGCTTCGGCAGGTCGAGCGCGTCGGCGAGGAAATGGACGAGGGCGGCATTGGCACGGCCATCGACGGGCGGTGCCGCCAGGCGCACCACGAGAGCGCCGTCGCGCTCGCCGGCAAGGGCGGAGCGGGCGGCGCGCGGGATCACGCGGACCTCCACGTAGGTGCCGCCTGGACCCTCGCGCACCATGCACGCTAGCCGTTCTGTGTGCGGACGGACGGCAGGTCGGCCACGCCCGGCGCCGACGCGGCGGCGTCGGCCGGGCGCGGACGCATCAGGCGGATCTTGTCGTCGCGATCCTTCTGATCCTGCTCGCGCACGAAGTCGAGCGTGTTCTTGAGGGCGTTGATGATGGCTTCGACCGACGTCTCGGTCTCGCGGCGGCGGGCCCGCAGGCCATCGATCTCGCGCTGCAGGTCTTCGTGACGGCTCTGCGCCTTCTGCAGCAGCAGGTCGGCGCGTGCCTCGGCGTCGCGCATCACGCGCTGGGCGTCGCGTTCCGCCGTTTCCCGCATCTCGTCGGCCAGCCGCTGGGCGCTCACCAGCGTGTTCTTGAGGCTCTTCTCCTCCGAACGGTGCTCGGCGAGCAGCTCCTCGAGCCGCGCCACGTCCTGCCGGAGCCGGTCGGCCTCGCGAATCGCGCCTTCGTAGTCGTCGGCCACTTCGGTGAGCAGGGCATCGACTTCGCCGCGGTCGTAGCCGCGCATCGCGGTCTTGAACTTCTGCTGACGGAGGTCCAGGGGCGTGACGTTCATGATTCCAGCTCCTCGCGCGCCGGCGCGCCCGCGGTCAGCGCCGTTCGCCGAATATCGCGCTGCCGACCCTGACGATCGTCGCGCCTTCCTCGATAGCCACCTCGAAGTCGTGGCTCATGCCCATCGACAGCTCAGCCAGCCGTCCGGCCGGCACCCCGGCCACCGCCAGCTGGTCGCGCAGCGCCACCAGCTTCCGGAACCACGGCCGGGCGTCGTTCGGGTCGTCGACGGCCGGCGGGAGCAGCATCAGCCCCACCAGGTCCACCGCCTGCAGCCCGGCCGCCGCTGCGAAGATATCGGGCAATTCTTCCGGGGAGGCGCCGAACTTCGTCGCCTCGCCCGCCAGGTCCACCTGCACGAGCGCTCTGGGCTGCCGCCCCGCCGCGGCCGCCCCTTCGTCGATCCTGGTGAGCAGATTCACGCTGTCGACGGCGTGGATCCAATCGAAGGCCTCGGCCGCCTTCTTCGCCTTGTTCGACTGCAGGTGGCCGATGACGTGCCACCGAATCGTAGTGTCGGCCGTCTCGGCGATCTTCTGCAGGCCTTCCTGCACTTTGTTTTCGCCGAAATCCCGCTGGCCGGCCGCGATGGCCGCCCGCACGTGGTCGGCGGAATAGGTCTTCGACACCGCCACCAGCCGGACCGCGGCGGCCTCGCGCCCGGCCCGGGCAGCGGCGGCCGCCATGCGGCCGCGGACGTCGGCCAGCCGGGCGGCGATGGTGGCGGCGAGGTCGCTCACCGGACGGGCGGCTTCAGCTGCGAGAGCATCGCCTTGGCCTGGGCGGCGAACTGCCCGGTGGGCGCCATCTTCATGTACTCCTCGAAGCTGGCGACGGCCTCGGGGATCTTGCCTTCGTTGAGGAGCGCCATGCCGAGCTGGAAGCGCGAGTCGGCATGGTTCGGGTCGGCCTTGACGGCTTCTTCGAACTTCACCTTCGCCTCGGCGATCTTGCCGCCGTTCCACAGAATGATGCCCTGGTTGTAGATGGCGTCGGCGTTGCCGCCGGGCGCCGAGGCGGCGGCCCGCGCGCCGATGGCGGCCGCTTCGTCGAAGCGCTTCTGCGTGTTGTAGAGCGTGGCGAGCGCGTTCAGCGTCTCGGCGTGATCGGCCTTCTGCTCGAGGCCCTTCTTCCAGTTCTCCTCGGCCTGCTTCTCGTCCTTCTTCTGCAGGTAGGCGAAGCCGATGTTGTAGTAGCACTCGTGGCAGGTGGGCTGCGCGGCGAGCGCCGCCTGGAATTTCGCGATGGCGGTGTCGTAGTCCTGGGCGCGGCTGGCCGCCACACCTTCGTCGAAGGCCACCTTGAGCGCGGCCATCTTCGGATCGGCGCCGGGCGGCACGGGCGAGAGCGTGATTGTGACCTCGGCGGTGTTGCCGACGCGGACGCGGACGTCGGCGAAGCCCGAGCCGAGCTTGTCGGCGGTGGCCGTGACGCGATAGCCGCCCGACTGCAGGCCGAGCTGCACGAACTCGCCGCGCTTGTCGGACTTGGTCGTGAGCTTGCGGCTCATGCCCTCGACGAACTCGATGGTGATGGCGGCATCGGCCACGGGCTTGCCGTCGGGACCGACGACCTTGCCCTTGACGAGTCCGGTCTGCGCGGCGGCGGGCGCCGCGAGGGCCAGCACGACGGCGGCGGCGAGGAACCGGGTGATGGTGCGGTGAATCATGGTGCGAGAGACTCCTGACGCCCAGTGTAGCGCGAAGCGCTCCGGGGGCGGGGTGCCCGTCAGTCGCCGAAGAAGCGTCGCACCTGCTCCATGTCGTAGGTGACCGGGGCCGGCGGCAGCGAGGCCAGGAAGCGGCGCCCGTAGCCCATCGAGCGGATGCGCGGATCGAGCACCGCCAGCACGCCGCGGTCGTTCCGGTGGCGGATGAGCCGCCCGAGCCCCTGCTGCAGGGCCAGGATGGCGAGCGGCACCTGATAGGCCTCGAACGCGCTCGCGCCCTGGGCGGCCAGCGCATCGATGCGCGCCGCCACGATCGGATCGCCTGGGGATGCGAACGGCAGCTTGTCGATGATGACCGCGCTCAGCTGGTCGCCCTGCACGTCCACGCCCTGCCAGAACGATGAGGTCGCGAAGAGCACGGCGTTCGGCGTGCGGCGGAACTCGGCGAGCAGCGTCGAGCGCGGCGCCGTGCCCTGCACCAGCACCGGATACTCCAGCTCGGGTTCGAGGCGCTGGACCACGGCCCGCATCGACGCGTAACTCGTGAAGAGCACGAAGGCGCGTCCGCGGGAGCAGCGCAGCAGTTGCCCGGCCTCCCAGGCCACCGCTTCGGTGTAGCGCTCCTCGCGGGGCAGCGGCATGCGACGCGGCAGGTAGAGCAGCGTCTGGCGGCTGTAGTCGAACTCCGAGGGCACCGACAGCACCGCGGCGTCTTCGAGGCCGAGCCGTTCCTTGATGTAGTCGAAGCGGCCCTCCACGGTGAGCGTGGCCGACGTGATGACGGTGGCGCGGCGCTGGCCGGTGACCAGGTCGCGCACGATCCGCGAGACATCGATCGGCGCCGCCCGCAACTGCACGGCGCGGCCTCTGACCTCGAGGAAGTAGACGTAGGCCGGATCGGCGCAGGCCAGCAGGAAGCGCAGGTCGTCCGCGAGGTCGCCGGCCCGGCGGGCCACCGCGGTCAGGTCGTCCGTGAGGGTGCCGTCGTCGCCCGCCTCACGCGGACGTGCGGTGGCAGCCAGCGCGCACGCGGCCTGCAGCCCATCGAGCGCGCCGGCGAGGTTCAGGCCCGTCGGCAGGTGATCGGCGAACCACTCGCGGGCCACGCGAAGCCGCTCGTCGCCGCGGCTCATGCGGGCGATGGCGAGGCCGCTGAAGAACGCGCGGGCGTGGTCCACGAGGCGTACCACCTCGCGCGAGGCGTCGTGCTTCGCCGTCGCGCCAGGTGCGACCACCGCCGCGCGCAGCGCCGCCTCGGCATCGCGTCCCAGGTCGTCGATGCGCAGGTTGCTGACGCCACGCCCGAAATACTGCGTGGCCACGTCCTCGAGTTGATGCGCTTCGTCCACGACGAGCTGCGGACACGACGGGATCACTTCACCGTAGGCGCTCTCGCGCACGGCGGCGTCGGCACAGAGCAGATGGTGGTTCACGATGACCACGTCGCTCTCCGCCGCCCGCTGGCGCATGCGCGTGACGAAACACTCGCTGTGCCGCGGGCACTCGCTCCCGAGGCAGGTGTCGGCCGTCGCCGACACCTCATGCCAGAGCGCCAGGTCTTCCGGCAGCTCGGCCAGCTCCGCGCGGTCGCCGGTGTCGGTCTTCGGCGCCCAATGTTCGATGACCGGCAGGAACACGGCGTCCTCGGAGTTGAGCGCGCGGCCGCGCACCGCCTGACGCGAGCGGTATTCCTCGAACCGGTGCAGGCACAGGTAGTTTGCCCGGCCCTTCATGCAGGTGGCCGTGAAAGGGATGCCGAGCGCGCCGCGCAGCGCCGGCACGTCCTTCTCGAAAATCTGCTCCTGCAGGTTCTTCGTGCCGGTCGAGACGAGGACGCGGCGGCCGCTCAGCACCGCCGGCACCAGGTAGGCCATCGTCTTGCCGGTGCCGGTGCCGGCTTCTGCCATGAGCACGCCGCCTTCGTCGATGGTCTGCGCCACGGCCAGGGCCATGCGCCGCTGGCCGTCGCGGGGCTCGAACTGCGGCAGTGCCCGCGCCAGCGGGCCATCGGCTGCGAACGCGCGCGTTACCGCGTCGATGAGGTCGACGGCTTCCGGTACAGCGGGAACGTCTGACACAGCGTCTCGACCTCGGCCTTCACCGTCGCGGCCACGGCGGCGTCGTCGGGTGCAGCGAGCACCCGCGCGATGAGATGTGCGATGACGCGCATCTCGGCCGCGCCCATGCCGCGTGTGGTCACGGCCGGCGTGCCGAGCCGCACGCCGCTTGCCACCATCGGCGGGTTGGTATCGAAGGGGATGGCGTTCTTGTTCACCGTGATGGCGGCGCGGCCCAGGGCCGCCTCGGCCACCTTGCCGGTGAGGCCCTTCGAGAACACGTCGAGCAGCACGAGGTGGTTGTCGGTGCCGCCGCTCACTATGCGGAAGCCGGCGCCGGCGAGTTCGGCGGCGAGCGTACGCGCGTTGTCGACGACACGCGCCTGGTAGGTGGTAAACCCCGGCTCGGCGGCCTGCCGGAAGCACACGGCCTTCGCGGCGATGATGTGCATCAGCGGACCGCCCTGCACGCCCGGAAAGAGCGCGCGGTCGATGTCCTTGGCGTGCGCCTGCCGGCACAGGATGAGTCCGGCGCGCGGGCCGCGCAGGGTCTTGTGCGTGGTGGTGGTCACGAAATCCGCGTGCGGCACCGGGCTCGGGTGCAGGCCGGCGGCGACGAGGCCGGCGATGTGGGCCATGTCGACCATGAAGAGCGCGCCGCAACTCTTCGCGATGGCGCTCATGCGCGCGAAGTCAATCGTACGCGGATAGGCGCTGGCGCCGGCGATGAGGAGCTTCGGCCGGTGAGTCTCGGCGAGGCGGGCGACCTCGTCGTAGTCGATGCGCTCGTCGGCCTGACTGACGCCGTAGGGCACGATCGTGAAGTACTTGCCCGAGAAGTTGAGCGGGTGCCCGTGCGTGAGGTGGCCGCCGTGCGCCAGGTTCATGCCGAGGATGGTGTCGCCCGGCTTGAGCGTGGCGAGCAGCACCGCCATGTTGGCCTGCGCCCCCGAGTGCGGCTGCACGTTGGCGTGTTCGGCGCCGAAGAGCGCCTTCGCGCGTTCGATGGCCAGCGACTCGACCACGTCCACGTATTCACAGCCGCCGTAGTACCGCTTGCCCGGGTACCCTTCGGCGTACTTGTTGGTCAGGACCGAGCCGGCCGCTTCGAGTACCGCCACGCTCACGAAGTTCTCGGAGGCGATGAGCTCGATCCCGGTTTCCTGGCGCTCTTCCTCGTGGGTGATGGCGGCGGCGACTTCGGGGTCGGCGCTGGCCAGGGCGCGGTGGAACAGGTCTCGTTCGGCGGAGTGGCTCATGGAATGGGCACGCGGAAAAGACGGCCCTACGAGGCCGTCGTCGGATCACTGCGATCGTCGATGACGCCGATCTTGTCGACACGCTGCTGGTGCCGGCCGCCGGCAAACGGCGTGTCGAGGAACGCCGCGACGATGCGTTCGGCCTCGTCGATGCCGGTGCGCCGCGCGCCCAGGGTGAGGACGTTCAGGTCGTTGTGTTCGCGCGCCAGCACGGCGCCGTCGACATCGACGATGACGGCCGCGCGCACGCCGCGCACCTTGTTGGCGGCAATCGCCATCCCCACGCCGCTGCCGCACACGAGAATGCCGCGGTCGGCCCGTCCGCTCGCGACCGCGTCGGCCACCTGCACGGCGTAGTCGGGATAGTCGACCGATGACGTGGAGGCGGTGCCGACGTCGTGCCAGGCGACGCCCCGCGCATCGAGCGCGCGCTTGAGGGCTTCCTTCAATTCGAAGCCGGCGTGGTCGGCGCCGAGCGCGACGAACATGCCGAGATTGTACACTAGCGGGATGGCCGCTGTTTCGATCTCACCGCGTGGGGAAGCCCGTCTGCGTCACGGCCATCCGTGGATCTACCGTTCGGACGTCGATGCCGCCGGCGCCACCGGCGGTGAGGTCGTGACCGTGCGTGGCGCGCGCGACCGCGTGCTCGGACAGGCGTTCTTCAGCGACCGTTCGCAGATCGCGCTGCGCATGGTGACCCGCGACGATCGCCCGGTGGACGAGGCGTTCTGGCGCGCCCGTCTCGCGGCGGCAATCGGTTTCCGCGCCTCGCTCGGCATCGACGCCAGCGCGTATCGCCTCGTCCACGGCGAAGCGGATCTGCTGCCGTCGATCATCGTGGATCGCTACGCCGATGTGCTGGTCGTGCAGACGCTGTCGCAGGGGGCCGACCGCCTGCTGCCGGTGCTGACGCCGCTGCTCGTGGAACTGACCGGCGCCATCGGCGTCATCGAGCGCAACGATCCGCGCGTGCGTCAGCTCGAGGGACTCGAATCACGGGTGTCCGTGCTGCACGGTGCGGTGCCGGCGCGGGTCGCCGTGCACGAGGGCGCGGTCGAGTACGACGTGGACGTGCACGGCGGCCAGAAGACCGGGCTGTTCCTCGACCAGCGCGAGAACCACGCCGCCGCCGCCGGCTACGCGCGCGGCCGCCTGCTCGATGCCTTCAGCTACCACGGCGGCTTCGCGCTGGCGCTCGCCGCGTCATGTTCGAGCGTCGAGGCGCTGGATGTCTCGGCTGACGCGGTGGCGACGATTGCCTCGAACGCCGTCAAGAACCGGCTGCCGCACGTACGGGCCCGCGAGGCCAACGCATTCGACGAACTGCGCCGCCTCGAGAAAGCCGGTGCGCGCTACGAGACGGTCGTGCTCGATCCGCCGGCGTTCGCAAAGAACAAGGCGTCGGTGGAGAAGGCGCTGTCGGGGTACAAGGACATCAACCTGCGCGCGCTGCGCCTGCTCGAACCCGGCGGCATCCTCATCACGTGTTCCTGTTCCCACCACGTGAGCGAGGAGACCTTCGCCGAGGTCGTGCACGCCGCGGCGTCCGACGCCGGCAGCCTCGTCTCGGTGGTCGAGCAGCGCACGCAGGGGCGTGACCACCCGGTGCTGCTCGGCGTGCCAGAGACGAAGTACCTGAAGTGCCTGATTCTGCGAAAACTGGCCTGATTTAGCGCTCGGCGCCGCCCGGGTTGCCGGATGAATCGATGCAGTCTGACCGCTCGTTCCATGCGGCCAGGTGATGTCATGTGGCGCGCTGATGGAAGTGGAAATTTTCGCCGATATGCGGGTAAGATTCCCCACCCAGTCTCTGGCGTCTCACGTTTTTGGAGGACCGAGCAATGACCTACGGTCAGTACCGTCCGCTTGCGGGCGCGTTTGCGATGACAGCGTTGATGGCCGTGCCCTCGTTCGCGCAGACTGCCGCGAACGCTCCGACGTTCACGAAGGACGTCGCGCCGATCTTCCAGGCGAAGTGCGAGTCGTGTCACCGGCCCGACTCGATCGCGCCGATGTCGCTCGTCACCTACGAGCAGTCGCGTCCCTGGGCACGGTCGATTCGTGACCGTGTGCAGACGCGCAACATGCCGCCCTGGCACATCGACAAGTCGCTCGGCATCCAGCACTTCGAAAACGACCGCTCGCTCTCGGACGCCGAGATCGACACGATCGTGAAGTGGGTGGCGGCCGGCGCGCCGAAGGGCGACATGAAGGACATGCCGAAGGCCATCGAATGGCCCGTGAACGACGGCTGGAACTTCGAGAAGCTCTACGGCAAGCCCGACCTCATCATCAAGTCGCCTGCCTACACCCAGAAGGGCAACGCGATGGACGCCTGGTACAAGCCGGTGCAGGCCACGGGCCTCACCGAGGAGCGCTGGGTGCGCGCCATCGAGATGCGGCCGTCCACCGTGCCGGGCCGCAAGATCACGCACCACGCGCTGGCGCGCCTGCAGCAGGACGACGGCGAGACGGGCAACTCGGCCGCCCCCGGCGGCGACGATCCGGGTCCGGGCCTCTTCATGGAATGGGCCGTCGGCAAGCAGGGCGAGATCATGCGCGAGGGTTCGGGCAAGCTCATGAAGCCCGGCTCGAAGATCGTGTGGGACATCCACTATCACGCCGTCGGTGAGGACATCACCGACTCGGTCGAACTTGGCATCTACTTCTACCCGAAGGGCCAGGAGCCGAAGTTCCGCCAGACGCTGGCGCTCTTCAGCGGCATCACCGGCGGCAACCGCGCCCTCGACATCGCCCCGAACTCCCTGAGCGTGACCCAGGGCTTCCACGTGATGAAGAAGGCCGGTCGCGTCGAGAACTTCCAGCCGCACATGCACCTGCGCGGCAAGGCCATGTCGATGGAAGCGATTCTGCCCACCGGCGGCACGCAGATGCTCAGCCAGGTGAGTGACTACAGCTTCAACTGGCACACCAACTACGTCTATGCCGACGACGCGGCGCCGCTCCTGCCCAAGGGCACGATCCTCCGCATCACCTCGTGGCATGACAACACGGCCGCCAACAAGAACAACCCCGATCCGAATCAGTGGGTGGGCTGGGGCGACCGCACCGTCGACGAGATGGCGCACGCGTGGGTGAACATCACCTACATGGACGACGCCGACTTCAAGGTCGAGGTCGAGAAGCGCAAGGCGAAGACGGCGACCACCTCGGATCGTCAGCAGCAGTAGGCCGCCTGGCGGCTTCGCTGCACGGAACTACGGATCACGCGGGGGTGCTGTCGAAGGGCGGCACCCCCGTTTTCTTGTGATGGAGTGGACGGCAATGACTCGTTTCTTCTCGCTTCGTGCCATCGCCTCCGCCGCCGTAATCGCGGCGGCCGTGGCGCTCTCCCTGGCAGCGCCGGAGGGCCGGCAACTGCCGCTCGACGCCCTCAAGGACAGCGGCCAGCATGTCTATCCGGCGTTCGAGGGGTGGTATCAGAACGCCGATGGCAGCTATAACCTGCTGCTCGGGTACTTCAACCGCAACCAGAAGCAGACCCTCGACATCCCGGTCGGGCCCAACAACCGCGTCGAGCCCGGTGGTCCGGACCTCGGCCAGCCCACCCACTTCACGCCACGCCGCGGCTGGGGGGTATTCGCCATCAGGGTGCCGAAGGACTTCGGCAAGGACAAGCGCTTCACGTGGACGATCGTGGCCAATGGCAAGCCGGCGTCGGTGCCGGTGGGCCTCATTCCCGATTACCAGATCGAGCCCTTCAAGGACATGGGCGAAGGCAACACGCCGCCAGTGCTGAAGTTCTCACCGACCGGCAAGACATTCACCGGTCCGCCGGTGGAAACCGCGCACACGCTTTCCGGCACGGTGGGACAGGCGGTGACGCTCGAGGTGTTCACGACCGACGACATGCACACCGAGGAAGGCGAGAGCCCGGCGGCGGCCAGCCGCACGCCGCGCCTCGTGCAGTCGTGGCATCTGCATCGTGGACCGGCCGGTGGCGACGTCAAGTTCGCCGAGCAGCGCCCGAAGATCGGCACCGACGGCAAGTCCACGACGACGGCCACGTTCACCGCGCCCGGCGAATACGTGCTGCGCGCGCAGGCCAACGACAGCTCAGGTGAGGGCGGCGGCGGATTCCAGTGCTGCTGGACCAACGCCTACGTGAAGGTCACAATCAAATAGAACGCTCGTGTCGCGGCGCGGTGGCGCCGAACTGCGAATGTCGTGCTGGAACCAGCCGGTCGGCTCTGTGCCGACCGGCTTTTTGTTTTTCGATCCATTGCGTTGTCCAATGTGATGGATTGTCTTTGATTGTTGATGCGGCTAGTCGATGCTATCGACACCTGACATGCATAAAACCCCTTGTTTTTCAGGGATTTTCGGCGTTTCACCGTTGACTCATGCGTGTCACGTCTGTAGCCTATGACGCGGCGCGAACTTCGCATTCCGGTTCGAATCGCGCCGGATCCGGTGGTCGTTCGCACTTGGAGGTTGGAAGCATGTCGATTAAGACCAGGCTAGCGTTGGCGCTGTGCCTGGCGTTCGTGGGAGCCGGACTCTTTTCCGCCCCCGCCTACGCTCAGAGCTCCATCAGTGGTGTGGTAAAGGACGAAACGGGCGCGGTGATGCCCGGTGTGTCGGTGGAAGCCGCAAGCGACGCCCTCATCGAGAAGGTGCGCACCGCGGTGACCGACGAGAACGGGGCCTACCGCATGATCGACCTGCGCCCCGGCAAGTACCTGCTCACGTTCACCCTGCAGGGCTTCAACGTCATCAAGCGCGAGCTCGAACTGCCCTCGAACTTCGTGGCCACGATCAACGCCGAACTCGCGGTTGGCACCCTCCAGGAATCGGTCACGGTGTCTGGCCAGTCGCCGCTCGTGGACGTGCAGAGCAACGTCAAGCAGCAGGTGCTGTCGCGCGACGTGCTCGACTCCGTGCCCACTGCGCGCACCATTCAGGGCCTGGGGCAGCTGATTCCTGGCGTCACCTTCAACCAGCCGGACGTGGGTGGCTCGCGCGCCATGCAGCAGACCTACTTCTTCGTCCGCGGCACCGGCTCGGCGCAGACGGTCGTCATGGTCGACGGCCTGATGACCAATGGCCTCATGGGCGACGGCGCCGTCAATGCCTACCACAACGAGGCGATGACACAGGAAGCTGTCTACATGACCTCGGGCGGCAACTCCGAGACGATGACCGGCGGTGTCAACTTGAACCTCGTGCCGAAGGACGGCGGCAACCGCTTTTCCGGCGGCGCCAAGTACGCCAAGAGTCCGGCCGACTGGCAGGGCGACAACCTGACCGACGAGCTCATCAGCAAGGGTGTGCGCGCCGTTGACCGCGTGGCGAACTTCTACGAGTTCAACGTCGAACAGGGCGGACCGATTCTGAGAGACAAGCTCTGGTTCTTTGGCGCCTATCGCAAGGCTCGCTACGACAAGCCGATCGCCAACACGTTCAATCTTCCGGCGGGCGTGCCGGCGCCTCAGGCTTTCGCGGCCTGCGTGCGTGACGGCGGCTGCGAACAGGGCATCTCACCCGAGAAGATGGACAACCCCATCCTGCGCCTGACCTGGCAGATGTCGCAGAAGAACAAGTTCGCCGTCTACTACGACCGCGCGCTGCGTCTGCGCGCCGGCGCGATGGGTGCCAACACCGACCCGCGCACGGCGTCGGTGGTGTGGAACACGCCGATCTTCGCGACCGGTTCGGCCAAGTACACGTCCACCCTGTCGTCGAGCCTGCTGCTCGAGACGGGCTTCTCGTTCAATCGCGAGCGCTACGACAACCTCTACCAGCCTGGGATCTTCGCTGAGCGGAACACCCCGGAATGGTACCGGAACGTGCGCAAGAACGACGTCAGCACGGGCCTCCTGTGGAACGCGTCGTCGGCGCAGCTCGGCAACTACCCCGATCGCTACACCGCGTCGGCGTCGCTGTCGCGCGTGACCGGTTCCCACACCATGAAGGTCGGCGTGCTCAACGGTTGGGGCATTTTCCGCCGCTACAACAACGCCAACGCCGATCTCTACCAGACCTACAACAACGGCGTGCCGCAGCAGGTCACCGTGCTCAACACGCCGCTGCAGGTGCAGGAGAACATGGACAGCCAATTCGCGGTCTATGCCCAGGACTCGTGGCGTCTCAACAACGTCACGATCAACTACGGCGTCCGCTATGACCGTCTGGCGCAGAGCATCGCCGGACAGGAGGCCCAGATCGGCCGCTTCGCCAACTCGCCGGCGTATGGCGACATTGAAGTGCCGACGTGGAGCGACTTCTCGCCGCGCGTGTCGGTCGTGTGGGACATCTTCGGCAACGGCAAGACGGCCATTCGTGCCGGTGTCAACCGCTTCCTTACGGCGCAGACCGTCGGCCTTGCACAGCTCTATAGCCCGACGGCGCTGACCACGGCGACCGCAGCGTGGCAGGACCTGAACGGCGACGACATCGCCCAGGGCGAGCGAGGCTGCGTCTATCTCACTCCGGGCTGCGAGATCAATCTCGCGCAGCTGCCGGCCAACTTCGGCGTTCGCGCCCTGGCTACGCCCGACCCGGACATCCAGCGTCCCGGCCAGTACTCGTTCAACCTCGGCGTCACGCAGGAGCTCTTCAACCGCGTCACGCTGACCGGTGAGTGGTATCACAACCGCTTCACCGACATCACCGAGCGCAACAACGTCGCGCGCAACTTCGACAGCTACACGCGCGTCGACGTCGTGAGCCCGATTGACGGAGCCGTGATCCCGGCCTACAACGTCAAGCCGGAGTTCCTGGCTGCGGTGCAGAACGTCGACGTCAACGACTCCGACATCACGCGCGTCTACAACGGCTTCGAACTCGGCTTCAACGCCCGGCTGCCGCGCGGGGCTCGCGTGTTCGGCGGCTTCAACCTCGAGCGGACGCTTTCCGACACCTGCAGCGCCGGCACCGATCCGAACTTCACGGTGTTCTGCAATCAGGCGGAGAACGGGCTGCCGTGGCTCAGGCAGTTCAAGCTTGCCGGAACCTACCCGCTCCCGTGGGGCGGCGTCACGGTTGGCGCGTCGCTGCAGAGCCTCAACGGTTACGTGATTGGCACCGAAGCGATTCCCTATGGTGTGTTCACGTTCGGCACCGGCTTCGATCAGCCGCGCGGCCAGGGCACCTTCTGGCAGATCACCCGCACGACCCGCTACGCGGCGAATTGCGCCGCGCCATGCCGGCCCGGTGAACTCGTCATCCCGAACCTGACGACGGCCACGCTCAACGTGCCGCTCAAGGCTCCCCAGACGGAATACATGCCACGCATCAACCAGCTTGATCTTTCGATCAGCCGGGCGTTCACGACACGTGGCGTTCGACTCGTACCCAAGGTGGACGTGTTCAACGCCACCAACTCCGACCGCTATTCGTCGGTGACGACCGCGCAGTTCGGCGCGGCCACCTATCTACAGCCCTCGACCATTCTTCAGGGCCGCCTCATCCGCCTGGCGGTCGAGACGACCTGGTAGACACCAGGCGGGTCTCGGCGTTCGACAGGCTCAGGGCGTCCTGAGCGAAGTCGAAGGACGGGGCTCGAGTCCCTGGGCTGAACTCACGGAAGAAGGGCGGGGCTGCGGCCCCGCCCTTTTTTCTGCCCGCGCGCGCAGCGCTATACTCGACACGTGATGCGCGCATCGAGCATGCGGGCGTGGCTCGCGGTGACGGGGCTGGTGCTGAGCGCTCCATCTACCGGGGCGGAGGCGCAGATCGGCGTGCACGACCTGGCCGGCCGCGCCGTCTCGCCGGTGGACGCCGCCGCGCCGGCGACAGTGCTGCTGTTCACGGCGGTCGAGTGCCCCATCTCCGACCGCTACGCGCCGGCCGTCCGGCGCCTCGCGGAGCGGTATCGCGCGAAGGGCGTGCGCTTCTGGCTTGTGTATCCGAACGCCGGCGAACTGCCGGCCGCAGTGAAGAAACATGCCGACGCGTTCTCATACGGCCTGCCCGTCGTGCTCGACACGGCCCGCTCACTCGCAAATCAGGCGCAGGCCGCCGTCACCCCAGAGGCAGCCGTCTTCGACCGCGAGGGGCACCTGCGTTATCACGGGCGCATCGACGACCGTTACAGCGACTTCGGCGTGGATCGCCCGGTGCCGACCACCCACGATCTCGACGACGCGCTCGCCGCCGTGCTCGATGGACGCCCGGTGGTGCGGCCGCACGCACCGGCCGTCGGCTGCGCCATCGTGCGCCAGCAGCCATGACCATGCGCGCCGTCGTCCCATGTCTCGTGCTGGCGCTCGCGGCCAGTGCCGGCACGGCCGGCCGCGCCCACGCGCAGGCCGTGCCGGTTACCTTCAACGAACACATCGCCCCGCTTCTACATTCGCGCTGCGCGCAGTGCCATCGCCCGGGCGGCGCCGGGCCCTTCAGCCTGCTCACGTTCGCCGAGACGGCGAAGCGAGCCGCGCAGCTCGCCGCCGTGACCGGCAGTGGATTCATGCCGCCGTGGAAGGCCGACGGGCACCCCGATGAGTTCGTTGCGCAGCCCCGCCTGACGCGCGACGACGTGGACCTCTTCGCGCGCTGGGCAAAGGCGCCTGTCGAGGGGCCAGGCCGTGCCCCCACGCCGCCACGATGGCCCGAGGGCTGGTACCTGGGCCAGCCGGACCTCATCGTGACGCTGCCGGCCGGCTACACCCTGCCCGCGGAGCCCTCCGACGTCTTCCGCATCTTCGCCGTGCCCCTCAAGGTGAGCGGCACGAAGTACGTCCGCGGCATCGAGTTCCATCCGGGCAACCCACGCGTCGTGCACCACGCGAACATCCGCATCGACCGCAGCGACGGCTCGCGGCGTCTCGACGCCGCCGATCCGCTGCCCGGCTACGACGGCCTGATGGCGCGGAGCGCCGAGTATCCCGATGGCCATTTCCTGGGCTGGACGCCTGGGCAGATCGCGCCGCTCGTCGACGGCGACCTCGCGTGGCGGCTCGAACCTGGGACGGATCTCGTCGTGCAGCTGCACATGCAGCCGAGCGGCAGACCCGAACCCGTGCAGCCGGTCATCGGCTTCTACTTCGGCGAACGCCCGGCCACGCGCACCCCGTCGATCCTCAGGCTCGGCTCACAGGGAATCAACATCCCGCCCGGCGACTCGCAGTACGTCGTGGAAGATCGCTACACGTTGCCGGTCAACACGACGCTGCTGGCCGTGCAGCCGCACGCGCACTACCGTGCCAGGGACGTCACCGGCACGGCGACCTTGCCCGACGGCACGACGCGAACGCTCATCCACATTGGCAACTGGGACTTCCGCTGGCAGCACGTCTACCGCTACACCGAGCCGATTCGGCTGCCCCGGGGCACCACCGTCTCGATGAAGTACGTCTACGACAACTCGCCGGAGAATCCGCGTAACCCCCAGGTGCCCGCGGCCAGGGTGCGCTGGGGGCAGAAGTCGTTCGACGAGATGGGCGACCTGTGGTTCCAGCTCGCCACCGACAGCGACGCCGATCGCAACGTGCTCGGCAGCGAGGTGCAGGCCAAGATGACGGCCGAGGACCTCATCGGGCTCGAGACGATGCTGCTGTCGAGCCCGGACGACGTCGAACTCCACGACGACGCGGGCGTTATCGCCCTGCTGCTCGGCCGTCCGGCCGTGGCCGTGCAGCACTTCCGCGCCTCGGCGGCGCGCCAGCCCGACAGCGCCAGCGCGCACTACAACGTGGGCACCGCGCTCACGGCGGCCGGCCTCTTCGATGATGCCGTCGCCAGCTACGAACGCGCTCTGCAGTTACGGCCGCGGTATGCAAGGGCCCTCAGCAACCTCGGCGAAACTCTGGTGGCGCTCGGACGAACAGCCGAGGCCATCCAGCGCTACGAACAGGCCGTGGCCGCCGATCCGCTGATGCCCGAAGCGCGCAACAACCTCGGCGCCGCGTTGTGGCGGCGCGGCGAGCTGCTGCGCGCCGAACGTGAACTGAACGAAGCGATCCGGCTGCGGCCCGACTACGCCGAGGCCTACTTCAACCTTGGCCACACGGCCATCCGCGACCGCCGCATCGCCGATGCGGCCGGCCACTTCCGCACGGCCGCCACGCTCAAGGACGACTGGCTGGTGGCCCTCACGACGGCCGCCTGGGTGCTCGCGACCGCCGGCGACGGCGCCGTGCGGGCGCCGGCCGAGGCGGTGGGCTTTGCCGAGCGTGCCGCGAGGTTCACGGCACGGCGCGATGCCCGCACGCTCGACGTGCTGGCCGTCGCCTACGCGTCGGCCGGGCGCTTCGACGACGCCGTACTCACCGCGCGCGAGGCGATGGGCATCGCCGACCCGGCGCTGGCGCGGCAGATTGCGGCGCGCCTTGCCCTCTTCGAGAAGCGCGAAGCGTTCGTCGACAAGCAGTAGGCGGCCGCCCACGGTGCTTGCGTCGTCCGGCGCGGCCGGATAACCTCGCGGGCATGCGCCGACCGACTGTGCTCGCTGCCGTCCTGCTCGTCCTCGTCCAGCTTCAGCCCGCGCGTCTCGCCGGTCAGGTGCCGGCCCTGCGCGGGTTCACGTCAGACAGCCTCGCCGCACAGCGGGCGCTCGAAGACAGGTTCCGCGCCGTGCCCGACCCGGCGCGACTGCGCGAATACATGCGCGCGATGACGGAAGAGCCGCACGTGGCCGGCCGTCCGGGCTCGAAGAAGGTGGCCGAATACGCCCTGGCGACGTTCAAGTCGTTCGGACTCGACGCCGCGATCGAGGAGTTCGAGGCCTACATGCCGTGGCCCACCGAGCGACGGCTCGAGATGGTGGCGCCGGTGGGCCGGACGATGCTCATCCAGGAGCCGCCGGTGACGAGCGACCCCGACTCCACCGACAACGACCAGACGCCCACCTACAACGCGTATTCGGCCGACGGCGACGTGACCGGCGAAGTGGTCTACGTCAACTACGGCGTGCCGGCCGACTACGAACAGCTCGAGAAGCTCGGCGTGAGCGTGAAGGGCAAGATCGTGCTGGCGCGCTACGGCGGCAGCTGGCGTGGCATCAAGCCCAAGGTGGCCTACGAACACGGCGCGATCGGCTGTCTCATCTTCTCGGATCCGAAGGACGACGGGTTCTTCCAGGGCGAGGTCTATCCCGATGGCCCGTTCCGGCCGGAGTTCGGCGTGCAGCGCGGCAGCGTGATGGACATGCCGATTCACACGGGCGACCCGCTCACGCCCGGCTGGGGCGCCACCGCCGGCGGGAAGAAGCTGCCGGTGAGCGACGCGAAGACCATCCTGAAGATTCCCGTGATGCCGATTGCGTGGGGCGACGCGCTGCCGATCTTTCAGGCGATGCGCGGCCCGGTGGCGCCTGAATCGTGGCGCGGCGGCATGCCGGTGACCTACCGCATGGGCGGCGGCCCGCTCAAGATGCGCCTCAAGCTCACTCACGAGTGGAAGAACCGTCCGCTCTATAACGTGGTCGTGAGGATTCCCGGAGCGACGCTGCCCGACGAATGGGTGATGTTCGGCAACCATCACGACGCCTGGGTGAACGGCGCCGACGATCCCATCAGCGGCGCGGTGTCGCTCATGGAGGTGGGCCGTGGCCTCGGCGAACTCGTGAAAGGCGGCTGGCGGCCGAAGCGCACGATCGTGCTGGCGCTCTGGGACGGCGAGGAGTGGGGGCTGCTCGGCTCGACCGAATGGGCCGAAGCGCATCGCGCCGAACTGAACGGCAAGGGCGTCGTGTACATCAATACCGACGGCACCGGCAAAGGCTGGCTGAACGCCGGCGGGTCCCACTCGCTGCAGCAGTTCGTGAGCGAGGTGGCGCGTGACATCAACGATCCGCGCACCGGCAAGCCCGTGCTCGAGGTGGGCCGCCGCAAGGCCATCGAGGGGCTGCCCGAGGCCGAACGCGCCGAGGCCGAGAAAGACCCGAACATCCGCATCGCGCCGCTCGGCTCGGGGTCGGACTTCACGCCCTTCCTGCAGCACCTCACCGTGGCGTCGCTTAACCTGAGTTTCGGCGGCGAGAGCCCGGGCGGCGTGTATCACTCGGTCTACGACTCGTTCGAGTGGTACACGCGCTTCTCGGACACTGACTTCAGCTACGGCCGCACGCTCGCGCAGGTCACCGGCACGGCGGTGCTGCGGCTGTCGGAAGCGTCCGTGCTGCCGTTCCGTTTCTCGGACATGAGCGATACGCTCGGCCGCTACGTAGCGGAGGTGCAGAAGCTTCACGCCGGGAAGAAGGACGCGCCGGCCCTCGACTTTGCACCGCTCACCGCTGCTGTGGCGGCGCTCTCGAAAGCCTCGCAGGCCTTCGAGAAGGCGCATGCCGGCGTTCCGGCAGCGAGCGCGAAGGCGCTCCAGACGCAGGAAGAGGCGCTGAAGGTGGTGAATCAGCTCGTGTTCTCGTCGGAGCGGCGCCTGGGCAACGAGCAGGGCCTGCCGCGCCGCGACTGGTTCCGCCATCAGATCTACGCGCCGGGGTTCTACACCGGCTACGGCGTGAAGACGCTGCCGCAGATCCGCGAAGGGCTCGAGGAAGGGCAGTGGGACGAAGCGCGCCAGGGCGTCACCAAGGTGGCGGCGGCGATCCAGGCGCTGGCCGCGCAGGTTGATCGCGCCTCGGCCGGGCTCTCCCGCGTGGGCAGGTAGCCAGCGGCCCGCGGGCGGGGACGGCTGACAGGCCAGTCCGCTTACGGCGCCAGGTGCGTCGACATCCAGCGCGCCGCGCAGGTGACGAGGTCGCGCGCGTCGAGTAATTCGCTCGGCGCGCCGCCCACGAGGCCGCGCGGCACGTCGTGCGATGCGAGGTACTCGCGCAGGATGAGCGCGAAGTAGTCCTCGCCGTGCCAGTCGGCGATGCCGAGGCTGTCGTCGAGGCACTCCACCACGCGCACAACCGGGCCCGCTGGTGTCGAGACGCGGCGGTGCCGGCGCACGCGCCGCTTGTCGGGCACCTGTGCCAGGTACTCCGCGTAGTGGATGAGCGTCACGGTGTTCTCGTCGGCTCCCAGGCGCAGCACTTGGCCGCCGGCGTCGATCACACGTTCGAGCGGTGAGCCCGGCCCGTAGTAATCGTGCCACGGGACGTCGGCCATGAGCTCGGCGGCGCGCCGTCCGCGCGCACCGAAGCGGCCCTCCGGATGATCCGACACTACGGTGCCGGCCGTTGTACGCATGAGCTCGGCGAGGAGGCCCACATCCTCCTGCGCGGGTGTCGTCAGCGCGTCGAAGGGGTCGGCGTCGCCGAGCAGCGCCTCGCGGGCGTCGTCCGAGTGTTCGTTCACCCACGACCAGTCGTCGCGCGCGCCGAGCACCATCAGCCAGGTGCCGTCGTCACCGACCGCGGCGTCGAGAGCCGCGATGAGGCCCGCCGCGTCACCCTCCACGGGGCCGATCCGGCGGAGGGACGCGTGCACCATGAGCACGTCTCCGGGGGCTACCCCGAGGTGGCGCATCTCATCGCGCAGCTGAGCGGGTGTGAACCGCGCGGCCATGACTGGATTCTCGCATCGACGGCGCCATTTCGCGCCGGCGCCCTCTGATATAGTCGCAGACGTAGGTCCGCCAGGGGCATTCTCCTGACGCTCGACGGGTCCCGGGTCTCGGGCCTCGGGGCTCAGCAGGGTTGAGACAGCACCCTTGGAACCTGATCCCGTTCACACGGGCGTAGGGAGAGCGGCAGATGAGCACACCAGAGATCCCGACGTCGGGCGACTACGCCGACGCCTTCCCCAGCAGCTTCCGCGTGTTCGACGAGTCGTCGGTGCCGACGCCGTCTGGTCCCGTGCCGATCCGCGTGCCGATGCGCGAGGTGCGCCTCTCGGGCGGTGAACCGCCGGTGCGGCTCTACGACACGAGCGGCCCGCGGGTGGCCGACGTGCGCGACGGCCTGCCGAAGCTGCGCGCTCCGTGGGTCGAGGCCCGCAGGGGCCTTTCGACAGGCTCAGGGCAGGGCCAGAGCATCACGCAGCTTGGCTTTGCCCGCCGAGGCGAGATCACGCCGGAGATGGCGTTCATCGCCGCGCGCGAAGGGCTGCCGGCGGAGTTCGTGCGCGATGAAGTGGCCCGCGGCCGCGCCATCATCCCTGCGAACATCAACCACCTCGAACTCGAGCCGATGATCATCGGCCGCAACTTCCTCGTGAAGATCAACGCGAACATCGGCAACTCCGCCGTGTCGTCGTCGATCGAGGAAGAAGTCGAGAAGCTGCGGTGGGCGACGCTCTGGGGCGCCGACACCGTGATGGACCTCTCGACCGGGAAGAACATCCACGAGACGCGCGAGTGGATCATGCGCAACTCGCCGGTGCCGATCGGCACGGTGCCGATCTACCAGGCGCTCGAGAAGGTGGGCGGACGCCCCGAAGAGCTCACCTGGGAGCTCTATCGCGACACCCTGGTAGAGCAGGCCGAACAGGGCGTGGACTACTTCACCGTGCACGCCGGCGTGCTGCTGCGCTACATCCCGATGACGGCGGGCCGCATGACCGGCATCGTGTCACGCGGTGGCTCGATCATGGCCAAGTGGTGCCTGGCGCACCATCAGGAAAGCTTTCTCTACACGCACTTCCGCGAGATCTGCGAGATCATGCGCGCCTATGACGTGAGCTTCTCGCTCGGCGACGGCCTTCGGCCCGGCTCGATCGCGGATGCCAACGACGAGGCGCAGTTCGCCGAACTGAAGACGCAGGGCGAGCTCACGAAGATTGCCTGGGAGTACGACGTCCAGGTGATGAACGAAGGCCCCGGCCACGTCCCCATGCATCTCATCAAGGAGAACATGGAGAAGCAGCTCGAATGGTGCGCCGAAGCGCCGTTCTACACGCTGGGCCCGCTCACGACCGACGTCGCGCCCGGCTACGACCACATCACCTCCGCGATCGGCGCGGCGATGATCGGCTGGTACGGCACGGCGATGCTCTGCTACGTGACGCCCAAGGAACACTTGGGGCTGCCGAACAAGGACGACGTGAAGGCCGGCGTGATTGCCTACAAGATCGCCGCGCACGCTGCGGACCTCGCCAAGGGCCACCCCCGCGCCCGCGTGTGGGACGACGCGCTCAGCAAGGCCCGTTTCGAGTTCCGCTGGGAAGACCAGTTCAACCTGGCGATGGATCCGGTCACGGCGCGTGCCTACCACGACGCGACGCTGCCGGCGCAGGGGGCCAAGGTGGCGCACTTCTGCTCGATGTGCGGCCCGAAGTTCTGCAGCATGGAGATCACGCAGCAGATCCGGCGCGAAGCCGCGCAGGGCATGGCCGAGAAGAGCGACGAATTCCGGAAGCAGGGCGAGATCTACGTCGCCTCACGCAGCTAGCCGATCGGTATACTTCCTCGGGGCCCCGCCGTTGCGAGGGCCGGCAGGGCCAGCACGCCACTGGCCGAGGAGGATGTCGTCGTGAAGGTTTCCGGATGTACGTGTGGGTTCCTGCTGCTGGCCGCCGTGGCCTCGGCGCAGGACGTGCCCCCGCCCGCCACGCAGATTGCCGGCGCCGTGCTGGCCGCGCCTGAAGAACGCCGCGCCGGCGCCAGGGTGCTCGGCTGGGATGCAGCCGGTAAGTTCGTGACGCTGCGCGAGGGCACGAACGAGCAGGTGTGCGTGGCCGACAACCCGAAGGTCGACGGGTTCAATGTCTCCTGCTACCACAAGGATCTCGAAGCGTTCATGGCGCGCGGCCGCGAACTGACAGCCCAGGGCGTCACCGAAGACAAGCAGCGCGACGCGACGCGCTGGAAGGAAGTGGACGACAAGAAGCTCGCCATCGGCAAGGACGGTTTCCTGACCGTGCTGACCGGCAAGTCGTTCGACCCCGCCACCGGCCAGGTGGCCGAAGCCTACACGCGCTGGGTGGTCTACGTGCCGTATGCGACGGCGGCCTCCACGGGCCTGCCCGTGAAGCCGGCGCCCGGTGTGCCGTGGCTGATGGATCCCGGCACCGCCGGGGCGCACATCATGATCAGCCCCGTGCGCCCCAAGTAGATGTAACGGGGTCTGTCACGGTCATCATTTGTAACGGGGTCTGTCACCGAAGACATGTCGTGATGGTGACAGACCCCGTTACATTTGCGCGCGCTACGGCGGCGTCGTGCCGGCCGGCGGCGCGACGATCTGCACGAGCGTGGGGAAGCGCTCGGGCGTGGCGCCTGGCTTCGGGTTGGGATATCCGGCCGAGCCGCTGAACGTGTAGTCCTTCACCGTGACGCCCGGCGGAAACGCCATCGTCTCTTCACGGAAGCGGCCCACCTCGAAGACGTGCGTGGGCGGCACCTCGAACACGAGGTTGCCTTTCTCCTTCAGCACGTTGCGGTAGTAGGCCACCATATCGGCGAAGGGCACGGTGGTGCCGAAGATGTAGTACTTCTGGCCGCGCCCGGCATCGTACGACCGCAGATACACCGCCGACGGATACACCGGGAAGCCGAGCTCGGCTTCTGACGGACGGCCGTCGTTCGGCGCCGCCTGAGCAGCCGCCGCGGTGGGCACCGAGACGCCGGCGCGGGGCGGTGGCGGCTGCGGCGCGGGACGCGTGGCGGGCGCCTGAGCCGAGAGCGAAACCGCGACGCCGCAGACGACGGCGCCAACGAGGAGCGGCAGACGGCGTGAGTGGCGGGCCATGCCCGTATTATAGAACCCGAATCCCATGGCCCATCCGCTCGAAACGTTCGTCCGCAACAACGAAACCTGGCTGCACGAGGCTATCGACACCCTCGTTTCGATCGAGTCGCCCACGAGCGACAAGGCCGCGGTGGATCGCTGCGGCGCCGAGTTCCGCCGCATCGCCGCCGGCATCGGCATGCGCGTGCGCGTCGAGCCACGATCCGAGGCCGGCGACCACAGCGTAGTCGAGATTGGCGAAGGCCGGCCGCGCATCCTGCTCGTGGGGCACGTGGACACGGTGTGGCCGCACGGCCAGATCGCGCGCATGCCACTCGTGCGGAAGGACGGCAGGCTCTGCGGTCCGGGCACGCTCGACATGAAGGTGGGCGTCTCGATGGGCCTGCTGGCGACACGAGCCGTGTTCGAAACGGCGCCGCCGCCATCGGGCACGATCGCCATGCTCGTGACGTCGGATGAAGAGACCGGCAGCGACAGTTCACGCGGGCTCATCGAGGCCGAGGCGCTTGCAAGCGATGCGGTGCTCGTGCTGGAGCCGGCGCTGGCCGGCGGGCCGCTCAAGACGAGCCGCAAGGGCATCGGGCAGTATCAGCTCGCCGTGACCGGCGTGTCGGCGCATGCCGGTGTGGACCCGGGCAAGGGCGTGAGCGCGATTCGCGAGCTGGCGCGCCAGATCATCGCGGTTGAGGCGCTGCACGATCTCGACCGCGGTGTCTCGGTGAACGTGGGCGTCGTGAGCGGCGGTACGCGGCCGAACGTGGTGGCCGAAGAGGCCGTCGCGATCGTGGATGTGCGGGCGCCGACGCTCGACGATGCGGCCCGCATCGACGCGGCGTTCCGGGCACTGCGTCCGGTGCTGCCGGGGGCCCGCCTGGCCGTGACCGGCGGCTTCGAGCGTCCGCCGATGGAGCGCTCGGCCGGCGTCGTCGCGCTCTACGAACACGCGCAGGCGGCCGCGGCCGAACTCGGCCAGACGATCGCCGAAGGCGGCACCGGCGGCGGGTCTGACGGCAACATCACCGCCGCCCTCGGGGTGCCGACGCTCGACGGCCTGGGCGGCGTGGGCGACGGCGCCCACGCGCTGCACGAGCACGTGCTGCTCGACACGCTCGTGCCGCGTACGGCGCTGCTCGCCGCGCTCATCGCGCGGCTGTTGTCGCCGGCAGGCACGCTGCCGCCGCGCTGATCGGTGAGTCCCGCTGCCGCGTCGGCTCACCGTCAGCTCACGACGCCTCTGCCCGCGGCTCTCGTCGCTGCGCCACGCCGTAGCGCGCCTTCAGCAGCCCCACGATGCGGGCGACTTCGCCGGTGTAGGCGGCCGGCGCGCGCGACTTCGTGTAGAGGCGCTCGTAGCCCTCGACGAGATGCGGGAACTCCGCGGCGATGACCTCCAGGAAGTGGCTGCGGGCACCGCCCTCGAGATGCAGCACCATCGCGCCCACCGATACGGCGCCGTGGTCGGCGGCCGCCTTGATGGTGGCTTCGACCAGCGACGGCTTCGTCGTGATGCCGGGCACGAGCGGTGCCATCAGCACGCCGCAGCGGATGCCGGCGTCCACGAGCGCCCGCACGGCCCGCAGGCGCTGCAGCGGTGGCGCCGTGCCGGGCTCGAGCCGCCGCCAGGCGTCGTCGTCGAGTGACGGCACGCTCAGGTAGACGCTGAGCTTCGTCGTTTTCGCGATGTCGCGCAGCAGGTCGATGTCGCGCACGACCAGCGGCCCTTTCGTCACGATGCCGAGCGGCGTCGGCGCGTCGCGAAACGCTTCGAGACAGCCGCGCGTGAGGCCGTATGTGCCTTCGATCGGCTGGTAGGGATCGGTCGCCGTGCCGAGGGCCACCTGCTCACCACGGCGCGAGGGCAGTTGCAGCTCGCGGCGCAGCACCTCGGCCACGTTCGTCTTCACGAAGATCACCGAGGCGAAATCGTCGCCGGCGCCCAGTTCGAGATGCGGTTGGTACTTTCGCGCGAAGCAGTAATGACAGCCGTGCGTGCAGCCGCGATACGGGTTGAGCGTCCACTTGAAGAACGGCATGCCCTGCGCGCGATTGAGCGCCGACCGGCAGTGGATCTCCTGATAGGTGGCCTGGTCGGCCCGCTGCACCGCATCCGGCAGCGCCGCGAGCCCGCCGGCCTTCACGAGTCGGGCGATGTCGCGGGTCGTGGGCGGCGGGGCGAAGTCGAAGAGGTCGCGCGACGGCCGGTCGGGCATGGCGATCGCACTATTTCGCTTTTTGTTCGCCTCGTCAAGTGTGCCAGACGTGCTGCTCGACCGTTCAGCGCGTGCGCTCGGCGTTTGCCTCGCCGCGCCAGTACTCGACGAGATCCGCGAGCGTGGTGGCGAGTGAGTAGGTGGGTTCCCAGCCGGTGTCGGCCGTGAGCCGTGCCCGATCGCCGAGCACGATCGGCGTGTCGGCCGGACGCATGCGCGCCGGGTCCTGTGCGACCGTCACCGGCACACGCACGTGCGCGCGCAGCCCGTCGAGCATGGTCTGCATCGAGATGGCCGTGCCCGAGCACACGTTGTAGCAGGCGCCGGGACGTCCGCGCAGCATGAGCGCGCGGTACGCCCGCACGGTGTCTCGCACGTCGCTCAGGTCACGCAGCGCTTCGAGGTTACCCACCATCAGCGTGGGAGGCATCAGGCCCGCTTCGATACGCGCGAGCTGACGCGCGAAGCCTGGTGCCGCGAAGGCCGGCGACTGCAGCGGGCCGATGTGGTTGAACGAGCGCGTGACGACAACCGGAATGCCGTGGTCGCGGCAGGCGTCGAGCGCCACCATCTCCTGCGCCAGCTTGCTCGTGCCGTACGGGGTGTTCGGCGCGACGGGCGCGTCTTCGGTGAGGGCGTCTGTCGAGGGCCTGTAGATCGTGGCAGAACCCGTGACGAGCACGCGCGGGGCCAGCCCGGCGGCGCGCAGGCCATCGAAGAGGTTCAGCGTGCCGACGACGTTGCCGGCCAGTGTCTCTTCGGCGTGGGCCCACGAATCCCCCACGTGCGGCACGCCGGCCAGGTGGTAGATGGCCGAGGGCGCGAGTTCCCGCACCGCGGCGGCCACGGCCGCGCGATCGAGGAGTTCCACGGCCGCCCACGACACGCCGGCGAGATCCGGATGCTCCGTGCCCGGGCGATGCCAGCCCGTCACGGGCCCGTCGCCGGCAATCAGCCGCAGCAGATGCTGGCCGGCGAAGCCGGCCGCGCCGGTGACGAGGACGGGGGCGATCATCGACCGGCCCCGTTACCGCCGAAGGTGCCGAAGAAGTTCGAGAAGGTCCCGACGCCGGCCAGCGTGAAGCCGATGTTGTAGCGCCGGTCCTTCGGGATGGCCGACGTGCCCCCGAAGTTGCCGAAGTTGTACTCCTGGTATTCCATCACGATGCCGCAGCACTGGGCG
The DNA here is from genome assembly GCA_016789705.1 of Acidobacteriota bacterium. GTDB lineage: Bacteria > Acidobacteriota > Vicinamibacteria > Vicinamibacterales > UBA2999 > CADEFD01. The sequence continues at coordinate 142,226 of JAEUQR010000022.1, forward strand.
TTGTAGGACGCCACGATCCCCTGCCGGATGATCGTCTTCCGCTGGATGTCCCACGCGATCTGGTAGTCGCCGCTGACCCGGCCCTCGAGGAAGTTCACGCGCGACGAGCCGTTCAGGGCGTTGGTTGGATAGTACGCCGAGAGGCTGCGGCTCCAGGCCACCGACACGCTGGTTGTCGGCGTCACCAAGTTGCCGCCGGTCGACACGTTGAGCATCTTCTTCGTGGGCCAGTCGTACTCCATCCGGAGCGTCGTGGCGAGCATCTGCGAGGCCTGCGACCGCACGTTCAGGGCTACCGGCGAGTAGTTGCTCGGCGGCCGCACCGTGCCGGTGTCCGCATAACTCGAGCTGTACGTCGGGTCGAAGGCGCTGGCCGCCTGATTCGAGTAGTAACTCTGCGTCACGCTCGCGGTGAGCAGTTCGCGCGGCGCGCTGGCCGTGCTCGGCGCCCCGGTCGTCTTCGGTGCCTTGCGGATGAGCACGCGGTTCGTCAGGCCGTAGGTCATGCGCGTGACGCCGCCGATCACTCGGTCGTAGGAGCTGCCGAGCAGGATCACGCGATCCTGCCCGTCGATGTTGGTGATGCGCTGCAGCGAGAACGCCGGCTCGATGACGTGCTTGAGGCGGTCGGCGATGAAGTTGTTCGGCGTGTAGACGCGGCTGAAGACCGGCCCCGTGAAGTCCGCCTTCATCTCGGCGTAGTTGCGCGTGTAGGGCTCGTCGACGCGCCGCCCGGTCGTCAGGTCCTTGCTGGCGCTGTACGTGGTGGAACGTGCGGACACGTTGAGCGTGGCGGTCAGGAAGGGCAGGTTGCTGACCGGGGCGCGCAGCGTCGGCGTGATGTCGAACTTGTTCATGCTGCTGTCGATCTCGGTCGTGGCGTTCTTCTGCACGTAGAGCACGCGCGTGGCTTCAGATTGCAGCGCGAAGAACACCGGCAGCCGGCCGAGCTTCCGGCTCGAGACCGATGCGGTGAGGCTCGGCAGCGAGCCGCTCACGATCGAGTCGTTCGCGTTGAAGAAGTTCTCGGTGCGGGCGGCGGTCAGCGACGTGTTCACGAAGCTCCACGAGCCCGAGATGTTGCCGGTGGCTGAACTCGTGCCCTGCGTCGCGTTGTAGAGGTCGCGGCTGTAGAACTGATTGAGCGTCAGCTGCGAGGAGTAGTTGATGCGGGCGCGGCCCACGAGCCCGAACGGAAGGTTCTGGTTGATCGACCCGTCGATGAGCGTGCTCTCCGACTCGGGGATCTCGAAGCCGTTGATGGTGCCGGCCTTCTGGCTGAGGCGGTAGGCGCGAACGTTGCCGTTGGCGGCACCTGACCGGACCCAGCGGTATTCGGTGCCGTAGCCCTGGCCGCGCGAGGTGAACCAGTCGTGCATCACCGTCAGGTCCTGGCTGCGCGAGATGGCCCAGAAGAAGGCGTTGCTGACCGACTGGCCCTGGTAGGTCGAGCGCCCGTAGGTGGGGAGCAGGAAACCCGTGGAGCGCCCGTCGTCCTGGATGGGGTAGTAGAGGATCGGCAGGTAGAAGAGCGGGACGTCCTTCACGCGCATGACGGCATTGCGGAGGATGGCGTGGTCGCCGACGTTGATCGTGAAGGAGCCGGCAGTCATCTCCCACCGCGGCGTGGGCTGCACGCAGGTGGTGAACCCGCCCTTCGTGATCTTGTAGCGGTCGTCGCCGGTCTTCTCGACCAGCGTGCCGTAGAAGTAGACGTCGGGCTCCAGGCCGCCGAACATGCTCTTGTCGGCGCGGTCGCCGATGGCCGCCATGCCCGACGCATCGAAGAAGGTGCCGGTGCCGGTCTTCGTGTTGAAGAGCACGCGCTCGGCGGCGATGCGGGCGGTGGGGGTTTCGTAGAGCACGTTGCCCGTGGCTTCGAGCATGTGCGTATCGGTGTGGATGTCCACCGAGGTGGCGTAGAACTTCTGGCCCTTCACCTCGGCGTTCTCGAGCTCGACCTGGCCGGTCAAGCGCCAGTGATTCTCGTCGAGCTGTTCCATACGGAACTGCTTGCTGCTGTAGCCCGGCACCTGCGCCCGCGCCACCGCCGGCAGGCAGAGCAGCAGGAGCACGAGCGAGCGGCGCAGGCGGGGTGTCATGCGATGGTCGCCGGCCGGAGGCGAGCCTTCGAAGAATATCACGCGGGTTCGAAGCCGCCGGCCACGAGCGAGGCGCGCAGCGGGCCGATGAGATAGATCGAACCGGCCAGCACCACCGGCGCCGCCAGGGTGTGCGCGAAGGTCACCGCGGCGCCGGGTTCGCGCACGACGTCCACCGGTGTGCCCGGCGCGGCCAGCGCCGTGACGGCGGCCGCGAGAGCGTCGGCCGGCATGGCGCGGCGCGTGGCCGCTTCCGTCACGACGACGCGCGCCGCATGGGGCAGGAGCGGCCCGAGCACGCCGGGCACATCCTTGTCGGCCATGACGGACGTGACGAGCGTGACGGGCGGCACGCGAGCCAGCGAGAGATACGACGCCAGGGCCCGGGCGCCGGCCGGGTTGTGGGCGGCGTCGATGAGCACACGGGCGCCGGTCCGCGGATCGCGCAGCCACTCGAGGCGTGCGGGCCACTGCACCAGGGCGAGGCCGGTCTCGACGTGCGCGGTGTCCAGCGGCCGCCGTGTCTCTGCCGCGAATGTCTCGAGCAGCCGGATCGCGACGAGCGCGTTCGCCGCCTGATGGGTGCCGCCGAGCGCCAGCCGTACCGGACCGTAGCGGCCGGCCGGGGTGGTGACCGTGAGCCGCGCGTGACCGTCCACGAGCGCGGTCTCGACCTGCGTGCCATCCTGCACACGGATCACCGGCGCGCCGGCCAGCCGCGCCGATTCGGCGATGGCGCGCCAGGCCTCGTCGCCCACCTCGCCCACCACGAGCGGCACGCCGCGTTTGGCGATGCCGGCCTTCTCGCCGGCGATGGCGGCGAGTGTCGTGCCCAGATGCCGCTCGTGATCGAAGTCGATGCTGGTGATGGCGCCGGCCACCGGCGTGAGCACGTTCGTGGCGTCGTAGCGACCGCCGAGGCCCACTTCCACGACGGCCACGTCCACGCCGGCCTCTGCGAAGATCAGGAACGCCGCGGCCGTGGACACCTCGAAGTAGGTGGGCACCGCGGCGAGCGCACCCTGTGCCACGAGCCGGTCCACGGCGGTGAAGACGCGCGCCAGTGCACCAGAGAGCCGCGGCGTCTCGATGTCGCGGCCATCGAGCGCGATCCGTTCCTCGACGCGGAAGAGGTGTGGCGAGGTGTAGCGTCCGGTCGCGAGGCCCGCCGCGCGCAGCGCCCGCTCGGTCATCGCGCTCACCGAGCCCTTGCCGTTGGTGCCGGCGATGTGGAGCGACGGCCACGCCAGGTGCGGGTTGCCGAGCGCGGCCAGCAGGACGCGCATCGCGTCGAGGCCGAGCTTGATGCCGAACTGCTCGAGGGCGAAGAGCCGCTCGACAGGCGTCATGGCGGTCGCCGCCGGCTCAGCGCGCGGCGGTCGCCGCGTCGGGGCCCATGAAGCGCAGCAGGCGGGCAAGCGTGGCCTTCAGCTCGCGCCGATCGACGACCAGGTCGAGCATGCCGCGCTCGAGCAGGAACTCGCTGCGCTGGAAGCCCGGCGGCAGCTTCTGCCGGATGGTCTGTTCGATGATGCGCGGGCCGGCAAAGCCGATGAGCGCCTTCGGTTCGGCCACGATGAAGTCGCCGAGCATCGCGAAGCTCGCCGTGACGCCGCCCGTGGTCGGGTCGGTCAGGAGCGAGATGAAGGGCAGTTGCGCGCGGTCGAGGCGGGCGAGCGCAGCAGAGACCTTGGCCATCTGCATCAGCGACAGGGCGCCCTCCATCATGCGGGCGCCGCCCGAGCACGACACGATGATGACGCCGACGCGGCGTTCGAGCGCGTGTTCGATGGCCCGCACGAGCTTCTCGCCCATGACGACGCCCATGCTGCCGCCGATGAAGCCGTATTCCATCGCGGCGACCACCGCCGGCACGCCGTCGATCGTGCCGGCGCCGACGAGGATCGCGTCCTTCATGCCGGTGGACTTGCGGCTGGCGGCCAGGCGGGCGGCATAGGGCTTGGTATCGGTGAACGACAGGGGGTCGTTCGAAGCGAGCCCGGCGTCGTGTTCGATCCAGTGCTCGTGGTCGAAGAGCGTCTTGAGCCGCTCGGTGGCGGTGAGCCGGAAGTGGTGCGCGCACTTCGGGCACACGCTCAGCGTCTCGACCAGATCCTTCGTGTAGATCGTGGCCTCGCAGTCCGGACACTTCACCCAAAGGCCTTCGGGCACCCGGCTCGGGGCCGTGGAGGCCTCGATGGGCTTCCGTGTCTTCTTGAACCACGCCATGGGGGTCAGTTTACCAGTCCGGCGTCGTGGCCGTCAGGGACGCGTGCGGGGCACGTAGTAGCGCGTGCCGTGCGTGAGGCTCTGGATCTGCTTCACCAGGTCGTCGAGGGCCTCGTCGTCGTGCTCGGGGTCGAACTGCGAGGTCTCCACGACGAGCAGCGGCGTCGCCGTGTAGTGGAAGAAGTAGTGCTGGTAGGCCTCGTTCAGCTCTTTGAGATACTCGGCGTCGGGCCGGGGCGCCTCGTCCTCCGGTTGGTGCTCACGGGCGGCTGCCCGGGCCAGCAGCACGTCGGTGGGCGTCTGCAGGTAGACCACCAGATCCGGCGGCGGCACGTCTTTCGCGAGCAGGTCGAACAGGCGCTGGTAGATGAAGAGCTCGTTGTCGTCGAGGTTCAGGAACGCGAAGATCTTGTCCTTGTCGAAGACGTAGTCCACGACCGTCGTCTGCTGGAACAGATCGACCTGTCGCAGTGACGAGAGCTGGCGATGCCGGTTCAGCAGGAAGAAGAGCTGTGCCTGCAGGGCGGCGCCCGGACGGTCGGCGTAGAAGTCGACGAGGAACGGGTTCTCGGCACGTTCGAGCACCGCGGTCCCCTCGAGTTTCGCGGCCAGCCGTTCGGCCAGCCGCGTCTTGCCGGAGCCGATGGGACCGTCGATGGCGAGATGGCGGAAGGCCACGCGGACGCGAGTATAGCAGGGCCATTCCGCCCGGCCGGGGCGGCGGGCTGCGTGGTATGGTGATGGTCGTTTCCGGAGACTCAACGCCTGTGAAAATCGACCGCCTCGACGTCAAGCTGCTGCGCCTGCCTCTCGCCCAGTTCTTCGAAACCAGTTTCGGCCGGTCCTACGAGAAGTCGTTCCTGCTGATTCGCCTCGAAGGCGAAGGGCACGTCGGCTGGGGTGAGTCGGTGGCCGAAGGGCACCCGTACTACAGCTCGGAAACCACCGAGACGACGTGGCACATCATCACCGAGTTCCTGGCGCAGCGCGTCGTCGGCAAGACCTTCGAGCACCCGCGCGAGATCTTCCCGGCGATGGCCCGCGTGCGCGGCAACAACATGGCCAAGGCCGGCATCGAGATGGCGGCGTGGGACCTCTACGCCCGCATCCTCGGCAAGCCGCTCTCGGCGGTGCTCGGCGGCACCCGCGATCGCATCGCCTCGGGCGTCTCGATCGGCATCCAGGATTCGCTCGACCAGCTGGTCGCCAAGGTCGACAAGGAACTGGCCGCCGGCTACCGGCGCATCAAGATCAAGATCAAGCCCGGCTGGGACCTGAACGCCGTGGAGGCGGTGCGGGCGAAGTTCCCAGACATCCTGCTGATGGTGGACGCCAACGCCGCCTACTCGCCGGCCGACGGCGCGCATCTGGCAAAGCTCGATCCCTACAAGCTGATGATGATCGAGCAGCCGCTCGACTACGACGACGTGATGGACCACGTGCAGCTCCAGAAGGAGATTGCCACGCCCATCTGCCTCGACGAGTCGATTCACACGGTGCGCATTGCGCGTGACGCCATCGCGGCGAAGGCCTGCAAGATCATCAACATCAAGCCCGGCCGCGTCGGCGGGCACGCCGAGTCGATTCGGCTCCACGATCTCTGCCAGGCGAACGGCATCCCGGTGTGGCACGGCGGCATGCTCGAATCTGGCATCGGCCGCGCCCACAACATCCACCTGGCGAGCCTGCCGAACTTCACGCTGCCCGGCGACATCGCCGCCAGCAAGCGCTACTTCGTGCCGGATCTCATCGAGCCCGGCATCGAGGTCGCCGCCGACGGCACCATCCCCGTGCCGACCGCGCCCGGCATCGGCGTGAACATCGTCGAGGAGCGGGTGCAGGCCGCGACTGGGCGGCAGATGTCGCTCGACGTCACGAACATCAAGTCGCACTGAGGGGCACGATGCGCGGAGCACGGCTGGCGGCAACGGTGACCACGGGCGGCACGAGGTGGTCGCCGCGTCGGGCCCTCGCGCGCGCCCTGGCCGCGGGCCTTGCCGCCGTCGTCGCCACGGCCTGTGCCACGGCGCCCCCTCCGGTGGTGGCGCCGCCGCCGCCCACCTTCGAGCAGAAGATGGCGGCGATCCTTCACCTCGAAGATCGCCGCACCCTCACCGATGCCGCGCTCACGCCGCCGTCGGTCGGCGCGCTGCCCACGCTGCTGACCGACAGCGAGGGCCGCGTGCGCCGCCGCGCCGCGCTTGCCATCGGGCGGTCGGGCGTGGCGGAAGGCGTCGTCCCGCTCACAACCGCCCTCGCGAAGGATGTCGAGCCCGAGGTGCGGGCGATGGCGGCCTTTGCCCTCGGCCTGATGGGCGATGCCGCGGCCGCGCCGGCGCTGCTGCCGGCGCTGGGCGATCCGGATCCGCGCGTGCAGGGGCGCGCCGCCGAAGCGCTCGGCCTCATCAACCACGCCGCCGCCGCGGGTTCGATCGCCGGCATGGCGGCCGCGCACGTGAAGGCGGGTGCGCTTGCCGGCATCGCCAGCGACGACGAGACCCATCCCCTGTCGCCGACGGTCGAGGCCGTGCGGCTGGGCGTGTATGCGCTGGCGCGCCTCGGGGCCGTCGACGAGTTGCGCGCCGTGCTGATTGGTGGTGATGGCAGTCCGGTGAGCGACTGGTGGCCCCTGGCGTACGCGATGCAGAGCGTGGGGAAGCCGGCGGCGCTGCCCACGCTGCGGCTCTGGCTCACACGCGGCGGCTCGACCACGCGGGCATTTGTCGCGCGTGGCCTCGGTACGCTCAAGGACGCCGACTCGCGTGTCGCCCTCGAGGCACTCGTGAAGGACGATCGCCAGACGACGGGCGTACGCGTGCAGGCGATGCGCGCGCTGGCGGCCATTGGCGACAGACGGTCTGCCGCGGTGTTGACGCCCCTGGCCGACAAGGCGCCGTCGGTCGCACTCAGGCTCGAAGCGGTGGCGGCGCTCGGCGCGGTGGCCGACCCGGCCGCGGCCGAGCTGCTGGTGGATTATCTCGAGGCCGAGGGCGCGCCGCTGCGCGCGGCCGCGCAGGCCGCGCTCGCGAAGGCCGATCCCGATACGTTCATGACCGTGCTTTCAGGCCTCGACGTGGACAAGGACTGGAGCGTGCGTGCCGCGCTCGCCACGACGCTCAAAGGCCTGCCCCCCGAGATCGCGGCCCTGCGCCTCGATCAGCTCGCTCGCGATGCCGACCCGAAGGTGCGCGCGGCCGCGCTGACGTCGCTTGCGGCCCTGAAGGTGCCCGGCACGGACGTGCGGCTCGTGAGCGAGCTGGCGCATGCCGACCCCGTGGTGCGAATGGCGGCGGCGCGCGGCCTGGCCACGCTGAAGCCCGCCGGTGCAGCGCCGGCGCTCGCACGTGCCTACGAGGCGTCGGCGCCGGACACGACGTATGTGGCGCGGGCGGCGATGCTGGCGGCGCTCGTGGCGGTGGATCCGGCGGCGGCCGCGCCGGTGCTTCGCTCCGCGCTCGCCGACAGGGAATGGGCCCTCCGTGTGCGGGCGGCCACGCTTCTGCGGGAACTCGACGCGGCGTCCATGGCGGTGGCGGCGCGTCCGGCGCCGGCGCCCGCGGAATCCGCGCTCGATGACACGGCGGCGATGATCGCGCCGGCGTTTTCGCCGCAGGCGTACCTGCAGACCACACGCGGAGAAGTCCGCATCGAACTGGCCGTGCTCGACGCGCCGCGCACGGTGGCGAACTTCGTCGCGCTTGCCGGCCGCGGCTTCTTCGACGGCATGGCCTGGCACCGCATCGTGCCCGACTTCGTCGCGCAGGTGGGCGATCCCCGCGGCGACGGCGAAGGCGGTCCTGGCTACACGATTCGCGACGAACTCAACCAGCGGCCGTATCTGCGCGGCTCCGTGGGCATGGCGCTCGACTGGCGCGACACCGGCGGCAGCCAGTTCTTCATCACGCGCTCACCGCAGCCGCATCTCGACGCCCGCTACACCGTATTCGGCCACGTCGTCGCCGGCATGGACGTCGTCGATCGGCTCGAGCCGTGGGACCGCATCACGTCCGTGCGCGTGTGGGACGGCACGCGCTGGCTCGGCGCCGGCGCCACCCGCTAGTCCACGCGTCACCCGCGCCTCGTTGCGCACGCACCAGGCCGGCGCCCGTCGCGTCTCCGTACAAGAAAAAAGGGGGCACCCGGTGCCCCCTGGATATTGCAGTCGCGAAGAACGCGACCTACCGCTTCTTGGCGGTCTTCTTGGCGGCCTTCTTCGCGGCCTTCTTTGCCTTCTTAGCCATGTGTTATCCCCCCCTTCAAGGTGGATTTGAGAAATCTGTGGTGCTGAGGAGAGACGGGGCAGTCCGTGGGAACCGCCCCGAAGGCCACCAGGCGGCCTACTTCTTCTTCGCGGTCTTCTTGGCCGCCTTCTTGGCCGCCTTCTTTGCCTTCTTCGCCATTGATCCTCCTAAGGGACCTGACTCCGCCAAATGGCGGCCACTCACTTCGTTACTACCGGTGGCCTGAGTAGGTATCCCTCATACCAGATGTAGATTATGGATGAGAAAAACGCGATGTCAAGCACAAATCACAGCCGCGTGTCAAAAGGATCGTCCCCGAGAGGGTCTGTCACCCACGCCTGAACGCGCCGTGGTTGTCAACTTGACGTCCGGCGCGACCCGGCCGCCGTCGTCACGCGTCAGAACGCGCTCGTACGCAGCTTCTGCTTCGCGGCATGACGCTCGAGCGCGAGTGCGATCAGGCGATCGATGAGCGTGCCGTAGGCGACGCCGCTCGCCTCCCACAGCTTCGAGAACATGCTGATCGTCGTGAAGCCGGGGATGGTGTTGATCTCGTTGAGCGCGAGCGCGCCGGTCGTGCGCGAGAGCAGGAAGTCGACGCGCGACATGCCGGCGGCGTCGATGGCGCGGAACGCGTCGAGCGCGAGCTGCTGCACGCGCGCCACCGTGGCGGCGTCGAGGTCGGCCGGGATGATCGTGCGCGAGCCGTGGTCGAGGTACTTCGCCTCGTAGTCGTAGAATTCGCGCGACGGGATCACCTCGCCGGGCACCGAGGCTTCGGGCTCGTCGTTGCCGAGCACGGCGCATTCGATTTCGCGCGGATCAGGCACGGCGGCTTCGATGACGGCCTTGCGGTCGAACTCGAAGGCCGTCGCGAGCGCTTCGTCCAGGGCCTCGGCCGTCTTCACCTTCGAGATGCCCACGCTCGATCCGAGGTTGGCCGGCTTGACGAAGAGCGGCAGGCCAAGGGCCAGCAGCCGCGCCGAGGCCGCCGCGGGATCCCGCCGCCACTCGAAGTGCGTGAGCACTTCGTAGGCCGCCTGCGGCAGGCCGCGCGCGGCGAAGAGCGCCTTCATGGCCGCCTTGTCCATGCCGGCGGCCGAGGCCAGCACACCCGACCCCACATAGGGCACAGCGCTGAGTTCCAGCAGGCCCTGCACGGTGCCGTCTTCGCCGAACGGCCCATGCAGCACGGGGAATACGACGTCGAGACCCAGGCCGGTCACGACGGCGCGGTCGTCCTCGCGCTCGCCATCAATGCCGGGACGGCGCTCGATCGTGACGATCGTGTCCTCGCTCGGGTGGGAGACGAGCAGCGTGTCACGGCCGGGTCGCGGCGTGCGCGCCGCCTGCAGCCGCTGCTGTTCGATGACCTCGGAGGCCGAGAGCGCCACCGGCGCTTTGTCGGCAATCGCCCACCGGCCGTCCTTCTCGATGCGGATCGGCACGGCTTCGTAGCGCGTGCGGTCGAGGTGCTTGAAGATGGCGGCAGCCGAGGCGATCGAGACTTCGTGTTCCCCCGAGCGGCCACCGTAGATGACACCGACGCGCAGCTTCTTCACGCATGGATAATAGCAAGCAGCCGGCCATGTCTTTCAGCTTCTCCGTCAGCCACACCGACGGCGCCGCGCGCGCCGGCCTGGTCACGACGCCCCACGGGACGATCGAGACGCCGATGTTCATGCCCGTCGGCACCCAGGGCGCGGTGAAGGCGATGACGGTGCGGATGCTCGAAGACGCCGGCGCCGCGATCATCCTCGGCAACACCTACCACCTGTGGCTGCGGCCGGGCGCCGAGCTCATCGCGCGCCGCGGCGGCCTGCACCGCTTCAATGGCTGGTCGCGGCCGATCCTGACCGACAGCGGCGGCTATCAGGTGTTCAGCCTCGCCAATCGCCGCAAGCTGGACGAGCAGGGCGTCGAGTTCCGTTCGCACCTCGACGGCAGCCGCCACGTGCTCACGCCGGAGCGCGCGGTCGAGATCCAGGCGTGCCTCGGCTCCGACATCGCGATGGTGCTCGACGAGTGCCCACCGCATCCGTCGACGCGCGATGCCATTCAGGCCTCGCTCGCGCTCACGACCCGCTGGGCCCGCCGCTGCCAGGTGCGGCTCGACCAGCTTCGCGACGGCGCGACCATCGACGGGCTGCGGCCGACCAATCCCGGCCAGGTGCAGTTCGGCATCGTCCAGGGCGGGGTGTATGCCGACCTGCGCCGCGAGAGCGCCGAAGCGCTGGCGGCACTCGAGTTTCCGGGCTATGCCATCGGCGGGCTGAGCGTCGGCGAGCCGAACGAGGTCATGTACGAGGTCGTCGGCGGCGTCGCGCCGCGCCTGCCGGCGGCAAAGCCGCGCTACCTGATGGGCGTCGGCACGCCGGCCGACATCATCGAGGCCGTGGACCGCGGCATCGATCTCTTCGATTGCGTGATGCCGACGCGCAACGCGCGTAACGGGCAGCTCTTCACGCGCCAGGGGCCGCTCAACATCAAGAACGCCCGCTTCGCCGAGGACGACCTGCCGCCCGACCCGTCCTGTCGCTGCTACACCTGCACGCACTTTTCACGGGCGTACCTGCGTCACCTCTACATCGCCGGCGAGATGACTGGCAGCATCCTCAACACGGTGCACAACGTCTCGTTCTACCTTGACACCATGCGGCAGATTCGTCAGGCTATCTCGCTCGGTACGTTTGCCGCCTTCAAGCACGAATTCCTGCGGCAACTCAGCCTGAAAGCCTTCACGTCATGAACGCGCTCCTGTCTTTCCAGCCCGACGTCGTCATCGCCATGTCGGCGCCGCCCGGCCAGGGCGCGAACCCGCTCATCCAGTTCATTCCGTTCGCGCTCGTTCTCGGTATCTTCTACTTCGTCATCCTGCTGCCGATGAAGCGCCGCCAGAAGAAGGTGGACGAGTTCCTCGGCGGGCTGAAGGTAGGTGACAAGGTGGTCACGACCGGCGGCCTCTTCGGCAGCGTCGCCCGGATCGAGGAGCAGTCGGTGCACCTGCAGGTGGCGCCGAACGTCCGCGTGGAAGTGGCGCGCAGCGCCATCGCGGGCTACCAGGGCCAACCCCCCGTGGCCAGCGAAGGGAACAGCTAGCTCATCCTTCAGGGGCGGCCCGTCCTGGTGCACGCCCTGGCATGGGCGCGTCCTCCCCTATATAAATGTCGTCAGGTCTCAGACCTTGTAACTTTTTAGGGCATGGCCCAGAAATTGTGGCGCGGCTCCTTGTCGCAACTCGCCCACGACACGAGACGGCGCATAATAGATAATTCTCCTCCGGCCGGGGCCGGGGGCCAGGCCTGACCGCGCGTCATGCGGGCCGGGCAACCGCCGTTCCGCGGCTCCTCCGCGGCCCACGGCGCGCAAGACGGGCGACTACTCAACCATGTCGAAGAACCTGCGTTGGAAACTGCTGACGATCGTAGCGGTCGTCGGCCTCTCGATCTGGGCATTCACGCCCCCCGCCGAAAAGGTGCGTCTCGGGCTCGACCTCAAGGGCGGCGTGCACCTCGTGATGCGCGTGCAGACCGACGACGCGCTGCGCGTCGAAACGGAAGGCTCGGCCGACCGGCTTCGCGAGGCCCTGCGTACGGCGGCCATCGGCGTGACCGGCGTGACCGTGGCGGCTCCCGGCGAATTCCGCGTCACCGGCGTGCCGGCGGCCCAGGATGCCCAGTTCCGGCAGGCGCTCGTCGACATCGACCTGATGTACGACCGCTCGCAGTCGGTCAACGACTACACGTTCAAGCTGAAGCCGAACGTCATCACGCAGCTGCGCGATGAAACGGTGAACCAGGCGCTGCAGACCATCGAACGGCGCGTCAACGAGCTCGGCGTCGCCGAGCCAATCGTGGCCCGCCACAGCGCCGCCGACCAGATTCTCGTGCAGCTGCCCGGCGTGTCGGACGTCAACCGCGCCAAGGAAATCATCCGCTCGACCGCGCTGCTCGAGCTGAAGCTCGTCGAGCAGGGGCCGTTCCCGGATGAAGCGTCGGCGCGTCAGGCGTTCGCCGGCAACGTGCCGCCCGACATGCAGATCCTGCCCGGTGTGAGCGAAGGCACGGCGGGCGCGCCGGCGAGCACCGTGTACTACGCGGTGCGCCGCGTGGCGGCGGTGACGGGCCGCGACCTGCGGAACGCGCGGCCCAGCCTCGACGAAAACAACCGCCCGGCGGTCAGTTTCTCGCTCAACAACGAAGGCGCCATCAAGTTCGGTAACTTCACGCAGGCGAACATCAACCGCCAGCTGGCCGTGGTGCTCGACGGCCGCGTGCAGACGGCGCCGCAGATTCAGTCGCGCATCGACAGCGAAGGCCGCATCACCGGCACGTTCACCACGCAGGAAGCGCAGGACCTTGGCCTGAAGCTGCGTTCGGGCGCCCTGCCGGCCTCGCTCACCTACCTCGAAGAGCGCACCGTTGGCCCGTCACTCGGCGCCGATTCGGTGCGCGCCGGTGTCTATGCGGCGAGCGGCGGCCTGGTGTTTGTGCTGCTCTTCATGCTCGTCTACTACAAGCTGGCCGGCTTCAACGCGTTCGTCTCGATCTCGGTCAACCTCGTTCTGCTGCTCGGCATGATGGCGTACGCCGGCGCGGTGATGACGCTTCCCGGCATCGCCGGGTTCATTCTGACCATCGGCATGGGCGTCGACTCGAACGTCCTCATCTTCGAACGTATCAAGGAAGAGCTCGCCGCCGGCAGGAACGCCCGCGCCGCCGTGGCGGCCGGCTTCGACCGCGTCTTCTGGACCATCGTCGACACGCACGTGGCCTCGCTCATCGCCGCCGCCTTCCTCTTCCAGTTCGGCACCGGCCCGATCCGCGGTTTCGCCACGACGCTGACGATCGGCCTTCTCTCGAACGTGTTCACGGCCGTGTTCGTGTCGCGCGCCATGTTCGAAATGTTCCTCTCGCGCCGCGAACAGCCGGCGACCCTCAGCATTTAACGCCATGGCCATCTTCACGAACCCGAACTACGACTTCATCAAGTGGCGCTGGCACGCGCTGGCCGCTTCGACCCTCGTGGTCGTGGCCGGCATCGTTTTCATGATCGCGGGCGGCGGCATGCCGCTCGGCATCGACTTCACCGGCGGCACGATCGTGGTGGCGAAGTTCGAGCAGGCCGTCGACGCCGATCGCGTGCGCGTGGCGCTCGAGCGCGTGCCCGGCGAGAAGGTCATCCAGAGCTACGGGGACGCCGCCGACAACGCCATCCTCATCCGCCTGCCGCAGCTCGGACAGGAGGATGGCACGAGTCTCGAGAAGGACGCCCGCGCGGTGGTCGACGCGCTCACGGCGGCCGGCCTGCCGAAGTTCGAGATCCTCTCGCAGGAAATCGTCGGCCCCGTCATCGGCCGCGAACTCCAGCTCAAGGGCATCTACGCGACGCTGGCGTCGATTGTCGGCATCGCCATCTACATCGCCCTGCGCTTCCGTCCGGCCTTCGCCATCGGCGCCATCGTGGCGACGCTGCACGACGTGCTCATCACACTGGTATTCCTCGCCTTCTTCGGCTACGACCTGTCGCTCAACATCGTGGCCGCGCTGCTGACGATTACCGGCTACTCGGTGAACGACACCATCGTGATCTTCGACCGCGTGCGTGAGAACATGCGCTCCATGCGGCGCGACCCGCTGGAGAAGGTGGTCAACACCGCCGTCAACCAGACGCTCAGCCGCACCGTCATCACCGCCGGCACCACCTTCCTGTCGGTGCTCGCGCTCTTCCTCTTCGGCGGGGAAGTGCTGCACGGCTTCGCGTTCACCATGCTCGTCGGCATCGTGAGCGGCACCTATTCGACGGTGTTCATCGCGGCGGCCATCGCCATCATCCTGGGCAACAGCCAGGGCGCGGGCGCGTCGGTGGCCGCGGGCGCTCCGGTGAAGGTCAAGGCCGCGACGGCCCGCCGCTCGTAGCCGCCTCGTGAATCTGCTGTCCGCCGCACTGCTCGGCGTCGTCCAGGGTCTGACCGAGTTCCTGCCGGTCTCCTCGACGGCCCACCTGCTGCTGGCGGAACGCTTTCTCGGGTTCGACGACCCGGGCGGTGTCTTCACCGTGATGATCCAGCTCGGCGCGATTCTCGCCGTGGTCTGGCTGTATCGCGAGAAGGTGTGGACGGTCGTCTCTGGTCTGCCGAACGACCCGGCGTCGCGGCGGTTTGCGCTGCTGGTGCTGGCGGGTGTCGTCCCGGCGCTCGTGGCCGGGGCGCTCTTCTCGGATTACGTGAAGCGCGTGCTCTACTACAGCCCGATCGTCATCGGTTCGGCGTTCGTGGCCGGCGGGCTCGTGATGCTGGCCCTCGAGCGCCTGCGACCTGGCGCCACCGTGCGCGACGTCGACTCGATGCCCCTCGGGCGCGCGTTCGGCGTGGGCTGCTGTCAGGTGCTGGCGCTCATTCCCGGCGTCTCGCGCTCGGGCGCGACGATCGTCGGCGGCATGGCGATGGGGCTCGAGCGCACGACCGCCGCCGAGTTCTCCTTCTTCCTCTCGATGCCGACGATGTCGGCCGCCTTCGCCCACGACCTGCTCGAAGTGCGGCACGTGCTCTCCGCCGACCGCGCCGTCGAGATCGCGATCGGCTTCGTCATGTCCTTCCTGGCGGCGCTCGTCGTCGTGCGGCCGTTCCTGCGGTTCGTCGGTCGCGCGGGCTTCGCCCCGTTCGCCTGGTACCGCATCGCCGCCGGCATCGCGCTCCTCGGGGCCGCCGGGGCCGGGTGGATGTGATGACCTGGGTCCGGCGCAGCTTCATCACCGGCTTCTTCGTGACCGTGCCGCTCATCGTGAGCGTCGCGGCGCTGGTCTGGGCGTTCCGCGTCGTCGACGATTTCGCGACCCCGGTCGCCACCCGCGTCATCGGCCGCACCGTGCCGGGCCTCGGCGTGCTCATCATGGGCGCGCTCGTGCTCGGGGTGGGGGCGCTCGCCACCAACGTCATCGGCAAGCGGCTGCTGCAGCAGGCCGAGGGCTGGCTGCTCAAGGTGCCGGTCTTCAAGACCGTCTACGCCCCCGTGCGTCAGCTCCTGGCGGCCTTCTCGCCCGACAACGATGCCGGGTTCAAGCGGGTCGTGCTCGTGGACGACCCGTCGAGGGGCCTGATTTTCGGCTTCCTGACCCGCGAATTCACGCTCGATCAAGGCCGGGGCTCCGAGGCCTTTGTGGCCGTCTACGTCCCGACCAATCACCTCTACCTGGGAGACATCGTCGCCTTTCCCAGCAGCCGCGTGCACTACCCGGACCTGTCGGTCGAGGACGGGATCCGGATCTTCCTGACCGGCGGCATGGCCTTGCCGCCTCAACTTCGCAGCGGACCCGGGCCCGGGCGAGTGTAGGATCATCCGCTGCAACAGCAAGTCGCGAGGAGCCGAGAGCACACGTTATGACGACAGCGATGCGAATCATGAGAAACGGACGATGGCAGGCCGCGCTGACTGCGCTGGCACTGATCGTGGCGATGACTGGTCCGATGGCCAGCGTGATCATCGCCGACGGCCAGCCAGAGGTGGCAGCCGCTGCCGCGGCGGCCCAGGCAGCCGCGGAAGCGGCTGACGCCGCCCACGCCGGCGGGCACCGTCCGGGCGGTGAAGTGAACATCCAGCTGCCCGACTTGAACACGGGCGATTTCCTCGGCATGACCGGCCACAACATCCTGCTCACGGGACTCGTGGTCTGCGTGCTCGGCCTGCTCTTCGGCGCCTGGACCTACAACGCCGTCAAGAACCTGCCCGTGCACAAGTCGATGGCCGACGTCTCCGAGCTCATCTACGAGACGTGCAAGGCCTACCTGGTGCAGCAGGGCAAGTTCCTGCTCATCCTCGAGCTCTTCATCGGCATCGTGATGGTGGCCTACTTCTCGCTGACGGGCCTCGAACCCTCGCGGATCGCCATCGTCATCGTGTTCAGTCTCATCGGCATCGGCGGCAGCTACGGTGTGGCCTGGTACGGCATCCGTATCAACACGCTGGCCAACTCGCGCACGGCCTTCGCCAGCCTGCGCGGCCATGCCTTCCCGGTGTGCGACATCCCGCTGCGCTCGGGCATGAGCGTCGGCATGATGCTCATCTCGGTCGAGCTGCTCTTCATGCTCGCCATCCTGCTCTTCATTCCCGGTGAATACGCCGGCGTCTGCTTCCTCGGCTTCGCCATCGGCGAGTCGCTCGGCGCCGCGGCGCTGCGCATCGCCGGCGGCATCTTCACGAAGATCGCCGACATCGGCAGCGATCTGATGAAGGTCGTCTTCAAGATCAAAGAAGACGACGCCAGGAACCCCGGTGTCATCGCCGACTGCACGGGCGACAACGCCGGCGACTCGGTGGGCCCGACGGCCGACGGCTTCGAGACCTACGGCGTCACCGGCGTGGCGCTCATCTCGTTCATCATGCTGGCCGTGAAAGACCCGGTCGTGCAGGTCCAGCTGCTCGTGTGGATCTTCATGATGCGCGTGATGATGGTGCTGGCCTCGGCCGGCTCCTACCTCGTGAACAACGCCTTCCAGAAGGCCAAGTACGCCGGCCAGTCGAAGATGGACTTCGAGGCGCCGCTGACCTGGCTCGTGTGGATGACCTCGATCGTCTCGGTCATCCTGACCTACGTCCTCTCGGCGATGCTCATTCCGAGCCTCGGCGGCAACACGTCGCTCTGGTGGCAGCTCTCCACGGTCATCACCTGCGGCACGCTCGCCGGCGCCATCATCCCCGAGTTCGTCAAGGTGTTCACCTCGGTGCACAGCGGCCACGTGCGTGAAGTGGTGACCTCGTCGCGTGAAGGCGGTCCGTCGCTCAACATCCTTTCCGGGCTGGTCGCCGGCAACTTCAGCGGCTACTGGCTCGGCCTGACCATCATGGGTCTGATGGCCATCGCCTATTACTTCTCGATGATGGGCCTCGGTGACCTGATGCTGGCGCCCGCCGTGTTCGCCTTCGGCCTCGTGGCCTTCGGCTTCCTCGGCATGGGCCCGGTCACCATCGCCGTCGACTCCTACGGCCCGGTGACCGACAACGCGCAGTCGGTCTACGAGCTGTCGCTCATCGAGGCCATCCCCGGCATCGAGAAGGACATCGAGAAGAACTACGGCTTCCCGGTGAACTTCACCGTGGCCAAGGAACTGCTCGAGGAAAACGACGGCGCCGGCAACACCTTCAAGGCCACGGCGAAGCCCGTTCTCATCGGCACGGCCGTCGTCGGCGCCACCACGATGATCTTCGCGATCATCATGGCCCTCACGCAGGGCCTGGCGGACCAGTCGGCCATCGCCAAGCTGTCGATCCTGCATCCGCCGTTCCTGCTCGGGCTCATCACCGGCGGCGCCGTGATCTACTGGTTCACGGGCGCCTCCATGCAGGCGGTGACGACCGGCGCCTACCGTGCCGTCGAGTTCATCAAGGCGAACATCAAGCTCGACGGCGCCGAGAAGGCCTCGGTCGAAGACAGCAAGAAGGTCGTCGAGATCTGCACGGTCTACGCGCAGAAGGGCATGTTCAACATCTTCCTCGGCGTCTTCTTCTCGACGCTGGCCTTCGCGTTCGT